>NZ_CABVGX010000025.1 GCF_902497625.1 Pseudomonas fluorescens | reverse complement strand
GCCCGGCGGACATCGTGCTGTTCGACCCAGCGGCGTCGACCGTGGCCGGCGAAACCTGGCTGTCCAAGGGTGAAAACTGCCCGTTCATTGGGCATAGCTTGCCGAGTGTGGTGCGTTACACGCTGGTAGATGGGCGGATCAGTCACCAGGCCTGACGTTGTGGTGAGGGTCTGCTGGTTAAGGGCTACTTGAAAAGTGGGCTGCTGATTTTAGGGCTCCTTGAAGAGTGGGCTGTTGGTTTTAGGGCCACTTGAAGAGTGGGCTGTTGGTTTTAGGGCCACTTGAAGAGTG
Source organism: Pseudomonas fluorescens (assembly GCF_902497625.1). Taxonomy (GTDB): domain Bacteria; phylum Pseudomonadota; class Gammaproteobacteria; order Pseudomonadales; family Pseudomonadaceae; genus Aquipseudomonas; species Aquipseudomonas fluorescens_BQ. Next base: position 84,430 of record NZ_CABVGX010000025.1, on the reverse strand, counting down.
GGCTGTTGGTTTTAGGGCTACTTGAAGAGTGGGCTTTTGTGGCGAGGGGGGTTGCCCCCGTTCGGCTGCGCAGCAGTCGCAGATTTGGGGGCCTGCTTCGCAGCCCAACGGGGGCAAGCCCCCTCGCCACAAGAAGACCACCAACCAGATAGCCCTCGCCGCATTACTTACTGGAAAGCGCCGCGGTTCTGCGCGTTACGCACGGACACCTGGTCATTCAGCGTCCAGAAGTCATACAGCACTCCCAGAAAGAACAGCCCGCCCGTCACCAGGTACAGCAAGCCGCTGATCCACTTGCCTTGATACATACGGTGCACGCCGAACACGCCCAGGAACGTCAGCAGAATCCACGCGACGTTGTATTCGATCGGCCCAGCGGTGAAACGCAGATCCGCTTCACGGTCCATGGCTGGAATCAGGAACAGATCGATCAGCCAGCCGATACCAAGCAATCCGAATGTGAAGAACCAGATCGTCCCGGTTACTGGCTTGCCGTAGTAGAAGCGGTGAGCGCCAGTGAAGCCGAGAATCCACAGCAAGTACCCTATGAGTTTGCTATGCGTGTTCTGACGCGGAACAGGATGTTGATAGGTGTTCATTTGGGCCTCGATGCACACGATAGATAAATATTGTTGAATTCTTTGTGACTTTTTTACAAGCGGCCGACGTACGGTCGTCCACACTGTGCGTCTGTTAAAGCCTTGTTGCTCTTAACTTTTGTCCGACAGCGCAGACGAATTCGAGTTTATTTGGTTCCCTTGGCCCTGGGCCGAATCGACAAACGGACCCGGAAGCGGCGGAAAAGCTGTTATAAAGTTGCGCGCTAACCTATATGAGCCCTGCCGAATGCGTCCATTTTTCAAGACATGGCTGACCATCTGCCTACTAATGCCACTGGCCGCCCACGCCACCAATCGTGAGCAACGTCTTCCTAACGTCAATGGTTTCACCCCTAAATCCCATGTTTCTGCTCCAACGAGCAAGAACAAGCAAACTGCAAAACGGCCGACCCAGCTGAGCAAAGCCAACAGCAAACTTGTGCCTCCAATGGGGACCAAGGAAAGCAGCAACGTGTTGAGCCGCGCGGTAAACGTGCTCGGCACACCTTATCGTTGGGGCGGCAGCAGCCCAAGTAAAGGCTTTGATTGCAGCGGTCTGGTGAAATATGCGTTCAACGACGCCACCTTCGACCTGCCACGCACTTCCAACGCCATGGCCACAGGTCATGGCGAGAAAGTCGATCGCAAGGATTTGAAACCAGGCGACCTGATTTTCTTCAATATCAAGAGCCGTCGCGTCAATCACGTCGCCATTTACCTTGGCAACGACCGCTTTATCCACGCGCCCCGGCGTGGCAAGTCGGTGACCATCGACACGCTGAAAAAGCCTTACTGGCAGAGCCATTACGTGGTCGCCAAGCGGGTGCTGCCGAAAGAGAAGAGCACGCTGCAGGTCGTTCAGCGCTGATCAATGGTGAGCCCCTGTAGTGATGGGACCTGCGGTGAGGGGATTTTGTGGCGAGGGGGCCTGTGTGGCGAGGGGGCTTGCCCCCGTTGGGTTGCGCAGCGACCCCGCTTTTCCAGGCCTGCTGCGCAGTCCAACGGGGACAAGTCCCCTCGCCACAAAAGCCCCTGCTACCAAGCCCCCTGCTACATACCCCTTGCTACAAAGCCCCCTGCTAAATAGCCCCTTGCCACAAAGCCACCTGTCACATAGCCCCCTCCCATAAAGCCCCTCGCCACAGGGCTGTGTTCAACGTCAGAAATTATCCGGCGTGCGCGCTTTCTCCCGCGCGTGTTCGCGACTGATCAAGCCCTTGCTCAGCAAATCCTTCAAGCACATATCCAGCGTCTGCATCCCCAGGTTCCCGCCAGTCTGAATCGACGAGTACATCTGCGCCACCTTGTCCTCTCGAATCAGGTTACGGATCGCCGAGGTGCCGAGCATGATTTCATGCGCGGCAATACGCCCGCCGCCGACCTTTTTCACCAACGCCTGCGATACCACCGCCAGCAACGACTCGGACAACATCGAGCGCACCATCGATTTTTCGTCGCCCGGGAACACGTCCACTATCCGGTCAATGGTCTTCGCCGCTGACGTAGTGTGCAGGGTGCCAAACACCAGATGCCCGGTTTCGGCCGCCGTCAGTGCAAGGCGAATGGTTTCCAGGTCACGCATTTCACCCACCAGAATCACGTCCGGGTCTTCCCGTAGCGCCGAGCGCAACGCGGTGGAAAAACTGCGGGTATCACGGTGAACTTCGCGCTGATTGATCAGACATTTACGCGATTCGTGAACGAACTCGATCGGGTCTTCGATGGTGAGAATATGATGATGGCGATGGTTGTTCAGGTAATCGATCATCGCCGCCAGTGTTGTCGACTTGCCGGAACCGGTCGGGCCCGTTACCAGCACCAGACCACGGGGCGACTCGGTAATGCGGCGAAACACTTCGCCCATGCCCAGGTCATCCATGGTCAGGACTTTCGACGGAATGGTGCGGAACACCGCGCCCGCACCACGATTCTGATTGAACGCATTAACCCGAAAACGTGCCACCCCGGGCACGTCGAAGGAAAAATCGGTTTCCAGATTCTTCTCGAAGTCCACCCGCTGGGTATCGTTCATGATGTCGTAGATCAGCTCCTGCACCTGCTTGTGATCCAGTGCCGGCAGGTTGATGCGCCGTACATCGCCGTCGACGCGGATCATCGGTGGCAGGCCGGCCGACAGGTGCAGGTCGGACGCGCCTTGTTTGGCGCTGAAAGCCAGCAGCTCAGTGATATCCATAGCGCTCCTCAATTCCAGTAGAATGCCGCGAACTCTGACCCGCTGGCGCACATTGAATGTCCACGATAGCAGACAACATCGTTAAGGTTACTTCGCGCATACGTGCCGCCACACTCGCTGCCCACCGCGACGAGCACAGCGTGCAACTGCTGGCAGTGAGCAAAACCAAGCCCGCCGAGGCACTGCGTGAAGCCTACGCCGCCGGAATCCGCGATTTTGGCGAGAACTATCTGCAGGAAGCCTTGAGCAAACAGCTCGAGTTGGCGGACCTGCCCTTGATCTGGCACTTCATCGGCCCCATTCAATCGAACAAGACTCGTGCAATTGCCGAGCACTTCGCCTGGGTGCACTCCGTGGATCGTTTGAAAATCGCACAACGATTGTCCGAACAACGCCCCGCCGATTTGCCGCCACTGAACATCTGCATCCAGGTCAACGTCAGCGGCGAATCCAGTAAATCCGGCTGTACTCCTGCCGATCTGCCGGCACTGGCCAAAGCCATCAGCGAACTGCCCCACCTCACGTTGCGCGGGTTGATGGCGATTCCCGAGCCGACTGAAGATCGCGCCGCGCAGGATGCCGCCTTTGCTGCCGTACAACGCCTGCAGGCCAGCCTCAGTCTGCCGCTGGACACACTGTCCATGGGCATGAGCCACGACCTCGAATCGGCCATCGCCATGGGCTCCACCTGGGTGCGTGTCGGTACGGCCCTGTTTGGTGCCCGCGACTATCATCAGCCTTGAACCATGGCCGACTCTTCTCTTTTATAAGGACCTGACATGAGCAACACGCGTATTGCCTTTATCGGTGCCGGCAACATGGCCGCCAGCCTTATCGGCGGGCTTCGTGCCAAGGGACTGGACGCTGGACTGATCCGCGCCAGCGACCCGGGCGCAGAGACTCGCGCCAAAGTGAACGCCGAACAGGGCATCGACGTCTTCGCCGACAACGCAGAAGCCATCAAAGATGCAGACGTCGTGGTGTTGGCGGTCAAACCCCAGGCGATGAAAGCCGTCTGCGAGGCAATCCGCCCCAGCCTGAAACCAAATCAACTGGTTGTCTCAATTGCGGCGGGCATCACCTGTGCCAGCATGAACAACTGGCTTGGCGCCCAGCCGATCGTGCGCTGCATGCCCAATACTCCGGCACTGTTGCGTCAGGGTGTAAGTGGCTTGTTCGCCACCGCCGAGGTGACGGAGGAGCAACGCCGGCAGGCGGAAGAACTGCTATCTGCAGTCGGCATCGCCTTGTGGCTGAATGAAGAACAACAGCTGGACGCGGTCACTGCGGTATCCGGTTCGGGCCCTGCCTACTTCTTCCTGTTGATTGAAGCGATGACCGCTGCCGGCGTCAAGCTTGGCCTGCCGGCAGACATCGCAGCACAACTGACCGTGCAAACCGCTCTGGGCGCCGCGCACATGGCGGTGGCCAGCGATGTCGATGCCGCTGAACTGCGTCGCCGCGTGACCTCGCCGTCGGGCACCACGGAAGCTGCAATCAAGTCATTCCAGGCCGGGGGCTTCGAAGCCCTGGTTGAAGAAGCACTCGGCGCCGCTGCGCACCGCTCGGCCGAAATGGCCGAACAACTAGGTCAATAAGGAGCCTTACATGATTGGATTGAACACTGCAGCGGTCTACGTGCTGCAAACCCTCGGCAGCCTGTATTTGCTGATCGTGCTCCTGCGCTTCGTACTGCAGCTGGTACGCGCGAACTTCTATAACCCGCTTTGCCAGTTCATCGTCAAAGCCACGCAACCGCTGCTCAAGCCACTGCGCCGGATCATCCCGAGCATGTTCGGTCTGGACATGTCCTCGCTGGTGCTGGCGATTCTGGTGCAACTGGCGCTGATGGCCCTGACGCTGCTGCTGACGTACGGCACCACCGGCAACCCGCTGCAATTGTTCATCTGGTCGTTGATCGGCGTGACGGCGCTGTTCCTGAAGATTTTCTTTTTCGCCCTGATCATCAGCGTCATCCTGTCCTGGGTCGCGCCGGGCAGCCACAACCCTGGCGCTGAACTGGTGAATGACATCTGCGAGCCGGCCCTGGCGCCGTTCCGCAAAATCGTACCGAACCTTGGTGGTCTGGATATCTCGCCGATCCTCGCGTTCCTGGTGCTCAAGCTGATCGACATGCTGGTGATCAACAATCTTGCCGCCATGACCATGATGCCGGAAATCCTGCGCCTGTTGATGTAACCAGCAGGCTCACCGAATCATCGTTCTTCGCGAGCAGGCTCGCTCCCACAGGATTAATGTGATCCCTGTGGGAGCGAGCCTGCTCGCGAAGGCTGCACCGCGGTCTCACTGAATGAAATCAGCCCCGGCCTTTGCTTGCCGCTAACCCCACCGGTCTTTAGACTTACGCCTCATTTCAACGAGAGCAGGGTCGATGCCAACTGCCTTTCCCGCCGATTCTGTTGGTCTGGTGACGCCGCAAGTCGCCCACTTCAGCGATCCCCTGGCCCTGGCCTGTGGCCGCTCGCTTCCAGCGTATGACCTGATCTACGAAACCTACGGCACGCTCAATGCCACGGCGAGCAACGCCGTGCTGATCTGCCACGCCTTGTCCGGGCATCACCACGCTGCCGGTTTCCACAGCCCCGACGAGCGCAAACCCGGTTGGTGGGACAGCTGCATCGGCCCCGGCAAGCCAATCGATACCGACAGGTTCTTCGTCGTCAGCCTGAACAACCTAGGCGGCTGCAACGGTTCGACCGGTCCGAGCAGCCTCAACCCGGACACCGGCAAGCCGTTTGGCGCCGACTTCCCGGTGCTCACCGTTGAAGACTGGGTGCACAGTCAGGCGCGTCTGTCTGATCTGCTCGGCATCAGCCAGTGGGCCGCCGTCATCGGCGGCAGTCTCGGCGGAATGCAGGCGTTACAGTGGACCATCACCTACCCGGATCGAGTACGGCACTGCCTGGCCATCGCCTCGGCGCCCAAGCTGTCGGCGCAAAACATCGCCTTCAATGAAGTCGCGCGCCAGGCCATCCTCACCGATCCGGAATTCCACGGCGGCTCGTTCCAGGAAGCTGGCGTGATCCCCAAACGCGGGCTGATGCTGGCGCGGATGGTCGGTCATATCACCTACTTGTCCGACGATTCCATGGGCGAGAAATTCGGCCGTGGCCTGAAAAGCGAAAAGCTCAACTACGACTTCCACAGCGTCGAGTTCCAGGTGGAAAGCTATCTGCGTTATCAGGGCGAAGAGTTTTCCGGCCGTTTCGACGCCAACACTTATCTGCTAATGACCAAAGCGCTGGACTACTTCGACCCGGCAGCGAACTTCGACGATGACCTGGCGAAAACCTTCGCTGGCGCCTCGGCGAAATTCTGCGTGATGTCCTTCACCACTGACTGGCGTTTCTCCCCTGCCCGCTCACGGGAGCTGGTGGACGCGCTGATGGCGGCCAAGAAAGACGTCTGCTACCTCGAGATCGATGCTCCGCAAGGCCACGACGCCTTCCTGATTCCGATCCCGCGCTATCTGCAGGCGTTCAGCAATTACATGAACCGCATACCGTTGTGAGAAGCGAGAAAGCCATGAGAGCTGATCTGGAAATCATCCAGGAATGGATACCCGCCGGCAGCCGCGTGCTCGACCTTGGCTGCGGTGACGGCGAGCTGCTGACCTGGCTGCGCGACCACAAGCAAGTGACCGGCTACGGCCTGGAAAACGACCCGGACAACATCGCCGAGTGCGTTGCCAAAGGCATCAACGTCATCGAGCAGGATCTGGACAAGGGCCTCGGCAACTTTGCCAGCAACAGCTTCGACATCGTGGTCATGACCCAGGCCCTGCAAGCCGTCCACTACCCCGACCGCATTCTCGACGAGATGCTACGGGTCGGCCGCCAATGCATCATCACCTTCCCCAACTTCGGTCACTGGCGTTGCCGCTGGTATCTGGCGAGCAAGGGACGTATGCCGGTATCGGAATTCCTTCCTTACACTTGGTACAACACGCCCAACATTCACTTCTGTACCTTCGAAGACTTTGAAGCATTATGTCGCGAACGTGAAGCCAAGGTCATTGATCGGCTGGCGGTGGATCAACAGCACCGTCACGGGTGGGCCAGTAAGCTTTGGCCTAATCTGTTAGGTGAGATCGGCATCTACCGCGTCAGCAGTCCAGGGCTGCAGGATCACCGGATCGCGGTCTGAATCACGCCATTTGCCAGGCCATTTATAAGGAGTAAGGATCATGGTTCGCCTAGCGCTGTTTGTACTCACTGCCTGCCTGAGCGTCACGGCGATGGCTGCCGACGCCATCAAGGGTGACCGCCAGGAAAAATTCGGCGATGTGACGGTGCATTACAACACCTTCAACTCGACGTTCCTGACCCCGGACATCGCCAAGGCCGCCGAGCTGACACGCAGCAAGAACCAAGGCGTCATCAATGTTTCCGTGGTTAAAGACGGCAAGCCGCAGATGGCTCAGGTCAGCGGTACGATCAAAGACCTGACCAGCCAAAGCGTAAAGCTGAACTTCCGGCAAATCACCGAGCAGGGCGCGATCTACTACATCGCCCAGTTCCCGGTGGATCAGCAGGAAGTCCGCACTTTCAATATCAACGTGCAGACCGGCGATAAAATCAACACCCTTAATTTCAACCAAGAGCTATTCCCCGGCGAATGATCACTTTCACCCAACTCGTGCTGGCCAGCCACAACGCCGGCAAACTCAAGGAACTCCAGGCCATGCTCGGCGACTCGGTGCAACTGCGCTCGATCGGCGAGTTCAGCAGCGTCGAGCCTGAAGAAACCGGCCTGTCGTTTGTCGAAAACGCCATTCTCAAGGCACGCAACGCGGCGCGCATTTCCGGTTTGCCGGCGCTGGCCGACGATTCCGGTCTGGCGGTGGATTTCCTAGGTGGCGCGCCGGGCATTTATTCGGCCCGTTACGCCGATGGCAAGGGCGACGCGGCGAACAACGCCAAACTGCTGGAGGCCTTGAAGGATGTGCCGGAAACCGAACGCGGTGCGCAGTTCGTTTGTGTGCTTGCCTTGGTGCGGCATGCCGACGATCCGTTGCCGATCCTCTGCGAGGGCCTGTGGCACGGACGCATTCTGCCGGCCGCCAGCGGTGAACATGGCTTTGGTTATGACCCGCTGTTCTGGGTGCCGGAGCGAGATTGCTCAAGTGCGGAACTGAGTCCGAATGAAAAGAACCTGATCAGCCACCGCGCCCGTGCAATGGATCTGCTGCGCCAGCGTCTGGGCCTGAAATGACCCACACCCCCTCCGCGTCGCCGCTGATTTTCGGCGGCGCCGTGCAATCGCCACGTGCGGCCATGCCCGTACTGCCGCCGCTGGCGTTGTACATCCACATTCCGTGGTGTGTGCGCAAATGCCCGTATTGCGACTTCAACTCCCACACCGCCAGCCCGGTGCTGCCGGAAGAAGAGTACGTGGACGCGTTGCTGACTGACCTCGATCAGGACTTGCACGCGGTCTACGGCAGGCAGTTGAGTTCGATTTTCTTCGGCGGAGGCACGCCCAGCCTGTTCAGCGCTGCTGCCTTGGGTCGCTTGCTCAAGGGTGTCGAGCAACGGATCCCGTTTGCCAGCGACATCGAAATCACCCTGGAGGCCAATCCCGGGACGTTCGAACAGGAAAAATTCGTGGCTTACAGAGCGCTGGGGATCAATCGCCTGTCGATTGGTATCCAGAGTTTTCAGCAGGAAAAGCTGGAGGCGTTGGGGCGGATCCATAACGGCGACGAAGCGATACGGGCTGCCGGCATGGCGCGCACGGCCGGCTTCGACAATTTCAATCTGGACCTGATGCACGGCCTGCCGAACCAGTCGCTGGACGATGCATTGAGCGACCTGCGCCAGGCCATCGCGCTGAACCCCACGCATCTGTCCTGGTATCAACTGACGCTGGAGCCGAACACCGTATTCTGGAACCAGCCGCCGACGCTGCCGGAAGACGACACGCTGTGGGACATCCAGGAAGCCGGCCAGGCGTTACTGGCGGAACACGGTTACGCGCAGTACGAAGTATCGGCCTACGCGCAGCCCGGTCGTCCTGCGCGGCACAATCTCAATTACTGGAGCTTTGGTGACTTTATCGGCATCGGCGCCGGCGCCCACGGCAAGCTCAGCCACCCGGACGGGCGCATCGTGCGCACCTGGAAGACGCGTCTGCCTAGAGACTATCTGAACCCGGCGAAAAACTTCCAGGCGGGCGAGAAAGCCCTGACCAATGAAGAACTGCCGTTCGAGTTTCTGATGAACGCCTTGCGTTTGACCGCTGGCGTTGAATCGCACTTGTATCCCGAACGCACCGGTTTGCCGCTGGAAAGCCTCGCCGAAGGCCGCCGTGATGCAGAACAAAGTGGCCTGTTGCAGGTCGAACCGTCACGTCTGGCGGCCACCGAGCGCGGACAACTCTTTCTCAATGACTTGCTGCAGAATTTTCTGACCTAAGGAATTCGAATGGATTTGGTACTCGACCTGCTCGCCACGGTGTCCCGCTGGAGCCGCAGCAACCTGTCGGAAATCTCTCTGGCACTGGTGGGCTGTTTGCTGGTGTTGTTCGGCGCGGACATCAAAGGCTGGGTCGACCAGCGTCTGGGCAGCATCGCCGGTGCCTTGCGCGTCCCGTTGATGGCTGCAGTGTGCATGGTCGGCAGCGGTGCGGCGCTGATTTACGCCACGCCATGGATCGTCAAAGGTTTGAGCCAGTTCAACAACTACAGCCTGGCGCCGGTGTTGTTGGTAGTGCTGGTGCTGATCGGTGTCGTCGCCGACCGCCGCTGAATCTCGAAAACACCCCAAAACAAATGTGGGAGCGACGGTGCGACGATTCGACCTGCTCGCGAAGAGGTCATAACATTCAACATCTTCTTTGAATGTCAGACCGCTTTCGCGAGCAGGTCGAATCGTCGCACCGTCGCTCCCACAGTGTTTATTGCGTTACGGTTCAGGACAGCTTTTCGAACTTCAAATCCCACACGCCATGCCCAAGTCGTTCGCCACGGCGTTCGAACTTGGTGATCGGGCGCTCGGCCGGGCGCGGGACGCACTTGCCGTCTTCGGCCAGGTTGCGATAACCCGGCGCGACGTTCATCACTTCCAGCATGTACTCCGCATACGGTTCCCAGTCGGTGGCCATGTGCAGGACGCCGCCGACTTTCAACTTGCTGCGCACCAGTTCAGCAAACGACGCCTGAACGATACGGCGCTTGTGATGACGGCTCTTGTGCCACGGGTCCGGGAAAAACAGCATCAGGCGATCGAGGCTGTTGTCGGCGATACAGCGGTTGAGCACTTCGATCGCATCGCAATCGTAGACGCGCAAGTTGGTCAGGCCCTGAGTCACCACGCCATTGAGCAATGCGCCAACACCGGGCCGGTGCACTTCCACACCGATGAAATCCTGTTCGGGCGAAGCCGTTGCCATTTCCAGCAGCGAATGGCCCATGCCAAAACCGATCTCCAGCGAGCGCGGCGCCGAGCGACCGAACACCTGATCGAAGTCCACCGGCGCATCGGCCAGCGGCAACACGAATAGCGGCGTGCCCTGGTCAAGGCCGCGTTGCTGGCCTTCGGTCATGCGCCCGGCGCGCATCACGAAACTCTTGATGCGGCGGTGTTGGCGCTCGTCGCCTTCTTCCGTCTGGATTGGCGTGTCGTTTGATTCAGTCATCAATGGCTCTTACTTGATCAGACCATCCAGCGGCGAGGAGGCGCTGGCATAGAGTTTTTTCGGCATCCGGCCGGCGAGGTAGGCCAAGCGACCTGCAACGATGGCGTGTTTCATGGCTTCAGCCATCATGACCGGCTGCTGAGCATGGGCGATTGCCGAGTTCATCAGCACCGCTTCGCAACCCAGTTCCATGGCGATGGTGGCGTCGGAAGCGGTACCGACACCGGCATCCACCAGCACCGGGATCTTGGCTTCTTCGAGGATGATCTGCAGGTTGTACGGGTTGCAGATCCCCAGGCCTGTACCGATCAGACCGGCCAGCGGCATGACCGCGATAACGCCGATTTCCGCCAGTTGACGGGCAATGATCGGGTCATCGCTGGTATAGACCATCACGTCGAAACCTTCCTTGACCAGCACTTCGGCGGCCTTGAGGGTTTCGATCACGTTGGGGAACAGAGTTTTCTGGTCGGCCAGCACTTCCAGCTTCACCAGATTGTGGCCACCGAGCAGCTCGCGGGCGAGGCGACAGGTGCGCACAGCCTCGGTAGCATCGAAGCAACCGGCAGTGTTAGGCAGAAAGGTATAGCGCTCCGGCGACAGAACTTCGAGCAGGTTCGGTTCGCCCGGGTTCTGGCCGAGGTTGGTACGCCGCACGGCGAAGGTCACGATCTCGGCGCCCGAGGCTTCGATGGCCAGGCGGGTTTCTTCCATGTCGCGGTACTTGCCGGTGCCGACCAGCAAACGCGACTGGCAAGTACGACCGGCCAGGACGAAGGGCTTGTCGCTACGAACGATGCTCATGGGAAATCCTCTGTAGGGGTGAGGGTCTTGCAGAATTCGGGCCTTGCGGGCTGCGCGGCTAGCCGCCGCCGATGGCGTGTACCACTTCGACCGAGTCGCCGTCGTTCAGCATGGTTTCCGTATGCTGGCTGCGCGGGACGATATCCAGATTGAGTTCAACCGCAACCCGGCGACCGGTCAGTTCCAGACGGGTCAGCAGGGCCGCAACGGTTTCACCGTCGGGCAGTTCAAGGGATTCGCCGTTCAACTGAATGCGCATACCGAATGGCCGCCATCATTTTAGGGGCTGGCATTCTAGCCCGATCAGACTTGGCGACCCAAGCCATTCGTCATGAATTGGACCGTGCGGTCAGCTCAACTGCCCGGCGGTGCAGGCCCTGGGACTTGCATTGAGTGCGTTTAGCACGGACTAACCCCGCAACACCTTATTTACTTCCGCCATTTCTCAACCGGCTATCCTCGCCTCACGTCAAGTCAAACCAAGAATGCTCTTCCCGCAAGGAGAACGCGTGACCTGCATGCGATTGACAGCAAACATCCCCGCTATCGACGGCCTGCGCGCCGTTGCAGTACTGAGCGTGATGATCTTCCACGCTGACTTCCTGGGCGTGCTACCCGGCGGTTTTACTGGTGTCGACATTTTCTTCGTCATCTCAGGGTATGTCATCAGCCAATCACTTGCCGGCCGATCCGACCAAGGCTTTGCAGCCTATCTGACGGACTTCTATCGCCGCCGCTTGTTGCGGATCATGCCCGCGCTGCTGGTGGTACTGGTGACGTGCAGCCTGATCTCCACGATGTTCGTGCCGCAAGCCTGGCTCAGCCAGCAAAATGACAGCACCGGGCTCGCGGCATTTTTCGGCTTGAGTAACTTTGTGCTGGCATGGAACACCGATACTTACTTCTCCCCTTCCGCCTTGCTCAATCCCTATACCCACACCTGGACGCTCGCCGTTGAAGAGCAGTTCTACCTGGTATTCCCGCTTATCTATTTCGCCTGGCTGCGCTACAAGGACCGGCACAGGTCCGTCTGGCTAATCTTGCCGCTGCTGGCGCTGATATCACTGGCGGTCAGTGCTGTCCAAACTCGAGACAGTCCTCTTGAAGCGTTCTACTTGCTACCCAGCCGATTCTGGGAGCTAGCCGCCGGTGCCATCCTCTACCAATTGACAGAAAGCGGCCGGTTCACACTGCGTTCCCCGGGCATACTACTTTACGCCGGGCTGACACTGATCACCGCAGGGTTCCTGCTGGCAGACGAAAACCAGTTTCCTTTCCCCTGGGCACTCGTCAGCGTGACGGGCACGCTGCTCGTCATCAGCGCTCTGGTGCAGCCAACGGCTGCTCCATCCTTGCCCTTGCGACTGCTGCAGTCGTCGACGGTGACCTATATCGGGCGGATCTCATACTCGCTGTACCTCTGGCATTGGCCGGTGCTGGTGTTCTTGCGCTGGACCATTGGCCTGGAGCAGCTTGCGGCTCAACTCGCCTACCCGTTCATCGTGATGGCGCTTGCGGCAACCTCCTATCACTGCATTGAATTGCCGTTGCGCCACGGTCGCCTGGCCCTCGGGCGCAGCCCCTGGGTGCCGATCGCCGGGTGTCTCGTGGCAACTAGCGTGTCCTGGTCGACTGCACAGTGGGTCTCCGATAATCCCGAAGTCTTGTCGCTAAGCAATACTCGAGACACTTCGACCTGGTTTTCCCGACAGGTCCCGCAACACCTGATCAGCGATCCAGTCAGGGACCCGCAGTGGGAGGACCGTCAGCTGTTTGTTATCGGCGATTCGCATGCCGCAGCCTATCGCACCCTGTTAAGCATTGCTTCTCAGCGACTGGGCATCAGGGTTGTGGAATATGAGCGTGGTGGTTGTGCAGTGGTCAACCTGATCGCGCCTGACCCGCAAGGCGCCTGCACGCAAGCTCGGGAAAGCGCTTTGCGCAAGGTGGAAACGCAAGCGAAACCGGGTGACATCGTCTTTCTCGCCTCATTACGCATGCCAGAGCTGGCCGGCCGCGGTTGGGCCCGGGGTGATGCAGTAGTCCTCGAAGAGGTGCTTTCCGAACTTACGCCGAATCAGATCGATGGCGCACACGCCTCCGCGCGAGCAGTGCTCTCTCGGCTAATGGCGACCCAGGTACAGGTGCTGATTGATGCGCCCAAACCTATTTTCAAGGCGCCGCCTTACCGCTGCTCGGACTGGTTCAACCGGTTGAACCCAATATGCGCCGATGGATTCAGCATGGATCGGGAACAGCTGGAGCGGTTGCGGGGCCCCCAAATGGCATTGATCGACCGGCTGACAGAGCAATACCCGATGGTCCATGTGTGGGACCCGCTGCCGCTTTTGTGCCCGGGCAAGATTTGCTCAGCCTTTGCCGACGGTAAACCGTTATATCGCGACGCCGATCACCTCAGCGGATACGGCAATCGCGTTCTTGAGGCTGATTTTACCGAAGTCCTGCTGACCATCTTGAAGAACGCGAGCTGATTCAGCGGCCGATTCAAACGGGATGCGCTCTCAGCTCAGCCGCCAGGCAGCAAGGCCCAGACAAAACCAGCCGATCAAGAATGCCAAACCGCCGAAAGGCGTGATGACCCCCAGTTTGCTGATGCCTGTCATGGTCAAGATGTACAAGCTGCCGGAAAACAGCAAAATGCCGATGGCAAACGAGGCGCCGGCCCATGTGACCAGCCGGCCGGGGACCTGCGTGGCCAGCAACGCTACTCCTAACAAGGCCAGGGTATGCACCAGCTGGTAGGTGACGCCAGTGTGGAATATTGCCAGGTATTCGGCAGTCAGACGGCTTTTCAGGCCGTGAGCGGCGAACGCGCCCAGGGCAACGCCGGTGAAGCCGAAAAAAGCAGCCAGCATCAGAAAGCCACGCAGCATGAAGAACTCCAGTCAGACTCAATCCACAGGGTCTGTATAATGGCCCGCTCAACGGGTTCGGCCAAGCCATCTCTATGCTGCGTATTTTTTTGCGACGTTTCATCAAAGCCTTGCTGTGGTTCGCCGGCGGCAGCATTTTGCTGGTTTTGATTTTCCGCGTAGTTCCACCACCGGGAACGGCGCTGATGATCGAGCGAAAGGTCGAATCGTGGACCGATGGCGAACCGATCGATCTGCAGCGCACCTGGAAGCCTTGGGATGAAATCTCCGATGATCTCAAGCTTGCTGTAATTGCCGGGGAAGATCAAAAATTCCCGGAGCACTGGGGCTTCGATTTCGGAGCGATTCAGAAAGCCTTGGCGCACAACGAACTCGGCGGTACGGTTCGAGGCGCCAGCACGCTTAGCCAGCAGGTCTCGAAAAACCTGTTTCTATGGTCGGGGCGCAGCTGGCTGCGCAAAGGCCTGGAAGCGTGGTTTACCGCACTGATTGAGGTGTTGTGGCCCAAGCAGCGTATTCTTGAGGTTTACCTCAACAGTGTCGAGCTGGACAAGGGTGTGTTTGGCGCCGAAGCGGCGGCCCGGCATCATTTTGGCGTGAGCGCGCGGTCGTTGTCGCGGCAACAGGCGAGCTTGCTTGCAGCAGTCCTGCCCAACCCAAGGGTCTGGAGCGCGAGTCGTCCAACCAGTTACGTAGCGCGCCGGGCCGGGTGGATTCGCCAGCAGATGAACCAGTTGGGCGGCGACAGTTATCTGGTGGGGCTCAATGATTCACGGCGGGCGCCGTGGGCGCAATAACACCGCAATCCCCTGTGGCAGCGAGCCTGCTCGCGATGGCGTCCATTCAGTCGCCATAGTCGCCGGATGATTGACCGCTATCGCGAGCAGGCTCACTTCCACAATCAAACCAAGGTAAAGCTGCCAGTGCACGCACACAAAAACGCCCCGATCATCACTGATCGGGGCGTTTTTAATTGCCAGGCGCCAGATTACGCGGCGATCGACAACTTGAGCTTGTTCATCGCACTCTTTTCGAGCTGACGAATACGCTCGGCCGACACGTTGTACTTCTGCGCCAGGTCATGCAGCGTAGCTTTCTCTTCAGCCAGCCAGCGCTGATAAAGAATGTCACGACTGCGGTCGTCCAGCACTTCCAGCGCTTCGTGCAGGTTGTGGTTGGAGTTGTCGCTCCAGTCGGCATCTTCCAGTTGACGAGCCGGGTCGTACCGGTGGTCTTCCAGATAATTGGCCGGCGATTGAAAAGCGCTGTCGTCGTCGGCTTCAGCAGCCGGGTCGAAGGCCATGTCATGGCCGGTCAGGCGACTTTCCATCTCGCGCACTTCCCGCGGCTCGACGCCGAGGCTTTCCGCCACACGGTGGACTTCCTCGTTGTTCAGCCACGCCAGACGTTTCTTCTGGCTGCGCAGGTTGAAGAACAGCTTGCGCTGAGCCTTGGTGGTCGCGACTTTCACGATGCGCCAGTTGCGCAGGATGAACTCGTGAATTTCCGCCTTGATCCAGTGCACGGCGAACGACACCAGACGCACACCCATTTCCGGGTTGAAGCGTTTTACAGCCTTCATCAGGCCGACGTTACCTTCCTGGATCAGGTCAGCCTGAGCCAGACCGTAACCGGAATAGCTACGGGCGATGTGTACGACAAAACGCAGGTGGGCGAGCACCATCTGCCGAGCCGCCCCCAAATCCTGCTCATAGTAGAGACTCTCGGCCAGTTCACGCTCCTGCTCCGGCGTCAGCAATGGAATGCTGTTCACCGTGTGCACATAAGCCTCCAGGTTCGCGCCTGGGACCAGAGCATATGCAGGTTGCAAAGAATTGGTCATACGAAAAAACCTCCGTCTTACATAACTCGTGCAGTTCAGCACTGCGAAAATTGACCGGAAACCGAAAGACAAGTTCCCACAAAAACTGAAAGGTCAATACGCGCAAAAAGATACTACTTCGGCGCCAACTCCCTGAGATGACGAGCGACTGCAATCCATGCACCGATATAACCCAACAGCAACGCGCCAAGCAAGAGCGACAGACCATCGGCAACCGGCACTCCCGCCAGCGCAAAATCGCTGCCGTACAAGCCGGCCAGCCCAACCACCGCATCGTTCAACCAATCAAGCCCGAAGGCCAATACACCCCAGGACAGAACCCCTGCACCGAGGCCATACAGCGCGCCCATATAAAGGAAGGGCCTGCGCACATAGCTGTCAGTGCCACCGACGAGTTTAATCACTTCTATCTCTGTGCGCCGGTTTTCAATATGAAGACGAATGGTATTGCCTATCACCAAAAGTAATGCGGAAACCAAAAGCACGGTCAGACCGAAGACAAATCGGTCGCCCAGCTTGAGTATGGCTGCCAGACGCTCGACCCAGACTAGATCAAGTTGCGCCAGTTGTACCTTGGGTAACTCGGAAAGTTTTTGTCGTAATGCTTCAAGCGCGGGCTTGTCGACCTCGTTCGGAGTGACCAGGACTACGCCGGGCAGCGGGTTCTCCGGCAGCTCCTTGAGCGCATCGCCCAGTCCGGACTGTTGCTGGAATTCTTCCAGCGCCTGATCCCGGCTGACATATTCAGCTTCGGCGACGCCGGGAATGCCTTTGATCTGCGCACGCAACGCTTCGGCCTCGGTCGGGCTGGCGTCGAGTTGCAGGTACAGGGAAATCTGCGCCGCGCGCTGCCAGGAGCCGCCCAGACGCTCGACGTTATTCAGCAGAAGTGACAGCCCCATGGGCAGACTGAGGGCCACGGCCATCACCATGCAGGTGAAGAAACTGCCGATAGGCTGTTTGCCCAAACGGCGCAAACTGTCGAGCAGACTCGCGCGATGGCTTTCGACCCAGGCACGGAACAGCGTGGCGAAGTCCGGGCCGTCGTCCTCGTCGCGTTTCTTCTTCGGCGCATGCGGGTCGGCGGCTTTCGGCGCTACTCGCTCGGAAACCTTGGGACTGCGTGTCGCACTCATACCCCGGCCTCCCCGTCGCCGATCAAGCGACCACGCTGCAAGGTCAGCATGCGATGACGCATGCGGGCAATCAGTGCCAGGTCATGGCTGGCGATGAGCACACTGGTGCCCAGACGATTGATGTCCTCAAACACGCCCATGATCTCGGCGGCCAGACGCGGGTCGAGGTTACCGGTGGGTTCATCCGCCAGCAGCAATGCCGGGCGATGGACGATGGCGCGGGCAATGCCGACGCGCTGCTGCTGACCGGTGGACAAATCTCCCGGGTAGAGATCGGTCTTGTCCGAGAGCGCGACGCGCTCCAGCGCCGAATCCACGCGCTTGGTGATTTCGGCTTTGGACAGGCCGAGAATCTGCAATGGCAGCGCCACGTTGTTGAACACCGTGCGATCGAACAGCAACTGGTGATTCTGAAACACCACGCCGATCTGCCGACGCAGAAAAGGAATCTGCGCATTGCTGATAGTGCCGAGGTCTTGCCCGGCGAGGAGCAATTTGCCCGTGGTCGGACGCTCCATGGCCAGCAACAGGCGCAACAGCGTGCTTTTGCCCGCGCCGGAATGGCCGGTGACAAACAGAAATTCGCCGCGCCGGACTCGAAAGCTCAGTTCATGCAAGCCGACGTGACCGTTCGGGTAGCGTTTACCGACCTGTTCGAAACGAATCATGAACGCTCCCGCTCGGCAAACAATGCCTGGACAAAGGGTTCTGCTTCAAAAGTACGCAAGTCATCAATGCCTTCACCGACACCAATGTAGCGAATCGGCAGCCCGAACTGCTTGGCCAGGGCGAAGATCACCCCACCCTTGGCGGTGCCGTCGAGTTTGGTCAGGGCCAGCCCCGTCAGCTCGACGGTCTGGTGGAATTGCTTGGCCTGGCTGATGGCGTTCTGACCGGTGCCCGCGTCGAGCACCAGCAGCACT
Organism: Pseudomonas fluorescens; assembly: GCF_902497625.1. Classification (GTDB taxonomy): domain Bacteria; phylum Pseudomonadota; class Gammaproteobacteria; order Pseudomonadales; family Pseudomonadaceae; genus Aquipseudomonas; species Aquipseudomonas fluorescens_BQ. The sequence continues at coordinate 66,378 of NZ_CABVGX010000025.1, read as the reverse complement.
TCGTGCGGTGCGTCGGCGTCGAGTTTGCTAATGACCCGACGAACCTTTTTCAGCTCTTCCATCAGATTGTCTTTGGTGTGCAGGCGACCGGCCGTGTCGGCGATCAGTACGTCGATGCCACGAGCCTTGGCGGCCTGCACGGCGTCGAAAATCACTGAGGCGGAATCGGCGCCGGTGTGCTGGGCGATGACCGGGATCTTGTTACGCTCACCCCATACCTGCAACTGCTCCACGGCAGCGGCACGGAAGGTGTCGCCGGCCGCGAGCATGACTTTCTTGCCTTCGAGCTGCAGCTTCTTGGCCAGTTTGCCGATGGTGGTGGTCTTGCCGGCGCCGTTGACGCCAACGACCAGAATCACAAACGGCTTGTTCTGCGAGGCGATTTTCAGCGGTTGCTCGACAGGCTTGAGCATCGCCGCAAGCTCTGCTTGCAAGGATTTGTATAGCGCAGCGACGTCGGCCAGTTCCTTGCGCGCAACTTTTTGCGTCAGACGCTGAATGATCACCGAGGTTGCTTCAACACCTACGTCGGCCGTCAGCAAGCGGGTTTCGATGTCTTCGAGCAGCTCGTCATCGATGATTTTTTTGCCGAGAAACAGACTCGCCATGCCTTCGCCGATGCTGGCGCTGGTCTTGGACAGCCCTTGCTTGAGACGGGCGAAAAAACCGGCTTTGTTTTCTTCAATGCGCGACGGCTCGGCGGGGACTTCGACCCGTTCAACGGACTCGGCGACTGCAGGAGCCATAACAGGCGCTGGCGCGGCGAGCACGGGCTCAACCGGAGCAACCGGAGCAACCGGAGCAACCGGAGCCATGACAGCAGGCAACTCAGGTTCTACAACTACGGCTGCAGGCTCGACCACCACCGGTTCAATCACTGTTGCTTGAACCGGCTCGGGAGAAAACGCCGTGGGCGCAGGAATAGGCGGCGCTACATGCGCAGCCTGCTCGTCTTCAACCAGCGCCACCGGCTCTTCTGCCACTGGCAAGCTCAGCCATGGCTCAGCAGCAGGTGTCAGCGGCTGTTCGCCAACGATTTCAGGTTCAGGCTCTGCAACCGGCTGTAGCACCGGCTCGGTGATCGGCAACACAATCGGCGCGGGCGCTTCTTCCATAACCGGCGCGGGCGCTGGCTCTGGAAGTGGCTGTGGCTGTTCGACGACGGGTTCCTGCGGTTTTTTGCGCAGCCATCCGAACAGGCTTTTTTTCTCGCCAGCCGCAGCTGGTGCTTTCTTGTCGTCGTTGGAACCAAACATGGAGGACGGCTATCTCACGGTGGCGACGCGCCATGGGCGCCTCGGCAATTAAATATTCGATGCGCAACAGACTGCGATTTCCCCAGCTTGTTCACGCGCAACAATTTGTTGAGGCGATCATGGCACTTCAAGGAACGGTATAACGCAGGACTGAAGCATTAAAATCGGCGAAAACACTGAATCAAGCTAATAAAAGCCTGCTTACCGTCACAAACCCATACAACCTGATCAAGCAATTAGGCTTGATAGGCGTGGCCGCCGCTCTAACGGGTCAGTATCCTAGCACCCTCTCGCCCGCCGACGCTAAGACCTAGCGGGCAGTCCCAAAGGTTTAAAAACGAATGAATGCTTTTGTCCGCCGCGCTGCAGGCCTGCTGCTCAGCACAGTTTGTCTGCCATTTTCAGTCTTCGCTGCCGACCCGCAACCTACCCACGAATTCACCCTCGACAATGGCCTGAAGGTCGTCGTTCGCGAAGACCATCGTGCGCCAGTGGTCGTTTCTCAGGTCTGGTACAAGGTCGGCTCCAGTTACGAGACGCCGGGGCAGACCGGCCTGTCCCACGCACTCGAACACATGATGTTCAAAGGCAGCGAGAAAGTCGGACCGGGTGAAGCGTCACTGATCCTGCGCGACCTCGGCGCTGAAGAAAACGCCTTCACCAGCGACGATTTCACCGCTTACTATCAGGTGCTGGCCCGCGATCGTCTGGGTGTAGCATTCGAACTGGAAGCCGATCGCATGGCAAGCCTGCGCTTGCCGCCGGACGAATTCGCCCGCGAGATCGAAGTCATCAAGGAAGAGCGTCGCCTGCGCACCGATGACAAGCCGATGTCCAAGGCCTACGAACGCTTCAAGGCCCTGGCGTATCCGGCCAGCGGCTACCACACGCCGACCATCGGCTGGATGGCAGACCTGGACCGCATGAAAGTCGAAGAGCTGCGGCACTGGTATCAATCCTGGTACGCACCGAACAACGCCACGCTGGTGGTGGTCGGCGACGTCACCCCGGACGAAGTCAAAACCCTGGCCCAGCGCTATTTCGGCCCGATAGCCAAGCGTGACATCCCGGCGGCGAAAATCCCGCTGGAGCTGGCCGAACCCGGCGAACGAAAGATCACTCTGCACGTACAGACTCAACTGCCGAGCCTTATGCTGGGCTTCAACGTGCCAAGCATCGCCACCTCTGAAGACAAGCGCTCGGTAAACGCCTTGCGCCTGATCTCCGCGCTGCTTGACGGCGGCTACAGCGGACGTATTCCGACCCAACTTGAGCGTGGCGAAGAGCTGGTCTCGGGCGGCTCGTCGAGTTACGACGCCTACACCCGCGGGGACAGCCTGTTCACCCTGTCGGCGACGCCGAACACTCAGAAAAACGTCACCATGGCGCAGACCGACGCCGGTCTGTGGAAGCTGCTCGATCAGCTGAAAAACACCGCGCCGTCCGCTGAAGAACTGGAGCGCGTGCGTGCGCAAGTCATCGCCGGCCTGGTCTACGAGCGCGACTCGATCACCAGCCAGGCTACCGCTATCGGCCAACTGGAAACCGTCGGCCTGTCATGGAAACTGATGGACAGCGAGCTCGCCGACCTGGAAAGCGTGACCCCGCAAGACATCCAGAAAGCCGCCAAGCTGTATTTCACCCGCGAACGTCTCAGCGTCGCCCATGTACTGCCACAGGAGACGACTCATGAGTGAGCGTAAAACACCGCGCCTGGCGCTGATCGGCCTCGTTGTCGTCGCACTGATCGGCTCTGCCGTTTTCTATTTCTCGAAGACCGACGAGTCGAATGCCAGCGAAGCGCTGGATAAGGCCAAGGCCAGCCAGAAACTGCAATCGCTCGCCGAACTCAATGGAAAGGCGCCTAGCCATCGGTCGCTGGACGTGCAGACCTGGAACACCGCCGAAGGCGCCAAGGTGATGTTCGTCGAAGCCCGCGAACTGCCAATGTTCGACATGCGCCTGATTTTTTCCGCCGGCAGCAGCCAGGACGGCGATGCCCCCGGCCTCGCCGTATTGACCAACGCCATGCTCAATGAAGGTGTCGCCGGCAAAGACGTCGGTGCCATCGCTCAGGGCTTCGAAGGTCTCGGCGCGGACTTTGGCAATGGCGCGTTCAAAGACATGGCGCTGGCCTCGTTGCGAAGCCTGAGCGCAACGGACAAACGCGAACCCGCACTGAAACTGTTCTCGGAAGTAATTGGCAAACCGACCTTCCCCGCCGACTCCTTCGCGCGTATCAAGAATCAGATGCTCGCGGGCTTCGAGTACCAGAAACAGAACCCCGGCAAGCTGGCCAGCATTGAGCTGATGAACCGCTTGTACGGCGATCACCCTTACGCCCATACCAGCGACGGCACGGCGAAAAGCATTCCACCGATTACACTGGCGCAGCTGCAGGCCTTCCATGCGAAAGCCTACGCCGCCGGCAACGTGGTGATCGCCTTGGTGGGCGATTTGTCGCGCAGCGAAGCCGAGGCGATCGCCGCTCAGGTTTCCTCTGCATTGCCCAAGGGGCCAGCATTGCCGAAACTGGCGCAACCGACCGAGCCAGCGGCCAGCATCGGTCACATCGAATTCCCGTCGAAGCAGACCAACCTGATGCTCGCGCAACTGGGGATCGATCGCGATGATCCGGATTACGCGGCACTGTCCATGGGCAATCAGATTCTCGGTGGTGGTGGTTTCGGGACGCGCTTGATGAGCGAAGTACGCGAGAAGCGTGGCCTGGCTTACGGCGTGTATTCGGGCTTCACCCCGATGCAGGCGCGCGGTCCGTTCCTGATCAACCTGCAAACCCGCGCGGAAATGAGCGAAGGTACGCTGAAGCTGGTGCAGGATGTGCTCGCCGATTACCTGAAGACCGGTCCCACCGAAAAAGAACTCGAAGACGCCAAGCGTGAACTGGCCGGCAGCTTCCCGCTGTCCACGGCCAGCAACGCCGATATCGTCGGGCAGCTCGGCGCCATGGGCTTCTACGACCTGCCGCTGAGCTATCTTGAAGACTTCATGCAAGAGTCCCAGCGCCTGAGCGTCGAACAGGTCAGAACAGCGCTGAACAAACATTTGAGCACGGACAAAATGGTAGTCGTCAGCGTTGGCCCGACCGTACCGCAAAAGCCGTTACCGGCCCCATCTGATAAACCTGCCGAGCAACCGCTCGGGGTTCCGGAGCATTAATGGCCACCTCTCGTCCTAAAAAGCCTGTCCACAACGTGCACAACGGTGTAAATCAACTGCGCATCATTGGCGGCGAATGGCGCAGCCGCAAGCTGAGCTTTCCCGACGCACCGGGCTTGCGACCGACCCCGGACCGGGTACGTGAGACCCTGTTCAACTGGCTTGCGCCCTATGTTACCGGGGCCAGGGTGCTCGATCCGTTCGCCGGCAGCGGCGCGCTGTTTCTCGAAGCCTTGTCGCGCGGCGCGGCCATGGGGCAGGCGCTGGACGCGAGCAACATTGCGGTGTCGAGCCTCAAGGAGCATTTGGGCACGTTGCGCTGCACAACCGGGCAGGTGCAGACCGCCGATGCGTTGCGTTATCTGGAAACCCAGGCCGCAGTCGCCTACGATCTGGTGTTCCTCGACCCACCTTTCAATCAGAACCTGTTGCCGATCGTTTGCACGCTGCTGGAAGAGCGTCAGTGGCTGGCAGACGAGGCGTGGGTGTACACCGAAAGTGAAACCGCGCCCTCGACCCTCGGCCTGCCGGCCAACTGGCGCCTGCATCGCGAGCAAAAATCCGGGCGGGTCTACTATTCTTTATGGCAACGTACAGTAGAGATCGTCGGTTAATCGACCGACCCGAACAAGGTGCGTCAGCGATGATGCACCGCTGCATCGAGAACCCTCGTGTCCCATCCCGCAGAACGCTTCACCCCCGCCTTCGGCCTCGGCAACCCGCACTTGCAGACCTTGTGGGGACCGCTCTGGCGTAAAACCACACACATAGACCGCGAACGTGAACGCCTGTGGCTTGAAGACGGCGACTTCCTCGACCTCGACTGGCACGGCCCGCATAGCGTCGATGCGCCATTGGTGCTGGTGTTGCACGGCCTTACCGGATCGTCCAATTCGCCTTACGTAGCCGGCCTGCAAAAAGTGCTGGGGGCTCAAGGCTGGGCCAGTGTCGCGCTGAACTGGCGTGGCTGTTCCGGCGAGCCGAATCTGCTGTCGCGCAGCTATCACTCCGGCGCCAGCGAGGACCTCGCCGAGGTCATCGCACACGTGCGGGCGAAGCGGCCGCTCGCACCGCTGTACGCAGTCGGCTACTCGCTGGGCGGCAATATTTTGCTCAAGCATCTGGGCGAGACAGGTCGACAAAGCGGCATCACGGGGGCAGTTGCGGTGTCGGTACCTTTTCGGCTGGACCAATGCGCCGATCGCATCGGCCAAGGTTTTTCCAGGGTCTATCAGGCGCACTTCATGCGTGAGATGGTCGGCTACATCAAAAACAAGCAACGCCAGTTTCAGCACGATGGACGCGAGGACGGCCTGGCGGAGCTGGCCGCACTTGGCTCACTGGAGAACCTGCGCACCTTCTGGGATTTCGATGGCCGGGTTACCGCGCCGCTGCATGGATTTACCGATGCGCACGACTACTACCGCCGCGCCTCAAGCCGCTACTTTCTGGGTGAGATTCGTACGCCGACATTGATCATTCAGGCAGCGGACGACCCTTTCGTCTTCCCCCACAGCCTGCCGATCGCTGAAGAGCTGTCTACCACCACGCAATTCGAGTTGCAGCCTAAGGGTGGCCATGTCGGATTTGTCGATGGCACGCTGCGACGCCCGGATTACTACCTGGAACGACGTATTCCACAGTGGCTGGCCAGCCTTGAACAATGAACACCGCTATGAAAGCTTGCTCGCGATGAGTCAGGCCAGAAGACACCTGTGCCATTGACGGACCGTTTTCGCGAGCAAGCCTGCTCCCACAGGGTATAGCGACTATTCGCCAACCGCGATGCCCCGCGCCGGCTCGTTGATCCACTCGCTCCACGACCCGGCGTACAAAGCACCGAGCGGATAACCCGCCAGGCACAAAGCAAAGAGGTTATGGCAAGCGGTGACCCCGGAGCCGCAATACGCCACCAGGTGCTCCGGTGAACGATCAGCGAGCTTTTCAGCGAAGCGCTGCTTGAGCTGATCGGCGGGCAAAAATCGACCGTCACTGCCAAGGTTGTCGGTAAACGCGGCACACTGCGCACCGGGAATGTGCCCAGCCACCGGGTCGATTGGCTCCACCTCGCCTTTAAAGCGCGGCAAGGTCCGGGCGTCGAGCAAGGTCAGCGCTGGCTGGCCAAGTCGCTGTTGCAGCTGCTCGGCATCGAGCACCAACGAATCATCAGGCGTGCCGGTGAAGGTGCCGCGGATGATCGACGGCGCATCAAGGCTCAGTGGCAATCCGGCGGCATGCCAGGCCTTGATACCGCCATCGAGAATGAACACGCCGTCGCGCTTGCCCAGCCACGCCAGCAGCCACCAGGCCCGTGCCGCGTAAGCACCTGGTCCGTCGTCGTATAGAATCACTTCGCTGTCGGCATTCACACCCCAGGCTTGCAGTCGCTCGATCAGGTCCTGCGCTTGCGGCAACGGGTGCCGCCCGGTAACTCCTTTGACCACTTCACCGCTCAAATCACGTTCAAGATCGGCGAAGCTGGACCCGGCGATGTGACCTTCGGCATAACTGCGCTGACCGTAGACCGGGTCTTCAAGGGCAAAACGACAGTCCAGAATCACCCGCCCTGGCTGCTCTTTTTTCTGGTCAAGTGCTTGTGGGCTGATCAGTTGCGCAATGGGCATAACGGGCTCCTGTGATGGCGATGATGCTGGATCCTACTGCACTTCCTCGAGCGCCTGGGCCAGCGGCACGTAAAACTCTTCGAACAATGCGTTGACCGCGGCGCGCGACTGATCAGTGACAAATCCGGCCTCCAGCACCAGCACTTGATACACGCCGCGTTTAATCGCCTGTTCGCTCAAATGGCTGGAATTTTCCCGCGTTGTGCATAGAAAACGTACCCAGGACGTCAGAATAATCCACGCATTCAGGGTCAGCGATTCGATCTGGACCTTGTCCATGCGCAGAATGCCGGCGTCGACGAAGCCTGCGTAAATGTGGGTGCCATGGATGAGACAGCGCTGTGAGAAGCGCCGATAACGCGCCGCGAGATCGGGGTCACTGTCCAGCAGGTGTTCGAGGTCGCGATGCAGAAAACGATAGCGCCACATGGCCGCCAACAATTCCTGCAGATAAAAACGCTTGTCATCGACCGTTGCCGCGCGCCCCTGGGGCGGACGCAAAAAACTGTCGACGAGGCTCTCATACTCACTGAACAGCACGGCGATAATCGCCTGCTTGTTAGGGAAGTGGTAATACAGATTGCCCGGAGAGATCTCCATGTGGGCGGCAATGTGATTGGTGCTGATACTGCGCTCGCCCTGCTGATTGAACAGCTCGAGGCTGTTCTGCACGATGCGCTCGCTGGTTTTGATCCGAGGGGCCATGGCTTGAGCTTTAATTCAGAGTGCGATAACGGGCATCTTACGGCTTATCGACGAACGGATAAAACCACAGGATGCGAACAGGGTATTTGACTTCCTAGAGCATTGACTCTAAAAAGCTCATCATTACAATAAATCCGGAGCTGACGATGCCTGCTGAAATTGCCTACCTGCAAAGTTTGCAGCAGCCACTGGACGACCTTCAACAACAATTCAACGCCCAGCGCGCGGCCTATGCTGCCAACCCGATGCCGCCCGCCGCGCAGCGCCTGCAATGGCTGAAAGCCTTGCGCGACCTATTGAGCAATGAGCGTCAGCGCCTGATCGACGCGATCAGCCAGGATTTCAGTCATCGCAGCGCTGACGAAACCCTCCTCGCCGAACTGATGCCCAGCCTGCACGGCATTCATTACGCCAGTCAGCACTTGAAAGGCTGGATGAAAGCCTCGCCGCGCAAGGTCGGGCTGGCTTTCCAGCCGGCGGCGGCCAAGGTGGTTTATCAACCGCTGGGCGTGGTCGGGGTGATCGTGCCGTGGAATTATCCGCTGTATCTGGCCATCGGCCCGTTGGTGGGCGCGCTCTCGGCGGGCAATCGGGTGATGCTCAAACTCAGTGAGTCGACACCGGCCACCGGTTTGCTCCTCAAGGAGCTGCTCGGCCGGATTTTCCCGCAAGACCTGGTCTGCGTGGTGCTTGGCGAGGCTGACATGGGCGTGGCATTTTCCAGGCTGCGCTTCGATCACTTGCTGTTCACCGGCGCCACCAGCATCGGCAAACACGTGATGCGCGCCGCTGCGGAGAACCTGACGCCGGTGACGCTTGAACTGGGAGGCAAGTCGCCAGCCATCGTTTCCCGCGACGTACCGCTCAAAGACGCGGCCGAGCGCATCGCATTCGGCAAAACCCTCAATGCCGGACAAACCTGTGTGGCGCCCGACTATGTCCTGGTGCCGCATGAACGTGTCGGCGCCTTTGTCGAAGCGTATCGTCAGGCTGTCCGCGGGTTTTATCCGACACTTGCAGACAACCCGGACTACACCGCGATCATCAATGACCGACAACTCGCTCGACTGAACGGATATGTGAGCGATGCCACCAGCAAAGGCGCGCTATTGATTCCGTTGTTCGACCAGGGTCAGGGTCGTCGCATGAGTCACAGCCTGCTGCTCAATGTCACTGAAGACATGATGGTGATGCAGGACGAAATCTTCGGGCCGTTGCTGCCGATTGTTCCCTACAAGGATCTGGACGAGGCGTTCGCCTACATCAATCAACGACCTCGGCCGCTGGCGCTGTACTACTTTGGCTACGACAAGCGCGAACAAAACCGCGTGTTGCATGAAACCCATTCCGGCGGCGTGTGCCTCAACGACACCTTGTCGCATGTCGCTCAGGACGATATGCCGTTTGGCGGTATCGGCGCCTCGGGAATGGGCCATTACCACGGGCGCGAAGGATTTATGACGTTCAGCAAGGCCAAGGGTGTGCTGATCAAACAGCGCTTCAATGCGGCGCGATTGATCTACCCGCCGTATGGCAAGTCCATTCAGAAACTGATTCAGAAGCTGTTTATCCGTTAACAACCGTCGCACGCGGGTAATAACAATAATGAGCCCAGACCTGTCTGAATCACCCACGCTGTCACGGCGCGGCTTGCTCAAATTCGGAATTGGCGCGAGCGCGTTCCTGGCCACTGCCGGAGTGGGCGCGGGCCTGAGCGGCTGTTCTTCAAGCAGCCCCGCCAACGGTTTTGCGACATTACGCACGGGGGATCTGCTGTTTTTAAGGGCAGTGATCCCGGTGATGCTCGACGGTGCCGTGGCCATAGCAAACATGACAGCGGCCGTCGACGGCACCCTCAAGAACCTGGACAGCGGGCTCGACCACCTGTCGCCGGAAATGCTCAAGCTGACCCGGCAATTGTTCGATGTGCTGGGGATGGCTGTCACGCGCGGACCGCTGACCGGGATCTGGGGCAGCTGGGAAAACGCCAGTGCCGATCAGATACGGCACTTTCTGCAGCGCTGGGAAAACAGCTCGTTAAGTCTGCTGCGCATGGGGCATAGCTCGTTGCTGCAAATGGTGATGATGGCATGGTATGCCCGCAAGGAGTCGTGGGCGCATTGCGGGTATCCGGGACCGCCGACCGTTTGAGATCGAGTCGCGCCCTTCGCGACCAAGCCGGCTCCCGCAGGGGTTCGCGTCGTTCTTGTGGGAGCGTGGCTGGCCCGTGAAGGCGTCAGCCGCCTTACCTTCAACTTCAGAACATTATGAGATCAAGAACATGCCCGTACCCGATCCGTTCCGCGAAGGCATGGCCCGTGGCTGGAAAACCCGCGACGGCTCCCGCCTGACGGAGAATCTGACCCTGGAAGCCGACGTGGCGATCATCGGCAGCGGCGCGGGCGGGGGCACGACAGCGGAAATCCTCAGCGCCGCCGGCTACACGGTGCTGCTGATCGAAGAAGGCCCGCTGAAAACCAGCAGCGATTTCAAGATGCTCGAAGATCAGGCCTACACCAGCCTCTATCAGGAAGGCATCGGCCGTATGAGCAAGGACGGCGCGATCACTATTCTGCAAGGGCGGGCCGTCGGCGGCACCACACTGATCAACTGGACATCAAGCTTTCGCACGCCTGACCCGACGCTGGCACACTGGGCCAGTGAGCATGATGTAAAAGGCCACTCTCCCGCCGACATGGCCCCCTGGTTCGAGCACATGGAACAGCGCCTCGGTGTCGCGCCGTGGCAAGTTCCGCCCAATGCCAACAACGACGTGATCCGCAGGGGCTGCGAGCAACTCGGTTACAGCTGGCACGTCATCCCGCGCAACGTGCGCGGTTGCTGGAATATCGGTTACTGCGGCATGGGTTGTCCGACCAATGCCAAGCAATCGATGCTGGTCACGACTATACCGGCGACCCTGGAAAACGGTGGTGAGCTGCTGTATCTGACCCGCGCTGAAAAACTCCTGTTCAGCGGCGATACCATCAGCGAGTTGCGCTGTGTCGCCATGGACCAACGCTGCGTCGAACCCACCGGCAAGACCATCACGGTCAAGGCGCGGCATTACGTATTGGCTGGCGGCGGCATCAACAGCCCCGCCCTGCTCCTGCGCTCCGACGCGCCCGATCCGCACCAGCGGCTGGGCAAGCGCACGTTCCTGCATCTGGTCAACATGTCTGCCGCGCTGTTCGACGAGGTGATCAACCCCTTTTACGGCGCGCCGCAATCAATCTATTCCGACCATTTTCAGTGGCAGGACGGCACCACTGGCAAGATGTCCTACAAACTGGAAGTGCCGCCGCTGCACCCGGCATTGGCGAGCACTCTGCTGGGTGGCTTTGGCGACGAAAGCGCGCGCCACATGCACAACCTGCCTAATACCCACGCCATGCTCGCCCTGTTGCGCGATGGCTTCCATCCGGACAGCCCGGGCGGCAGCGTTGAGTTGCGCGGCGATGGCACGCCGGTCCTTGACTACACAGTTTCGCCCTACACCTGGGACGGACTGCGCCGGGCGTTTCACAGCATGGCCGAGATCCAGTTTGCCGGTGGCGCCAAAGCGGTGATGCCGATGCATGCAGATGCGCGTTATGTGAAAACCCTTGGGGAGGCGCGAACGCTGATCGACGGTTTGAGCCTGCAGCTCTACCGCACGCGCCTGGGCAGTGCGCATGTGATGGGCGGCTGTGCCATGGGCGAAGATCCGAAAAACGCAGTGACCGACAGCCTCGGCCGCCATCATCAGATTGCCAATCTGTCGATCCACGACGGCTCGCTATTCCCCACCAGCATTGGCGCGAACCCGCAACTGTCCGTCTATGGGCTGACCGCGCAACTGGCAACTTCCCTGGCCGAACGTTTGAAAAACCGCTGAAACGAGACAATATGCCTGTCGTCTATAGTGCCTACTTAATCAACAGGCGACTTGGCCGACCGGGAATGCTGCGATACCATCCGACTCCCCAACGGACTCCCGCCAGGACGACGCGATGAACCGAGTGTTGTACCCAGGTACCTTCGACCCTATTACCAAGGGCCATGGCGACTTGGTCGAACGCGCCGCGCGCCTGTTCGATCACGTGATCATTGCTGTCGCTGCCAGCCCGAAGAAAAACCCGTTGTTTCCCCTGGAACAGCGAGTAGAGCTTGCCCGCGAGGTCACCAAACATTTACCGAACGTAGAAGTGGTCGGTTTTTCGACGTTGCTGGCGCATTTCGCCAAAGAGAAGAACGCCAATGTGTTCTTGCGTGGCCTGCGTGCGGTGTCGGACTTCGAGTACGAGTTTCAGCTTGCCAACATGAATCGTCAGCTGGCGCCGGATGTGGAAAGTCTGTTTCTCACACCGTCGGAGCGTTATTCGTTCATTTCGTCGACGCTGGTCCGTGAAATTGCCGCCCTGGGCGGCGATATCACCAAGTTTGTCCACCCCGCCGTGGCAGACGCTCTGACGGAACGCTTCAAGAAGTAACAACCGCTCGAGCGGCGCCCGCGTGCACTGCGGGCGCCAATGCGGCACAATTGCGCGCATTGGTTTATTGCGCCCGGGCTCCGCGCCCCGGCTGGAGTTAGCATGTCCCTGATCATCACTGACGATTGCATCAATTGCGACGTCTGCGAACCTGAGTGCCCGAACGCTGCCATTTCCCAAGGCGAAGAGATCTACGTGATCGACCCGAACTTGTGCACGCAGTGCGTGGGTCACTACGACGAACCGCAATGCCAGCAAGTGTGCCCGGTAGATTGCATTCCGCTGGACGAAGCACATCCGGAAACCGAAGAGCAATTGATGGCGAAGTATCGGGTGATTACCGGGAAGGTTTGAGTCAGGCATTCTGTAGAGCTTGTACCGCCCTCATCGTCGGATCGCCCTACAGCAAGATTGCGATAGGTCAGTCAGCATTGAAAGTCCAATGCCGCCGTCATCGCCTGCAGGCTAGCCTCCCACAAGTCGCGGATTGGATCACAGTGTTGTGGTCACCCAGGTCCCTGTGGGAGCTAGCCTGCTAGCGATGAGGACATTAACCACACCGAAGATCCGACTGACCTCACTCCCGCTGCTCGAACCCCTCGCCGATACACCCCAGGCACCGCACAAACGCGGCTTTCCCTGGATCGACCACAAGCGCCTTGCCAGCATCGCCAATGCCGCCATCAAACGCGGTAAACGGCAAAGCCACCACGAACAGACCGGCACCGATCACCGTGGCCACGATCAACAAAGGCCGGGCGATCAGCAAATCGCCGATCATGGCGTAAGCCGGCGGGTTCTGGATGGTGTAGCGCGGATCGCCACTTCCGACATTGGACGCCAGCGCTGAAGTAGCGGTGCTGATCAGCAAAACAACGGCGAGGGTTCGAAACAGTTTCATGACGCGATCCTTCGACTGGACAGTGAAAACACAGACTATAGACCTATTGCCCTGTCATCTCTGACAGCGCGGGCAAAACACGCTGGCGCGCTGGCCGAGTTTGACTTCGCGTAGCTCGGTTGCGCAGACCTTGCACGGCTTGCCGCCGCGACCATACACAAACAATTCCTGCTGAAAGTAACCCGGCTGACCGTCGCCACCGATGAAGTCGCGCAACGTCGTGCCGCCACGTTCAATCGCGGCCGCGAGGATACGTTTGATCTCTATCGCCAGTTTCAGATAGCGCGCCCGGGAAATGCCCCCGGCCTCGCGACGCGGGTCAATCCCGGCAGCGAACAGCGCTTCGGTCGCATAAATATTGCCGACGCCGACCACTATCGCGTTGTCCATGATGAACGGCTTGACCGCCATTGAGCGTCCGCGGGACTGCTGGAACAGGCGATCGCCGTCGAACAGGTCGGTCAACGGCTCCGGCCCAAGACGCAGCAGCAACTCATGGTTGTGCGGATCGGCGCTCCAGAGCATCGCGCCGAAACGGCGCGGGTCTGTGTAACGCAGCGCCAGCCCCGATTCCAGTTCGATATCGACATGCTCGTGCTTGGCCGCCGGCATGCCGATCTCGACCAGACGCAGGTTACCCGACATGCCCAGATGGCTGATCAAGGTGCCGACTTCGGCATTGATCAGCAAATACTTGGCGCGTCGCTCCACCAACACAATGCGTTGGCCGGACAAGCGCACATCCAGGTCTTCCGGGATCGGCCAGCGCAGACGACGGTCGCGCAGGATCACCCGGCTGACACGCTGCCCTTCCAGATGAGGTGCGATGCCGCGGCGGGTGGTTTCGACTTCCGGCAGTTCTGGCATGGGGCTCTCGGATCAGGCGCTCGGATGAGGCACTGGCCGCGACTCAGCGATGAGCGCCAAGGTCGCGGATGGTTTGTTTGAGGGTTTCGAAGTCGTAGTCTGACAGCCCGACGTAATCCAGCACAATTGGCGCAATGCTGTTCCATTCATGGTCATCGGCCTGATTGCCCAGCACTCGATAAGACGCGCAAATGTGCTCGGCCATTTTCAGAATCGCCAGCAGATTTTTCAACTGACTGTTGCGCGACGATTCATCGTTGAAAATCGCCAGCGCATTGTGATGGTTGGCGATTGCCATGCTCACATGTTCCGGCAGGCGCCAGGATTTGGCCGTGTAATAACCGACCACTGCATGGTTGGTATTGAACACCCGGTTCTCGGTGTCGACTACCCGACATTCACTGCTGGCGCTTGCATACGCCTGTTCCAGCACCTTCATGTAGTCGGGAAAACGCTGGAGCATCAACGGCACGCCGCAGTCGTGGAACAGGCCCAGCGCGTAGGCTTCGTCGCCCGCCTGCACGCCAATGCGCTTGGCCAGGGTCAGGCAAGTCATCGCTACATCCTGAGCGGTGTCCCAGAAACGGTTAAGCGTGACGATGGTGTCGTCGTTCATCTCGCCCTTGATCGATTGTGCATTGATCAGGTTGATGATCGAACGGCTGCCCAGCAGATTCACTGCACGCTGAATCGAAGTGATCTTGTTGCTCAAGCCGTAATACGGCGAATTGACGATTTTCAGTAAAGAACCCGAAAGGCCGGGGTCCTGGGAGATCAGTTTGGCAATCACCTCCAGGTCCGGATCAGGCATGTACTGCTCCATCTGCAAATCCACCATGATCTGCGGCTGAGCAGGCACGCTGATGCCTTGCAGGGACTGTTGGATCTGTTCGGCGGTGAGCTCTTGGGGCATAAGTACACACTCAGGGTCAGGCGCCGATTCTACCCCTTCTGAATCTGGATCCAACACACCAGCGGGCACATCGACGGAACTTTCATTGTTTGCAAGGCTTCGGACTGAGTAATGCCGATGACGGCAAAACACACACTCAACTCAGGAGACTCAGTCATGTCCACATCCCTGAACGGCAAACGTGTCGCAATGCTGGTAACCGATGGCTTCGAACAGGTCGAGCTGACCGGCCCCAAGCAGGCACTGGAGGAGGCAGGCGCGAAGGTCGATATTCTTAGCGCCGAGGAAGGCCAGGTCAAAGGCTGGAATCACGACAAACCGGCCGACGATTTCGAGGTTGACCAGACCTTCAAGAGCTCCAGCATCGAGCAATACGATGCACTGGTTTTGCCGGGCGGCGTGCAGAACTCCGACACAATTCGTATTGATCTCGATGCTCAGCACCTGGTGAAAACCGCTACATCGGCGGGTAAACCCATTGCGGTGATTTGCCATGGCGGCTGGTTGCTGATCTCCGCCGGACTGGTTCGGGGGAAATCCATGACCAGTTACAAAACGCTCAAGGATGATCTGGAGAATGCCGGGGCGAACTGGGTCGACAAGGAAGTGGTGACTGACGGGAATTTGATCAGCAGCCGTCAGCCGGATGATATTCCGGCGTTCAATCGAGAGCTGATCAGCGCATTGTCGGCCTGACACCGAAACAGTGTGGCGAGAGGATTCATCCCCGTTGGGCTGCGCAGCAGCCCCAAAACCAGCGCAGAGATTACGAAATCCCATTTGCGATGGGTTGCGACTGCTGCGCAATCGGACGGGGGCAAGCCCCCTCGCCACAGGCAAGCCCCCCTCACCACATGTCCACCCGCAAACCTGTGCGTGGCCCAACACGCTATACTCCCGCTCTTTTTTCCGGAGCGACGTCATGTCCCTGCCTAGCCTGCGCCTCAAAGCCAACGCCGACCGTCGCCTGCGAAACGGCCACTTGTGGGTCTATAGCAACGAAATCGATGTAGCGGCGACTCCTTTGCACGGCTTCAAGGCCGGTGATCAGGCGATCCTCGAAGCCGCTGGCGGCAAGACGCTTGGCATCGTCGCCATGAGCCCAAACAACCTGATTTGCGCGCGCCTGCTGTCGCGCGACATCAAGTTGCCGCTGGACAAGTCGCTGCTGGTGCATCGCCTGAACGTCGCGCTGTCCCTGCGCGATCGCCTGTTCGACAAGCCGTTCTATCGCTTGGTCTACGGCGATTCGGACCTGCTGCCCGGCCTGGTGGTCGACCGTTTCGGCGATATCCTGGTGGTACAGATCGCCTCGGCGACCATGGAAGCCCATAAAGAAGACGTGATCGCGGCGCTGACGCAAGTGCTCAAGCCAAGCGGCATTCTGTTCAAGAACGATTCCGCCGCACGCGATGCCGAAGGCCTCAACCGCTACGTCGAAACCGTGTTCGGCCTGGTGCCGGAGTGGGTCGCGCTGGAAGAGAACGGCGTGAAATTCGAAGCGCCTGTCATCCAGGGTCAGAAAACCGGCTGGTTCTACGATCACCGCATGAACCGCGCGCGCCTGGCCCCGTATGCCAAAGGCAAGCGCGTACTCGACCTGTACAGCTACATTGGCGGCTGGGGTGTGCAAGCCGCTGCATTCGGCGCCAGCGAAGTGTTCTGCGTCGATGCGTCCGCCTTTGCCCTCGACGGCGTGGAGCGCAATGCCGCACTTAACGGCGTCGCCGAGAAAATGACCTGCCTCGAAGGCGATGTGTTTGACGCCCTGAAAGAGCTGAAAGCCAGCGAAGAACGTTTTGACGTCATCGTGGCCGATCCGCCGGCGTTCATCAAACGCAAGAAAGACATGAAAAATGGCGAAGGCGCCTACCGCCGTCTGAACGAGCAAGCCATGCGCCTGCTCACCAAGGACGGCATCCTGGTCAGCGCCTCGTGCTCGATGCACCTGCCGGAGGACGACTTGCAGAACATCCTGCTGACCAGCGCCCGTCACCTGGACCGCAACATCCAGATGCTCGAACGCGGCAGCCAGGGGCCGGATCACCCGGTTCACCCGGCGATTGCGGAAACCCGGTACATCAAGAGCATTACTTGCCGGTTGCTGCCGAATAGCTAACCGCTGAAAAATGGGCTCGCTGCGCAACCCCAAAGCAGACTGCGCCAGCGGCTACAAGAGGTGAATTCGCCCCCTGTAGCAGCTGGCGAAGACTGCGATCTTTTGATCTTCATGGCTGCGTTCGGCTGCGAATAAGTCGTAAAGTCAGAGCACGCGGTATCGCTGATACACCGCATCGCATGATCTGACTGCTTCGCAGCACCTACAATCGGCGCATGCCAATCGATTATTTTTGTTTCCTGTTATTGACTTGCGTAAGCACTTGCTGATTTGCAGGAAAATTCAAAGAGCTAATTTATATAGCGGTTACAACCCTGCAAGGTTCTCTCGCTCGTAGGATCGTTCCGATAGCATTCCCAGAAAAGTCTTACTTCATATTGCCTTGATAATCGCCCGTTACGGCCTATGATTGAGTTGTCACTACGAGTGACACGTACTTTCAATTACAAGGAGTTTCAATATGAAAGCAATTACTCTGGAAGCTAGCACCATCGCCAACTTGGCTTTTCTGGTTGCTCCAAAAGCCCGGTAAGTAAATGAAGCGCTGGGGAGTGCCGGCTTACCCAGCGTTTTCTGGAGCAATGCTCAGAGAACTATCCACATGCAAATTAACCCTCATATATTCATACTACCACGCACGCCCGGTCAAATAATTTGGGACTACAAAAATCACAAACAATTTGAACTCGATATTACATACTCTACTCGGCTGGCAGAGCTAATAGACAACCCGAGCAACTTCAATAACCTGAATACAATTGACGCCGAACTTTTTAGCGCGGGAATACTGACCACATCCAAACTTGATATTTACGAATGGGGCTGGGATGAACTATCCAAAATATTCCATATTGGTACCAAGAACATTCCCTTTGACCATGTCCCAGAAGACATTCAAGAATGGTCGGCACAGTACCTTGACCATTGCGCCCAGACACTCACCACTCCCGCCCCGCGTGGCAGGGTTTCGGAAAGAACGGCAGAGGTGCGCATTGCGCTGCCAACGCCTTCCCTCATGGAAGGCTCCCTTCCTGATGTTTTGATCGACCGGAAAACGTGTCGCTCCTTCACCGGCGAAGCTGTTTCCCTCAACGCAGTCAGTACGCTGTTGTATCTGTCTCTCGGCTATTTGCATGAGCGCGAAAGCGACATCGATAGCAGTGTTGCCGAAGGTCTTAGCGCCCGGCGAAGCAGTCCTTCGGGTGGTGGGCTGAATGCCTGTGAAGGCTTTCTGCTTGTGCAAAACGTCCTCGGTTTGAGAGCCGGCGTCTACGCCTATCAGCCGGCAGAACACGTGCTTTGTTTCGTTAATCCGCTGCCCGACAAACCCTTGGGGCAGCTGCTATGCGGACAACACTTTATCAATGACCTGCCAATCGGCCTGTTTATCACCTGTCGATTCGACAAACTATGGTGGAAATATCAACACTCTCGTGCCTACCGAATGGCCTACGTAGAAGCAGGTCACATTTCTCAGACCTTTCAACTGGTCGCCACCTCACTGGGATTGAACACCTGGTTGACCGGCGCATTGACTGACGATCAAGTCGAACCCTTGTTGGGACTCGAAAACAGTGCAGAGCAACCGTTGTTTTTCGTAGGCTGTGGCGAGAGCGACGGGCAAGTTATGTGCAAGGAATTAAAGGCGCTGCTGCACCTTCGAGGGCAGGAACAATGACCGAACCTCAGACTGATCCGGCTTCCCCGGCGTCCTGGGTCGAACGCTTCACCCTCGGTGACTGGGATTCCCGATCCTCGGTTAGAACCAGCGAGCATAGTTACCTATTGCACTCGGACCTGGAACGCCAACTGGAGACTCGACGCTGGTTTCCAGCGAGCCTCCTGCCTTATCTGAATCACCCGGCAGTTGAAGCCGCAGGTCGAACGACGGCTCATCGTCTGTCCGCCAACCATCTGGTGTATTTCCTCGACTACACCACCCTGCTCGAACACCGCATCGTCAATCGATCGGTAGAAACCATCGTCCACGATGAGCTCGGCATTCCCATCCCGGCTCAGATGAAAACGTCGGCACTGCAGCTCTACACCGACGAGGGTTATCACGCGTTGTTCTCCAGTCATCTCGCCGAACAGATTGCTGAGTTCTACGGCATGGTTGATCGACCGGTTATGCCCCAACGAATAATCCGGTTGAACGCGCTGATCGAACGTACACCAGCCAGGCACAAGTCGTTGGCATGGTTTCTCGTTGGCTTCGTCTCAGAGACGATCATTGCCAAGGAACTGCTTGACGTTTGTCGAGACGAACTGGTGAGCGGCGTTCAGGAAATGCTCAGGGACCACCTCGCGGACGAGGCGCGCCACAGTCGCTACTTTTGCGACGTGTTCCATTACCTGTGGCTGCGTCTGGATTGTGGCCAACGCACATTCACTGCCAGGTCGCTGCTGGAAATCCTGCTGATTTTCTTTGAAGTTGACGAACGCTGGCTGGTCGAAAGCCTGCGCTGTGCGGGTCTTGGTGAAATGTCTGTGGCGCAGATTCTGTGTGATCTGACAGATACCCCCAACGTTCTACACCGCACTCAGTCAGGCGCTGCTTCAACACTCGTCGCGTTGAACAAAGCGGGCTTTTTCGATCTGCCCGCCAACCGGCAACTCTTCTCCAAGGCAGGGCTGCTCGATGAATGACGGGAAAGCGGCAGGCACTGTAGAAAAACAGCGGTCTGCGGTCATCCTGTTGATGACAATGGTATTGCTTGGGGTCTTTCCCCTCGATGTCTTGCTGCCCTCCTTCCCGGCGCTGGCCGAACACTTTCGGACTGCACCGGCAACCATCGCGTACTCCATCAGCCTATTTGCAATCGGGATTTCGCTGTCTCAACTGCTGATCGGGCCGCTTTCGGACATCATTGGACGCAAAGGCCTGTTGCTGGCTGGTATGGCAGTCTCAATCGTTAGTGCAGCCGGCTGCGTACTATCCACTGAGTACACCTCATTCCTGGCGTTCCGGTTGGTCCAAGCCATCGGGTGTGGCTGCTTCGTACTCTCGCAGGCACTGGTTCAGGACCTGTTCGAAGGTAAGGAGCGCGATCAGTTGCGGATCTGGATGGTCACCGCCAGCGGCGTTTTCATTTCCGTCTCTCCATTGGCGGGTACCCTGCTGCATCAGGTAATGGACTGGCCCGGTAGTTTCATTGCCTTCATCGCATTGGCCGCCGTGGTGTTTTTGAAGGCCTGTTTCCAACTCGAAAACCTGCGCCCCCCTACAACACGGCACCAGAACATCCTCCAGTCATACCGGATGATCGGTCGCGACATCGGTTTCATTGGTTATTGGTTCATCGCTGCCATTGCATTCACCTGTCACTTCTCTTTTATCGTCATTTCACCCCTGATGTTCATGGAGCAATTGCAGCTGTCACCGTACGAGTTTTCCCTGACCCTTTTGCTTTATGGTGCGGCCTACCTTTTCGGAGGAGTGGTTGCCCGCATCCTCGCCAACCGGATCGCGCCAAACACGCTAATAATCGTGGGACTTGCCCTGATCTTTTTTTCGGGACTGGTGATGCTTTTACTATCAAGTCAGCTGGGGCTTTCCACCCTGACAGTGCTGATCCCGATGATCATATGCACCGCTGGCACGACCATCGCGCGCCCGGTTGCGACTTCCAAGGCCATGGACATATTCCCGTGCAGCGCCGGCGCCTCCGCCTCGGCGGGTAACACATTGGTTTTTATCTTCGGCGGGCTGATCAGCGCGCTAGTGACCCAGAGTGGCAGTCATCTGCAAACGACGCTTGCCTGCAGTTTCCTGATATTGAGCATCCTTGGCGTGGGTCTCAACGCACTGGTCACCCGCCAGCAGCCGGCCATGGACGCCGATTGATAGCTGCCGGTCGTCATCCTGCACGCTCCGTCAAGGCCGGATCCGCGCTTCCCGGCATTCCCTCCCGCTGCCAGCCGTGTAGAATCGCCACATTCATCGCCAGTCATCCCCCGGCGGGTTTATGAGCTCAAGCTGAAGCGCGCGGCGATCCCGCAAAGTTATCGGCAACTTCCGGACACACGGCCATTTCCGGGTGTTCCAGACGTCAATAGAAGCTCACTTCCCTTTTGATACCTGATTAGCCGCCCGGAGTGCTTCATGCCTGATTACCGCTCGAAAACATCCACCCACGGCCGCAACATGGCCGGTGCCCGCGCATTGTGGCGCGCCACCGGGATGAAAGATGACGACTTCAAAAAGCCGATCATCGCCATTGCCAACTCGTTCACCCAGTTCGTCCCGGGGCACGTGCACCTGAAGGACCTGGGTCAACTGGTCGCCCGCGAAATCGAACGCGCCGGCGGCGTGGCCAAGGAATTCAACACCATCGCCGTCGATGACGGCATCGCCATGGGTCACGACGGCATGCTGTATTCGCTGCCGAGCCGCGAGATCATCGCCGACTCCGTCGAGTACATGGTCAACGCCCACTGCGCCGACGCCATCGTCTGCATTTCCAACTGCGACAAGATCACCCCTGGCATGCTGATGGCTGCGTTGCGCCTGAACATCCCGGTGATTTTCGTTTCCGGCGGTCCTATGGAAGCCGGCAAAACCAAACTCGCTTCCCACGGTCTCGACCTGGTCGACGCCATGGTTATCGCCGCCGACTCCAGCGCTTCTGACGAGAAGGTTGCAGAGTACGAGCGCAGCGCCTGTCCGACTTGCGGTTCGTGTTCCGGCATGTTCACCGCCAACTCGATGAACTGTCTGGTTGAAGCCCTGGGCCTGGCATTGCCGGGCAACGGTTCGACCCTGGCCACCCACAGTGACCGTGAACAGCTGTTCCTGCAGGCCGGCCGCACTATCGTCGAGCTGTGCAAGCGTTACTACACCGACAACGATGAGTCGGTATTGCCGCGCAACATCGCCAACTTCAAGGCGTTCGAGAACGCCATGACGCTGGACATCGCCATGGGCGGTTCCACCAACACCATCCTGCACTTGCTGGCCGCTGCTCAGGAAGCCGAGATCGATTTCGACCTGCGCGATATCGACCGTCTGTCCCGCCATGTGCCGCAACTGTGCAAAGTCGCGCCGAACATCCAGAAATACCACATGGAAGACGTGCACCGTGCCGGCGGGATCTTCAGCATCCTCGGCTCGCTGGCCCGTGGCGGCCTGCTGCACACTGACTTGCCGACCGTGCACAGCAAGACCCTGGCCGAAGGCATCGCCAAGTGGGACATCACCCAGACCGACGACGAAGCCGTGCACCACTTCTTCAAGGCCGGCCCGGCGGGCATCCCGACGCAAACCGCGTTCAGCCAGTCGACCCGTTGGGAAACCCTGGACGACGATCGTGAAAACGGCTGCATCCGTAGTGTCGAGCATGCTTATTCGAAAGAAGGTGGCCTGGCTGTTTTGTACGGTAACATCGCTTTGGACGGCTGCGTGGTGAAAACCGCCGGCGTCGACGAGTCGATCCACGTATTCGAAGGCAACGCGAAAATCTTCGAAAGCCAGGACAGCGCCGTGCGTGGCATCCTCGCCGACGAAGTGAAAGCCGGCGACATCGTGATCATCCGTTACGAAGGTCCGAAAGGCGGCCCGGGCATGCAGGAAATGCTCTACCCGACGTCGTACCTGAAATCCAAAGGCCTGGGCAAGGATTGCGCTCTGCTCACCGACGGCCGTTTCTCCGGCGGCACCTCGGGCCTGTCCATCGGCCACGCTTCGCCGGAGGCGGCGGCGGGTGGCGCAATTGGTCTGGTGCAGGATGGCGACAAAGTGCTGATCGACATTCCGAATCGCTCCATCAACCTGTTGATCAGCGATGCCGAAATGGCCGGCCGCCGCGCCGAGCAGGACCACAAAGGCTGGAAACCGGTTGAGAAGCGCCCGCGCAAAGTGACCACTGCACTGAAGGCCTACGCTCTGCTCGCGACCAGCGCCGACAAGGGTGCCGTGCGCAACAAAGCGATGCTCGACGGGCTGTAAGCCCGACCTCGGCACTGCAAAATGCCCCGCCGAGTGCGGGGCATTTTGCTGCCGATTCACGCGCTTGATGTGCGATTGTTTACCTGATCATGCGCTGCTAAACCGAAAGGTCCAGTACCTGTGAAGCAATGCCCAGGTAAATCAACACTCCCGTTGCGTCGGCAATCGAGGTGATCAGTGGCGCACTGGCCGTCGCCGGGTCCAGGCGCATGCGGCTAAGCAGAAAGGGCAAACTCATGCCGATCAGGCTGCCTATTATTACGATCAATACCATGCTGCTGGCCACGACCAGGGCAATATCGAGGCCACCGCGCATCAGGCCCAAACCGGCCACCGCCAACGCCATGGTCAATCCCAAGCCCAGCGCAACGAAGCACTCTCGCCCTAAAAGCCGTAACCAATCGCGCATAACCACTTCGCCAGTTGCCAGTGCCCTGACCATCAGCGTTGCTGCCTGAGAGCCCGAGTTGCCACCGCTATCGACCAGCAAAGGCAGGAAGAACACCAAGGCAATATTGGCCGCGATAATTTCCTCGAAGGCGGCGATGCCAGCCCCGGAAAACAGGTTGCCGAAAACCAGCAGCACCAGCCAGAACACTCGCTTGCGATACAGCAAACCGATGGTGGCATTCTTGATATTGCCTATCTTCAAGCTGATCGATGCACCTTTGTGGAAGTCTTCGGTAGCCTCCTGCTCCACCACGTCCAGTGCATCGTCTGTAGTGACAATGCCCACCAATCGGTGGTCACGGTCAAGAATCGGCAGCGCCAGCAGGTCGTAACGGCCAATTTTCTTTGCTACCTGCTCCTGGGTGTCATTGACCCGGGCGGATATCACCGGCTGCACCATCAGCTGTGACACTGGAGTGTCCCCCGTAGCCAGAATCAATTCCCGCAGCGACAGAGTACCCAGCAAACGGCGCTCATCGTCCAGCACGTAGGTCTGATAAATGGTTTCGGCATCTGCCGCGCCCAAGCGCAACGCGGCAATAGCCTCACTGGCGCTCATGCCGGCCTTGAGCGTTGAGTATTCCGACGTCATCAAGGCACCGGCGGTACCTTCCAGGTAGCTGCTCAGCCGGCGCAGATCGTCCCGTTCCAGTTGGGCGAGCGCCGGCAGCAGTGCCTCTCGCTGCTCCTCGTCGAAGCGGTTGAACAAATCCGCACGTTCATCCGCCGACATCGCAGCGATCAGCGTGGCCAGCGCCGCACGGGGCAGTGCGCGGGAGAGTTCGACTTGCCGCTCCAGACTGAAATAGCCGAAGACCTGGGCACGCCGGGTGAGCGGTTCCAGTCCGAGCAGTTGGATAACCTGCAGGGTCGTGAGTTGGTCGAGCTGCTCGGCAGCGTCGGCTGGCTGCAGCTGCGTCAGGGATGCATGAGCATCGTGCGGGCGTTGCTTGCTGAGCAATGTGCTCAGGTTTGTTGCAATTGCAGATGTAGTCATTTGTTTCTCCGGGCGTCGCGGCGCGCCCGGAGTAGGCGCAGACAGGGCTGACGTCAGCTCACAGGCAAGTCCACCGCGTAAGCGGTTGATCTGGAGTTATGAGTTCGAAGTGAACTTAAACTGGGAAGGTCCATGTAAGGGCGTTGCCTCTTGAGCCGCACATGCGGCGGGTCGGAGTTTATGAAGAGCGAGTGGACGAGACAATCGCTGGATAGCGGTGTCCGCCTACTTTCAGATGCTTCCTACAGACGTTTGACGAATTTCAGACGCTTCAGCCCGTATGCAGGGTTGGAGTGAGCCTGCTCGCGCAAGCGGCGCCTGGGGCCTTATTGAATTTCTTCGGGGGTGACGATCACCCAATTCTTGTCTGCTGTTACCGGCAACCCTTCCTTGGCCTGGGCGGCCGCGTGCTTGGCCATCATGCCGTTAATCTGGGTCATGTATTTATCCTTGCGATTGACCCACAAATGGATGCCACCCTTCGCCACGTCAACGCCGTGAAAAAGCATGAAGCCATCGCTGCTCGGGGTGTCGCCGGCGACCAGGATCGGTTTTTTCCATTCATCGATGTACGTCAGGATCGCGGCCTGCTTGCCGGCCATCCAGGTAGCCGGCGTCCACAGGTAAGGCGTCAGCTCCAGGCCCAGGTTTACCTGCTCGTCATACTGGCCGGCGGCGATCTGTTTGCGCGCCGTGGTCAAGGCACCGGATGCGCGGTCCTTGAGCAGCATCGTCACGCCGATCACGTTCTGCGGTTTGACGTTGTAGCCGTACTGCGGATCGGCCGCGACCATGCGCACCAGCTCTTCGGAGGCGGCGGTCATCACATAGACCTCGATGCCATTCTCCATGAGCTTGTTGTACAGCTCTTTCTGACCGGTGAAAATCCGGGGCGGATTGACCTCGATAGTCTTGACCACGTCGCCTTCGTAATACGTGCTCGGTACCGGTTTGCCGGACACCATCAGCTCGTCGACATACCCCTTGAGCTCTTGAAGCGTGAAACCGGAAAATACCTGGGCGACCCACGGGTAACACACCATGTCGTCGAGTTCGCATAAGCGGTAGTAATAACTGAACAGGCTTTCCTTGTGCTCGGCGGTGTCTTTAAAGGGAATGAGTTTCAGAGAGGGGTCGAGTTTCTCACGGGTGATCAGGCCCTTGTTCTCCATGAACGGCAGCAACGACTCTTCCAGATCATAGCGGTAACTGGTGTTGTCCATGTCGAACACGGCGTAGTTACCCTTGTTCGCATTGGCGGCAATCATGGCATCCAGCGCCTTGGCCTGATCGCGCGGCCAGTGCTTGAGATCGGTGGCGAACGCCTGACTCGCGAGGCTCAGGCCAAGGCCCAATCCCAGCGCAACCGCGAGAAATGTCGGAGCGAGTTTCATCGGCATGCTTCCCTAAATAAAAGTCCCTGGATCAACGCCATAGACGCTAGCAAATTTCCACAACGATCTACTCCTGACTGCGACCGCCTGAGTCCCCTACGCGTCAGCTGCATCCCCGACAACGACACCCGCTTATTCCAAAAACGACAGTCCTTCTGCTTTTTTGATATTAATTCATTGTAAATCAAGCTGTTAGGCTTGCCGGCTCGCAGCTTCCCCGGAGGGGCTGGCACAAGTCTTAGTGGAGTTTCTCAATGAACCTGCCGTTGATCCTCAATCTGCTGGTGTTCCTCGCCCTGCTTTTTGGCCTGGCGCAAACCCGTCACACCTCGTGGAGTCTGGCAAAAAAAGTCTTGCTTGCGTTGGTGCTGGGCGTGGCATTCGGTGTCGCTCTGCATACCGTTTACGGTGCTGGCAACCCGATCTTGAAAGCCTCGATCGGCTGGTTCGATCTAGTGGGCAACGGTTATGTGCAGTTGTTGCAAATGATCGTGATCCCGCTGGTCTTCGCCTCGATCCTCAGCGCCGTGGCGCGGCTGCACAATGCTTCGTCGCTGGGCAAGATCAGCTTCCTGACCATCGGCACGCTGCTCTTCACCACGGCCATCGCGGCGCTGATCGGCATCGGCTTGACCAACCTGTTCGGCCTGACCGCTGAAGGACTGGTCGCCGGCACCCAGGAAATGGCCCGCTTGCAAACCATTCAGAACGACTACGCCGGCAAAGTTGCCGACCTCAATGTGCCGCAGTTGCTGTTGTCATTCATCCCGCAAAACCCCTTCGCCGACCTGGCCCGGGCCAAGCCGACGTCGATCATCAGCGTGGTGATTTTTGCGGCATTCCTGGGCGTAGCCGCGCTGCAACTGCTGAAAGATGACGTCGAGAAAGGTCAGAAAGTGATCAGCGCCATCGACACCTTGCAGGCGTGGGTGATGCGTCTCGTGCGTCTGGTGATGAAGCTGACCCCGTATGGGGTTATGGCGCTGATGACCAAAGTGGTCGCCGGCTCCAACCTGCAAGACATCATCAAGCTGGGCAGTTTTGTGGTGGTTTCCTACATCGGGCTGGGTTTGATGTTTGTGGTCCATGGCGTGCTGGTGTCCGCCGCCGGGATTAATCCGCTGCGCTTTTTCCGCAAAATCTGGCCGGTGCTGACGTTTGCCTTCACCAGCCGCTCCAGCGCCGCGACGATTCCGTTGAGTATCGAAGCGCAGACCAACCGTCTGGGCATCCCGCAGTCGATCGCCAGTTTCGCCGCCTCGTTTGGCGCGACCATCGGCCAGAACGGTTGTGCCGGTCTATACCCGGCGATGCTGGCGGTAATGGTGGCGCCGACGGTGGGCATCAACCCGCTGGACCCGCTGTGGATCGCGACGCTGGTGGCGATCGTCACCCTGAGTTCGGCAGGTGTCGCGGGGGTGGGCGGTGGTGCAACGTTCGCCGCGCTGATCGTATTGCCGGCAATGGGTTTGCCGGTGTCACTGGTGGCGTTGCTGATTTCGGTTGAACCGCTGATCGATATGGGTCGTACGGCGCTGAACGTGAGTGGCTCGATTGCGGCGGGGGCGATTACCAGTCAGGTGATGCAGCAGACGGATAAGGAGTTGCTGGGGGCGGATGAGCATGCCGAACTGGCGCACGCTTAAGTAGCGCCTGACAGACCGTTATCGCGAGCAGGCTCACTCCTACAATTGGAATGCGTTCCCCTGTAGGAGTGAGCCTGCTCGCGATACGTTTTAGACTTTTTCCCAGACCTCGAAGCTGTACGCCGGCTTATCGCCCGCAGCCGGATTCGGAACATTCGACACCTGTTTCCACTGGTTCAAATCAAACTCCGGAAACCACGCATCCCCCTCCGGGCTCAAGGCCACGCGCGTCAGATACAACCGGTCTGCCTGCGCCAGTCCCTGCGCATACAACTGCGCCCCACCAATCAACATCAGTTCATCGACGCCCTGCTCCCGCGCCCATGCTTCGGCGCGGACCACGGCGGCTTCCAGCGACGGATAAACCTCCGCACCGTCCAGCACCAGGCCGGTCTGACGACTGACCACCAGATTCAACCGCCCCGGCAGCGGACGGCCGAGAGAATCCCAGGTCTTGCGACCCATGATGATCGGCTTGCCGAGCGTGGTCGCCTTGAAGTATTTGAAGTCCCCCGGCAGGTGCCAGGGCATGCTGTTGTCGACGCCGATCACGCGGTTTTCACCGAGGGCTGCAATCAGGCTGAGGGGGAGTGATTTGGTCATGCCGGCGAGGATACCAGAGCCTCAGCTTCTCGCAACGTAGCCCCCCGACAAGCGCCACAGCGGTTATGCTCACAAGCTCAATGGAGCGACGGGACGACGCGTGACTGAACTGAATACCCTCTGGTTGACCGAAACCATCCGCTTGCGGGAAGAACACGCCGGCCCTCTGGATGATCTGGAAGCCAACCGTCTTGCCCGCAGCGCAGGGGGTGACTTGTCGGCACGCATCCGGCGCCGCGCACTCTGGCTGGCCGAGCGCGACGGGCTGAGCAACGCCCTCACGCACTGGCTGCAAGGCGCGCGCCTGGCGCTGATCGTCATGGCGATACTGGCCGTCGTCACCGGCGCTGGCCTGGCATTCACCGCACTCGGCGACGGCCAGACGCCGGTGAATGTCTTCTGGGCGCTGGGCAGTCTGCTTGGGCTGAACCTGATTCTGTTGATCAGCTGGGCACTGGGCTCGGTATTTGCCGGTGACCACGGCGCAACGCTTGGCCGCTTGTGGTTGTGGCTTAGCGAAAAACTCGCCCGCGATGCCAAGGCTGCACAACTGGCACCGGCCCTGCTCCTGCTGCTGCAACGTCACAAACTCAATCGCTGGGCACTCGGTGCGCTGGTCAACGGCCTGTGGCTGCTGGCGATGCTCAGCGCATTGGTGATTCTGCTGATGCTGATGGCGACCCGCCGTTATGGCTTCGTCTGGGAAACCACGATCCTCGGCGGCGACACCTTCGTCACCCTGACTCAAGCCCTTGGCGCGGTACCTGCCCTGCTCGGTTTCAGCGTGCCGACCGTGGAGATGATCCGCGCCAGCGGCGACAGCGCGTTGAACATCGAAAGCGCGCGCCAGGCCTGGGCGGGGTGGCTGGTGGGCGTGTTGCTGATCTATGGCGTGTTGCCGCGTCTGCTACTGGCTGCGTTCTGCCTGTGGCGCTGGAAGAGCGGCAAAGCCCGTCTGCGTCTGGATATGAACCTGCCCGGTTACGCGCAACTGCGCGAACGGCTGATGCCCACCAGCGAGCGCCTCGGGATCAGCGATGCGGCGCCCGAACATTTGCATCGTGTCGAAAGCACGGTCAATGCGCTGCAAAGCGACGGCGCGCTGCTGGTCGCGATCGAGCTGGATGATCAGCGACCGTGGCCGCCATCGCTGCCGAAAAATGTCAGCGACGCAGGCATTCTCGACAGTCGTGAGTCGCGCCATAAATTACTCGAACAACTCAGCCGTTTTCCGCCCGCTCGCCTGGCCATCGCATGCGATCCGCGCCGTTCACCGGATCGCGGCAGCCTCACGCTGATTGCCGAACTGGCGCGTAACGCGAGCGCCACCCGTGTCTGGCTGTTGCAAGCGCCTCCGGGTGAAGCGCTCGATGCCGACCGGCTCGGTGACTGGCACCTGGCGCTGCAGCAACTGGAGCTGGCATTTTCCGACAGTGCGCCGCTGAACTGGCTGGAGACAGGTCATGACTAAGCCGGGCAAACCGCCGCTGAAACTCGCCGTCGTCGGCCATACCAACGTCGGCAAGACCTCATTGTTGCGCACCCTCACGCGGGATGTCGGTTTCGGCGAAGTGTCGCACCGGCCCAGCACCACACGACACGTCGAAGGCGCACGGTTATCGGTGGACGGTGAACCGTTGCTCGACCTGTTCGACACGCCGGGGCTGGAAGACGCCATCGCCCTGCTCGATTACCTCGAACGCCTGGAGCGTCCCGGCGAACGCCTCGACGGCCCGGCGCGACTGGCGCGATTTCTGGAGGGTAGCGAAGCACGGCAACGCTTCGAACAGGAAGCCAAAGTGCTGCGGCAACTGCTGACCTGCGACGCCGGTCTCTACGTGATTGATGCCCGCGAGCCGGTGCTGTCGAAATACCGCGATGAACTGGAGGTGCTGGCCAGTTGTGGCAAACCGCTGTTGCCGGTGCTCAATTTCGTCAGCAGCGCCAACCACCGCGAACTGGATTGGCGAGAAGCGCTGGCGCGGCTGGGCTTGCACGCGCTGGTGCGTTTCGACAGCGTCGCGCCGCCGGAAGATGGCGAGCGTCGACTCTATGAAAGCCTCGCGCTGCTGCTGGAAACCTCGCGGCCACAACTGGAGCGCCTGATTACCGATCAACAGGCGCAACGCCTCGCGCGTCAACACGGTGCGGCACGATTGATTGCCGAGCTGCTGATCGATTGCGCCGCGTGCCGGCGCAGTGTGGTCAGCGACCCGGAGCAGGAACAACAAGCGATCAGCGAGCTGCGCAAAGCCGTACGTCAACGCGAACAACGTTGCGTCGAAGCGCTGCTCAGGCTTTATGTGTTCCGGCCGCAAGATGCGGCAGCCAGCGACTTGCCGCTGCTCGACGGGCGCTGGGGCGATGACCTTTTCAATCCGGAAACCCTCAAGCGGCTGGGTGTGCGCGTCGGCGGCGGTATTGCAGCGGGCGCGGCGGCGGGGGCTGGCGTCGATCTGCTGGTCGGTGGCCTGACCCTGGGCGCAGCAGCGCTGGCCGGTGCAATTGCCGGCGGCGCACTGCAAACCGCGCGCAGTTATGGCAGCCGTTTACTCGGCAAGATCAGAGGCCAGCGCGAACTGACCGTCGATGACAGCGTACTGAGGCTGCTGGCGTTGCGTCAGCGTCAGCTGCTGCAGGCGCTGAATGCCCGCGGACATGCGGCGATGGACAGCATTCAGGTCGCCACGCCGCAGGACAAGACCTGGCGCGAAGGCAAATTACCCGAAGCCTTGAACAAGGCCCGCGCGCATCCGCAGTGGACGTCGCTCAATCCTCATCCGAAGCTGGATCAGGCCGAGCGCCAGGAGCAAATCGAAGCACTGGCCGAAAAAGTCCTGTAGCAGCTGCCGAGCCCGCGCGGCTGCGTTCGGCTGCGAAGCAGATGCCAAAGCTGCTGACGCGAAGTGTCTGAGAACCGAATCGCCCATGGTGCGAGTGCTTCGGCTTCGGACGCAGCCTCGCAAGCTCGGCAGCTGCTACGGGGATTGTGGGCGATGTCACCTCGGACGCAGCCTCGCAGGCTCGGCAGCTGCTACGGGGATTGGGGGCGATGTCACCTCGGACGCAGCCTCGCAGGCTCGGCAGCTGCTACGGGGATTGGGGGCGATGTCAGCGAGTGCTTTGACTGTATGGCACTCAACGTGACGCGCCGGACAAAACGTTCGCGGCTTTGCATTTCAAGATCTCGAGATCTATCACCGGCACATCCATCTCCTTCGCCGACTCATCCCACTGACGCATACGTAAACTGACCGCGCACAACGGATCACGCTCGAACGCCTCAGCCTCCACCTCCGTCATCACCCCACCCTGATACGCCAACGTCCGGCGACTGGCTTCGCTCAACCGCTCGAAATAGTCGGGCTCCCTGAGCGTCAGGTAGCGCTTGGCTTGCACGTGGTATTCCACCAGCCGCGCCAGGCGTTCGCTGAAGCCGGCGCGGCGCAGGTAATCGGCGCCCAGTCGTTCATGGCTGACCACGCCAAACCCGCCCATGTTCTCGGTAGTTTCGGCAGCGCATATGTGGCCGATGTCATGGAAGAACGCCGCGAGCACCACCTCATCATCGAAGCCTTCGGTGATCGCCAGCTGAGCAGCCTGAGACATGTGCTCAAGCTGCGACACTGGCTCACCGATGTAATCATTGTCGCCAAACCGTTCATACAGACTGAATACTTCCTCGATGACTTGCCCATTGCGGTCCATCAACTTTCTCCCAACAAGGTCGCGACATTACGCTCGGCCATCGCCGGGCCGACGCTCATGCCGACACCGCTGTGCATCAGGGCCATACTAACGCCTGGCATTGGCCGCAAAAACGAAAACGGCCCCGGCCCTCGTGAACCATAGACGCCCTGCCAGCGCTCCACTACTCGCACCTTGCAGCCCAGTGTCTGCTCAGCGAGTTCGATCATCCAGTCATCGACCTGTTCCGCGTTGAACGGTGAAGGATCACGGCCGTAGTGATGGGAATCGCCAATGATCAACTCACCGTAAGGCGTGGGGCTGATCAGCAAGTGAATGCCGTTGTCATGCAAGTGCGGTTGCTCGCGCAGGATCTGCGCCTGCACGGCGGCCGCTTCCGGCAGATCGGCGAAGGCCCCGTAATGCACGCAACTCAGACCGGTGAGCAGTGCGTGTTGCAGGTTGAGATTGTGCTGCGGACGGGCGCGGAGCATTTGCAGGCGACAGATCTGCGGTTCGAGCGCAGCGATGGGTTCGGCCAGCAGCGTCTGATAATCGTGGCCGGAACAGACGATGATCTGCTCGGCGCTGAAAGTGCCCGCGGTGCTGTGCAGGCGCCCCGGCTCGATGTCGCGCACCAGCGTCGAAAAGTGAAACTCGACGCCGAGTTCGCGGCGCAGGTAGTCGATCAACGCCGGGATCGCTTCGCGCGAGTACAGCTGCTGGTCTTCGATGCCGTGCAACGCTGCGCGGTGATGCCGAAACTGGCCGCCATAGAGGTCGCGCAGCGCCGCGCCTTGCAACAATTCGACGCGGTAGTCGTGCTCCACGGCGCGGCCGGCGCAGAACATTTCCAGCAGGTGCTCTTCCGCTTCGGTACGGGCAAACAGGTATGAACCGTTGCGCTTGAGTTGCAGGCCAGCGTGTTGCGCCCAATCGCCCCAGATAGCGCGGCTGGCTTTGGCCAGTTCGAGCATCTGGCCCGGCGGCTGACCGGTGACGAGGGCCTGGCCGAAGTTACGCACCGACGCGCCGATCGGGGTTTCGCTGCGTTCGAAAACCGTGACCTTGAGGCCGCGCCTGGCAGCGGCGTAGGCGTGGGACAGACCTAAAATTCCGGCGCCGATGATCAGCATGTCGTTGTGTTGTGTCATTGGAATAATGTCCTGAATGAAAGACCGCTATCGCTGCCAGGCCAGCTCCCACAGGGTTGGCGCTAAACACAAATTCTGTAGCTGCCCTGAAACTGTGGGAGCTGGCCTGCCAGCGATGAGGCCTTGTCAGTCAATGAAGATTTACTTGGCAACCACCTTCTCGGACTTGCCGTCATAGCGCTTGCGCCACTCGGCCAGGATTGCATCGCGATTCTTCGAGGCCCAGGCGAAGTCATTCTTGATCAGGCGCTGCTCATAATCCGCCGGCAATTCGGTCTGCGGCTTGGCGATGCCAGGCTGCGCAAGAACAGCAAAGTTTTCTTTGTACAAGTCCATCGCCGCCGGGCTGGCAGAGAAATCAGCCAGTTTCTTCGCAGCTTCCTCGTGCGGTGTGCCCTTGATCACCGCAGTCGCTTCGATCTCCCAGCCCAAGCCCTCTTTCGGCAGGATGATGTCCAGGGGCGCGCCCTGACGTTTCAGCTGCACAGCGGGGTATTCAAAGGAAATGCCGATCGGGAATTCACCGGCCGCGGCCAGTTTGCACGGCTTGGAACCGGAGTGAACGTACTGACCAATGTTCTGGTGCAGGTCGTCCATGTACTGCCAGCCCTGCTTCTCGCCGAAGGTCTGCAGCCAGGCGCTGACGTCGAGAAAACCAGTGCCGGAAGACGCCGGGTTAGGCATGACGATCTTGCCTTTGTACTCAGGCTTGGTCAGGTCCTGCCAGCTCACCGGTTTGCTCAAACCCTGCTTCTCCGCTTCGACGGTGTTGAAGCAAATGGTCGCGGCCCAGACGTCCATGCCAACCCACGCAGGCGGGTTGGCGGCGTCGCGATAGTTGCCGCCGATCTTGTCGAGGTCTTTAGGCGCGTAGGTTTGCAGCATGCCTTGCTGATCGAGAATCGCCAGGCTCGAAGCGGCCAGCCCCCAGACGGCGTCAGCCTGCGGACGCGCTTTTTCAGCGAGCAATTTGGCGGTGATGATGCCGGTGGAATCGCGTACCCACTTGATCTCGACGTCCGGGTTGGCTTTTTCGAAGGCTTGTTTGTACGTTTTCAATTGTTCAGCTTCGAGGGCGGTGTACACCGTCAACTCAGTGGTCGCCGCAAGGGCGTTCAGGCTGAAAGCGGAGAGGACAGCAGCGGCCAGAGCCAGGGGCTTGAACATGATCTTTTCCTGTTTTGAGTTGAGGTTATTTTGAGCAGTGAATCAGTTGCCGGGCGCGGTCTGCCGCCAAGCCTGAGAGCGGCGCAACAAACCGCGCGAGGCCCAGGCCAGCAGCAGGGACACGCCCGCTGAGGTAAACAGAATCAGGGTCGACATCGCCGCCGCGCCGCCGACGTTGCCGGCGTCGTCCATGTTCAGCACCGCCACGGCCGCGAGGATGGTGTCGGGGCTATAGAGAAAAATTGCCGCCGAGACGGTGGTCATGCCCGAGACGAACAGGTAGCGCACGATGTCCAGCAGCGCCGGCAGGCAGATCGGCACGGTGACCCGCAGGTAATGCCGATAAAGCGGCGCCTTGAGCGACAGCGCTGCGGCTTCGAACTCGGCGTCGAGCTGACGCAGCGCGGTGGTCGCGGTCATCTGCGCGGTGGTCAAATAGTGAGCGATGGTGCAAACCACCAACAGCGTCATGGTCCCGTAGAGCACATGCAGCGGGTTGCCGCTGAGGTTGAAGAAGAAGACGTAACCGAGGCCGAGCACCAGGCCGGGGACCGCCATCGGTACAAAGCTGAGCATGCGCAGGCTCAGGTTCAGGCCGCGCTGGCCTTTGGTTTTTTCCATCAGGTAGGCACCGGTGAAGATCAGCACGCTGCCGATCAATGCCGTGCAGATGGCCATCCTCACGCTGTTGCCATAGGCCAGCCAGCCGCCGCCCGCCGTGTCATTGAACTGGTAGTGGTTGAGCGACAGCGACAGGTTGTACGGCCAGAATTTCACCAGTGACGAGAACACGGCCATGCCGAACACCAGCAGCAACGCCGCGCAGATCAGCAAGACGATGGTGAGGTAGCAACCATCGCGCAGCCTCGAAGGTGCCGGTTGAAAGACCTGCGCCCGACCGCTCATGGAATCGCCCTGACGCCGACGCAGCCAGGCATCCACCGCAAAACTCAGCAGCGCCGGCAGCAGCAGAACCATGCCGATCAGCGCGCCGCGACCAAATTGCTGTTGGCCAACCACGGCTTTGTAGGCTTCCAGCGCGAGTACTTGATAATCACCTCCGACAACGACGGGCACGCCGAAGTCGGTGATGGTCAAGGTGAACACCAGACAGAACGCAGCGAACACGGCCTGACGCGTCGCCGGCCAGGTGATACTGCGAAAGGCTTTGGCCGGACTGGCGCCCATGCTGGAGGCGGCGTCGAACAGTCGCGCATCTGCCAGCGACAGCGCCGACAGCAGAATCATCAAGGCGTGGGGGAAGGTGTAAATGACCTCGCCGAGCACGATGCCCCAGAAACCGTAGATGTTGTCCGAGAGCAAACCGCGCAACATGCCCTGATTGCCGAACAGATAGACCAGTGCGATGCCCGGCAACATCGACGGCGCCATCAGCGGCAACAGCGAGATGCCGCGCCAGATGCCCTTGCCGGGAATCAATGTGCGTTGCAGCGCGTAGGCAAACAGGTAGGCCAGCGGTACGACGATGGCCGCCACGCTAAGGGAAACTTTCAGGCTGTTCCCGACCAGCCAGTGAAAGTTGGCACTGGTGACCAGCTCGCGTGCGGCGACCCAACCACCGCCCTGCCCGGCTTCCGAACTGAAGCCGCGCCAGAAGATCGCCAGCAACGGCATCAACACCGCGACGCCGAGCAGCACCAGCAAAAGGACCTTGCCGCCGACCACGAACACCCGGTCGCCTATCTCGGCACGGGAGGTCTGCCGAACCTGCTTGTGCGGTATCGGCAGCGCCATATTCGCGCTCATCAGGCGAACACCTGCAAGCTGCGCGGGGGCAAAGCGACCATGATCTGCTGCGCGCCGAGGCGTGGCATGGATTCTGGCGCCAGCTCGGCGAGCAAGGCGTGACCGGGCAATTGATCGAGTTCGAAACTCATGCGGCAGCGGTTGCCGAGGAAGGTAATTTCGCGGATTTTCGCCGGGAACAGGTTTTCCTCGTGCACCGGCGGGTTGACGTTGATCGCTTCCGGGCGGCAGAACAGACGGCCCGACGTGGTATTCGCGCTGCCATCGGCCAGGCGCATGCTCATGCCGCCGACCTGCGCGTGGCTAACGCTACTGCGGTTGAAGGGCAGCCAGTTCCCCTGGCCGACAAATTCCGCCACAAACGGCGTCGCCGGTCGGTCGTAGATGTCTTGCGGCGTGGCGTACTGCTCGACCTTGCCGTTGTTCATCACGGCGATGCGGTCGGCCATCAGCATGGCTTCGTCCTGGTTGTGCGTGACCATCAGCGTGGTCACGCCGAGGTTGCGCTGCAGCTGACGCAGCTCGGTGCACAGATGCTCGCGAACCCGGGCGTCGAGGGCCGACATCGGTTCGTCGAGCAACAACAGCGAGGGCGCCGGCGCCAGAGCGCGAGCCAGGGCGACACGTTGTTGCTGGCCGCCGGACAACTGGCCAGGGTATTTTTTTTCGCTACCAATCAGGCCGACTAGCTCCAGCATCTGCCCCACGCGCTTGCGCACTTCATCGCGGCCACTGCCGGCGAGGCCGTAGGCAATGTTCGCTTCGACGGTCAGATTGGGGAACAGCGCGTAGGACTGGAACAGAATGCCGTAGTCGCGAGCCTGCGGTGCTAGGTGGGAAACGTCGCGATCACCGAGGTACAGTTCGCCGCTGTCCTGCTTCTCGAGACCGGCGATGCAGCGCAGCAAGGTGGTTTTGCCACAGCCGGACGGGCCGAGCAGGCACACCAACTCGCCAGCGGCGACGTCGAGCGAGACGTTGTCCAGTGCGGTGAAAGCGCCAAAGCGTTTCTGCACGCCACGCACTTTCATCGGCGCACCGGGGTTGGTCAGGGCAGTTGCGATCGAGTGGTTCATGGACAGGCCTCATCAAGCAGATGAGGCTCATCCTAGGGATGTAATGCGTCTGTCATGTGGCAGCGAGGCAAAAATGGCTGATAGTGGTATTGGGGGATTTGGGTTGGGGAGCTCTGCGGTCTTATGCCGGATGAAATTGTGGCGAGGGGGCTTGCCCCCGTTGGGTCGCGAAGCTGCCCTAAAACCTGTGATCGTGTTTCGTCAGGCAGATCGCATTCAATGGTTTTACGACTGCTGCGCAGCCGAACGGGGTAGTGCGGCATTCCGATAAATCCCCTCGCCACAAGGGACTAAACAGGCGACATCTCCTGCGCCAACCCCAAAAACGCCGCCGGCAATCGCGCGCCCTTGCGCTCCTTGAGGCAGTACAGATACTCGGGAATCTGCGGCGCATTCTCCAGGGTCAGCACGCGCAATTGCGCATCGTGCGGGACTTCCTGGCGCGCGATCAGGCTAATGCCGATGTTGCGCAGCACCGCTTCGCGAATCGACTCGCGGCTGCCGATCTCCAGCAACGGGCCGAAGCTGACCCCGGCGCCGGCCAGCAACTCTTCAGTCAAACGCCGGGTGGTCGAGCCCGACTCGCGCATTAACAAGGTATGCCCGGCCAGTGCGCTCAGCGGCACATGGTCGTGCACCGCCAGCGGGTGATTGCGATGCACCGCCAGCACCAGCGGATCGCTGCCGAGCACCCGGCGGATCAACCGCGCATCGTCGAGCATCTGCGAAGACGCGGCAACGTCGACCCGATAATCCTCCAGCGCCTCAAGCACCTGTTGAGAATTGCCGATCTCCACCGACACCTCCACCTGCGGCAGACGCTCACGAAAGGCCTTCACCAGATCGAGAATGTAATACGGCGCCGTGGCGGCAATGCGCAACGTGCCCTGAACCTGGCCGCTGTTGCGCAGGAAAAATTCGATATCCGCTTCCTGCTGCAACAGCGCCTTGACCATCGGCAGCAGGCGCGCGCCCTCTTCACTGATGCTTAAGCGCCGGCCGCCGCGGTAGAACAGTTCCACCGAATACTGGCTTTCCAAATGGCGAATCTGCGTCGTCACCGTCGGCTGACTGAGGCCGAGCTTCTTCGCGGCCAGGGTGATGCTGCCCAAACGGGCCACCATATAAAACGCCTTCAGCTCGGCACTCAGCACAGCTATCCCTCGTCGATCATTTGCGCAACAGGCGCAAACCGTTGAACACCACTAAAAGGCTGACGCCCATGTCGGCAAACACCGCCATCCACATCGTGGCGAACCCGGCAAAGGTTACCGCAAGAAAGATCGCTTTGATGATCAATGCCAGGGCGATGTTCTGTTTGAGGATGCGCGAGGTCTGGCGCGACAGCTGGATGAACGTGGGAATCTTACGTAGATCGTCGTCCATCAGAGCGACATCGGCGGTTTCTATCGCAGTATCGGTCCCGGCCGCGGCCATTGCGAAGCCGATTTCGGAACGGGCCAGCGCCGGCGCATCGTTGATGCCGTCGCCGACCATGCCGACCCGATGACCCTGTGCATAAAGTGCTTCGATGGCTTGCAGCTTGTCCGTCGGCAGCAGGTCGCCCTGCGCCTGATCAATCCCGACCTGTGCGGCAATGGCCTGCGCCGTGTGGGCATTGTCGCCGGTGAGCATCAGGGTCTTGATGCCCAGCTCGTGCAATTGCTGGATCGCTTCACGACTGGACTCTTTCACCGTGTCGGCCACGGCGAACAGCGCGAGCGGGCCGGCGGAATCGAGCAGCAACACCACGGATTTGCCCTGTTTTTCCAGGGCGAACAGCTTCTCTTCCAGCTCAGGCGAGCACAGGCCGAGGTCCTCGACCAGGCGGTGATTGCCCAGGTGATAGGTCTGGCCGTTGATGTCGCCCCGAACACCGCGCCCGCCCAGTGCCTCGAAGTTATCCACCGTCAACGCGGCAAGAAGTTTGTCTTGCGCCGCATTGGCAATCGCCAGCGATACCGGATGATCCGACCGGCCGGCCAGTGCCGCAGCGATTGCCGGCGCCGTTTCATCGGCAGTCGGATCCAGCGACAGGTAATCGGTCTGTACCGGCTTGCCGTGGGTGATCGTGCCGGTCTTGTCCAAGGCCAGATAATCGAGCTTGTAACCGCCCTCCAGATAGACGCCACCCTTGACCAGAATGCCTTTGCGCGCCGCTGCCGCGAGGCCGCTGACGATAGTCACCGGGGTGGAAATCACCAGAGCGCACGGGCACGCGACCACCAGCAACACCAGCGCCCGGTAGATCCAGTCAAACCAGACTGCGCCCATGAACAGAGGCGCAATCACCGCCACGCCCAGGGCCATGACGAACACTGCAGGCGTATAGATTTTTGAAAAGTGGTCGACGAAACGCTGGGTAGGCGCCCGCGCACCCTGGGCCTGTTCGACGGCATGAATAATCCGCGCCAGGGTCGAATGATTGGCCGCAGCGGTCACCGCGTACTCCAGCGATCCGGCCTGATTGATGGTGCCGGCGAAGACCTTGTCGCCGAGGGTCTTCTCGACCGGCAGGCTTTCCCCGGTGATCGGCGCCTGATCAATCGTCGAGTTACCCGACACCACCTCACCGTCGAGACCGATTCGCTCGCCAGGCCGGACACGAACCCGCGCCCCGAGGTCGACAGTTTTGACGTCCTGTAAATTCCAGCTGCCGTCGGCCTGCAACACCGTGGCCTGCTCCGGGGTCATCTGCATCAAACCGCTGATGGCGTTGCGCGCACGGTCCAGCGACTTCGCCTCGATCAATTCGGCGACGGTAAAGAGGAACATCACCATCGCCGCTTCCGGCCACTGCCCGATCAGGATCGCGCCAGTCACCGCAATGCTCATCAGCGCGTTGATGTTGAGATTGAGGTTCTTCAGGGCGATCCAGCCCTTTTTGTAGGTGCCGAGGCCGCCGCTGAGGATCGAGACCAGCGCAATCAACGCCACCACCCAGTTCGGCGCGGCGTCGGTGAAGTGGATAACTTCGGCGACCAGCGCGCTCACGCCGGACACTGCGAGCGGCCACCAGGATTTTTTCTCCGGCACAGGGGCCGGGGCCTCGACGCCCTGTTCCAGGGGCTCGGCGTGCATGCCGAGGGACTTGATCGCATCGATGATCGGCGCCGTCCCCGGCAGGTCGTGAGTGACACCCAATACGCGGTTGATCAGGTTAAATTCCAGTTGCTGCACGCCGGCGAGCTTACCGAGCTTGTTCTGGATCAGCGTCTGCTCGGTGGGGCAATCCATGGCGTCAATGCGAAAACTGCTCAGCCGCGCGTCGGCGCTGGGCGCCTCAGTCAACTGGACCAGCGCCGGCGCTGCGGCGGTCGAGGAGCAACAGGCATCACCCGTGCCGCCATGCGCGTGCTTGGGCGCGGGTTCGGGTTTGCTGCAGCAGGTGTCTGCGACTTCATGTTTATGCGTGTGCCGGGAATCGCTCATTGGTTTCGTCCATAAAAGTGCCTGTTGCCAAGTAAAGACCCTGTAGCCACTATAGGGTCAAGCATCTATTCGGAAATGCCCCTCATGAAAATTGGAGAACTGGCGAGACTCACCGACTGCGCCGTAGAGACCATCCGCTATTACGAACGCGAACACCTATTGCCGGAGCCGGCCCGCAGTGATGGTAACTACCGCGTCTACACCCAGGCCCACTCCGAACGCCTGACCTTCATCCGTAATTGTCGAACACTGGACATGACGCTGGAGGAGATCCGCAGTCTGCTGGCCTTGCGCGACAGCCCGCAGGATCAATGCGAAAGCGTGAATGCGCTGATTGATGAGCATATTCACCACGTCAAAGCGCGGATCGACGGCTTGCTGGCATTGCAGGCGCAACTGCTCGACCTGCGTCAACGCTGTGGTGAAGGGCCGGATGCGGATCAGTGCGGAATCTTGCAGCGCCTGGAAGTGAGCGGCGGGGTTGTGGCGACGGAGGTGGAGCACTCGCATGTGGGCCGTAGCCACGGACACTGAAAACACCACAAAACCAAATGTGGGAGCGGGCTTGCTCGCGAAGGCGTCGTGTCAGGCAACAATTATGTCGACTGGCATACCGCTTTCGCGAGCAAGCCCGCTCCCACAGGGGTACTGCGCTGTAGCTTAAACCGCCATCGGCGCGGTCATCGGTGGATGGTGCTCATACCCTTCCAGCGAGAAATCACCCGGCTCGATCAGTTCCAGCCACTCGGGCTGATACACACCGGTCTTGGCGAACTCCGGCACGCGATCGCTGATTACCAGCTTCGGCATCGGGAACGGCTCGCGCTTGAGCTGCTCGTTGAGCATGTCCAGATGGTTCTCGTAGACGTGGGCGTCACCGATGAAATAGGTGAACCAGCGCGGCGTGTAGCCGGTCAGGCGACCGATCAGGCTCAGCAGCGCGGCGCCTTCAGTCAGGTTGAACGGCGTGCCCAGGCCCAGATCGTTGGAGCGAATATAGAGCGTCAGAGAGATCTCCTTAGTCTCTACATTCGGGTGAAACTGATACAGCAGATGACACGGCGGCAAGGCCATTTCATCGAGCTGCGCCACGTTCCAGCCGTGGAACAGAAT
The DNA here is from genome assembly GCF_902497625.1 of Pseudomonas fluorescens. GTDB lineage: Bacteria > Pseudomonadota > Gammaproteobacteria > Pseudomonadales > Pseudomonadaceae > Aquipseudomonas > Aquipseudomonas fluorescens_BQ. Next base: position 24,908 of record NZ_CABVGX010000025.1, on the reverse strand, counting down.
ACGGCGGCTGCCCGGGTCCTTGATGATGGTGTCGATGCACTGGCGAATCTGATCGATCGCTTTGTACAGCACCACATAGGCTCGGCCGTCCTCTTCACCTTCAGCAATCTGACGATAACCCTGGCTCAGGGTCTGCTCGATGGCGGCTTTGTTGCTGACCGGGATCTGCTTGTACGCGGGCCATTTGCGCCACTGCACACCGTAGATTTCGCCGAGATCATCCTCGCCCTGACGGAACGGGTTGGCCAGCCACTGCGCGTTTTCGTTGGCGTTCTGGTCCCAGACCTTGCAGCCCAGCGCACGGAATTCGGCAGCGTTATTGACCCCGCGCAGAAAACCGCACATCTCGCCGATGGCCGATTTGAACGCCATCTTGCGCGTGGTGATCGCCGGGAAACCTTCCTTCAGGTCGTAGCGCAGCATCGCACCCGGAAAACTGATGGTGTTGATGCCGGTGCGGTTGGCCTGTTTGGTGCCGTTCTTGATGACGTGGGCGACCAGTTCGAGATATTGCTTCATGAATTACCTGTGTCCTTGAACCCGGGGCCGTCGCCCCAGGCTCCGATTTATACGGTCGCTGCTGGCGCTGCCGGTGCGCGGTGATACGCCAGCCAGATCAGGAAGAGCCCGCCGAGGATCATCGGTACGCAGAGCACCTGACCCATGGTCAGCCAGTTCCACGCCAGATAGCCGAGCTGCGCGTCGGGTACGCGGACGAACTCGACGATGAAACGGAAGATCCCGTAAAACAGCGCGAACATCCCGGAGACCGCCATGGTGGGCCGCGGCTTGCGCGAAAATATCCACAGGATCGCGAACAGCGCCACGCCTTCCAGCGCGAATTGATAAAGCTGTGAAGGGTGACGGGCCAGTTGCGCCGGATCGGTGGGGAACACCATCGCCCAGGGTACGTCGGTGGCTTTGCCCCACAACTCGGCGTTGATGAAATTGCCGATGCGCCCGGCGCCCAGGCCGATCGGCACCATGGGCGCCACGAAGTCCATCAACTGGAAAAACGACTTGCCGTTCTTCTTGCCGAACCACAACGCTGCGAGCATTACGCCGATAAACCCGCCGTGGAACGACATGCCGCCCTTCCACACTTCAAAAATCAGCGTCGGGTTGGCCAGATATGCGCTCAGGTCGTAAAACAGCACATAACCCAGACGACCGCCGACGATCACGCCCATCGACATCCAGAACACCATGTCGGAGAGCTTTTCTTTGCTCCAGGTCGGGTCGAAGCGGTTGAGCCGGCGCGACGCCAGCAGCCACGCACCGCCGATGCCGATCAGGTACATCAAACCGTACCAGTGGATTTTCAGCGGACCGATGGCCAGGGCCACCGGGTCGATCTGCGGGTAAGGCAGCATTGCGACTCCTCGTTAGAGTTGAAACCAAAAAATGCCCGGGCGACGCTGTCACGCCAGGATTAAGCCAGTATTGCGCTGCGCGTCAGAGCAGAAAGCTCAGGCCGACGCAGAACAGCAAAGCGGCGAACAGTCTTTTCAGCAGGCGCGGCGACAAGCGATGGGCCAGGCGTGCACCAAAGCGGGCGAAGATCATGCTGGTCAGGGCGATCCCCACCAGCGCCGGCAAATAAATGAAACCGAGACTATGGGCCGGCAACAGCGGATCGTGCCACCCCAGAATCATGAAACTCAATGCACTGGCCAGCGCAATCGGCAGACCGCAGGCCGACGACGTCGCTACGGCTTGCTGCATCGGCACGCTGCGCCAGGTCAGGAACGGCACGGTCAACGAGCCGCCGCCAATGCCGAAAATTGCCGACGCCCAGCCAATCACCGTGCCGGCCACGGTCAGCCCGACTTTACCGGGCACAGTGCGGCTGGCCTTGGGCTTGACGTCCAGCGCGAGCTGAACCGCAATGACCAGCGCAAACACTCCGATGATTTTCTGCAAGTTGGGCCCGGAGATCGCTTCGGCGGTCAGCGCACCAACACCGGCGCCGATCAATATGCCGCCAGTCATCCAGGCAAAGATCGGCCACCGCACGGCGCCGCGGCGGTGATGCTCGCGCACGGCATTGATCGAGGTGAAGATGATCGTGGCCAGCGATGTGCCGACCGCCAGGTGAGTCAGGATCAAGGGATCAAAACCCTGCAAGGTAAAACTGAACACCAGCACCGGGACAATGATGATCCCACCGCCCACGCCAAACAGGCCAGCCAGCACGCCCGCGCAGGCGCCGAGCGCCAGATAGAGCAGAAATTCCATGGCCGTCCTGGTCCGCTTCGCAAAATAGCCTCGCATGGTAACGGATGCGTGACCGGAGGCCCACTGCGGATGGCGATGGATCGATCAGCGTCGACTGCGTAGAGTGAGCAAAAAACACAGAAGGACCGCCTTATGTGCCTGATTGTTTTCGCCTGGCGACCAGGTCATGCGCAACCGCTGATCGTTGCGGCCAACCGCGACGAATTCTATGCCCGGCCCAGCCTGCCGCTGGCGCAATGGCCGGAAGCGCCGCAGGTTTACGCCGGCCGCGACCTCGAAGCCGGCGGCACCTGGCTGGGTATCGGCGCCAATGGACGCTTTGCCGCGCTGACCAATATTCGCGACCCCCATCAACCGCCCGCCCGAAAATCGCGCGGTGAGCTGGTGGCGCGATTTCTAACTGGTGAGATGCCGATCGATGATTATTTGAGCGAGGTTATCGGGCGCTCACTCGAATATGCCGGGTTTAACCTGTTGATCGGCAATGCTCATGAGCTGTGGCATTTCAACGCACACGAAACCGAGGCGGTGATGGTGCCGCCGGGTGTTTACGGGTTGTCGAACGCCGGGCTGGACACGCCCTGGCCGAAGTTGCTGAGGGCGCGCGCAGGGCTGGAAGCGTTGCTGGACGATCCGCAGCCGGAGGCGTTACTGGCATTGCTGAATGATCCGCAGCCTGCGCCGTTTACCGAATTGCCGGACACCGGGGTGGGATTGGCGACCGAAGCACTGTTATCGAGTGTGTTTATTGCCAGCCCGACTTATGGAACCCGGGCGAGTACGGCGCTGATTGTTCAGGCGGATGGGACACGACATATGGTCGAGAGGAGTTTCGGTCCATATGGGGGGCATCTTGGGGAGGTGGAAATCCGGGTGTGATGATTATTGTCTGGACTGGCCTCATCGCGAGCAGGCTCGCTCCCACAGGGTTTTGTGATCGACTCAGCCCCCCTGTGGGAGTGAGCCTGCTCGCGATGAGGCCATCAGCATTTTAGAGAGTCTTGGCCGACGCCGGATTGATCATCCGCGCCAGGCCCAGATTCTTCAGGGCCAATTGCAGCGAGCTGTGGATAACTTGCGGGTTGTCGATGGTCATCAGCTCAGCCAGCAATTCCCTGGCCTTGCTCAGATTGATCTGGCGCAGCATCCACTTCACTTTCGGCAGGTTGGTGGCGTTCATCGACAGGCTGTCAAAACCCATCGCCATCAACAACACTGCCGCTGCCGGGTCACCGGCCATTTCCCCGCAGATACTCACCGGCTTGCCTTCGGCGTGTGCGTCGCGCACCACGTTCTGCAGGGCCTGAAGCACAGCCGGGTGCAGGTAGTCGTAGAGATCGGCGACCCTTGGATTGTTGCGGTCAACCGCCAGCAAGTATTGGGTCAAGTCGTTGGATCCGACCGACAGGAAGTCCACCTGACGCGCCAGTTCCTTGGTCTGATACACCGCCGCCGGGATCTCGATCATCACGCCAATCGGCGGCATCGGCACATCGGTGCCTTCGTCGCGCACTTCGCCCCAGGCCCGATGGATCAGGTGCAGGGCTTCTTCGAGTTCATGAGTGCCGGAGATCATCGGCAGCAGAATACGCAGATTGTTCAAGCCTTCACTGGCCTTGAGCATCGCGCGGGTCTGCACCAGGAAGATTTCCGGGTGGTCGAGGGTCACCCGAATTCCGCGCCAGCCGAGGAACGGGTTGTCTTCCTTGATCGGGAAGTACGACAGCGACTTGTCACCGCCGATGTCCAGGCTGCGCATGGTCACCGGTTGTGGATGGAACGCGGAAAGCTGCTCGCGATAGATCGCCAACTGCTCCTTTTCGCTCGGGAAGCGCTGGTTGATCATGAACGGCACTTCGGTGCGGTACAGGCCCACGCCTTCGGCGCCGCGTTTTTGTGCGCGTGCAACGTCCGCCAGCAGGCCGGTGTTGACCCACAGTGGCATGCGGTGGCCATCGAGCGTTACGCACGGCAGATCACGCAGCGCATCCAGCCCGAGCGAAAGTTGTTTTTCTTCCTCGACCACTTCGGCGAATTGCTTGCGCAGCACATCGCTGGGGTTGGTATAGACCTCGCCGTGGTAACCGTCGACGATCATCTGGATGCCGTCGACCTTGGAATACGGCAGATCGACCAAGCCCATCACCGTCGGAATGCCCATGGCACGCGCCAGGATCGCCACGTGCGAGTTGCCCGAGCCGAGGACCGAAACCAGACCGACCAGCTTGCCTTCCGGCACCTCGCCGAGCATCGCCGGCGTCAGTTCTTCGCTGATCAGAATGGTGTTGTCGGGGTAGACGAGCGTCTGCTGACGTTCTTCCTGGAGATAGGCCAGCAAGCGACGGCCGAGGTCCTTGACGTCGGAGGCACGCTCACGCAGGTAGGCGTCGTCCATCAACTCGAAACGGTTGACGTGTTCAGTGACCACCTGACGCAATGCGCCCTGCGCCCACTGGCCGGTCTTGATCACGGTGGTGATTTCGCTGCCGAGCGAGGCATCGTCGAGCATCATCAGGTAGACATCGAACAGCGCGCGCTCTTCCGGGCGCAGCTGATTCGCGAGTTTGGCGGACAACGCACGCATGTCGGCGCGCACGCCTTCGATGGCGGTCTTGAACAGCCCCAGCTCGGCGGTAATGTCGGTGATGGTCTTGTCCGGCACCACGTCCAGATCGGCTGGCGGCAACATGACCACCGCAGTACCGACCGCCGCACCCGGCGAGCCTGGTACGCCGACGAACTTTGCCTCCTGAATGCCTTTGCCCTGACGGCCCAGACCGCGGATCGAACCGGTGGCCTCGGCGTGGGCGATAACGCCGGCGAGTTGCGCACTCATGGTCACCAGGAAGGCTTCTTCACCTTCATCGAACTGGCGACGCTCTTTTTGCTGAATGACCAGCACGCCGACGACGCGGCGGTGGTGAATGATCGGTGCGCCGAGGAAAGATGCATAACGCTCCTCACCGGTTTCGGCGAAGTAACGATAACGCGGGTGACCCGCAGCGTTTTCCAGGTTCAAGGGTTCTTCACGGGTACCGACCAGACCGACCAGACCTTCGTTCGGGGCCATGCTGACCTTGCCGATCGAGCGCTTGTTGAGGCCCTCGGTGGCCATCAGCACGAATCGATTGGTCTCGGGGTCAAGCAGGTAGACCGAGCAGACCTGACTGCCCATCGCCTCTTTGACGCGCAGCACAATAATGCCCAACGCCGCCTTGAGATCCTTGGCGGAGTTAACTTCCTGGACGATCTTGCGCAGCGTATTGAGCATGGCTCGGGGTCGAACTCCGTCGTCAGTCGCGCGATAAAAGGCGCGGGGCAAGCTCTTTGAGAGCGCGTCGATACACCTCGCGCTTGAATGTCACCACCTGGCCCAACGGATACCAATAACTGACCCAGCGCCAGCCATCGAATTCCGGTTTACCGGTCAAATCCATCCGCACCCGCTGCTCGTTGGAGATCAGGCGCAGGAGAAACCATTTCTGTTTCTGGCCGATGCACAGCGGTTGGCTGTGGGTCCTGACCAGACGTTGCGGCAAACGATAGCGCAACCAGCCCCGGGTGCAGGCGAGTATTTCAACATCCTCGCGCTCCAGTCCGACTTCTTCGTTCAACTCGCGGTACAAGGCGTCTTCCGGCGTCTCCTGGGGGTTGATCCCTCCCTGTGGAAACTGCCAGGCATCTTGATTGATACGGCGAGCCCATAGCACCTGTCCAGCATCATTCGTGAGAATGATCCCGACATTGGGGCGGAAACCATCGGGGTCGATCACGGCAACAACCTCGCAAACGCATGTTGTCGCATTGTTCCACAAAGGTCGTGAAGGCAGCAACGAGGCTGCCTACCTTATGTGCACTCTTGTGAAAAGTCCGTATTCTGGACGCCTTTCTACAGACTTTTCAGCGAGCAACCGCAATGCGCCTGGCTTTATTCGACTTGGACAACACGCTTTTGGGCGGCGACAGTGACCACGCCTGGGGCGATTACCTGTGCGAGCGCGGCTTCCTCGACGCCGTGGCCTACAAGGCTCGCAACGACGAGTTCTATCAGGATTACCTGGCTGGCAAGCTGGACAATGACGCATATCTGAATTTTTGCCTGGAAGTGCTCGGCCGCACCGAGATGGCCACGCTGACCCAGTGGCACCTGGATTACATGCGCGACTGCATCGAGCCGATCGTGCTGCCAAAGGCCATGGACCTGCTGGCCAAGCACCGCGACGCCGGCGACAAACTGGTCATCATCACTGCCACCAACCGCTTTGTGACCGCGCCGATCGCGTTGCGCCTGGGCGTCGACACCCTGATCGCCACCGAATGCGAGATGGTCGATGGCCGTTACACCGGGCGCAGCACTGACGTTCCCTGCTTCCGTGAAGGCAAGGTGACGCGGCTGAATCGTTGGTTGGAAGAGACCGGGCATTCACTGGAGGACAGCTATTTCTACAGCGACTCCATGAATGATTTGCCGTTGCTTGAGCAGGTGGCGAACCCGGTGGCGGTGGATCCGGACCCGAATTTGCGCGCCGAAGCACAGAAGCGTGGCTGGCCGGTGATGTCATTGCGCGACTGACATCACCTGTAGCAGCTGCCGAGGCACGAGGCTGCGATGGGCTGCGAAGCGGCCCCTATGGCTGGTCCTGCGGGACCGCAACGCAGCCTCGTGCCTCGGCAGCTGCTACACGGTCCGCGCTAAACCGGCTTGGCACCCATCAGTCCGGCAATCGCGACGAAACAGACGAAGCTGAATAACGCTAACGCAAAGGTGAACTTGCCGCTCCCGCCCGACGCCTTGCGCAACTTGTTCAACCGCACCAATAGCCAGAACCAGCCCAGCGCCGCCACCGTGTAAAGCACACTCGAGGCCAGTAACCACGTCTGCCCCAGCGGCCAGCCCACCAGATGCACCATCCACCAACCCGTGAACGGCATACTCAACAATGCCAAGCCCATCAGCAGCCAGACGAACAGCCGTGGCCGTTGCAGCGTGCGCGCCGCAGCAGTCGCATCACCACTACGCCGCGTTTGCCAGACCCATATCGCCAGGCCCAGTGCACAGCCGAACATGATTGCTGTCGCCGCGGTGTGCGCCATTTTCAGGGCGGTTAACGTATCCATGGTTCGATTTCCCTATGACTTGCCATCAGCGTAGCCACTCAGCCAAGAAACAGCTGATAGGCCGGGTTGTCGCTTTCATCCCAATACGGGTAGCCGATTTCCTCAAGTGCTGCTGGAACCAGATGACGCTCGTCGTGAGGCACCTGCAGCCCGGCCACCACGCGACCATCCGCCGCGCCGTGGTTGCGGTAATGGAACATCGAGATATTCCAGCGCCCGCCGAGTTTGCTGAGAAAATTGAACAACGCGCCCGGACGCTCCGGGAATTCGAAACGCAGCACTACCTCATCGACAACGTGCGCCGCACGCCCGCCGACCATGTGGCGAATGTGCAACTTGGCCAACTCGTTGTCGGTCAGGTCGAGCACTGGAAAACCCTGCTCGGTCAGACTGGCGAGCAGTGCACTGCGCGGGTCGTTGTCCGGGTGGGTCTGTACTCCGACGAAGATGTGCGCTTCGCTGCCGGTGTTGTAGCGGTAGTTGAATTCTGTGATCTGGCGTTTGCCGATGGCTTCGCAGAACGCCTTGAAACTGCCCGGTTTCTCCGGGATGGTCACGGCGATAATGGCTTCGCGACCCTCGCCCAGTTCGGCGCGCTCGGCAACATGGCGCAAACGGTCAAAGTTGACGTTGGCACCTGAATCGATCGCGACGAAGGTGTGGCCGGCAAGCCCGTGCTGCTCGACGTATTTTTTGATCCCGGCAACGCCGAGTGCGCCGGCAGGTTCGGTGATCGAGCGGGTATCATCGTAGATATCCTTGATGGCCGCACAGATTTCGTCAGTGCTGACAGTAATCACTTCATCGACATGATCTTTGCAGATTTCAAACGTATATTGACCGATCTGCGCCACGGCAACGCCGTCGGCAAAAATGCCAACGGTTGGCAACACCACGCGCTCGCCGGCCGCCATGGCCATCTGCAAGCAGTTGGAGTCGTCTGGCTCGACGCCGATGATTTTGATTTCCGGGCGCAGGTATTTCACGTAAGCGGCGATACCGGCGATCAGCCCGCCACCGCCTACCGGAACGAAAATCGCATCCAGGCGGCCAGGGTGCTGGCGCAGAATTTCCATCGCCACCGTGCCCTGCCCGGCAATGGTGTGGGGATCGTCATAGGGGTGAATGTAAACGTAGCCTTTTTCATCGACCAGCTTCAGCGAGTAGGCCAGGGCTTCCGGAAACGAATCCCCGTGCAGGACCACTTTGCCGCCACGTGAGCGCACGCCTTCGACTTTGATTTCCGGGGTGGTCTTGGGCATGACGATGGTCGCTTTCACGCCTAATACCTTCGCCGCCAGCGCCAGGCCTTGCGCGTGGTTGCCCGCCGACGCGGTCACGACGCCACGGGCACGTTCCTCGTCGCTCAACTGAGTGAGCTTGTTGTAAGCGCCGCGAATCTTGAACGAGAACACCGGCTGCAAGTCTTCACGCTTGAGCCAAATGCTGTTGCCCAGCCGCTCGGAGAGCTGACGGGCAGTCTGCAACGGGGTTTCTACGGCAACGTCATAAACGCGCGAGGTGAGGATCTTTTTGACGTACTGTTCGAGCATCGGAAAACATCACTGAGCGGTTTGGGCAGGGCCAAGGAGTCTAACCCGGCTTTCGGCCGGGCGACCACACTAAACCGGTGGTTTTAACCCTCCATAGGCGATGGAGACTCATTGTGGCGAGGGGGCTTGCCCCCTTAGCAGCAGATCCACTGTGGCGAGGGGGCTTGCCCCCTTTGCAGCAGATCCACTGTGGCGAGGGGGCTTGCCCCCTTTGCAGCAGATCCACTGTGGCGAGGGGGCTTGCCCCTTTGCAGCACATCCACTGTGGCGAGGGGGCTTGCCCCTTTGCAGCACATCCACTGTGGCGAGGGGGCTTGCCCCCGTTCGGCTGCAAAGCAGTCGTAAAAATGTGCGAATGAGGTCTGCCTGAAAGAATGCCGGGGAGCGCTTCGCGCTCCAACGGGGGCAAGCCCCCTCGCCACAAGCTAGCCCCCTCGCCACAAAATAAAACTCCCACTGACATACCGCCGCACCGGCCAATCGGGCAATGACCTCCCCCGTCCTGAAGCTTATAATGCCGGCCTTTCGTCCTCTCGGCACTTCGGAGCCCGCATGAACCAGGATCAACTCAAACAGGCAGTGGCTCAGGCCGCCGTCGACCTCATCCTCCCGAAACTCGATGACAAGAGCATCGTTGGGATTGGCACTGGCTCCACCGCCAACTGTTTCATCGATGCCCTGGCGAAGCACAAAGGTGCGTTCGACGGCGCGGTCGCCAGCTCCGAAGCGACTGCCGCGCGCCTGAAGGGACATGGCATTCCGGTGTACGAACTGAACACCGTCAGCGACCTTGAGTTCTATGTCGATGGCGCCGATGAAAGCGATGAGCACCTGAATCTGATCAAGGGCGGCGGCGCTGCGCTGACGCGCGAGAAGATCGTCGCCGCTGTGGCCAAGACCTTCATCTGCATCGCCGATGGCAGCAAACTGGTGCCGGTCCTCGGCGCGTTCCCGCTGCCGGTCGAAGTGATCCCGATGGCTCGTAGCCACGTGGCCCGCGAGCTGGTGAAGCTCGGCGGCGACCCGGTTTACCGCGAAGGCGTGCTGACCGATAACGGCAACATCATTCTGGATGTGTTCAACATGCAGATCACCAACCCGGTGGAGCTGGAAACGCAGATCAATGCGATTGTGGGCGTGGTCACCAACGGTTTGTTTGCGGCGCGTCCGGCGGATCTGTTGCTCTTGGGCACCAGCGAAGGTGTGAAAACCTTGCGCGCCCAGTAAGACCAACGCAAAACCTGTGGGAGCGAGCCTGCTCGCGAAGGGGCAGCATCAGTCGATGGAGATGTCGGCTGACCGACCGCCTTCGCGACAGGCTCGCTCCCACAGTTGTTTCGGGGTGTTGGTCAGGGTTGTACCGGTTTTTTGAAGACGTAGAACAGGTTCGGCTCGCTCACCAGGTACATCGTGCCGTCGTCATCCATGGCGATGCCTTCCGCTTGCGGCACAGTCTTCTGCAATCCCTGACGCCCCTTGCTCAATGACATGGTGCTCAGGGGCCGCCCGTCCACATCCAGTTCCAGAATCAGCCGCGACTCATCCGACAGCGCCAGCAAATGCCCGCTGCGCTCGTCGTATTGCAGGCTGGACAGATCGCGCACGAACATTCCGGCATCGCGCTTCGGGTTGTTCACCACGTGCACCGCGTAGGATTTTTCTGGATTGTAATGAGGAAAACCCTGAACTTCATAAATCAGCATCGGGTCGCGTTCTTTGGCGACAAACAGACGCTTGCCCACCGAATCGTACGCCAGCCCTTCAAAGCCTTTATTGCCGTTCATATGCACACCCAGCGTCATCTGCTCGGCATCGGCTGCGTCCAGGAACGTCGTTTCTTCGTCCAGATGAATCTTGATCAAGCGTTGCTGGTGTTCGTCGGTGATCACATAAGTATCGGCGCTGATGAACTCCACCGCCTCCGGATCGCCGAAACCAATTAAAGAAATACGCCGAATGATCTGGCCCTCCAGCGACAGCTCAACCAGTTCGGAGTCTTTATTGGTCACCGTAAACAGGCTCTTGCGCACAGGATCGTACGTCAGGGCAGAGACATTATCGTTGAGCCCATCGATGACCCGCGCCTCAACCGTGACCCTGTAGTGATCGAGCCCGATGGATTGGGCGCTTTCGGCTTGCCAAAGGGTGTTCACATTGAACCAGGCGCGCTCGAACAGGCGCATGAACTGGCCAATCGCAATCAGCACGATCAGAGCAAAGACCCCGAACATCATAATCAAGGGTTTGGGACGGGCAAGTCGGCGCATTCAGGGAAGCTCGGAATCAGGACGGGCGGATGAAATACCACGGCAGTCTGAATTGAAGCTTAATGGCCATTAGCCTTGGCCTACAACAAAGCGTCGTATTTCCTACAAACTAATTGATCAGTGCTGCTTTTCGAATCGATAAAACAGGTTCGGCTCACTGACGATGTACAGCGTGCCCGCCTCGTCCATGGTCACGCCCTCGGCGCGCGGGATGGTTTTTTTCAACCCGTTGAAACCGCCCAGCAAGGTCATGAAACTGACCTGCTCGCCCGTCTCGTCGAGTTCCAGCAACAGGTGTGAATCGGCAGACAGCACCAGCGTGTGACCGGTGCGCGGGTCGATGGCCAGCGCCGACAGGTTGCGGATATCCAGTTCGTCGCTGGCGAGCTTCTGCTTGTCGCCGGTGAGCGTCTGGCTGCCGTCGCTGTTCCAGGTGAACAATGCCGGCGGACGTTCTTCGCCCAGCAGGATCTGTCGACGGCCGGCGTCCCAGGCAATCGCTTCAAACGCCTTGTTCTGGTCTTCGGAAGGGCCCAGGTCGTATTTAGGGAAGCTGGCGATATTGAGCTCACGGGTATCGGCTTCAACCTTGACGATGGACAAAACATGCTCGCGCTCATCGACGATAGCCAGCAGACCATTGTCCATGACCGTCAACGCTTCCGGATTGCTCCAGCCCACCAACGGCATTTTGCGCAGCACGTCGCCCTGCAAATTCAGCTCGACCAGAAACGGATTCTTGCCCATCACCGAAAACAGGGTTTTGGATTGCGGGTTGTAGGCGATGTCGGACGCTTCGTCCTTTTCCATGCCGGGCAACGCTTTCGCATCAATCACCGCCTTGTAATCCGGCAGCCAGATGCTGTCCTTACGCTCCGCCGGGCTTTCGAAACCCTCGAGCAACCACAGCACGCCGCGGTCATCCCAATGCATCGCAAAGGCGAGGCCATAGGCGGCTGCCAGGATCAGTAAAAGCCAGACATACCAGCGCATGAAAAAGCGCGGGCGGCGAGAAGTTTCAAGCTTGGGAAAAGGCTGGGTCGGCATCGAGGGCATGTTCCAGGGATACAGGGCGAAGGTAATAGCACATAAGGAACCGGCGAAGCGGCAGGTGGCCCCGGAATTATCCAGTCAAAATGTGAAAAAAAACGGAAAAAGGCACACCTGTGCATGACCCGCGCATCATTGTGGGAGCGAGCCTGCCCGCGAACTGTCCAGCACATTCAATAAAAATGTTGAATGACTTAGCGCATTCGCGAGCAGGCTCGCTCCCACAGGGTATTGCGGTGTAGGGACTAGCGGACGCTGCTGTTGAAGCTGCTGGCGCCCGGTAATTCCAGAACCAGTTCGTCGCCGACATTCAGCGGGCCAACCCCTACCGGTGTGCCAGTGAGGATCACGTCACCCGCTTGCAGCGAGAAGCAACCGGCCATGTATTGGATCATCGGTACGATCGGGTTGAGCATGTCCTTGCTGTTGCCATCCTGGCGCACTTCGCCGTTGATGGTCAGGCGGATGCCGATGTCGGTCAGGTCGGCAAAATGGCTGCCGGAAACGAATGGGGCGATCACTGCGGCGCCGTCGAACGACTTGGCGATTTCCCACGGCAGACCTTTGGATTTCAGCTCGGCCTGCTTGTCACGCAGGGTCAGGTCCAGCGCCGGGGCAAAACCGGAAATGGCGTCGAGCACCTCTTCGCGGCTCGGCTTGGTCGACAACGGCTTGCCGACAAGCACCGCGATTTCCGCTTCGTAGTGCACTGAGCCGCGCTCGGTCGGAATGCTGAAACCACCTTCCAGCGGCACCACGCAACTGCCCGGCTTGATGAACAGCAGCGGCTCGGTAGGCACCGGATTGTCCAGCTCCTTGGCGTGTTCGGCGTAGTTGCGGCCGATGCACACCACTTTCCCCAGCGGGAAGTGAATACGGGTACCGTCGACATACTGGTGCTGATAGCTCATTGACCGACTCCTGATTCGTTGCACTTAAGTTCGAAATCAAACTGCGAAGATCTTGCCCGGATTCATGATGCCGTTCGGGTCGAACACCGCTTTGACGGCTTTCATGTACTCGATCTCAACCGGCGAGCGGCTGTAGGTCAGGTAGTCACGCTTGGTCATGCCCACGCCGTGTTCGGCGGAAATCGAACCGTTGTACTTCTCGACGGTTTCAAACACCCACTTGTTGACGGTCGCGCACTTGGCGAAGAACTCGTCCTTGCTCAGGTTTTCCGGCTTGAGGATGTTCAGGTGCAGGTTGCCATCGCCGATGTGGCCGAACCAGACAATTTCGAAGTCCGGATAGTGTTCGCCGACGATCGCGTCGATCTCCTTCAGGAACGCCGGGACTTTCGACACAGTGACCGAAATGTCGTTCTTGTAGGGCGTCCAGTGGGAAATGGTTTCGGAGATGTACTCGCGCAGCTTCCACAGGTTCTGCAGCTGGGTTTCGCTCTGGCTCATGACGCCATCCAGCACCCAGCCTTGCTCTACACAGTGCTCGAAGGTTTCCAGGGCGTGGTTGGCCACCTCTTCGGTGGTCGCTTCGAATTCCAGCAATGCATAGAACGGGCAATCGGTTTCGAACGGCAGCGGCACGTCACCACGGCCCATGACTTTGGCCAGAGCCTTGTCGGAAAAGAATTCGAAGGCGGTCAGGTCGAGTTTGCTCTGGAAGGCGTGCAGCACCGGCATGATCGCGTCGAAGTCGGCGGTGCCGAGAACCATGGCGGTGAGATTTTTCGGGGCGCGGTCGAGGCGCATGGTCGCTTCCACCACGAAGCCGAGCGTGCCTTCGGCGCCGATGAACAACTGACGCATGTCGTAGCCGGTGGCGTTCTTGATCAGGTCGCGATTGAGTTCGAGCACATCGCCCTTACCGGTGACGACTTTCATGCCGGCGACCCAGTTGCGGGTCATGCCGTAGCGAATCACCTTGATTCCGCCGGCATTGGTGCCGATATTGCCGCCGATCTGGCTGGAACCTGCCGAAGCGAAATCAACCGGGTAATACAGGCCTTTTTCTTCAGCAACGTTCTGCAGGTGTTCGGTAACCACGCCCGGCTGACAGACCGCTGTGCGATCAGTCAGGTTGACCTCGAGAATCTGGTTCATGTAGTCGAAAGACACCACCACTTCGCCATTCGCAGCGACGGCGGCGGCGGAAAGTCCGGTGCGACCGCCCGATGGCACCAGTGCAACCTTGTGTGCATTGGCCCAACGCACGATGGCCTGGACCTGTTCGGTGCTCTTGGGGAACACGATCGCAGAAGGTGCCGGGGCGAAATGCTTGGTCCAGTCCTTGCCGTAAGCATTGAGGGAGTCGGCGTCGGTCAGCACCTTGCCAGGCTCAACCAGGGTCTTCAGCTCATCAATCAGCGCAGGATCGGTCATCGACAGAACTCTCGAACAATTCATGGTCATCCTGAGAACGCTTCACGTCGCAGGAATGAGTGTTTAGCGGGGCGCCTATGCTAGCATATCGACCCCGCAGGATAGTGCCCAACGGCTGTTCTGCGGCGACGGCTTTGCCGTCCGGGTCAGCGTCTGCTGGCTATCTCCTGCCATTTTTTTCCGGGATACAGGTTTACGCAGATGAGCAAGACTTCTCTCGATAAGAGCAAGATCAAGTTCCTTCTTCTCGAAGGCGTCCACCAATCGGCTGTCGACGTCCTCAAGTCGGCGGGCTACACCAGCATCGAGTACCTCACGGGTTCTCTGCCGGAAGCCCAGCTGAAGGAAAAGATCGCTGATGCGCATTTCATCGGCATTCGCTCTCGCACGCAACTGACCGAGGAAATCTTCGATCACGCGAAGAAGCTGGTGGCGGTCGGCTGTTTCTGCATCGGCACCAACCAGGTCGACCTCAACGCAGCGCGCGAACGTGGCATTGCGGTGTTCAACGCGCCCTACTCCAACACCCGCTCCGTGGCCGAGCTGGTGCTGGCCGAGGCAATCCTGTTGCTGCGCGGCATCCCTGAGAAAAACGCATCCTGCCACCGTGGCGGCTGGATCAAGAGCGCAGCCAATTCCTTCGAAATCCGTGGCAAGAAGCTGGGTATCATCGGGTACGGCTCGATCGGTACGCAACTTTCGGTTCTCGCGGAAGGCCTGGGCATGCAGGTGTATTTCTACGACACCGTGACCAAGCTGCCCCTGGGTAACGCGACCCAGGTCAACAATCTGCACGAGTTGCTCGGCATGTCCGACATCGTCACCCTGCATGTGCCGGAAACGGCGGCCACCCAGTGGATGATCGGCGAGAAAGAAATTCGCGCGATCAAGAAGGGCGGCATCCTGATCAACGCCGCTCGCGGCACCGTGGTCGAATTGCAAGCGCTGGCGGATGCGATCAAGGACAAGCACCTGATCGGCGCCGCCATCGACGTATTCCCGGTGGAGCCACGCTCCAACGATGAAGAGTTCGAAAGCCCGCTGCGTGGCCTGGACAATGTGATCCTGACCCCGCACATCGGTGGCTCCACCGCTGAGGCGCAAGCCAACATCGGTCTGGAAGTGGCGGAAAAACTGGTCAAGTACAGCGACAACGGTACGTCGGTATCGTCGGTCAACTTCCCGGAAGTGGCCTTGCCGGCTCACCCTGGCAAGCACCGTCTGCTGCACATCCACGAAAACATTCCGGGTGTGATGAGCGAAATCAACAAGGTGTTCGCCGAAAACGGTATCAACATTTCCGGTCAGTTCCTGCAAACCAACGAAAAAGTCGGCTACGTCGTGATCGACGTCGATGCCGACTACTCGGAAATTGCCCAGGAAAAGTTGCAGCACATCAATGGCACCATTCGTTGCCGGGTGTTGTTCTAGGAGGAGCAGCTGCAAGTGGCAAGCTTCAAGCGGCAAGCTGAGTTCGCTGTTGCTTTGACTTGCCGCTTATGATTTGAAGCTTGCAGCTATAAAAACGGGAGCCCCAAAAGGGCTCCCGTTTTTTATTTCACATTGACCGTGATCTTCTCCGACACGATCGGCGGATCGAACGGCATGTGACCGGCGTCGCCCAGTTCGAGCTGCAAGGTATGCTTGCCCGGCGCCAGCTTGATGGTGGCTTCGGTTTGTGCCTTGCCGAAATGCATGTGGTTGGCATCGGTTGGAATCGGCGCGCCCGCAGGAGGCAGTTTATCGACGTCGATCAGCAGGTGATGGTGCCCGGTGTTTTTGGTAACGTCGCCCGCTGGTGCCAATGAGATGTGTTTGACGCCGAATTTGACCTTGAACTCCTGCGACACAGTAGCGCCATCTTCAGGGGAAACAATGAACGCTTCTGCCCCTTTTGGAGCGGGCGTCGCAGCGGTCGCCAACATCGAAGCACTCAGCAACAGGCCAGCGAAAGCGGCGCGTGACATAAAGGTTTTCATTTTCTTCTCCAGTTTTTCCGTAAAATCCGCTCGGTCATGACAACTTCATGACCATTCGTTGTCGAAGGCACGCATAACCATAGCAAAGCGAGCCTGACCCTGAGTCTCGCGATAATGAATTCAAAGGAGTGACCATGCGCTTTCTGCCTGGCCTGATCTGCCTGCTACCCCTTTTGAGCCCGCTGGCTCATGCCGAACTGATCGACGACGTCAACGACCGCGGCGAACTGCGCATCGCCCTTGAGGCGAATACACCGCCCTTCAATTACAAAGACGATGGCAAACTCGCAGGCTTCGAAGTCGAGCTGGGCCAGATGCTGGCCAGCGAACTGGATGTACGCGCCGACTTCGTCGTCACCGATGCCAATGATCTGCTGGCAGGCGTCGAGAGTGGCAAGTACGACGTCGCCATCAATCACATAGCACTGACCCCGGATCTCAAGGATCGTTTCGACTTCAGCGAACCCTATGCAGTAGCTGATGGGCAACTGCTCGCACAGAACGACGAGCCACCACGGCCGATGGTGTTGGTGCAATCGTTGCAGCAAGCCGCGCCGAAAGCAGCGCCTAAGGTGAGCTTGGCGATTCCTTTTCAAAAAGGTAACCCGGCGTTCCACGCCAGCCTGGAAAACGCATTGCAGCGGATCAAGGCCGATGGACGACTGGAGGCGCTGGAGCAGAAGTGGTTGAAGGCGGATTCCACCGCGAACCCGAAACCCTGATCTTCGAGTCAGCGGCTTACCCCGTGGGAGCGAGCTAGCTCGCGATGAGGCCGGCAGCCGGAAGAGATGTCGACTGACAAACCGCTATCGCGAGCAGGCTCGCTCCCACAGGGGTTGTGACTTCAGGCTTGTGCGATCAGCGCTTCGACCGCTTGTGGCAACTCCAGCTCACTGAAAACCTGCACGCCATGGCGTTTGAGCAACGCAGCCGTCACACCTTCGCCGCTGACCTTCACGCCACTGAACGTCCCGTCATAGGTAAACAAATTGCCGCAGGATGGGCTGTTGGCCTTCAACACCGCAACGCGAATACCGTGCTCGCGCACTAACGTCAGCGCTTGAAAAGCACCGCTCAGAAACTGCGTACTGACATCCTCGCCATCCGTCGTGATCACCGCAGCCCGCCCATCCAGCACTTCACTCCCCTGCCCGCCGGGAATTTCCGCCGCCGCCCGCGGTGTCGGCAAACCTCCGGCCACTTCCGGGCACAGCGGTACTACTCGACCTTCATCCAGCCACTGCTGAAGCTGATCAAACGGTCCGCTGGCCCCGCCGTCGTAGCGTACGCGGTGCCCGAGCAGACAGCGGCTTACCAGGATCATTTGCATGATAAGAACGGCTCGTTGCCGCGACGCCGAAACCAACCCGTCAGAGACAGGCGGTCGCGCGTTGCCGGCAACACTTCGTGGGGCACTTCGCCCGAGAGGAACACCACGAGGCAGCCACCGGTGGGCACCACATCGTATTCAACGTCATTCTTGAGGTACATGCGCAGCTGACCACCATGCTCCGGCAACCAGGCGTCATTGAGGTAGACCACTGCCGAAACCATGCGCCGGTCGTCGTCGCGAAAACGGTCGACGTGCTTGAGATAAAAAGCTCCGGGCGGGTACATCGCAAAATGGCTTTCGAAGTCTTCAAGGCCCAGGTACAAACCGCGATTCATCGCCTCGCGCAGGCTGTCCATCAGTTGCAGGTAGCTGTCGCAAGGCAGCGCCTGACCGGGCTCGATCCACTGAATGTGATCACCGCGAATGCCTTCGCGAATCTCCGACGACGGCCCGCGCCCCACTGCAGCCGGGGCCAGTTCACCTTCGGCAGCACGTTTGCGGCACTCGGCCGCCAGTGCTCCGGTCAGATCCAGAGGCAGGAAGATATTCTGCTGCGACCAGCCCTGTTCGGCCAGGTCGTCGACGATACGTAACAGCAGCGGGTGGTCAGAGGGTATTTGCATGGCGCGCATAGTATTCCTGTGCCCGAAAATCCGACAGAGCCGCGCAGCGCCTTGATACGAATTCTCGACAAGTCCGGATGCCACACGGAGAATAGTCGCCTGCTGACAGGAGTCCCTATGCGCCGTTTGCTTTTCTCACTGCTGATGTTCTGCGTAATGCCCGCCTGGGCAGACGGCTATGACCAGCTCTACAAGGTTGCCGGCTGGCCGGAACAACGTGCGCATTTCAACGACGCCCTCTCGGCGGCGCAGCAGCGCTATCAGAACAGCCTGCCGCCGGCGGTCTTTCAGGCCCTGGTGAACAACAGCAACAAACGCTTTGCACCACAGGCTGTGGACCTGCGTGCTGAAGCGCAACTGCGCAAGACACTCGCCGATCCGCAACCCGCCCTGGCCTTTTTTCAGTCGCCCTTGGGCAAGAAAATCGTCGCAGCCGAATTGCTCGCGACCCGGCGCGATCAACTGGCGAAAAACGCCCAGGGTCTGCCGAAGATGCAGGTCAGCGATAACCGCCAACTGATCATTGGCCACCTGGCCCAGGCATTGCCGGCGCGCGAAGCGGGTGCGGAAGTCAGCCTGGCCATCGCCGGTGTCGCGGCCGACAGCCTGAGCTCGATGATCCCCGGCCTGCTCGGTGGCGGTCAGGCGCAGGGCATGTTGAACGGGCAACGCCAGCGTTTGATGGACCAGATCGGCAGCGATGTGAATAACACGCTGCTGTACGTCTACCGCGACCTGTCGGATAACGAACTGGAAGAATTTGCGACGTTTGCCGAGTCGACTGAAGGCAAGGCGTATTACCAGGCAGCACTGGCCGCGATTCGGGCGGGCTTGGCGGTGGGGCAGAATCCTTAAGGACAACTCGGTCAACTGTGGAAGCGAGGCTTGCCCCTGGCGGCGATCCGACGAAGACGCCGGAACCGCCACTAAACACCTCGGCTATTGATCCACTTGCTCAAAAATCCGAAATACTCCCGCCGCATCGCCAACGTCTCGTTCGCCAAATGATGTCGCCCCTGCGGCAACATCAACACCTGCGGTCGATCAAACTTGGCATTCAAGACAGCCAGATTGTGCACCCAATCCACCGTCATGTCCGCCTGACCCTGCACAATCAGCGGGCTCCGGGTGCTGGCCGGTGCAGCTTCGATTCTCTTGATCCACCGCGCCAGGGCGCCAACCCACGCCGTCGGTAAACGCCGAGGCTGCAGTGGATCGGCCTGCAGGAACGGGAGAAAATCCGGATCGTTGGAGTTTTCGCTGAACCGCCGCGCGATGCCTTTGACGAAAGGCTTGAGCACGTAATAGCTGAGCTGCGACCAGCCCCATGCGCGCGGTCGCACCAGCGGCGACAAGAGGATCACCTGACCTTGGGCCGGGCTGTCCGCGCCGGCATGCAAAACGTGATCAATCACGATCGCACCACCAGTACTTTGCCCGCACAAGTGCCACGGCTTTGGCAAATCCAGCGCCTGCGCCTCGACCAACAGTCTCTGCAACGTATCCTGATACTCAGCGAAATCCTTGATGCTCGCCCGTTCACCGCTGGACAGTCCATGACCCGGCAAGTCGCAGGCAATCACCGCAAAATCCTGATCCAGCGCCCACTCGATCACGTGCCGATACAGCCCGGTGTGATCGTAGAAACCATGGAACAGCAGCAGCGTCGCCTTCACCCGTGCTGGCCACCAGACCTGGCTGACCACTTCGTAACTGCCCACCTCGAATCGCCCCAGACCACTGCGCAATTCGCGCCCCGGAAAATCCACACCGTAGAAGCGTCGATAAGCCTGCGCCTGTTCCGACAGCGGCTGCCATTCGACCAAGGGTCGCAGGCTGGCACGCAGAATATCGGGGTCGAAGTGGGCAGCCATGGATGATTCCAGAACATGAAACGGACTTTATGGGCCTGCGATATTCATCTGTTGCGGCAAGCATGGCAAGCTGGGCGATCTTCGAGGACACCCACCCATGCGCTCGCCTTACCGCACCCCACTGCTCGCCACCCTGCTCGTTCTCGTGTGTGCCGGTGTTCTGTGGGCAGCGTATGACTGGTTTCAGGGCCGTTACCTGCGCGCCTTCAGTTCGCACACGGCGGTGTTTTCCGGCGACCCCTTGCGCCTGCCCGATCAGCTCGCCGGCGCCGGCGCGATCCGCCTCGTGCATTTCTGGGATCCGGCCTGCCCGTGCAATGTCGGCAATCAACAACACCTCACCGAACTGGTCGCCCGCTACGAGCCGCAAGGCGTTGAATTTTATGCGGTGCAAAAACCCGGCAGCCACGGCCAGTTGCCGGACATTCTCGGCGATCTGAAAACCATCACGGTTTTACCCGGCGCAGAACAGATCCCCGCCAGTCCCGCCGTGGCAATCTGGGATCGCAGCGGCAAACTGGCGTATTTCGGCCCGTACAGCGAAGGGCTGACGTGCAATTCGGGTAACAGTTTTATCGAGCCAATTCTGCAGGCGCTTAACGAAGGTCGAGCCGTGAATGCCACACACACGCTAGCGGTGGGGTGTTACTGCCCGTGGCAGGCTGACACCACGAAGCATGACAAACCCGGCAATACGAATCCCTCCTAAGGGTGATGGGCCGAGCCAGCAAGCCGTGTTAAACAGTGGCGCCAGGGAACCGCTGCCCCACATAACAATAACAAGGAATTCTCATGAAGCGTCTGCTGACCGTACTTGTCCTGCTGATCGTCGTGCTGGCCGCCGGGATCGGCTGGTACGTCTACAGCAAGCAGCCGACACGCCAGGGCGTGGTCGAGTTGCAGCACCTGCAGGGCTCAGTCACCGTGCGCTACGACGAGCGTGGTGTTCCGCATATTCGCGCCGAAAACGAGCCTGATCTGTACCGCGCCCTCGGCTATGTGCACGCCCAGGATCGGCTGTTCCAGATGGAAATCCTGCGCCGCCTCGCCCGTGGCGAACTCGCCGAAGTGCTCGGCCCGAAACTGCTCGACACCGACAAGCTGATGCGCAGCCTGCGCATTCGCGAACGCGCCGAAACCTATCTGACGAACCTGGACAAGCAATCGCCAACGTTCATCGCCATGCAGGCCTACCTCGACGGCATCAACCAGTATCAGGACAGCCGCGCCAAGCCTGCCGAGTTCGATACGCTCGGCATTTCCAGGCGCCCGTTTACCGCGCAGGACACCATCAGCATCGCCGGCTACATGGCCTACAGTTTTGCTGCAGCGTTTCGCACCGAACCATTGCTGACCTACGTGCGCGATCAGCTCGGCCCCGAGTACCTGAAAGTCTTCGAACTGGATTGGCAGCCCAACGGTGCACTGGCAAAAAACCCGGGCAGCGTCGTGCCGCACCTTGCCAGTGTGGACTGGCAAGACCTTAATGCCCTCGCCCGTCTGAGCGAGCAGGTGCTGGCCGATAACGGATTGCCGCAGTTCGAAGGCAGCAACGCCTGGGTGGTTGCCGGTAGCCGCACTAAAAGTGGCAAACCGCTATTGGCCGGCGATCCGCATATTCGCTTCTCAGCGCCCTCGGTGTGGTACGAAGCGCAACTTTCGGCGCCAGGCTTTGACCTTTACGGTCACTATCAGGCGCTGATGCCGTTCGCTTCCCTCGGCTTGAACAGCCATTTCGGCTGGAGCATCACTATGTTCCAGAATGACGATCTGGATCTGATTGCCGAAAAGGTCAATCCGGACAATCCAAACCAGGTCTGGTATCGCGGCAACTGGGTGGACATGGTGACCACCGAGCAGCAGATCGCGGTCAAAGGCCAGGCACCGGTGACGCTGGTGCTGCGCCAGTCGCCGCATGGTCCGATCGTCAATGACGCACTGGGCAAGAACGCTGGCAAAACCCCGATTGCCATGTGGTGGGGCTTCCTCGAAAGCGAAAACCCGATCCTTGAAGGTTTTTATCAGCTCAACCGCGCCGACACCCTCGCCAAGGCACGCAGTGCCGCCGCCAAGGTTCAGGCGCCGGGCCTGAACATCGTCTGGGCCAACGCCAAGGGCGACATCGGCTGGTGGGCGGCGGCGCAACTGCCGAAGCGTCCGGCGGGCGTGCGGCCGTGGTTCATCCTCGATGGTGGTAGCGCTGAGGCAGACAAGGATGGTTTCTACCCGTTCAGCGCCAATCCGCAGGAAGAAAACCCGGCGCGTGGCTACATTGTCTCGGCTAACTTCCAGCCGGTGTCACCGGTGGGCATCGAGATTCCAGGCTATTACAACCTCGCCGATCGCGGGCAGCAGCTCAACCGTGAACTCAGCGACAAGAACATCAAATGGGATCTGCAAGCGAGCAAGCAGCTGCAGCTGGGCACCACCACCACGTACGGCCCACGCTTGCTCGCACCGTTGTTGCCGGTACTGCGCGAAGTGGCCAGCGATGCGGCCGAGCTGAAAATGATTGAGCAACTGGCACAGTGGAAGGGTGACTACCCGCTGGATTCCACCAGCGCCACGCTGTTCAACCAGTTGCTGTTCAACCTGGCCGACGCGACGATGCACGATGAGCTGGGTAATGACTTTTTCGAAACGCTGCTTTCGACCCGGGTGATCGATGCCGCGTTGCCACGTCTGGCCGCAGACGCCAACTCGCCGTGGTGGGATAACCGCACTACCGCTGGCAAGGAAACTCGCGCCGATACGGTCAAGCTGGCGTGGCAAGCGAGCCTTGCGCACCTTCGGACCACACTGGGAGGCGATGCTGCGCAATGGCAGTGGGGCAAGGCGCACACGCTGACGCACGGCCATCCGCTGGGTCAGCAGAAGCCGCTGGATCGCGTGTTCAACGTCGGACCATTCGCCGCGCCGGGCAGCCATGAAGTGCCGAACAACCTGTCATCGAAAATCGGTCCCGCGCCGTGGCCCGTGACTTACGGCCCCTCGACACGCCGCCTGATCGATTTCGCCGACCCGGCGCACAGCCTGACCGTCAACCCGGTTGGCCAGAGCGGCGTGCCGCTGGACAAGCATTATGAAGATCAGGCCGAGGCGTATATCGAAGGGATGTATTTCCAGGCGTATCTCAATGATGAAGAAGTCATGGCCAATACGCGCAGCACCCTGAAGCTGCTGCCGAGGCGCTCCGGGCAATAAGTGTTGTTGTCAGGGCCGCTTTCGCGAGCGAGCCCGCTCCCACAGGTGACCGAGCTGCTCAGAGAGGCTCGGTTTGATTGTGAAAGCGCGCTTGCTCCGGGCGGCGATTCGCCGAGGAGGCACTCACGGGCACTCAAAATAACCGCTTAAACCATCGCCGCAAAATTTAGCCTGAACTGCTGCGGCGTTACTCCAAGTCTGCGATTGAAGACACTGCGCATGTGCTGGGCATCGCGAAAACCGCATTGGTAGGCCACGGTCTTCAATGGCGACCGGGTGCTCTCAAGCAGCACCCGCGCCGCATCCACTCTTGCCCGCTCGACAAACTCCGCCGGGGTGATTTTCGCCTCCCTGGCAAACACCCGGGAAAAATTGCGCGCGCTCATGTTGGCCGCGTTCGCCAGGTCGGCAATCGTCAGATCGCCCGTGAGATTGGCCAGGACGTAATGCTGGACCATGGCCACCGCTGACGTCGGTTCAGCGTGGGGCGTAAGGAATGGACTGAACTGCGATTGCCCACCCGAGCGCTGCGTGAATACCACCAATCGCTTCGCCACGCTCAGCGCGACTTCCGCTCCGTGATCGCGGGCCAGCAGGTACAGTGACAAATCAATTCCCGCCGTGACCCCGGCCGAGGTGTACAGCTCGCAGTCCTGCACGTACAGCCGATCCGCTTCAACCTGCGTGCCAGGGCACAACGCCGTTAACGCCGCTGCGTCGACCCAATGAGTGGTCACCGTCCTGCCCTGCAGCAACCCGGCCCGGGCGAGCATGAAAGCGCCGTTGCAGATCGAGCCGAAACGCTGCGCCCGGGCGCAAGCCTCGCGTAGCCAGGCATCGAAGGCTGCTCCGAAGTCCATGAAAGGCAGCTGCGGACCACCCGCTACCAGCAACAAGTCATACGCCTCGAGCGCCTCGCTGAAATGCCGATGGGCGTTAAGTGACAAACCGTTGGAACAGGCCATGGCTCCGCGCTCGACGCCGATCACTTCCAGCCGATAGTGATCCTGCGGGGCAAGGAAGCGATTGGCTTCGGAAAACACATCCATGGGACCGGTGACGTCCAGCGACTGGACGCCTGCGAAGACAACGATGGCGATGGTTTTAGTCATGCTACGAAAGGTCTCATGGTTTCAGGCTTACCTGTGGCAAGGTTTTTTTGTGCCGAGGGGCCCTTTGTGGCAGTGGCGCTCTCTGGGGCAATGCGGCTCTTTGTGGCAATGGCGCTCTCTGTAGCAATGGGCCTCTCTGTGGCAATGGCGCTCTCTGTAGCAATGGGCCTCTCTGTGGCAATGGCGCTCCCTGTAGCAATGGGCCTCTCTGTGGC
>NZ_CABVGX010000024.1 GCF_902497625.1 Pseudomonas fluorescens | reverse complement strand
ATGTACGTGGTAGCCAACGATCTTTCTGGAGTAGGCATCCGTCACCAGGCTCAGATAGGCGGAGCCTTCTTGCGTAGGGAGGTAGGTGATATCCGCGACCCAGACCTGCTCCGGCCCAGTCGCAACGACTTGCCGTGGACCGGGCTTCAGAAGGTTGGGATGGCAGCGGAAGCGATGATGGCTATCGGTCGTCTTGTGATAGGCCCGTTTTCTACGAACCAGTTGGCGGTGATCACGCAAGACTTCAAACAGGCGATCTCTGCCAACATGCAAATCTTGCCTATCAAGCTTGGCATGCATCAGGGAGTGCAGCTTGCGGGCACCGATGCAGGGCTGTCGAACGCGAATCTCGCGCACGAAATTGATGAGCTTTTGGTCTTGCTCGAGCCGGGCCCGGTAGACCCGATCACGCTTGTAATAAGCTTGGCGACTGATCCCCATAAACTGGCAAGCCCTGCTGACACTCAGGGTTTGGGTTTGCGCAACGACTTGCCGGGCCGCTTTTTTAGAATGGATACGCCGTAGTCGTTTTTCAGCACATCGACCACGTCCTCGAAGAATTTGGCTTTCTGATTCGCCAGCGCCAACTGCTCCTCAAGCTCTTTGATTCGTTGCTCGGGCGTCAGCGGCAAGATGGGCTCGTCCATCGGTCGGATCCTCTGGGAGCGAATGGAAGCGCCTTGGCTCCAGTCCTGTCGACCATGCTTGCGTAACCAAACCAACACCGTCGACCGGCCCTGAATCCCATAACGCCGTTGAGCCTCTTTATAACTCAACTCGCCTTTTTCGACCTGATCGACGACCGACAATTTAAAAGTCAGCGTGTAATCACGCTGACTACGTTTTGCGCCCGTGTCCATTGCACCTTCCTGATAAGAAGCCAGAAGGTGTAAACCTTATTCAGGACGAGACACCCTCACACAATAAGCCGCACGATTTTCGGATCGTGCGGCTTTTTTGCGTCTTGCGGTCAGCATCGGACGAACGCTCGAATTCGATGAAGCCAACCATGTTTCCGCCCGATAGAATGCGCACTGTCACTGTATCTATCGAGACCAACAACTATGGGGCAAACAGCGGCAGCAGACATTGCCACTATTGGCCGAATCAGCGCAGTGCCGGCCATACTCCAGGTTATCCGTGAGATGACCGGTATGCGCTTCGCGGCAGTCGCCCGCGTGACGGAAGATTCCTGGACAGCCTGCGCGGTTCTGGATGATCTCGGCTTCGGCTTGGAGGTGGGTGGTGAACTGGATGTGGTCACCACGCTGTGCCATGAAATTCGCCAGGACCATCGTGCTGTGGTGATCGACAATGCCAGTGAAGACATCCTGTACTGCGATCATCACACACCCCGTCTCTACCAATTCGAAAGCTATATCTCAGTGCCGGTTTACCGGACTGATGGGCGTTTCTTCGGCACCATTTGTGCGCTCGACCCCAACCCTGCAAAGCTTAAAGCGAGCACCATTCAGAGCACCCTGGAATCGTTCGCGCGCATGCTCTCTTTGCAGATCGAAGCCGAAGAAAACCAGCAGCAAACCGAAGCGGCGCTAATGCAGGAAAAGCAGACCGGTGCATTGCGTGAGCAGTTTATTGCCGTGCTTGGGCATGATTTGCGCAACCCGCTGTTTGCCATCGAAGCTTCCGCCGAAATTCTCCTGCGCAAGTTTCCCGACCCGCCGCGCGACCGGTTGGCGAGACACATCCTTACCAGCACACGCCGCGCGAGCAGGCTGGTCGATGATGTGCTGGACTTCACTCGGGGCTCTCTGGGCCAAGGTATTCCGGTGAACATCAAGCCGTGTCCGGATCTGACAGATGCGTTGCAGCACGTGATCGCAGAAATCCAAAGCGTCAGCCCAGGCCGCAGCATCGAGTTAGCCATTGGTGAGGTCGGCGGCGTGCCTTGCGACCGCGAGCGTTTGATGCAACTGCTCTCCAATCTGGTGGCGAACGCCGTCGCCCATGGTGATCCCGAGGGAGCGATTGAAGTCAGAGCGGCGACTGATCACGACACGTTCGAACTCAGCGTGAAAAGCCGCGGCACGATTGACCCGCAAGCGTTGCCGCATTTGTTCCGGCCCTATTCTCGACCAACCCGCGATACGCCGCAGGCCGGTCTTGGTTTGGGTTTGTACATCGCCAGCGAGATCGCCAGATCCCATGGTGGAAAACTCGATGTGCTGTCCAGCGATGACCAGCACACGGTTTTCACGTTCAGCCTGCCGCTGCGTTAAGCGCTGAGGCGCGCGGTCACTTCGTTCAGTTGCCCGGACAAGCCGTGCAGGTTGTGGCTGGCGGCTTCGGTGCGTTGCACGTTGTCCAGGTTGGTGCTGGCAATACTGGTGATTTCAGTGAGGTTGCGCGAGATGTCCTCGGCCACGGAGGTCTGCTCCTCGGCGGCCGTGGCGATCTGGCGGTTCATGTCGCGGATCGCTTCCACTGCATGGGTAATGCGCTCGAGCATGGCGCCAGCCTGAGTCACTTGCTCGACGCTTTCTTCGCTGCGCGACTGCCCGCTTTCGATGGCCTGCGCGGCGTCCACTGCACCGGTCTGCACGGTTTGTATGATCTGATTGATCTCGATGATCGACGCCGCCGTGCGTTGCGCGAGGCTGCGCACCTCATCCGCGACCACCGCAAAACCGCGCCCGGCCTCACCGGCACGGGCTGCTTCGATAGCCGCGTTCAGCGCCAGCAGGTTGGTTTGTTCAGCGATGCCGCGAATCACTTCGAGCACCTTGCCGATACGCCCGCTGTCAGTTTCCAGACGACGAATCACCGTGGCGGTGTTGGCGATTTCACCGCGCATCTGCGTGATGGTGTGGATGGTGCCCTGCATGACCTTTTCGCCCTGCTGCGCGGACTGGTCAGCATCATCGGCAGCGCGTGCTGCGTTGGCGGCATGACGCGCGACTTCCTGCGCGGTGGCAGACATTTCGTTCATCGCCGTGGCCACCTGATCGGTGCGGCTGAATTGCTCGTTGGTGCCGCTGGCCATTAGCCCGGCAATCGATTGCAGTTCACCGCTGGCGCTGTCGAGATCCTTGGCGCTGGCCTGCAACCGGCTGAACGTCTCGGCAAGGAAATCGCGCAGGGTATTGGCGGCGATCGCCAGTTTGCCGAGTTCATCCTGACGAGTGCTGGCCACGCGCTCGGCGAACCTGCCCTGGCTGAGCTGAGCGACATATTCGATCAGCCGGCGAATCGGCTCGACCAGGTTGCGGTTGACCAGCCACAAGCTGAGCAAGCCGATCAGCAGGCCCGACACCAGCATGACGACAATCCCCAGGAACACCGTACGATCGGCGCTCGCGCTGATCAACTTCGACTGCTCGCTGCCCTGCTGGCGCAACTCGCTGACCAACGCGCTCATCTGTTCACTGGCGGCGCGGTCAACGCCCTTCACCGCCATGTCGCCCGCCGTCGGATCACTGCCCGCCGCGACGTACGCGTCACGACCTTTCTGATACGCCGCGCCCAGCTGACGGTGTTCGGCACGCAGGCGTTCGATGCGCGTTTTCAATCGCGCTTCGATGCCCTTCTGCCCGGCCAGTTCGCCGAGGATGCCCTGCACATCGCGCTGGCGGTCTTCGAATTGTTTCCAGTATTTGTCCAGGTCCGCCGGTTGCTTGCCACGCAGCAAAACGTTTTTCCATTCCTGCACCTGCACCTTGAATTGCAGGTTGGCCTCATCGATCAGTTGCGAGGTGCGCAGCGGCCCCTGGATCAGGCTGGCATAACTCTGCACGCCATCGGAGAGAAAATGGAAGCAGGCCAACGCGATCAGCAATATCGCCAACAGACTGCCGCTCAACAGGGCGAGAATTTGCGCTCTCAATGACTTTTGCAAAAACATGGACGGTACTCATGACAGAGGTGAGGCACGCCTGGAAAAGGCGTGATAATTGTCAGAACTTCCCTGTCTTCAACGTCGACAACCAAGGCCGGCGCCGCGCAACATAACCTATGCGAAATCGGCGTGCCAGAGCGGTTCTTGAGGCGAATCCGACCGTCGGTAGCAAGGTCTGAACAGCTATTTTTTTGTCACAAAACCGTCATGCGTAATTGCGATCATGCGGCTCACGTAAACCTGAAATATTCGGCGAAACCGCTGACAGGCGTTGTTGTCCTCACGCCTGTCGACCAATCGCGCTGAACTGGGCCGGTCAACATCATTGACGGTTTCTTTGGCATGAACGTCGGCGGCGTGCCACTGGCCGGGGATGCGCGTGGGTTCTGGAAACTGGTCGCGCTGGTGGCGACGTGTACCCTGGTTGCCGGGCCGCTGGGCGTTTCGCAGGTGGCAGGATTACTGAGATCAAAAAGCTTCTAACCACCGAATAATCTGTGGGAGCGAGCCTGCTCGCGATGCGGTGCAACAAGCGAAGATGCGGTGACTGACACACCGCTTCGCGAGCAGGCTCGCTCCCACAGGGTTTTGCGTGGCCGTTCGCCTCAGCGCAACGCCTTGATCCGCGCCTCGATAAACCGTCGCTCCGGCACCTGCTGCGTCAGTTCCAGCGCTCTTTCATAGGCTGCACGCGCTTCGTCTTCACGTCCCAGCTGCCGATAGAAATCGTCACCCGGCAATTGTGGCGAGGGGGTTTACCCCCGTTCGGCTGCGCAGCAGTCGTAAAACCGTTACTCGCGGTGCTTCAGGGAAATGTGAGTGACGGATTTTGGGGCTCGCTGCGCGACCCAACGGGGGTAAACCCCCTCGCCACAGGTTTGTGTTGCTCCGGATGAGGGGCCGTTCGCCTCAGCGCAACGCCTTGATCCGCGCCTCGATAAACCGTCGCTCCGGCACCTGCTGTGTCAGTTCCAGCGCTCTTTCATAGGCTGCACGCGCTTCGTCGTCACGTCCCAGCTGCCGATAGAAATCGGCCCGCGCTGAATGCGCCAGGTGATAATCGAGCAATTCGCCGCGCGCCATGATCCCCTCAACCAAGACCAGCCCGGCTAACGGCCCATCCCGTCGTGAAATTGCCGCGGCGCGATTCAGTTCTATCACCGGCGAAGGCACTGCCCTCAGCAACACGTCATACAGACCGACAATCTGCACCCAGTCCGTCTCGCCCGCTGTTGACGCTTGCGCATGCACCGCCGCTATCGCTGCCTGCAGGCAATAAGGTCCGAAGCGCCCACGGCTGAGCGCCACTTCCACCAGCCCACAGCCTTCGGCAATCATCCCGGCATCCCACAGCGAACGGTCCTGCTCATCCAGCACCACCAGCTCACCGCTGGCAGACGTCCGGGCCGGTCGCCGCGATTCATGCAGCAGCATCAGCGCCAACAGTCCCATCACTTCCGGTTCCGGCAATAACTCCATCAGCAAACGACCAAGACGAATCGCCTCGCCGGTCAAATCCTCGCGGGTCAGCTCAGTGCCGACAGACGTCGAATAGCCTT
The DNA here is from genome assembly GCF_902497625.1 of Pseudomonas fluorescens. GTDB lineage: Bacteria > Pseudomonadota > Gammaproteobacteria > Pseudomonadales > Pseudomonadaceae > Aquipseudomonas > Aquipseudomonas fluorescens_BQ. The sequence continues at coordinate 84,850 of NZ_CABVGX010000024.1, read as the reverse complement.
CGTTGAACACCAGATAAATTACCCGCAACACGCTGTCGAGGCGCTCGGGCAACTCCGCCAGAGTGGGCACCTGATAGGGGATATTCGCGTCGCGGATTTTTGCCTTGGCGCGCACGATCCGCTGGGCAATCGCGCTGGGCGCGGCAAGAAACGCCCGGGCGATTTCCTCTGTGGTCAGGGCGCAGACTTCGCGCAACGTCAGCGGCACTTGGGCATCTGCGGCGAGGGCCGGGTGACAGCAGGTGAAAATCAGGCGCAGGCGATCGTCCTCCACGTCTTCATCACTCCAGTCGGCCTGCTCCAGCGCCTCTAGTTGCGCGATCAATAGCGGCCGCGATGCAGCAAAACGGGCGCGCCGCCGCAGCACATCAATCGCCTTGAACCGCCCCGTGGAAACCAGCCACGCCCGCGGGTTGTCTGGCACACCATCACGCTGCCAACGCTCCACCGCGACAAAAAAGGCCTCGTGCAAGGCCTCTTCAGCGAGGTCGAAATCGCCGAGCAAACGGATCAGCGTCGCCAGGATTCGCCGCGACTCCTCGCGATAAACCTGTTCGACCCGAGCCGAGACCAACGCGCCGGTCATCAGTCCGGCATGCCTTGGGTCACCAGGGTTTCCAGCCGATCCAGGCTCTGCCCCCAACCATCGTGGAAGCCCATCGCTTCGTGGGCCTGCCGATCCTGTTCCGACCAGTGCATGGCGCGAGCGGTGTACAACGTTTGGCCGCCCTGTTCCTGCAGCGTTACTTCGGCCGCCATGAACGGTTTTCCCGAAGGAATCCAGCCAGGAATGAAGGCATCAGTGAACACCAGCCGCTCAGGCGCGACAATCTCTAGAAAAACGCCCATGGTCGGGTATTCGGCGCCATCGGGTGCACGCATCAACGTACGAAACTGGCCGCCGACCCACAGGTCCATTTCGCATTCGGGGGTGGTCATGCCATGGGGGCCCCACCATTGCGCGAGCAACGCCGGCTCGGTCCAGGCGCGGAAGAGTCGGCTGCGCGGTGCGTCAATCAGGCGGCTGATGGACAACTCGAATGTCGCGGGCGTGCGTGACACGGGTGGCGGGCTCATGGGGAACTCCTGTGTTTGTGCTTGTTATTCAGGGATTCAACTGGCGAACGGGTCGCACCTCGACACTGCCGACCCGCGCCGCCGGGATATTGCCGGCGACCTGGAGGGCCTCGTTGAGGTCTTTGGCATCGATCAGATAGAAGCCGGCCAACTGCTCCTTGGTTTCAGCGAACGGCCCGTCGGTGATCGACATTTTGCCGTTACGCATGCGCACGGTTGTCGCCGTCTGTACCGTCTCCAGCGCCTCGGCGGCGAGCATCCGACCACTGCTCTGGATCGATTCGGCATAGGCCATGCACTCCGCATCCTTGGGACTTTCAGGCAGCGCGTGCAATTGCTGTTCATTGCTGTAGACCAGGCATAAGTACTTCATGTGACCCTCCGCAATCCAACTGATCAACTATGGCTCAGATCGACGATTTCGCGCCGCTTCCCGATAAACGATCACGGCTGCAAGTCGAACAACGCCGTGCCGCTCATCATGTCGAACGGCGCCGACCAGTGTTCGTGGACAATGCGCCACTGCCCGGAGTCGCGCCGATAGCAGGCGGTCACGCGCATCCAGCAGGCCTGGGTTTCGCCCTGCTCGTTGGTGCCGCCGCAATGCGCGAGCCAGTGGGCGAAGGCGATGTGTTCGTCGACGACGATATTGACCTGATCGAAGTCGATCTTGTGCGCGCCCTGGCACATTTCCATGCATTCGAGCCAGTGCGCGCGGTAGGCCGCCTTGCCGCGAAATTGCAGCGCCTTGACCGCGTCGTAGGAAACGATGTCATCGCCGTACAGGGTCATCAGTTGCTCGACATCCTTGCCCATCACGGCCTGACGATAGGTGTCGATCAGACGCTCGATTTCGTGAGTGGCGTTCATGAAGGTTCTCCGTTGTTATTGTGTGAAGACACCCTTAGTCGTCTGGCGAGGAGCCGGATCGACAATCAAATTAACAATAATCCATGGGCGCAAACTCGCTAGAATCCGAGGCTAATTCATCTAGGAAAAAGGACAATCCAGTGACGGCCACACTCACGCCTTACGAAAACCTGAACGCGCTGCAGCGCCAGCAGGTCGAGACGATTGAAGTTCATCAGGCACAATTGAAATTCAGCGGCGATATTCACGGTGCTTTGCACACCTTGCTGTCCAAACCGGGTCCCGGGGTCAAAGGCTTTGCGTTGTTGGTCGAGGAAATTCCGGTCGCTTTTCTGCTGCTTAAACGTCCGCCCGCCCTGCCTGCCTGGGCCGACGAGCACAGCGCGACCCTGCATGCGTTGCAAGTGGACCAGCGCGCTCAGGGCAAAGGATATGGCAAGGCCTGTCTGCAGGCTTTGCCCGAACTGGCGCGTCGGACGTTTCCGGAAATCAGGGCACTGGAATTGTCGGTGGATGCGGATAACGCAGCGGCCATCGCGCTCTATGCAAGCTTCGGATGGCTGGATCGCGGCGAAGCCTACAAGGGCAGGATTGGTTATGAACGGCGCATGAGCCTGATGTTCTGACGGGCTATTTCGCTGTCTGCGGCTAACCTGCACTCACACAAACGACACAAAATTCCTACAAAATACCGGGGCCGCGCCCTGTCATCGGAGGGGCCGCGCGTATATAAAAGCATCCTTGTGCGCGTTAGGGAGACCGCATCAGTCGGACGCAGGCTTCGCCAGCTGCTACATCAAGCGCGAATTAATCGGTTCAGGCGCTTGAGGGTTCCTCCAGCATTTTGCAGCTTGTTTCAATTGCGCAGGCTCGGGCTCAGGCGCAGCATGTCCAGGCCTGTATCGACCCAGCGCTCGGCGTCTATGTGCAACTGAAAGCTGTCCGGGGCCAGCAGCCACTGGTAGAGCATGCCGTCGATGTAAGCGTGCAAGCTGATGGCCGCGCGAGCCGTGTCGAGATTCTCCGGCAACTGGCCGCGATTCACCGCATTGGTGAGGGCCAGAGCGATGCGTACATTGCAATCGAGACTGACCGTCTGTCGCTGCTGGCGCAGATCGCACATTTCATCGGTGAATTCGCACTTATGGAACAAAATTTCGTTGATGCGCCGGGTCTTCGGATCCAGAGCAACTTGTTGAAACAAATGAATCAGCAGATTGCGCATGCACCCCAGCGGGTCGAGTTCATCTTCGCTCTCACTGGCTTTGGCCATTTCATCGAGCGGCTCGTGCAACGTATCGAGCATGGCCTGCACCAGGTCGGCCTTGTTACTGAAGTGCCAGTAGATGGCACCGCGTGTCACGCCAGCGAGGGTGGCGATGTCCGCCAGCGTCGTGCGCGCCACACCCCGCTCGAAGAAGGCTTTCTCCGCCGCTTCGAGTATCTGGCTACGTGTCTCCTGGGCTTCCTCTTTGGTACGACGGACCATGGCAGTACAACCTCAATCAGGGTGCTTCAGTGATGTCTGAATATCAGCTGAATAAAAGTGGAGCGAGCGCTCTTGGGCGTTGTCTCCGGCCTACAATTCGAACCTTTGCACGGCTTTTGTAACGAGAAGGATACGCAGCAAAGGTATTTACAAACAACCATGAACGTAAGTATATTCCTTAGCAAGCTACTTATCCACTCAGCGCACATTTTTCACCCTTTCACATTTCGAGTGCGCACACAGCGCGCCTGACCCGAGGATTTTCATGCAATTCAAGCCAGCTGTTACCGCTCTGGTCACTGCCGTCGCCCTGGCATCGCTGCTCAGCGGATGTAAAAAGGAAGAAGCGGCACCTGCCGCACCGCCTCCTCAGGTCGGCGTTGTTACCCTGCAACCTCAAGCCTTCACCCTGACATCCGAACTACCGGGCCGCACCAGCGCGTTCCGCATCGCCGAAGTTCGCCCCCAAGTCAATGGCATCATTCTCAAGCGTCTGTTCAAGGAGGGTGGGGACGTCAAGGCCGGTCAGCAGCTGTATCAGATCGATCCGGCCGTGTATGAAGCCACGCTGAAGAGCGCCCAGGCCAACTTCCAGCAGACCAAGTCAATCTCTGATCGCTACAAGCAACTGGTCGATGAGCAGGCAGTGAGCCGTCAGGAATACGACACCGCCCTGGCCAACCGTATGCAATCGGAAGCCAGCTTGCAGAGCGCGCAGATCAACGTGCGCTACACCAAGGTCTATGCGCCTATCTCCGGGCGCATCGGTCGTTCTTCGTTCACCGAAGGCGCCCTGGTGACCAACGGTCAGACCGACGCCATGGCGGTCATTCAGCAGCTCGACCCGATTTACGTCGATGTGACCCAATCGTCGGTGGAACTGCTGGAGCTGCGCCGCGAACTGGAAAGCGGTCGCCTGCAAAAAGCGGGTGATACTGCCGCAGCGGTCAAGCTGACCCTTGAGGACGGCAGCGAATACAAGCAAGTGGGCAAGCTCGAGTTTTCTGAAGTGTCGGTGGATCAGACCACAGGCTCGGTGACCCTGCGAGCCGTGTTCCCGAACCCGGATCACACCTTACTGCCAGGCATGTTCGTGCATGCGCAATTGCAGGCCGGTGTGAACGCAGCCGCGATTCTGGCGCCGCAGCAAGGCGTGACGCGCGATCTCAAAGGCGCCCCGACCGCACTGGTCGTCGGCCCGGACAACAAGGTCGAACTGCGTCAGCTCAAGGCCAGCCGCACGGTGGGCAGTCAGTGGTTGATCGAAGACGGCTTGAAGGCCGGCGATCGCCTGATCACTGAAGGGCTGCAATACGTCAAACCAGGAGCGGAAGTGAAAGCCACTGAAGCGACCAACGTCGGCACCAGGAACCCGGCCCCCGCACAGGCAGCTGACAAGGCTTCCAGCGGCAAAGGGGAGTAAACCATGTCGAAATTTTTTATCGACCGTCCGATTTTCGCCTGGGTAATTGCCCTGGTGATCATGCTGGTCGGGGCACTCTCGATCCTCAAGTTGCCGATCAATCAATACCCGAGCATTGCGCCGCCGGCGATCGCCATTTCCGTGACCTACCCGGGTGCGTCCGCACAAACCGTGCAGGACACCGTGGTTCAGGTGATCGAGCAGCAACTCAACGGCATCGACAACCTGCGTTATGTGTCTTCGGAAAGTAACTCCGACGGCAGCATGACCATCACCGCCACCTTCGAGCAAGGCACCAACTCTGACACCGCGCAGGTTCAGGTGCAGAACAAGTTGAACCTGGCCACCCCACTGCTGCCGCAAGAAGTGCAGCAACAGGGGATCCGTGTCACCAAGGCAGTGAAAAACTTCCTGATGGTGATTGGCGTGGTGTCGCGCGACGGCAGCATGACCAAGGACGACCTGTCCAACTACATCGTGTCGAACATGCAGGACCCGATCTCGCGGACCGCCGGTGTCGGTGACTTTCAGGTCTTCGGCGCTCAGTACGCGATGCGTATCTGGCTCGATCCGGCCAAGCTGAACAACTTCAACCTGACTCCGGTTGACGTGAAAAACGCCATCGCCGCGCAGAACGTCCAGGTCTCCTCCGGTCAGCTCGGTGGCTTGCCTGCCGTACAAGGCCAGCAGTTGAACGCAACGATCATCGGCAAGACCCGCCTGCAAACTGCCGAGCAGTTCAAGGCGATTCTGCTGAAGGTCAACAGCGACGGTTCGCAAGTGCGTGTCGGCGACGTTGCCGATGTAGGTCTGGGCGGTGAGAACTACGCCATCAGCGCCCAGTTCAATGGCAGCCCGGCGTCCGGTCTGGCAGTAAAACTGGCCAACGGTGCCAACGCCCTGGACACCGCGAAAGCCCTGCGCAACACCATCGAAACGCTCAAGCCCTTCTTCCCGCAAGGCATGGAAGTGGTGTTCCCGTACGACACCACGCCGGTGGTAACCGAGTCAATCAAGGGTGTAGTGGAAACCCTGGTCGAAGCGATCGTGCTGGTGTTCCTGGTGATGTTCCTGTTCCTGCAGAACTTCCGCGCCACCGTTATCACCACGATGACCGTGCCAGTAGTATTGCTCGGTACGTTCGGGATCCTCGCGGCATTCGGTTTCAGCATTAACACCCTGACCATGTTCGGCATGGTGCTCGCCATCGGGTTGCTGGTGGACGACGCCATCGTTGTGGTGGAGAACGTCGAACGGGTGATGAGCGAAGAAGGCCTGTCACCCAAGGAGGCCACGAAGAAATCCATGGGGCAGATCCAGGGGGCACTGGTCGGTATCGCCCTGGTGCTGTCGGCGGTATTGCTGCCGATGGCGTTCTTCAGCGGTTCCACCGGTGTGATCTACAAACAGTTCTCGATCACCATTGTTTCGGCCATGGCGCTGTCGGTACTGGTGGCGTTGATCTTTACCCCGGCGCTCTGCGCGACCATGCTCAAGCCGATTCCGAAAGGCGAGCACGGCACACCGAAACGCGGCTTCTTCGGCTGGTTCAATCGCAGTTTCGACCGTGGTGTCAGAAGCTACGAGCGCGGCGTCGGTAACATGCTCACGCACAAGGCGCCGTATCTGTTGGCGTACTTGATCATCGTGGTTGGCATGATCTGGCTGTTCACCCGCATTCCGACGGCATTCCTGCCGGAAGAAGACCAGGGCGTACTGTTTGCCCAGGTGCAAACTCCGGCCGGTTCCAGTGCCCAGCGTACTCAGGTGGTTGTGGACGAAATGCGCGAATTCCTTCTGCGTCCGACCAAGGATGGCGGTGAAGGCGATGCGGTGGCTTCGGTGTTTACCGTAACCGGCTTCAACTTCGCCGGCCGTGGGCAGAGTTCGGGTATGGCGTTCATCATGCTCAAACCGTGGGACGAGCGTAACGCTGACAACAGCGTGTCCAGCCTTGCCGCACGGGCGCAGCAGCACTTCTTCACATTCCGCGATGCGATGGTGTTCGCGTTTGCCCCGCCGGCAGTACTCGAGTTGGGCAACGCCACCGGTTTCGACGTGTTCCTCCAGGATCGCGCCGGTATCGGTCACGAAAAACTGATGGAAGCGCGTAATCAGTTCCTCGGCATGGCGGCGCAAAGCAAAGTGCTTTCACAAGTGCGCCCGAACGGCCTGAACGACGAGCCGCAATACCAGTTGGAAATCGATGACGAGAAAGCCAGCGCCCTCGGCGTGACGCTCACCGACATCAACAACACCTTGTCGATCGCTTTGGGCAGTAGCTATGTGAACGACTTCATCGACCGCGGCCGGGTGAAGAAGGTTTACGTGCAAGGCCAGCCTGATTCGCGCATGAGCCCTGAAGACGTGAAGAAGTGGTACGTACGCAACAGCGCCGGAACCATGGTGCCGTTCACGGCCTTCGCCAAGGGTGAGTGGATTTACGGTGCACCGAAGCTGTCGCGATACAACGGCGTAGAAGCGATGGAAATCCTCGGGGCTCCGGCGCCGGGTTATTCCACCGGTGAAGCCATGGCCGAAGTCGAAGCGCTGGCGAAGAAACTGCCGACCGGTGTCGGCATTTCCTGGACCGGTCTGTCGTACGAAGAACGCTTGTCCGGTTCGCAAGCACCCGCGCTGTACGCGTTGTCGCTGCTGATGGTGTTCCTGTGTCTGGCGGCGTTGTATGAAAGCTGGTCGATCCCGATTGCGGTGATGCTGGTGGTGCCTTTGGGGATCATCGGTGCGCTGTTGGCAACCAGCCTGCGCGGCCTGTCCAACGACGTTTACTTCCAGGTGGGCCTGTTGACGACCATCGGGCTGGCGGCGAAAAACGCTATCCTGATTGTCGAATTCGCCAAGGAACTGCATGAGCAAGGGCGAACCTTGCGCGAAGCGGCGATCGAAGCGTGCCGGATGCGTCTGCGCCCGATCATCATGACCTCGCTCGCCTTCGTGCTCGGTGTGGTACCGCTGGCAATTTCCACCGGCGCAGGTTCGGGCAGCCAACATGCGATCGGTACCGGCGTTATTGGCGGTATGATCACGGCAACGGTCCTGGCGATCTTCTGGGTACCTCTGTTCTTTGTCACCGTGTCGTCCATCGGCCAGCGCAAAAAAGCCGATCAGGATGATGCTATTGAAACTCCAAAAGAGGCTGGCCAATGAGCAAGTCGCTACTCTCCCTCGCTGTTGCCGCCTTCGTGCTGAGCGGTTGCTCGCTGATACCTGATTATCAGCAGCCCGCCGCACCGGTGGCGCAGCAATACCCACAGGGGCCGGCCTACTCGCCGGCCCAGGCGCCGAGCCAGGCTGCTGCCGAACAGGGCTGGAAGCAGTTTTTCCATGACCCGGCGTTGCAGCAGCTGATCAAGGTTGCGCTGGAAAACAACCGCGACCTGCGTGTCGCGGCGCTGAACATCGATGCCTTCGCGGCGCAGTACCGCATCCAGCGTGCAGACCTGTTCCCGGCCGTTTCCGCCAATGGCAGCGGCAGCCGCCAGCGGGTTCCGGCGAATGCATCGCAGACCGGCGAATCGGGTATCGTCAGTTCCTACTCCGCCACCGTAGGCATCAGCGCCTATGAGCTCGACCTGTTCGGTCGGGTTCGCAGCCTCAGCGAAGAAGCGCTGCAGCAGTATTTCGCCACAGAAGAAGGCCGTCGCAGCACGCAAATCAGTCTGGTCGCCAACGTCGCCAACGCCTACATGACCTGGCAGGCCGATAAAGAGCTGCTCAAGCTGACGCAGGATACCTTGGGTGCGTTTGAAGAGAGCCTGAAGCTCACTTCCCGCAGCAATGAAGTCGGTGTCGCCTCGGCCCTGGACCTGGCGCAGTCGCGCACCTCGGTGGAAAACGCCCGCGCGCAACTGGCTCGCTACACTCGCCAGGTTGCTCAGGATGAAAACAGCCTCGTATTGCTGCTCGGTACCGGCATCCCGGCCAATTTGCAAGCGGCCAAGCCACTGTCCGATGACTTGCTGAGCGAAGTACCGCCCGGCCTGCCGTCGGATCTGCTGCAGCGTCGTCCGGACATTCTCCAGGCCGAGTACAACCTGAAAGCGGCCAACGCCAATATCGGCGCGGCACGGGCGGCGTTCTTCCCGAGCATCAGCCTGACTGCCAATGCCGGCACGCTCAGCCCCGACCTGTCCGGCCTGTTCAAGGGTGGTTCGGGCACGTGGCTGTTCCAGCCGCAGATTAACCTGCCTATCTTCAATGCCGGCAGCCTGCGCGCCAGCCTGGATTACTCGAAAATCCAGAAAGAAATCAGCGTGGCGAACTACGAGAAGTCCATTCAAACGGCCTTCCAGGAAGTCGCCGACGGCTTGGCTGCACGTCAGACCTACACCGAGCAGTTGCAGGCTCAGCGTGATTTCGTCCAGGCCAACCAGGATTACTACCGTTTGGCCGAGCGACGTTATCGCATCGGTGTCGACAGTAACCTGACCTTCCTTGATGCCCAGCGTCAGCTGTTCAGTGCGCAACAGGCGCTGATCACCGACCGTCTGGCACAGCTCAACAGCGCCGTTAATCTGTACAAGGCACTGGGTGGGGGCTGGAATGAGCAAACAGCTCAGGTCCAGCGGCAGAAAGAACAAGCGCCGGAACTGAAGTTGTTCTGATGATGTTGTAAACACGAAGCCCACCTTTTGGTGGGCTTTTTGTTGGCTGCGCAATAGGTGAGGTTCTGGTCTGGCCTATCGCGAGCAGGCTCGCTCCCACAGAATCCGTGGCAGAACCGCAAACTTGTTCTATCCGCAAAACCTGTGGGAGCGAGCCTGCTCGCGATGGGGCGGGTCAGTCAATTTGAATAGCGACTGGCGCACCGCTTTCGCGAGCAGGCTCGGTCCCACAGGGGATCTTCGAAGACCACAAATTTGGCGTTCGCACTGGATTATTGTGGGAGCAAGCCTGCTCGCGATGGGGCCGGGGCAGGCGCCGCTGAACCAGCGAATCACTCCCGCGATTCAACCCCCAATTCATCCCACACCGACTCCGCCAGATGGAACGTGGCGTTAGCCGCCGGAATCCCGCAGTAGATCGCGCTCTGCATGATTACTTCCTTGATCTCGCCACGGCTGACGCCATTGTTGGCGGCGGCGCGCAGGTGCAGTTTGAGTTCTTCGCTGCGGTTCATGCCGATCAGCATCGCGATGGTGATCAGACTGCGGGTATGGCGTTCCAGCCCCGGACGGGTCCAGATGTCACCCCAGGCGTGACGGGTGATCATTTCCTGAAACTCCGAGTTGAACTCGGTCAACGCATTCAGGCTGCGATCGACATGCGCGTCGCCGAGCACGGCGCGGCGCACGCTCATGCCTTCTTCGTAACGTTGCTTCTCGTCCACGGAAAACTCCTCAACGGCCCGACAGGAATGCTACAACACGCTCGCTGAACGCTTCGCCGGCCTGCACGTTGGACAGGTGCGCGGCGTAGAACTCAGCGTACTCGGCACCCTGCACATGCTGCTGAATAAAGTGTCCACCCGACGGCGGCGTGACCGCGTCCTCGCTGCCGGCAATCACCAGCAGCGGCACCTTGATCGACGACAGTTGATCGCGGAAATCGGCATCGCGCACCGCGGCGCAATTGGCCGCATACCCTTCAGGCGATGTCGCCGCCAGCATGTCGGTGATCTGCATCGCCACCTCAGGATTAGCTTCAGCAAAATCCGCCGTGAACCAGCGCGCAATCGACGCGTCGCGCAGCGCGACCATGGCCGCCGGACCGTCGCGTAGCACGGTTTCGATGCGCGGGTCCCACACCGATGGATCGCCGATTTTCGCCGCGGTATTGCACACCACCAGCTTGTTCAGACGATCAGCGGCGTTGATCCCCAGCCATTGGCCGATCAGGCCGCCCATTGATAGCCCACAGAAATGTGCTTTATCAATGTGCAACGCATCGAGCAAGGCCAGTACATCGCGACCTAGTTGTTCGATGCGGTAAGGCCCCGGAGTCACCAGCGACTGACCATGCCCGCGGGTGTCAAAACGCAGCACGCGAAAGTGCTCGCTGAACGCGGCAATCTGCGCGTCCCACATGTGCAAGTCGGTGCCCAACGAGTTGGACAGCACCAGCACCGGCCCATCCTCGGGCCCGTCAAACCGGTAATGCAGTTCGCCCTCGGCGAGTTGTACGAAAGTCACAGCAATCTCCTTCAAGCAGTCATTGCAGAATGTTCGGCCACCGCGCGATCGACCCACGTGTGGGCCTGACCAAGGTAGTGCGCGGGGTCCAACAGTTGATCGAGCTCAGCGACAGATAACTCGGCGATGACCTTCGGCTCCTCGCCGAGTACCGCACGCAAATGCCGCCGTTCGGCGACAGCGCGTTTGCAGCATTGCTCGAGCAGATGGTGCGCGGTGTCACGGCCCACCCGTTGCGCGAGGACGATGCTCACCGCCTCGGCCAGCACCAGCCCCTGAGTCAGATCCAGATTGCGTGCCATGCGCTCGGCATCCACCTCCAACCCATCAGCGACCAGCAGCGCCTGCTGCAACGCGCCGGATACCAGGCAGCAAATTTCCGGCAGGGTTTCCCACTCGGCATGCCACAGGCCGAGGCTGCGCTCATGCTCCTGCGGCATCGCGCTGAATAACGTCGAGAGCAAACCGGGTACCCGCGTCGCCGCGCCAATCAGCACCGCCGCGCCCACCGGATTGCGTTTGTGCGGCATGGTCGAGGAGCCGCCCTTGCCCGGCGCCGAGGGCTCGAACACTTCGCCGGCCTCGGTCTGCATCAACAGGCTGATGTCGCGACCCAGTTTGCCGAGACTGCCGGCGATCAAGCCAAGCACCGCGCCGAATTCCACCAGACGATCACGCTGGGTGTGCCACGGCTGATCAGGCAACGTCAGTTGCAGTTCCTCGGCCAGCGCTTCGGCAATCGGCATGGCGCGGTCGCCCAAGGCCGCGAGCGTTCCGGAAGCACCGCCAAATTGCAGGACCAGCAAGCGCGGTTTGAGTTGTTGCAGACGTTGCCGACTGCGCGTCACTGCGCCCAGCCAGCCAGCGATTTTCATCCCCAGCGTGACCGGCGTCGCGTGCTGCAACCAGGTGCGTCCGGCCAACGGCGTGGCGACATAGCGCAGCGCTTGAGTCGCGAGAATCTCGCCGAGCTGCGCCAGATCCTGCTCAATCAATACCAGCGCCTGGCGAATCTGCAGCACCAGACCCGTGTCCATTACGTCCTGACTGGTCGCGCCCAGGTGCACATAACGCTCGGCGTCGGCATCAGTTGCCGCCAGCCGTTTGCCCAAGGCCTTGACCAACGGAATCGCCGAATTGCCCGCGGTCGCGATCGCATCCCCGAGCGCGACGAAATCATAATGCTCGGCGCGACACGCCGCTTCGATGGGCACGACGACGCTCTGCGGAATCAGTCCGACCCGCGCTTCTGCCCGGGCCAGCGCCGCTTCGAAATCGAGCATGGCCTGAACCCGGCCGTGATCGCAGAACACTTCACGCATGTCACGGGCAGTGAAGTAGGCATCGAACAGCTGGTTCATAAACAGTCCTTGCAAACGTGGGCCGGTGTGGCCCACGCGGGGTGGGTCAAAGGTCGTGGTGCAGGTATTTGGCCTGCTTCGGCAGACGCAAGCTGAACAGGAACGCTACCGCCATCATCACCGTCACGTACCAATAAAACGAGTTTTCCATGCCGGCGGCTTTCAGGCTCAGGGCCACGTATTCCGCAGAACCGCCGAAGATCGCGTTCGCCACTGCGTAAGCCAGGCCAACGCCCAACGCGCGCACTTCCGGCGGGAACATCTCGGCTTTCACCAGGCCACTGATCGAGGTGTAGAAACTGACGATCGCCAGCGCCAGGGTAATCAGCACGAATGCGAGAAAGGGACTGCCGACGGTTTTCAGGCTCAGCAGGATTGGCACGGTGCACAAAGTGCCGAGGCCGCCGAACCAGAGCATCGAGTTTCGGCGACCGATCTTGTCCGCGAGCATCCCGAACAGCGGCTGCATGCACATATAAAGAAACAGCGCGCCGGTCATTATGTAACTGGCCGTTTTCGCGTGCATGCCCGCCGTGTTCACCAGGTATTTCTGCATGTACGTGGTGAAGGTGTAGAAAATCAGCGAGCCACCGGCGGTGTAACCAAGCACGGTGATGAACGCCGCTTTGTGGTCGCGGAACAGGGCGACAATACTGCCGGCATCCTTGTTCTCACGCATCTCTTTGCTGGTAGTTTCTTTCAGCGAACGACGCAGGAACAGCGAAATCAGCGCAGCCACGGCACCTACGACAAACGGGATCCGCCAGCCATAGGCACGCAATTCGTCCTCGCTGAGAAATTGCTGGAGCACGACCACCAGCGACACCGCCAACAGTTGCCCGCCAATCAATGTCACGTACTGGAACGAAGCGAAGAAACCGCGCTGGCCTTTGAGGGCGACTTCACTCATGTAGGTCGCAGTAGTGCCGTACTCGCCGCCAACCGACAAGCCCTGCAACAGACGCGCGAACAGCAACATGATCGGCGCCCAGACGCCAATGTCCTTGTAGGTTGGCAGACAGGCGATCAGCAAGGAGCCGAAGCACATCATCAGAATCGAGATCAGCATCGAATTCTTGCGCCCGTGCTTGTCCGCCACACGGCCGAATATCCAGCCGCCGATAGGACGCATCAGGAACCCGGCAGCGAATACGCCCGCGGTATTCACCAACTGCACAGTCGGATTATCGGAGGGGAAAAACGCCGGAGCGAAGTAGATCGCGCAGAAGGCGTAGACGTAGAAGTCGAACCACTCGACGAGGTTGCCCGACGAGGCACCGACAATCGCGAAGATGCGCTTTTTGCGCTCTTCGCCGGTGTAGTGAGAGGTTGAGGTAGTCATGGGTTTTCGCTCTTTGGGGACCGGTGAGGATCTAGACACACTTTGCAACAGTCCCGTTCAACTGACGCCTGTTTGTTGTGCCGACGGGCTTATTGTGGCGAGGGGGCTTATTGTGGCGAGGGGGCTTGCCCCCGTTGGATCGCGAAGCGAGCCCTGCGATAGCTGATGCATCTGTCCAATCAGACAGCATCAGGCGCTCTACGACTGCTGCGCAGCCGGACGGGGGCAAGCCCCCTCGCCACAGAAGCCTTCTTGTCACAGAAGCCCTCTTGCCACAGAAGCCCTCTTGCCACAGAAGCCCTCTTGCCACAGAAGTCCCCTTGCCACAGAAGCCCTCTTGCCACAGAAGCCCTCTTGCCACAGAAGCCCCCTCGCCACAGAAGCTTTCTTGTCACAGAAGCCCTCTTGCCACAGAAGTCCCCTTGCCACGGAAGTCCTCTTGCCCTAGTGAGGCAGTGTTCACTCAATAATCAAAAAACACCGTCTCGGCGTCAGTGCCCTGCAGGATCACATTCCACTGGTAGACACCGGATGCATCCTGCTTCGCCAGCAGCGTATGGCGACGCTCGGCCGGCACACATTCCAGCAGCGGGTCATCGACGTTCGCGACTTCGCCATCGAAGTAGATCCGCGTCAGCAAATGCTTGACCAGCCCACGCGCAAATACCAGCACCACCAGATGCGGCGCCTGGGTCGTGCCTTTCAAGCCTTGTACAGTGCCGGGTTTAATCGTGGTGAAACGGAAGCGCCCTTCTGCGTCCACCGGTACCCGGCCGAAACCTTCAAAATTCGGGTCCAGCGTTTTCTCCTGATCGTCCTCGGGATGATCGTATTTGCCGGCAGCGTTGGCCTGCCAGACCTCGAGCATCGCATCGTTGACGAAATCGCCGTTGCCGTCGACGACTTGCCCGGTGATCGCTACGCGCTCGCCGAGGGTTTGTTCGACGGTCAGGTCTTCGCGGTTCAGCCAGGTCAGGCCGATGTGGTAATACGGCCCGACGGTGTGGGACGTGGTCGCGTTCAGCGTCATCTTATTTCTCCATCGGCGTGGCATCGCGGCCGCGCAAGACGATGTCCCAGCGATAACCGAGGGCGTAGGAAGGAACGGTTTTTTCCAGGTCGAAACTGGCGATCAGACGTTCTTTGGCGCGGGTGTCCGGCACGCAATTGTAGATGGGGTCGTAAGCCAGCAAAGGATCGCCCGGGAAATACATCTGCGTGACCAGCCGCGTCAGAATGCTCGGCCCGAACAACGAGAAGTGGATGTGCGCCGGACGCCAGGCGTTGGGGTGGTTGCCCCACGGATAGGCGCCGGGCTTGATGGTCTGGAATTGATACCAGCCATCGGCGTCGGTCACGGTGCGGCCGGTGCCGGTGAAGTTGGGATCGAGCGGTGCATCGTGGACATCACGATCATGGTTGTAGCGACCGGCGGCGTTGGCCTGCCAGATCTCCACCAGAATTCCCGGCAATGGCAAGCCGTCTTCATCCAGCACGCGACCATGGACGATGATTCGCTCCCCTTGTGGCTGACCTTGATGCTGAGCGGTCAGGTCGTTGTCCTTCTCCTCGACACGATCAGCGCCGATGGTCGGTCCGGTGATTTCCGACAACGAGTGCGGCAAAAACACCAATGGCTTCGACGGCGAGCGTCTATTGGTGGATTGGTACGCCGGGTGCAGGTAGTCCGGCTGGGTGCCCGCTTGGGGGCGACGATAACCAGGCTTGTCAGTCATTTCGCTTTCCTCTGTTCTTATTGCCACTGCTGCGCGTCAGACGCGTTCGATCGCCAGGGCTAAACCCTGACCGACGCCAACGCACATGGTCGCCAGACCTTTCTTGCCACCGGTTTTTTCCAGTTGGTGCAAAGCGGTCAGCACCAGACGCGCACCGCTCATGCCCAACGGATGCCCCAAGGCAATGGCGCCACCGTTCGGATTGACCTGAGCCGCATCATCAGCCAGGCCCAGTTCTCGCAGCACCGCCAAACCCTGGCTGGCAAACGCTTCGTTGAGCTCGATCACATCGAAGTCGCTGACCGCGAGGCCTAGGCGCTCGGTCAGTTTGCGCACTGCCGGCACCGGGCCGATGCCCATGACCCGCGGCGCTACGCCGGCACTGGCCATGCCCAGCACTTTCGCGCGAGCGGTCAGGCCATGCTTTTTCACCGCGTCGGCGGAAGCCAGCATCAGTGCCGCGGCGCCGTCGTTGACGCCCGAAGCGTTGCCGGCGGTGACGGTTTTGTCTGGACCGTTGACCGGCTTGAGTTTGGCCAGGGTTTCTAGCGAAGTGTCGGCGCGAGGATGTTCATCCTGGCTGACCACGGTTTCACCCTTTTTGTGGGCAATCCGCACTTCAACGATTTCTTCAGCGAAAAAT
Organism: Pseudomonas fluorescens; assembly: GCF_902497625.1. Classification (GTDB taxonomy): domain Bacteria; phylum Pseudomonadota; class Gammaproteobacteria; order Pseudomonadales; family Pseudomonadaceae; genus Aquipseudomonas; species Aquipseudomonas fluorescens_BQ. The sequence continues at coordinate 68,757 of NZ_CABVGX010000024.1, read as the reverse complement.
CCTGCAGCCTGCGCGGCGGCAGTACGTTGCTGACTGCGCAGTGCGAAAGCGTCCTGATCTTCGCGGGATATCTGGTAATCGTCCGCGACGTTATCGGCGGTCTGCGGCATCGCGTCGACGCCGTACTGCGCCTTCATCAGCGGGTTGATGAAACGCCAGCCGATGGTGGTGTCTTCCAGCTTCATGTTGCGCGAGAACGCCGCATCCGCTTTGCCCATCACGAACGGCGCGCGGGACATCGACTCAACGCCGCCGGCGATCGCCAGCTCCATCTCGCCACTGGCAATGGCGCGGAACGCCGTGCCGATGGCGTCCATGCCCGAGGCGCACAGGCGATTGAGCGTTACGCCTGGAATCGTCTCCGGCAGACCCGCCAGCAGCAACGCCATGCGCGCCACGTTGCGGTTGTCTTCACCGGCCTGGTTGGCGCAGCCGAGGAACACCTCGTCTACCGCGTTCCAGTCGACCGCAGGGTTGCGCTCCATCAAGGCCTTGATGGGCACCGCAGCCAGATCGTCGGCGCGGACTCCTGCCAGGCCGCCGCCAAACCGGCCGATAGGTGTGCGAATCGCGTCGCAGATATAAACATCTCGCATCATGCTTCTCCGGGTGCTTGACCGTGGGCAGCCGCGGTGCGGGCTTCCAGATCGCGCAGCGCCTTCAATTCAACCTCGGTGGGCTCTGCCGTGTGTTCAACGTGATCGGCAAAACGGATCGCCCAACCGGTGGCTGCGACCACTTGCTCACGGGTTACGCCCGGGTGCAGCGCAGTGACCACAAACTCGTGGGTATCAACTTCCGGCTCCATGATGCACAGGTCGGTAATGATGCCGACCGGGCCGGCACCTGGCAGTCCAAGGCGTTGGCGCGAATCTCCGCCCTCGCCATGTCCGACCGAGGTAATGAAGTCCAGTTTGTCTACAAAGGAGCGCGCCGACTGTTTGAGGATGATCAGCACGCTTTTCGCCGAACCGGCAATCTCTGGCGCCCCACCAGCACCCGGCAGGCGCACTTTCGGCTGGTGATAATCGCCAACGACGGTGGTATTGATGTTGCCGAAGCGGTCAACCTGCGCAGCGCCGAGAAAACCGACGTCGATGCGGCCGCCCTGCAGCCAATAGCGAAAAATCTCACCGGTTGGAACGACCGTGTCGGCGGTTTCGGCCAGCTCACCATCCCCGATTGACAGCGGCAACACGCTCGGCTTGGCACCGATCGGACCCGATTCATAGATAAGGACTACATCCGGCGACGACGTCAGCCGCGCCAGATTGGCTGCTTTAGAAGGCAGGCCGATGCCGACGAAGCACACGGAACCGTTTTTCAGCCGGCGTGCGGCGGCGACGGTCATCATTTCATTGGTGGTGTACGTCATTACTTCGCCTCCGAAGCGGTGGCCAGTTTGGCCCGGAACTCGCTGAAGTCAGCGCAGCCATGGATGTACTCGTCGATCCACGCGGTGAAAGTTTCACGGTCGCGGGCGATCGGGTCCCAGGCTTGATAGAAACGGTTGTCACGTTCGGTGTAACCGTGCGCATAGGACGGATGTGCACCGCCCGGGACGTGGCAGACCGCACTCAGGGCCCAGGTCGGCAACACGCAGGCGTTCATCGGTGCATTGAGGTCGTCGACGATTTCTTCAACGGTGACGATGCAACGCTTGGCCGCCAGCGCCGCTTCTTTTTGTACGCCGAGGATGCCCCATAGCAGCACGTTGCCTTTGCGATCGGCCTTTTGCGCGTGAATCACCGTGATGTCCGGGCGTACCGAGGGCACAGCGGCCAACACCTCGCCGGTGAATGGGCACGTAACCGTCTTGATCAGTGGATTGACCTTGGGCAGGTCCGAGCCAGCGTAGGCACGCAGCACTGCAAACGGTAGGCCGGAAGCGCCAGCCACGTAGGCATTGGCCAGGTCGGCGTGGCTGTGCTCCTCGATTTCCAGCGCATGCGGCCACTGTTTCTCGACCGCGTCACGCAGACGGTGCAGGGAGCCGACGCCCGGATTGCCACCCCAGGAAAAAATCAATTTGCGTGCACATCCGGCGCCGATCAACTGATCGTAGATCAGGTCAGGGGTCATCCGCACCAGCGTCAGATCTTTCTTGCCCTGACGAATGATTTCATGCCCTGCGGCGGTAGGAATCAGATGAGTAAAGCCTTCGAGCGCGACAGTGTCGCCGTTATTGACGAATTGCTTCACCGCGTCGTGCAGCGAAATGATTTCAGCCATGGGGCAGGCTCCCGATTCTTATTAACCGACGGTGGATTAAAGGGCGCCAGGTTCAGCGCCGGAATGACTGAAGGGTAAGCCCCTGATATTTGCCAAACAATCCGATAATCGACTAAGTGTTCGTTTATCGAACATATTGTTGCTTGGCTATCGTTATGCATCCGCCCAAAAAGATCGCAGCCTTCGGCAGCTCCTGCATGAGACCGAGCACATCCGTTGGAGCTGCCGATGGCTGCGATCTTTTCCGCAGTTTGCTTCACAGCTGGATCAGGTCGCATCCGCATGGCTGACCATGCCCTTAATCACCACCGCCGTGGTCGCCAACGCCGCCGGGATTACCAATGCGGTCAGTACCTGCTCGAAATTCCAGCCCAACCCCAGCAACGTCGCGCCCATCCACGCCCCGAGGATCGCGCCGAACCTGCCAATCCCGAGCATCCACGAAACACCCGTCGCCCTGCCCTGCGTCGGATAAAACCGCGCCGCCAAGGAAGGCATCGCCGATTGCGCGCCGTTGACGCACATCCCTGCGACCAGCACCAGAGTTGCCAACAACGTAATGTTGCCCAGACTCTGTCCTACCGCGTAAGCAAACACCCCCGCCAGCAAGTAGAAAATGCCAATGACCTTGTGCGGATTGAACCGGTCCATTGCCCAGCCCACCCCCACCGCACTCAATACGCCGCCGAACTGGAACAACGCGCCGATAAAGGCTGCCTGCTCCATGCTCGCGCCGCTGTCACGCATCAGCGTCGGCAGCCAACTGGTCAGCAGGTAAACGATCACCAGGCCCATGAAGTAGGTCAGCCACAGCAGCAAAGTGCCGGTGCTGTAAGTGCCGGAGAAAATCACCGCGAAAACGTTGCGTGCCTTCACAGTCTTCTGTTCCGGGACGCTGAAGCTTGACGCCTGGGCGACAACGACCGGATCAATCGGCGAGAGGGTTTGGCGCACTTTGTCGATGCCACGGTTGCGCACTACAAGGTAGCGCGCCGATTCCGGCAGCCAGAACAGCAGCACGACTGCAAGGATCAACGGCAGAATCCCACCGATCAGCAGCAGGCTGTGCCAGCCGTACGCGGGGATCAGCTTTGCCGAAATGAACCCGCCGCCGGCCATGCCCAGATTGAAGCCGCAGAACATGCTGGTCACCAGCAGCGATTTTTTGCGCTCGGGGGTGTACTCCGAGAGCAACGTGGTGGCATTGGGCATGCCAGCGCCAAGGCCCAGTCCGGTGAGGAACCGCAGGGCCAGCAATTGATCGACGTTAGTCGCGTATGCCGATGCCAGGCTGAACGCGCCGAACAACAGGACCGCGCCCACCAGTACGATTTTTCGTCCGAAGCGGTCAGCCAAAGGGCCGGAGCCGAGCGCGCCGAAGACCATGCCGATCAGCGCGGCACTCATGACCGGGCCGAGGCTGGCGCGGTCAATGCCCCAGTCCTGGGACAACGCCGGGGCAATGAAGCCCATCGCCGCGGTGTCGAGGCCATCAAGGAAAACAATCAGAAAACACAGGATCACCACCCGCCATTGGTAGCGCGAAATGGGTTGAGCATTGATGAAGGACTGCACGTCGAGGCAGTTTCCTACGGCAGACGGGGGCTGGTTCATTATTTTTATTCCACACAAGAGCACAGTCGGGACGGTGTCAGCCTGGGCCGACGCTGCCGCGACATTAGTGATCATGGGGAAAGACCGTCAATTCGGTAAACGCAAGTCTGTGCGGTTATCGAACAGCTTAGGCAAACAATTGCGAGCTCAGGTGACGACTCGCGTCCAGCAAGCCCGGCAGAAAACGCTGTTCCAGCTCGTTGCGACTGACCCGAGCGGCGTGGGTACTGACGTTCAGCGCCGCGACCACTTGCCCGGAAGCGTCGTACACCGGAACAGCAATTGACCGCAGGCCTTGCTCCAGTTCCTGATCGACGATACACCAGCCTTGCTGACGCACTTCCTGCAGGCATTCGAGCAAAGCTTCTGGCGTATGCAATGTCCTGCTGGTCTTGGCTTGCATGTCGGCATGATCGAGATATTCGCGTAAAGACGTATCGTCCAGTGCAGCGAGAAGAATCCTGCCCATTGATGTGCAATAAGCCGGCAGGCGGCCACCCACGGACAGGTCGACCGAAATCAGGCGCTGAGTAGTCGCCGAGCGGGCGATGTATAAAATGTCATCGCCCTCGAGGGTGGCCATGTTGCACGCCTCATGCAATTGCTCACTCATGCGATCGAGGTACGGTTGCGCGGAAACCGCCAGCGGCGTCGAGGACAGATAGGCATGGCCGAGCGTCAGCACCTTCGGCAATAGCGAATAGGTCCGACCGTCGGTTGTGGCGTAGCCGAGCTTGATCAATGTGTGTAGGCAACGACGCACTGCGGCGCGGGGAATTTCCGTGCGGTGGCTGATCTGCGCAATGGTCAGGTGTCGTTTGCGCTCCTGGAAGGCTTGCACCACGGCAAGACCGCGGGCCAGGGACGTCATGAAATCCGGATCACCGGTCAGCGCCTGAATTCGCTTGGCGGGCGAGGCGACTATGGGTGGCGCTACGGAAGCGAAGGAATTGCGCATCTGATCGTTCATGTCAGTCCCTATGCGAAGAAATCAATTGCTGGTACGTCGGGCGATTATCGAACGACTGCCCGATTACCGCAAATCGCCGATGGAGCGAGGGCTCGGTTACCCCACCGCTCGCGCAAAAAGCTCGGCAACTTTCAGCGTAAGCTTGAAACGCCGATAAACGCCCCCATTTAACACCCATGTTTGTCCGACTTAATGACGCCAGAAATTCATCGCTGTGTGAAACTTGCAAGTACAAAAGCAATCACACATCAAGATCCATTTTTGACTGATTGGAGATAGTGTTCTCGCAATCGACCGCTATAATACAATTGAGGTCATCCGGCTTATCGCTGGTTGTGCCGCCCGGTAGCGCGGTGGTCCATCGCTGCTGCCTTCAGCCCGCGCCTTGTTGCCCCTTTCCACCTGCTTCACAGCGCGCGCTGAAACAGGATACTGATGCTACGTCAGCTGTTTACTCTGGTGCCGTGGCCGCCTGCAACATGGAAGTATTTGATCGTATTACTGTAGATCGACGTCTTTATCGACGTCGACCTTTGGCGAATGCGGCCGATACGTTTGTTGCAGCGCGTATAACCAGAATTTAATCTCAACCTATCAGGTAGCACTGTGACGAAAGACGAACTGCGCGCGGAACTTGAGCGCCAGGAACAACGTTACAAGGAAGTTTACGGCGGGGAAGTCACCACCTACGCCGCACAGCCCGAACCGGAACGCAAACCCTGGCGTAAACGCGCCACCGTTCAGGATCAGGCTTTTACCCAGGAATTACAGAAGATGGAAAAGGAACTCAAAGCCGAAGAGCCTTGACGCCTCGGCTTGACGTCCTCCAGAGGCCGGCGTCTGCTCTCGTTAAAAGCGGGAAGCAGCGGCGGAGCCATCCGCGCCTGCTACGAGCGGCAGCGGCCAGTTCGCCTATCGGATGGAGCAAATGGCCCATCTCCGGCCCTCTTCTCAGAAATTTCTTACACGCTTTGAAGCTTCTCGCAAACGCGAGCAAAACGCCGCTGCCTGTTGGCTTTTGAACTGAATTCAATGACTTGCGAAATCCGCCAAACCCTTGGGCCACAGGGTGGTGTTGCTAATTAATTCGTTGAAGGATGTTACCGATGAGCACTCAATGCATCGATTTTCACACTTTTCTGGCATAATCGCGCCCCCTTACGACCGGGTCAGAAAACCTTCATGATCGATTTATTCAGCGGACTGGATGCTTGGGTGCTTGTGAGCCTCTTGCTCGCCCTCGCCTTTGTCCTCGCCTTCGAGTTCATCAACGGCTTTCATGACACCGCTAACGCGGTGGCCACCGTTATTTACACCAAGGCCATGCCGCCCCATCTGGCAGTGTTCTTTTCCGGCGTGTTCAACTTTCTCGGCGTGCTGCTGGGCGGGGTTGGCGTGGCCTATGCCATCGTCCATCTGTTGCCGGTGGAACTGCTGATCAACGTGAATACAGGTCATGGACTGGCCATGGTGTTCTCGCTGCTTGCCGCCGCCATCACCTGGAACCTGGGCACCTGGTACTTCGGTATCCCGGCATCCAGTTCGCATACGCTGATCGGCTCGATCCTTGGTGTCGGCCTGGCCAACGCATTGATCAACGACATTCCGTTGGCCGATGGTGTGAACTGGCAGAAAGCTATCGATATCGGCGCCTCCCTGGTGTTCTCGCCGATGGCCGGTTTTCTGGTCGCTGCGCTGATTCTCATCGGTCTCAAGTGGTGGCGTCCGCTGTCGAAGATGCACAAGACCCCGGAACAACGCCGCAAGATCGACGACAAAAAGCACCCGCCATTCTGGAATCGCCTGGTCCTGGTGATCTCGGCCATGGCGGTCAGCTTCGTGCACGGTTCCAACGACGGTCAGAAAGGTATTGGCCTGATCATGCTGGTGCTGATCGGTATCGTTCCGGCGCAGTTCGTACTGGACCTTGGCAGTTCGACCTATCAGATCGAACGGACCCGAGATGCGACCCTGCACTTGAGTCAGTTCTACAAGCGTAATGCCGACACACTGGGTGAATATCTGGCCCTTGGCAAAAGCGTGGAAGGTGATCTGCCGGAGAAATTCCGTTGCAACCCGCAACAGACCGAGCCGACCATCGCTGCCCTGCTGGACACCCTTAAAGGTGTAGCGGACTACCATTCGTTGCCTGCGGACAGCCGCATTGAAGTACGTCGTTACCTGCTCTGCCTGGACGACACCGCGAAGAAAGTCGGCAAGCTGCCTACTCTGGCGGCCCGTGAAAAGGCTGACCTGGACAAGCTGCGCAAAGACCTGACGGCCACCACTGAATACGCGCCGTTCTGGGTGATTCTGGCAGTCGCACTGGCCTTGGGCCTGGGCACCATGGTTGGCTGGAAGCGCGTAGTGCTGACCATTGGCGAGAAAATCGGCAAGCAAGGCATGACGTACTCCCAAGGCATGTCGGCGCAGATCACCACCGCCAGCCTGATCGGCATGGCCAACATCTTCAGCCTGCCAGTCTCCACCACCCACGTGCTGTCGTCGGGCGTGGCCGGCACCATGGTCGCCAACAAAAGCGGCCTGCAAGGCGGCACGGTGAAAACCATCCTGCTGGCCTGGGTCCTGACCCTGCCGGCTACCGTGGCGCTGTCGGCCGGCCTGTTCTGGCTGGCATCGAAGGCGCTGGGTAGCTGATACATTGCCGCAACGAAAAAGGCGTGTTCCGTGAGGTTCGCGCCTTTTTTGTGCCTGTGATTCTCCAAACACCACAACATCAATGTGGCGGCATTCCGACGAAAGCTGTGTGTCATTCAGCGCTGAATGTGACCGTTACATCGTCTTCGTCGGGATGCCGCCCAGACCAAGGCCGCTCTCACATTCTGATCGATGTTGCTGGCAAAATCGCGGACAAAAAAAAGGGCAACCGAAGTTGCCCAAAATGCCTTGCGTGCCCACTACATCCAGAAAGATCTACGGCTTGCGCTTGTGCGAATCTTTCCAGATAAAAAATCCAAACCCTGCGAAGAACACAACCATGAGGCTGACGGTCAGCACCCCGGCGATCACCACGTTGTCGAAAAACATGACTGGCCTCCAGCACTTGCCCTGTTGCGATAGGGCTAAGTTAACCAATCAGGCGGGAGAGAAAATTGACCGGGATCAATGTCGCCCGAGAATGGGCGTAAAGGAGGGAGTAAAACTGACCTGCATCAAACAATGCAGGGCGTTTCAACGCTTTTTCGGTTTGTTCTTCGGTTTTTTCTTCGCTTTACCCAACGGCATGGCCTGCTCGAAAGCCTGGCGGACTTCGTTGAGGCGTTTGTCGTTGAGGTCATGAACACGCTTGGCGCGTTCGGTGTTGAGGTCGATCAGTTTGTCGTCTTGGCTCATGGCGTTCGTTGCATCGCTTGGCAGGTTTGTCACAATAATGCGGTCTGGCGACAGCCTTGAACAGTCACCGACTCAAACCTGTATATCAACCCAAAGCCCTTGGCGCTCTTCGTTATCGATCAGCGGCGCAACCGGAACCGTATTGTCGGCATTAAGCAGGTGGCCGGGGATCGGCAGATGCTGCTCGGGATCTTCATCAGCCTCACGGCGACGCTTCTCTCGCTCCTGCTTGCGCCGCTGTTCCTCGCGCAGCTGGTAAGCCGCTTCTTCCGCGTCGCGTTGCTGCAGGTCGATGGTGCTTTCGTTGGAGCTTTCCTGCACCGGCACAACGGGCGGAATCTCTGGGCGCTGGCGCACAGGATCCGTTTGCGAAGTGATGGGCACGGCGCTCAAAGGGAGCATGGGTGGCAACATAATGATTAGTCTCCTGTCAGCAGTCTGTCGGCTGCGCGGATGGCGACTTGAGCCATCGGTCGCAAACTGTGACCCGGTTGGCATGAAATGGTGCATTTCCCGTCCGATAACCTCATCAGCTTTTCCTTGCAGCTTGCCGCTTAAAGCTCGCAGCTGCTCCTATTCCTTTGGCCCTCAAGCCAGCATTCCGTTAAGATAGCCCGCTTTTTCAAGGTGGGAGTCAGGCAGCATGGCGCAGCAGTATCAACCGGGGCAACGCTGGATCAGTGACAGCGAAGCCGAGCTGGGTTTGGGCACCGTTCTGGCACAGGATGGCCGCTTGTTGACCGTGCTCTATCCGGCCACTGGCGACACTCGCCAGTACGCGCTACGGAATGCGCCACTCACCCGAGTCCGGTTTTCGCCGGGCGACTCGATCACGCATTTCGAAGGCTGGAAGCTGACGGTCCAGGAAGTCGACGACGTCGATGGACTGCTGGTCTATCACGGCCTCAATGCACAAAACGAAGTCGTCACGCTGCCCGAAACCCAACTGTCCAATTTCATTCAGTTCCGTCTGGCCAGCGATCGCCTGTTTGCCGGGCAGATCGATCCGCTGGCCTGGTTCTCGCTGCGCTATCACACGCTGGAACACACCAGCCGCCAATTGCAGTCTTCGCTCTGGGGTCTGGGAGGCGTGCGTGCGCAACCGATCGCGCACCAATTGCACATCGCCCGTGAAGTCGCCGACCGCATTGCTCCGCGGGTTTTGCTGGCGGACGAAGTGGGTCTGGGCAAGACCATCGAAGCAGGCCTGATCATCCACCGCCAACTGCTTTCGGGCCGTGCCAGCCGTGTGCTGATCCTGGTCCCGGAAAACCTCCAGCACCAGTGGCTGGTCGAAATGCGCCGCCGCTTCAACCTGCAGGTTGCGCTGTTCGACGAAGAACGCTTCATCGAAAGCGATGCCACCAACCCGTTCGAAGACACCCAGCTTGCCTTGGTGGCCCTGGAGTGGCTGGTGGACGACGAGAAGGCGCAAGACGCGCTGTTCGCCGCCGGTTGGGACTTGATGGTCGTCGACGAAGCCCATCACCTGGTCTGGCACGAAGAAAAGGCCAGCCAGGAATATTCGCTGGTCGAACAATTGGCTGAAGTCATTCCCGGCGTTTTGCTGCTCACCGCCACCCCGGAACAACTTGGCCAGGACAGCCACTTCGCGCGTTTGCGTTTGCTGGACCCGAACCGTTTCCACGACCTGCCCGCCTTCCGCGCCGAGAGCGAAAATTATCGCCCGGTGGCCGAGGCCGTTCAGGAGCTGATGGATAAGGGACGCCTGTCCCCCGAAGCGCACAAAACCATCCACGGTTTTCTCGGTAATGAAGGCGAGGCACTGCTGACCGCCGTCAACGATGGCGACACAGAAGCCAGCGCGCGTCTCGTGCGTGAATTGCTGGACCGCCACGGCACCGGCCGCGTGTTGTTCCGCAACACCCGCGCGGCCGTGCAGGGTTTCCCGGAACGCAAACTTCACCCTTACCCCCTGCCATGCCCGGACGAATACCTCGAACTGCCACTGGGAGAGCACGCCGAGTTGTACCCGGAAGTGAGTTTCCAGGCCCAGCCGGATGCGAGCGATGAAGAGCGCTGGTGGAAATTCGACCCGCGCGTCGAGTGGCTGATCGACACCCTGAAAATGCTCAAGCGCACCAAGGTGCTGGTGATTTGCGCCCATGCCGAAACCGCCATGGATCTGGAAGACGCCTTGCGCGTACGCTCCGGCATTCCGGCAACGGTGTTCCACGAAGGCATGAACATCCTTGAACGTGACCGTGCCGCAGCCTACTTCGCTGACGAAGAATTCGGCGCGCAAGTCCTGATCTGTTCGGAAATCGGCAGTGAAGGCCGCAACTTCCAGTTTTCCCATCATCTGGTGCTGTTCGATCTGCCATCGCACCCGGACCTGCTGGAACAGCGTATCGGCCGTCTCGACCGGATCGGTCAGAAGAACATCATCGAGCTGCACGTGCCGTACCTGGAAACCAGTCCGCAGGAGCGCCTGTTCCAGTGGTACCACGAAGCACTGAACGCTTTTCTTAATACCTGCCCGACCGGCAACGCGTTGCAACACCAGTTCGGTCCTCGCCTGCTGCCTCTGCTGGAAAACGCCGATGACGGCGAGTGGCAAGCGCTGATCGACGAGGCGCGCGCCGAACGCGTGCGTCTGGAAGCCGAGCTGCACACCGGCCGCGACCGCTTGCTGGAGCTCAACTCCGGCGGCGCTGGCGAAGGCGATGCGCTGGTCGAAGACATTCTTGAGCAAGACGACCAGTTTGCCCTGCCGATCTATATGGAAACCCTGTTCGACGCGTTCGGCATTGACAGCGAAGACCATTCGGAAAATGCGCTGATCCTCAAGCCGAGCGAAAAAATGCTCGACGCCAGTTTCCCGCTGGGTGACGACGAAGGCGTGACCATCACCTACGACCGCAATCAGGCGCTGTCTCGCGAAGACATGCAATTCATCACCTGGGAGCACCCGATGGTTCAGGGCGGCATGGACCTGGTCCTGTCCGGTTCGATGGGCAACACCGCGGTGGCGCTTATCAAGAATAAGGCGCTGAAGCCGGGCACCGTGTTGCTCGAACTGCTTTACGTCAGTGAAGTGGTCGCACCGCGCTCGCTGCAACTAGGTCGTTACCTGCCACCCGCCGCTCTTCGCTGCCTGCTGGATGCCAACGGCAATGACCTGTCGCCGCGGGTAGCCTTCGAGACGCTGAACGATCAGCTGGAGAGCGTACCGCGTGCCAGCGCCAACAAGTTTATCCAGGCTCAACGCGACCAGCTGACGCCGCGGATCAACGCCGGCGAAGAGAAAATCTTCCCGCGTCACGCAGAACGAGTTGCTGAGGCGCAACGTCGTCTGGCTGCCGACACTGATGAAGAACTGGCGCGCCTGACTGCGTTGCAAGCCGTCAACCCGACGGTGCGCGACAGCGAACTGATCGCCCTGCGCCAACAGCGCGAGCAAGGTCTGGCGATGCTGGATAAAGCGGCGTTGCGACTGGAAGCGATTCGGGTGTTGGTTGCGGGTTAAGCGCCCCGCTCCATCGGTAAAAAAAAGAAGGCCCGCAGCAATGCGGGCCTTCTTTTATCTGTCTGTTTTGTGGTGCCCTTAAGGGCCTGATCGCGAGCAGGCTCACTCCTACAGTGTCCGAGTCGAACACAAAGTCTGTGAACAACACTGAATCTGTAGGAGTGAGCCTGCTCGCGATCGCGATTAAGCCGTCGCCGTAGAAACACCAGGTTCAACCACCGCCACCATCCCATCCTTCATCCGCTGGGCATCGCGAACAAAACTGCGCGACGCCATGAACAGAAATACCATGGTCAGCAGCAGCGCGACAGGTATCAGGTACATCGCGTCGTGCAGCCCCACGGCCTTGAAGGCTTCCGTCATCTGCCCCGCGCCAGCGGCCAGCATCGCCGTGTGCGCAAAGTGGTCGGACAAACCGCCCACCACCACAGGGCCCAAACCACCGCCGAGCAAATATAACCCGGCGAAGAACAGGGCCACGGCGGTGGCCCGCAGGCGCGGCTCGACGACATCTTGAATAGCGGTGTAAACGCAGGTGTAGAAGTTGTAAGCGAACAACCAGCCCAGACTGAACACACCGACAAACAGGCCGATTTCAATGCGCCCGGCATGCAGCGCCCAACCGGTGCAGACCGTCGAGATGATCAGACTGAACGCGGCGAACAGCAGCCGGCCGTTGGCAACCCGCTGATGAATCTTGTCCGCGACCCAGCCACCCAATGTCAGGCCGAATAGCCCGGTCACGCCGACGATGATGCCGGTCGCTACCGCCGCTTCATGCAAAGGCATCAGAAAGTAGCGTTGCAACATCGGCACCAGAAACGAGTTGCAAGCGTAGGTGGCGAAGTTGAAGCACAACCCCGCCATCACCAGCCAAAGGAACGTCGGCACTGCCAGCACACGGCGGATCGGCCGGTCGACGCGCTCTTGCGACACCTGCACGGCTTCTGCAGCGCCGCGCTTGGGTTCTTTGATGAAGAACATGAAGACTGCCAGGATCAGCCCTGGCACAGCGGCGATAAAGAAGGGCGCGCGCCAGCTGTCGAACACCTTGACCATCCAGCCGATGGTGAAAAAAGCCAGCAACAGGCCCAACGGCAGACCGAGCATGAAGATGCCCATCGCCCGCGCGCGGCGGTGAGCCGGAAACAGATCGCCGATCAGCGAGTTGGCGGCCGGTGCGTAGCTCGCTTCGCCGATGCCGATGCCCATGCGCACGAGCAGGAACGTCCAGAAACTGCCGACCAAACCGTTGACCGCCGTCAGCCCGCTCCATGCCGCCAGGCCCCAGCCCATCAGTTTGGCGCGTGAGCCGGTATCGGCCATACGCCCAAGTGGCAGGCCGGCGATGGCGTAAACGATAGTGAATGCCGTGCCGATGATTCCCAGCTGAAAGTCGCTGAGGGACCATTCCATACGAATCGGTTCGATGATGATGGCCGGAATGGTGCGGTCGAAAAAGTTGAACAGGTTGGCCAGGAACAGCAGGAACAGAATGCGCCAGGCATTCGCCGCTTGGGTCGAGTTCTGCATGGGTCCGTCTCGTCTTATTGTTATGAGGGCTTCACTGCCAACGCATCCGAGCCCGGAACATGCAATCTAGTCAGGCCCGCCGAAGCTGTCTGTAATTATTCGTTAAGCTGATACCGGACCATGGCGTATCCGGCAGCCCACGCAACATTTTATTTCGGATCGGACTAAGGCCGATTCCAAAAAAATTATCACCAAAAAGCAGCATTCGCTGGAACTCTTTGCACGCCTTCTATACTCCAATGCAATCGCCAGTTCAGGGCGTTGACCACGCCGCAGATGGGGCACGCTATGGATTGGCTGGGCTTGCATTTTCTTACCGGGCCCGTGGGCGGGCAGGTCATCCTCAATTGCACGCATGACTCGTTTCTCGTCTTCCTGGCGTATCTCGTGGCGTGCGCGGGCGGCTTCGCCACGCTGGGCATCGCCGAACGGCTGCGCCACTCCGACAAACCGGCGTCGCAATGGCGTTGGCGCTGGGTTGGCGCCGCGTGCCTCGCTGGCGGAATCTGGGCCATGCACTTCATCGGCATGCTGGCGTTTCAGGCGCCGATCGAGATCCACTACGAACTGCCGATCACCCTTATCTCGCTGTTGATCGCCCTGCTCGCTTCCTGGCTGGCCATGCGCACCCTCAGCCATGCCCATCTAAGTCTGCGCCAATACATTCAGGCCGCCACCTGCATCGGGCTGGGCATTGCTACCATGCATTACGTCGGCATGGCCGCCATGCGCTCCAGTGCCGTGGCTTATTACCGACCGGATTTGTTTGCACTCTCCATCGCGATCGCCATCGGTGCCAGCCTCGCAGCGCTGTTGCTCTCGAGCCATTTGCGTAATGGCGGCGGCCTCTATCATCAAGTGTGGAAATACAGCGCCAGCCTGGTCCTCGGCGCGGGCATCGTCAGCATGCATTTCACTGGCATGGCCGCGCTCAATCTGGTGCTGCCCACCGGCAATCTGCAAACCTTGCCCGGCGACAACAATCACCTGCAACTGGGGCTGACGGTCGCGTTGATCACGCTGCTGATCATCGGCAGCAGCGTCAGCGCGGCGCTGGCGGACAAAAAACTGCAGCACAAGGAGCGCGACCTGCAACGCGTCAATGCACTGCTCAATCAACTCGACCAGGCGCGCCAGGCCCTGCAGGACGTGGCGCATTACGATGCGCTGACCAACCTGGTCAACCGACGCGGCTTCAACCAGGTGTTCGCCGAGAAACTCCTCGAAACCCGCAACGACGGCGGCATGCTGGCGGTGATGTTCCTCGATATCGACCACTTCAAACGGATCAACGACAGCCTCGGGCATGACGCCGGCGATGAGCTGCTCAAGGTGCTTGCCAGCCATATCAAGGGCTCGGTGCGCTGCGATGAGGATGTCGTGGCACGTTTTGGCGGCGACGAATTCTGCATCCTCGTCGGTTTGAACGAACGTGAAGACGCGCACAACCTGGGCCAGCGCATTCTGGCGAGAATGAAGGAGCCGATCGAGCTGGCCGGGCGGCGCATGGTCATGACCACCAGCATCGGTATCAGTCTGTTTCCGCAGGACGGCACCACCTGCGAAGAACTGCTCAAACATGCCGATCTGGCGCTGTATCAATCCAAGGACAATGGCCGAGACAGCCTGAATTTTTTCGATTCAAAGCTGAAAAACCGCGCTGTACGGGAGCTGCAACTGGAAGAGGAACTGCGCCACGCGCTGCTCAAAGACCGCGAGCTGACGCTGGTTTATCAACCAATTTACGACCTGAAAACAGCACGAGTCAGCAAGCTCGAAGCGCTGGTCCGCTGGCAACACCCGACCCAGGGTTTGCTCGCGCCGGATCGTTTTATTGCAATTGCCGAAGCCAACGGCCTGATGCCCCAGCTGGATAACTGGGTGCTGCGCAAAGCCTGTGCAGAGCTCGCCCAGTTGTCGCGCCAGGGCTTCAGCGACCTGGTGATGTCGGTGAATTGCTCAGCCCTGAGCCTGGCTCGTGAAGAGCTGATCGAGGACATCGAGCAGGCGCTGCGCGGCGGCGGATTGGCGCCCCAACGCCTGGAGCTGGAAGTCTCGGAACATGCACTGATGGACAACATCGACCGGCGCCTGGCGTTGCTGCGGCAGATCCGCGCGCTCGGCGTTTCACTGTCGATCGACGATTTCGGCAGTGGCTATTCATCCTTGGCCTACCTCAGACGCTTGCCACTTGACACCTTGAAAATCGACCGCTCATTCATTCAGGATCTTCCGGACGCCATGCCGGACATGGACATCGTCCAGGCGATTATTGCCATGGCGCACACCCTGCATGTGCACGTCGTTTGCGAAGGCGTCGAAACGCTGGAGCAATACCGGCTGCTCGAACGTAACGGCTGTGACTTCGTCCAGGGCCACCTGCTCAGTCACCCGGTGCCACTGGCGCAAACAGCTGCGGTACTGGTTGAACTCAATCAGCGCGCTTGTCTGCGTCAGGTGAGTCCGCTGAGCCTGGCTGGCGGTACATCTGTACCAGCGTTGATGGATCCTTTTGCGAAAAACCCTGGCTCCCATGCAGGCGCATCAATTGTGCGGCCAATCCGCTGAGCGGCGTCGCCGAACCTAGTTCGCGGGAAAATTTGACCGCGGTATCGAGGTCCTTGAGCAGCGTGCGCACGTGCCACTTCACCGGCTCGAACTGGCTGCGGGCCATTTGTGGCGCAAGGATCTGCAAGGGTCTGGAGTCGGCAAAGCCACCGGCCAGCGCTTCGGCGATCAGGCCCGCCTCAACCCCGGCACGTTCCGCCAGCGCCACCACTTCAGCGATGACCAGCGCATTGCAGGCAACGATCATCTGATTACAGGCTTTGGTGACCTGGCCGGCACCGACGCCACCCATGTGTGTGACCTGCTGACCGAGCGCCAGCAACACCGGCCTTACGCGTTCAAGGTTAGCCGCTTCGCCACCGACCATGATCGCCAGACTGCCAGCCTCCGCGCCGACTACGCCGCCAGACACAGGCGCATCAAGCCAGCTCATGCCGGTTTGACTGGCGAGCTGCGCGGACATTTCCCGTGTGGCGGTCGGCTCCAGGCTGGAAAAATCCACCAGTAACTGACCCTTGTTCGCACCCTCGGCGACCCCACCCGGACCGAACACTACCTCGCGCACCACCAACGTGTCGGACAGACACAACATCACCACGTCGGCGTGCTGGCACAGTTCAGCCGGTGTGGCGACCTGGCGCGCGCCCGCTTCAACCAGGGGAGCGCATTTTTCCGGGTTGCGGTTCCACACCGTCAGCGGATAGCCAGCAGCCAATAAACGCTTGCACATCGGCAGGCCCATCAGGCCGATCCCGGCAAAGCCCAACGAAGATACGGTTGACATCTTTTCGCCTCCTTTTGCTTAAAGAACACCGAATAGTGGCCGATTCATCGGGACCAAGGAAAGGATTCCCCCGCGCGACGTTCAGGCCGAACGCCGGTGGCCGAGAGGCTCAATACGCGACTCCGCCAGGAAGCGAGTTCCTATCCGTGACGTTGACCGACCAGTCGAGGGTTTTCGCACTGAAACAGTGTTGCCTCAATCGCGAGCAGGGTCGCTCCCACAACGATCGCATTGCTTTAGAAAGGACGCGCTCCACAGTGGGAGTGAACTTGCTCGCGATGGGCAATGCATACAACGAAAACTTAATATCCAGAAACAATTAAGCAACCGCTTGGCTGCTTGAAAAACTGTGCCCGTTACGTTTACGTCACCGTTATGCCAATCAGGCCTGTAGCCTTTCTCTACGGCAACCTGCCATCACGCTACTCGGCTACACACTTTCCTCTGACAATCAGCGCACCAATTCGGTGCAACGATCATTTTGTCGCCCTTTCCTGGATCAGGATCCACGGCGAAACCACCACGGCCCACAAGTGCGGATCACGTTCAAAGAGATCCAGCGCCCGCGTTTCAGACAGCTTGGCAACTTCGTCGGCAGCCAGCCAGGCAGCGACTTTCTGGCCATCGTCCGTGGCCACTGCCTCGGCGGCTGCAATCAAATCCAGCGCAGGATCGACCCATAACAGGGCACCCTTGGCGAAGAACGGTTCGAGCTCTTTCCAGGTAATTGATGCGGTCTCACCAAGCAGCTTGGCATAGAGGGTGCTAGGTTCTTGAGTCATGGGTCCTGTCCGGAAAAGAAATCGGCGCGAATGATAACGTTGGTGCTCTGGCAGAAAAACCCGGATGCAATTTGCTTCACCGAATGAAAAGAGCAGGAATGCCAGGGAATGCAGCCGAATCAAGCAATTAGGCAGCTAACATCCATCCGCAATTCTGTAATTTTCTTTCAAAAAAGCGACACCCTCTGGTTTTGCCCCCAAGCGCCAGCTTCCCAGGCTGACAATCGGCGCTCTACACTGTACCGGTACAGTTGCCAGGGGCATTTTCCGGAGGATATCCAAGATATCTGACCCGGTTCTGCTGCTACGGCGCCAGGACTATAAAAACTACAACAGTAAGAGTGGAGCACTATGACTAAGGCTACTAAGCAGATTTCCAAACTGTTTGCCGCTATGGTTCTGGCAGGGGTTGCCAGCCATTCGTTCGCAGCTGACACCATCAAGATCGGCATCGCGGGCCCTAAGACCGGTCCTGTAGCCCAATACGGCGACATGCAGTTCAGTGGCGCAAAAATGGCTATTGAGCAAATCAACGCCAAGGGCGGCGTCGACGGCAAAAAACTCGAAGCCGTAGAATACGACGATGCCTGCGATCCGAAACAAGCCGTGGCCGTTGCGAACAAAGTCGTCAACGACGGCGTGAAGTTCGTGGTCGGTCACCTGTGCTCCAGCTCCACTCAGCCGGCTTCGGACATTTACGAAGACGAAGGCGTGATCATGATCACCCCGGCGGCCACCAGCCCGGACATCACTTCCCGTGGTTACAAAATGGTCTTCCGCACCATCGGTCTGGACAGCGCCCAGGGCCCTGCCGCCGGTAACTACATTGCCGATCACGTCAAACCGAAAATCGTTGCTGTTCTGCACGACAAACAGCAATACGGCGAAGGTATCGCCACCGCCGTTAAACAAACCCTCGAGAAGAAAGGCACCAAGGTTGCCGTGTTCGAAGGCATCAACGCCGGCGACAAGGATTTCTCCTCGATCATCCAGAAACTCAAGCAGGCCAACGTCGACTTCGTCTACTACGGCGGCTACCACCCTGAGCTGGGTCTGATCCTGCGCCAGGCTGATGAAAAAGGCCTGAAAGCCAAGTTCATGGGTCCTGAAGGCGTGGGTAACGACTCGATCTCGCAGATCGCTCAGAAGGCCTCCGAAGGTTTGCTGGTGACCCTGCCGAAATCCTTCGACCAGGATCCGGCCAACATTGCTCTGGCTGACGCGTTCAAAGCCAAGAAAGAAGATCCAAGCGGTCCGTTCGTGTTCCCGTCCTACTCGGCGGTAACCGTGATTGCAGAAGGCATCAAGGCAGCGAAAAGCGAAGACGCTGCGAAAGTGGCTGAAGCCATTCACGCCGGTACCTTCAAGACCCCGACTGGCGACTTGAGCTTCGACGCCAAGGGTGACCTGAAAGACTTCAAATTTGTGGTTTACGAGTGGCACTTCGGTAAACCAAAAACTGAAGCTTCGCCTCAGTAAGGCCTTGCCTGACTGACTGCCAATAAAGCCCACGGCGTGCCGTGGGCTTTGTTTTACGAACGTATTGGGCCGTGCTGGCGTGATCCGCCAGTCTCC
This sequence comes from Pseudomonas fluorescens, assembly GCF_902497625.1. Classification (GTDB taxonomy): domain Bacteria; phylum Pseudomonadota; class Gammaproteobacteria; order Pseudomonadales; family Pseudomonadaceae; genus Aquipseudomonas; species Aquipseudomonas fluorescens_BQ. Next base: position 49,855 of record NZ_CABVGX010000024.1, on the reverse strand, counting down.
CCACCTGAAAATCTCAAAACCGTCATCAGCGGTTCGCTGGCAAACCTCGCGTTCGAAGTGGGTGCAGATCCACGGGGCTCGAGCAGGAAAATGACTCCACCAGTGAAATGCGTATCAGGTTTTTAGGAGCGCTGTAATGCCTGACATCTATCACTTCCTCCAACAGCTGGTTAATGGTCTGACCATTGGCAGCACGTATGCCCTGATTGCCATCGGCTATACGATGGTTTACGGCATCATTGGAATGATCAACTTCGCCCACGGCGAGGTGTACATGATCGGTTCTTACGTGGCCTTCATCGCCATCGCCGGGCTGGCCATGCTGGGACTGGACAGCGTGCCGCTGTTGATCACCGCTGCTTTCATCGCGACCATCGTCGTGACCAGTGCCTACGGTTACAGCATCGAACGCGTCGCTTACCGCCCCTTGCGCGGCAGCAACCGTCTGATCCCGCTGATTTCCGCCATCGGCATGTCGATCTTCCTGCAGAACACGGTTCTGCTGGCGCAAGACTCCAAGGACAAATCCATCGCCAACCTGATCCCGGGCAACTTTACCTTCGGGCCAGGTGGTGCACATGAAGTGCTGATTTCCTACATGCAAATCGTGGTATTCGTGGTGACCTTCGTCGCCATGCTCGGCTTGACACTGTTCATCTCCCGCTCTCGCCTCGGACGTGCCTGCCGCGCCTGTGCCGAAGACATCAAGATGGCCAACCTGTTGGGTATCAATACCAACAATATCATCGCCCTGACCTTCGTCATCGGTGCCGCACTGGCAGCCATCGCGGCCGTCCTGTTGAGCATGCAATACGGTGTGATCAACCCGAACGCCGGTTTCCTGGTTGGCCTCAAGGCGTTCACCGCAGCAGTACTGGGCGGTATCGGCAGTATCCCCGGCGCCATGCTCGGCGGGCTGGTATTAGGGGTGGCGGAAGCCTTTGGTGCCGATATCTTCGGCGACCAATACAAGGACGTCGTGGCTTTCGGCTTGTTGGTTCTGGTTCTGTTGTTCCGGCCGACCGGCATCCTTGGCCGTCCGGAGGTTGAAAAAGTATGACTAGGAATCTTAAACAGGCACTGTTCAGTGCCTTGCTGGTATGGGCCGTGGCCTATCCGGTACTGGGTCTGAAACTGACCATCGTCGGCATTCACCTTGAAGTGCACGGCACTAGCAGTGCCACACTGATCACCATCGCGGTGTGCTCCGTGTTGATGTTCCTGCGGGTGCTGTTTGACCAGCAAATCAGCTCGGCCTGGCGTTCCTCGCCCAACATGCCGTTGATCCCGGCCAAGGCCAGCAACTTCCTGACCCTGCCAAACACTCAGCGCTGGATCATCATTGCGCTGGTTGCCGGCGCGCTGGTGTGGCCGTTCTTCGGTTCTCGCGGAGCGGTCGATATCGCCACGCTGGTGCTGATCTACGTGATGCTCGGCCTCGGCCTGAATATCGTGGTCGGCCTCGCCGGTCTGCTCGATCTGGGGTACGTCGGTTTCTATGCCGTCGGGGCTTACAGCTATGCGTTGCTGTCGCACTATCTAGGCCTGGGCTTCTGGATCTGTCTGCCGATCGCTGGCCTGATGGCGGCCACTTTCGGCTTCCTGCTCGGTTTCCCGGTACTGCGTCTGCGTGGCGACTACCTGGCGATCGTGACCCTTGGCTTCGGTGAAATCATCCGCCTGTTCCTGCGTAACCTCACCGATATCACTGGCGGCCCGAACGGTATCAGCAACATCGAGAAGCCGACGTTCTTCGGGCTCACCTTCGAGCGCAAAGCGGCAGAAGGCATGCAAACGTTCCATGAATACTTTGGCCTGGCCTACAACTCGATCAACAAGGTGATGTTCCTCTACCTGGTTGCCCTGTTGCTGGCCCTGGCGGCACTGTTCGTGATCAACCGTTTGCTGCGCATGCCGATTGGCCGGGCGTGGGAAGCATTGCGTGAAGACGAGATCGCCTGCCGTGCGCTGGGCCTCAATCCTACAGTGATCAAGCTCTCGGCCTTCACCCTGGGCGCCGCCTTCGCCGGTTTCGCCGGCAGCTTCTTCGCCGCACGTCAGGGTCTGGTAACACCGGAGTCCTTCACCTTCATCGAGTCGGCGATCATTCTCGCCATCGTCGTACTGGGTGGCATGGGCTCGCAACTGGGCGTGATTCTGGCGGCTGTGGTGATGATCCTGTTGCCTGAAATGATGCGTGAGTTCAGTGAGTACCGCATGTTGATGTTCGGCGCCTTGATGGTGCTGATGATGATCTGGCGTCCTCAAGGCCTGCTGCCTATGCAACGTCCTCACATGGAGCTGCGTAAATGAGTCGCGAGATCCTTAAAGTCGAAAATCTGAGCATGCGCTTCGGCGGCTTGCTGGCGGTCAACGGCGTCGCCCTGACCGTCAAGGAAAAACAGGTTGTTGCCCTGATCGGCCCTAACGGTGCCGGCAAGACCACCGTGTTCAACTGCCTGACCGGTTTCTACAAGCCGAGCGGTGGCAGCATCCTGCTGGACGGTGAGCCGATCCAGGGTCTGCCCGGCCACAAGATTGCCCTCAAAGGCGTGGTGCGCACGTTCCAGAACGTGCGGCTGTTCAAGGACATGACCGCGGTCGAGAACCTGTTGATCGCACAGCACCGCCACTTGAACACCAACTTCCTGTCCGGTCTGTTCAAGACGCCGGGTTTCCGCAAGAGTGAGCGCGAGGCGATGGAATTTGCCGAGTTCTGGCTCGACAAGGTCAACCTCACGGCGTTCGCCAACCGTCCGGCCGGCACGCTGGCCTACGGTCAGCAACGTCGTCTGGAAATCGCTCGCTGCATGATGACCCGCCCGCGGATCCTCATGCTCGACGAACCGGCCGCCGGCCTGAACCCGAAGGAAACCGAGGACCTCAAAGCACTGATCAGCATGTTGCGTGAAGAGCATAACGTTACCGTGCTGCTGATCGAACACGACATGAAGCTGGTCATGAGCATTTCCGACCACATTGTCGTGATCAACCAGGGCACACCTTTGGCAGACGGCACGCCGGAACAGATCCGCGACAATCCTGAAGTGATCAAAGCCTACCTGGGGGAAGCGTAAATGCTGCAATTCGAAAACGTTTCCACCTTCTACGGCAAGATCCAGGCGCTGCACGACGTCAACGTCGAAGTTCGTCAGGGCGAAATCGTCACGCTGATTGGCGCCAACGGCGCCGGCAAGTCGACCTTGCTGATGACGCTTTGCGGTTCACCGCAAGCCCACAGCGGCAGCATCCGTTACATGGGTGAAGAGCTTGTTGGCCTGGACTCGTCGCAGATCATGCGCAAAAGCATTGCGGTCGTGCCGGAAGGTCGCCGGGTGTTTGCCCGCCTGACCGTTGAAGAAAACCTCGCCATGGGCGGATTTTTCACTGACAAGGGCGACTATCAGGAACAGATGGACAAGGTTCTCGAACTTTTCCCACGCCTGAAAGAGCGCTTTGCCCAACGCGGCGGCACCATGTCCGGCGGCGAACAGCAAATGCTCGCCATCGGCCGCGCGCTGATGAGCAAGCCGAAACTGCTGTTGCTCGACGAGCCATCGCTGGGCTTGGCACCGATCATCATCCAGCAGATTTTCGACATCATCGAACAGCTGCGTAGAGACGGAGTGACTGTGTTTCTGGTCGAGCAGAATGCCAATCAGGCGCTGAAAATCGCGGACCGCGCGTACGTCCTCGAAAACGGCCGCGTGGTCATGCAAGGCACGGGTGAGTCGCTGCTGACTGATCCAAAAGTGCGCGAAGCGTATCTTGGTGGTTGAGTCTTTGCGGTAAAGAGAAAACGGCCTTCGGGCCGTTTTTTATGCGTGCCACAAAATGAATGACAGGACACCCCCTGTGGGAGCGCGCCTGCTCGCGATAGCGCTGTGACAGCTGACATTTATTTCGACTGCCCCTGCGTAACCGCGAGCAGGCTCGCTCCCACAAGGTTCAGCGGCGTGCCACACCTATCGCTTAGAGCCGGTCCAGCGCCTCGCCACTGCGTTTGAACCACCCGATCAGATAATCTGCCAATACTTGCGTGCGTTTCGGCAACCCGCCTTGATACGGGTGTACCAGGTACATCGGCATCGTCCGCGTCTGATAATCACGCATGAGCCAGCGCAATCGGCCGTCAGCCAGTTCCGTTTGCAGCAGGTATGAAGGCAATCGCGCTATCCCGGCACCGGCCAATGCCGCTTTTTTCAACAGACTGTAATGATTGCTGGCAAATGGCCCTGAGACTCGCACCCGCATCAGTTCGTGTTGCTGGTGGTAAAGCCATTCTTCACGCCCGCTGTAGTGGCTGTTCAGCAGGCAGCGGTGCTCAGCCAGTTCGTGCGGGGTGGATGGTTCGCCGTACTGCTCAAGATACGCGGGGCTCGCGCAAGTCATCTCGTGCCAGGCCAGCAGCGGCTTGGCCACCAGGCGCTCGTCATTGCCAACCTCCGAGCGCACCGCGAGATCGAAGCCGTCGCGGGACAGGTCGCGATAGGCGTTGGCAAGGTCGAGTTCGATCTGCACATCCGGGTATTGCTGGGAAAACTCCAGCAACAAACCGTCGAAGAAGGTTTCACCCAGCGACACCGGAACTGTCATACGCACCGGCCCGGCCATGTCGTCCTTCAAGCGTGCCAATGCCTGACGCGCCCTTTCCACTTGGACCACAAGCTCCTGGGCTTGCGGCAACAAAGCCGCGCCCGCTGCGGTGAGGCTGAGTCGGCGGGTGGTTCGTTGCAGCAAAACCACAGAGAACCGTGCTTCCAACAGGCTGATGCGTTTTGACAGCTGTCCCTTGCTGCAGCCCAACTGCTGCGCCGCCAGGGTGAAGCTGCCGGCGTCGACCAGCACAGCGAACGCCGCCAGATCATCCATCTCGCTCATGGATTGTTTCCATATGAAAACCAAAGGTTGCCTATTAGTGCGCTTATCCGCCTAAAAAATCACCCTAGACTGGCTACTCGTTCAACTCCTTTGAGGAACAGCAGCATGAAGATTCTTTTGATCGGCGCGACAGGCACCCTCGGCTCAGCCATCGACAAAGAGCTTAGCGAACGTCATGAGATCATTCGCGTTGGCCGTAACAGCGGCGACTATCGGGTGGATATCAGCGACAGCGCTTCGATTCGCAAGCTGTTCGAACAGACCGGCAACTTCGATGCACTGGTCTGCGCGGCAGGCAACGTGACCTTTGCGCCATTGGCGGACATGACCGAACATAGCTTTTCACTGGGGCTGAAAGACAAGCTGATGGGCCAGGTCAATTTGCTGCTGATGGGGCGCGAATTCGCCAACGATGGCGGCTCGTTCACCTTCACCACCGGTGTGCTCAGTCATGATCCGATCCGCAGTGGCGCCTCGGCAGCGCTGGTCAACGGCGCCATCGACAGCTTCGTGCGTGCTGCGGCCACTGAGCTGCCGCGCGGCCTTCGCATTAATTCGGTGAGCCCGACGGTATTGCTCGAAGCCATGGGCAAGTACGCGCCGTACTTCCGTGGTTACAAACCGGTTCCGGCCGCCGATGTGGCGTTGGCCTACGCGAAAAGTGTGGAAGGCCTGCAGACGGGTCAGACCTATCACGTAGGTTGAGAACGCCGTGGTCCGTAGGAGCTGCCGCAGGCTGCGATCTGTTGATTTCCGGTGGCATTGAAAAGATCCAGATCACAAGATCGCAGCCTTCGGCAGATCCTACGGGTGATCGACAACAATCGTCGGGGTTGTGATGAACGGCCAGGCTCAGTAACGTGGCGGCACTTGTCAGGAGAGCCAAAGATGCGCGTTGCCCGTCCCTTAGTCCTTGTTACCCTGCTGCCGCTGTTCGCTGCCTGTCAGCTGTTTGATGGCCAGCGTGAAAGCGCCTCGCATGTGGGCCAGACCCGCCTGCAGGGTCAGTTGACCGCCGCCGACGGAAAATTGCTGTTCCAGCCATGCAGCGAACAGCGCAGCTATGTGGTCAACGACACCGGTGGCACCAGCGTTCTGCAAGAGGCCGCGACCCTGGCCGATGCTCAAGGCAAGCTGTTCGCCGATGTGCGCGGGCGTGTGGTCACGAACGGCAATGAAAGCAGTATCGATCTGGCGCAACTCTACCGCGTCGAACGTTCAGGCGCTGCGTGTGACGATCCCAATTTCAAACAACTGATCCTGCGGGCTGCCGGCCATGGCCCGGAGTGGAACGTCAAAGTCAGCGGCAAAGGCATGATCATCGACCGCGCCGGCCAGCCACCCTTGGCCGTGCCTTACGTCGAGGAACAACTGGGCGATGGCCGCTTCAACCTGAGCACCGAAATCAATAACCAGCACATCGAACTGTGGGTCGCGCCGCAGCGTTGCGTCGACAGCAGCACCGGCAGCGTTAAGCACATGAGCGCCGAATTGCGCGTGGATGGCCAAGTGCAGCGCGGCTGCGGGTATTTCGGCGGCTCGCGCGACGACTGATCGTTTTAGCCTCACGGGATTCGGCGGTTGCGGCTTATAATCGCCGCCTTCAAACGCCTTGGCGCAGTTGTGCGCCCCGCGAACCGGATCCCGTCATGTTACGAATCACCGAACTCAAGCTGCCGATCGACCATCCCGAAGAAGACCTGCGCCCTGCCATCGTGCAGCGCCTGGGCATCGCCAGCGATGATCTGCTCGACTTCACCTTGTTCAAACGCAGCTACGATGCGCGCAAAAAGTCCTCCGAGCTGTGCTTCATTTACACCATTGATCTCAACGTTCGCGACGAAGCGGCGCTGTTGCTTAGGTTCGCCGACGACCGCAACGTCAACGTAGCGCCGGATGTCAGCTACAAACCGGTCGGCCAGGCGCCTGCCGACCTGGAACAACGCCCGGTAGTCGTAGGGTTTGGGCCATGCGGGATTTTCGCCGGGTTGCTGCTGGCGCAGATGGGTTTCAAGCCGATCATCCTCGAACGCGGCACCGAAGTGCGTCAGCGCACCAAGGACACGTGGGGCCTGTGGCGCAAAAGCGTGCTCAATCCCGAGTCCAACGTGCAGTTCGGAGAAGGCGGTGCCGGGACATTTTCCGACGGCAAGCTTTATAGCCAGATCAAGGATCCGAAGTTCATCGGCCGCAAAGTCCTGCACGAGTTCGTCAAGGCCGGCGCGCCGGACGAAATTCTCTACGTGAGCAAACCGCACATTGGTACGTTCCGTCTGACCGGTGTAGTGGAAAACATGCGTGAGCAGATTCGCGCATTGGGCGGCGAAGTGCGCTTCCAGCAGCGCGTCACCGACGTACTGATCGAAGATGGCCAACTGTTCGGCGTCGAGCTCGATGGCGGCGAACAGATCCACTCGAAACACGTGATTCTCGCCCTCGGCCACAGCGCCCGGGACACCTTCCGCATGCTCCATGGCAGGGGCGTGTTCATGGAAGCGAAGCCGTTCTCGGTGGGTTTTCGCATCGAGCACCCGCAGTCGCTGATCGACCGCGCGCGTCTCGGCAAATACGCCGGGCACCCTAAGCTCGGGGCCGCCGATTACAAATTGGTGCACCACGCCAGGAATGGCCGTTCGGTGTACAGCTTTTGCATGTGCCCGGGTGGCACGGTGGTCGCCGCGACGTCCGAGCCGAATCGTGTGGTCACCAACGGCATGAGCCAGTATTCGCGCAACGAGCGTAACGCCAACTCGGGGATCGTCGTCGGGATCACGCCTGAGGTCGATTACCCGGGCGGTCCGTTGGCGGGTATCGAATTGCAGGAGCGTCTGGAATCCCTCGCGTTTGTGCTGGGCGGCAGCAACTACGAGGCGCCGGCGCAACTGGTGGGAGATTTTATTGCTGGCAAGCCGTCGACCGAATTGGGCAGTGTTGAACCGTCCTACAAGCCCGGCGTTGCTCTGGGCGATCTGGCCCTGGCCTTGCCGGCCTTTGCTATCGAAGCGATTCGCGAAGCATTGCCGGCTTTCGAGAAGCAGATTCGCGGCTATTCCCTGCATGACGCGGTGTTGACCGGGATCGAGACCCGCACCTCATCGCCGCTGCGGATCACCCGCAACGAGTCGATGCAGAGTCTGAATGTAAAGGGACTGTTCCCGGCTGGTGAAGGCGCAGGTTATGCGGGTGGGATTCTGTCGGCGGGCGTCGACGGGATTAGGATTGCCGAGGCGGTGGCGCGAGATATTCTCGGCCTCGAGGCCTGATACAAATTCCCTGTGGGAGCGAGCCTGCTCGCGAGAGCGGTAGGTCAGTCAGCATCTTTGTTGAATGCTTAATCGCTTTCGCGAGCAGGCTCGCTCCCACAGAAGTGTCAGTGTCTGAAAAATTTTAGATATTGGCGCGCAACACGCTGGCCGGCAGCGCCTCACCGCGCTCGACGCAGGCCGCGACAATTCCCATCAACTCATTCAGTTCATATCCCTGCGCCTTGAGCCAGTCCTGATTGTAATAACTCGTCTCATAACGCTCACCGCCGTCGCACAAAATCGCCACGATCGACCCCGACTGCCCCGCTGCTGTCATCTGCTGCGCCGCCATCAAGGCGCCGATCAGATTGGTCCCGCTCGATCCGCCGACCCTGCGCCCCAAGCGCTGCGCGAGATAATGCATGGCCGCCAGTGACAACGCGTCCGGCACCTTGACCATCGCATCAATCACCTTGGGCAGGAACGACGCCTCGACCCGCGGCCTGCCAATGCCTTCGATGCGCGAACCATGATCCAGCGTCAGGCTGGCATCGCCGGTCAGGTAATAATCGAAGAACACCGAACGCTCGGCGTCGGCACACAGCACGCGGGTGCAATGCTGGCGATAACGCACGTAACGGCCCAGTGTCGCGGTGGTCCCGCCGGTGCCCGGGCTGGAGATGAGCCAGCTTGGCTCGGGGTGCAACTCGAAACGCATCTGCTGGAAAATCGATTCGGCGATATTGTTGTTCGCCCGCCAGTCAGTAGCGCGTTCAGCGTAGGTGAACTGGTCGATAAAGTGACCATCGTGCTCAAGCGCCAGCCGCTCGGATTCGGCGTAGATCTGGGTCGGATCCTCCACCAAGTGGCTCTTGCCGCCGTAGAACTCGATCTGTGCGATTTTCTCTCTGGACGTGGTAGCTGGCATCACCGCAATAAACGGGACACCCAGCAAACGGGCGAAGTAAGCCTCGGAAATCGCCGTCGAACCGCTCGAGGCCTCGATCACAGGCGCACCGGGTTTGAGCCAGCCGTTACACAAGGCGTATAAAAACAAAGACCGCGCCAAACGGTGCTTGAGGCTGCCGGTGGGATGGCTCGACTCGTCCTTGAAATACAATTCGATGCCTGGCAATCCAGGTAGCGGCAAGGGAATCAGGTGCGTATCGGCGCTGCGCTGGAAGTCGGCCTCAATGATCCGGATCGCTTCGCGGGCCCACTGTCGGTTGTCGCTCATATACTTTTCTCGTTGAGTGGGCCTTATGGCAAGGCTCAGTCCGTCAGCTTAGGAAAAATCCTACAAGACACACAGATACAGCTGAGTCTAATTAAGTCTCGTAACTGCTAGGCTTAATTTTCCGAAGACTGAGCTCTGTAAAGGCATATAACAAAAAAGAATATAACTTTTGTTTTAACAACTAACGGTACGGGTTAGGGTGTCCCACCTTTTGAATTCATCGATGGAGAGCGACCTTGCCTCTGCGTAGCACATTCACGCGTTTCTTTCAGTTGGAAGCGGCCAGCGGTCTGTTGTTGATTGCTGCAGCCGTTCTGGCCCTAGTCATCAACAACTCGGCGCTGTCATGGCTCTACAACGGCCTGCTGGACACCCCGGTGGTGGCCCAGATCGGCGCGCTCAAAATCGCCAAGCCATTGCTGCTATGGATCAACGATGGCCTGATGGCCATGTTTTTCCTCCTGATCGGGCTGGAAGTGAAGCGTGAAGTGCTCGACGGTCAGTTGTCGAAGCCCTCGCAGATCGTGCTGCCCGGCGCTGCGGCGATTGGCGGCATGGTCGTGCCGGCGCTGATCTACTGGTTTCTTAATCGAGACAACCCGTCTGCACTGGACGGCTGGGCGATTCCTACCGCGACCGATATTGCTTTCGCACTCGGTGTCCTGGCGCTGCTGGGCAAGCGAGTTCCAGTTTCACTGAAGCTGTTCCTGATGACGCTGGCGATCATCGACGACCTCGGCGCGATCATTATCATCGCGATCTTTTACTCCGGAGCGCTCTCGACCCTCTCGCTGGCATTGGCCGCGGCCTGCATCGCCGCATTGATCGGGATGAACCGGCTCGGCGTGGTGAAACTCGGGCCGTACATGATCATCGGTTTGATACTGTGGGTCTGCGTACTGAAAAGTGGTGTGCACGCCACGCTGGCCGGCGTCACCCTTGCCTTCTGTATTCCGCTGCGCACGAAAAATGCCGAGCCTTCGCCGCTGCTGACCCTTGAACACGCCCTGCATCCCTGGGTGGCTTACGGTATTCTGCCGCTCTTCGCCTTCGCCAACGCCGGCCTGTCCTTGAGTGGTGTGACCATCGAAAGCTTCACCCATCATGTCCCGATGGGCATCGCAGTCGGTCTGTTGCTGGGCAAAATGGTGGGCGTTTTCGGCCTGACCTGGCTCGCGGTGAAAATCGGCATCGCTACCCTGCCCCAAGGCGCGAATTGGGGCCAGGTATTGGGTGTGGCAATCCTCTGCGGGATCGGTTTCACCATGAGCCTTTTTGTCGGTTCGCTGGCATTCGTGCCGGGCGTGAGTGAATACGCCGGGATGGACAGGATGGGCATTCTCACCGGTTCGATATTGGCAGCGTTGATTGGTTATGGGGTAACCGCCGCCGCCAGCCGCAAACCCGCCGCCCTGCAGTCCTGATATCCCGGAACCAGCCGGAATCTGTCGGTGACAGCAGCGAACATAAAAAACCCCGACCAGTCAGCTGATCGGGGTTTTCCTTTACCGCTCGTTCGTGCTTAGTGCGAAACGCGGCTTGTGCCATCTACCGTGGCTATACGCACACGCTCTCCAACACGAAACACTTCGTTTTCCTGAACCTGCTGCACATAGGCGCGCATGCTGCCGTCGTCTTCGCGAACGGTGATTTCGACACCCTGGGTGCGAGTCAGGCCTTCTTCGGTGGCCGAGCCCAGCAGGCCGCCGGCGACCGCGCCGATGACTGCTGCAACGATACTGCCGCGACCACCGCCGATGGCGCTACCGCCTACACCGCCCACAACGGCACCTGCTGCGCCACCGATCGGGGTTTTGGTGCCTTCGATTTTTACCGGTCGCAGCGCTTCGATGGTGCCCATGCGAATCGTCTGCACACGACGCGCTTCGTCACGGGAATAGGAGTCACCGGTCAGGTTCGATTGGCAGCCAGTGAGCAACATTGCCATCGTGGTAAAGGAAGCAACCAACAGAACAGACTTACGCATAGCATCAACTCCAAAAAGACAGGTATTCATTAAACTCCGCAGCTTGACGCCTGTCACGGTATCGCCCGGATAAAATTGGTTTCATTCAGTTCCGGTACAGACGTGTCGCGAACTCACCACACAATAGAGGCATGGCGTTTTCTGCGCCGCGGACTCAAAGGATTGCCATGGATTACTTCATCATTATCGTCACCACTGTCGCCGGCCTGTATTTCCATTGGTGGCTGTACGTGCGGATCAAACGCTGGATGGACCGCGATCTGGCACTGGCGCTGGCGGGAGGCGATGAGCAGAAGAAAGCGTTCATGCTCCAGCAACTGGCAAATGCGCAAGCGCAAAAGATCAAGCGCCGGGACTTGCCGACATGGCTGGAGGCCGCCTCAGCAAGCTATCCCGGTCGGTAGACTGCTCAAGGTGCCAGACGTTCAAGAATCCAACCGGCTTCCTGTAGACGATAATTGAGGCGGTCGTGCAGACGGCTCGAGCGACCCTGCCAGAATTCAATGCGCTCCGGCAGCAGACGATAGCCACCCCAGTGCTCGGGGCAGTGCGGCTGGGTTTCACTGAATCGTTGTTCGGTGTTCCTCAGTAACTCTTCCAGTTCGGCACGATCGGCAATCACCCGGCTTTGCGGTGAAGCCCAGGCCCCAAGACGGCTGCCCAGCGGACGTACCTGATAATAGGCGTCGGATTCAGCAGGCGTGACTTTCACTACTCGACCTTCAATGCGCACCTGGCGCTCCAACGCTGGCCAGAAGAACGTCATTGCCGCGCAAGGGTTAGCGGCAAGCTGCTCACCTTTGGCGCTGTCATAATTGGTGAAAAATGTGAAACCCTGCTGGTCGAGGCCTTTGAGCAGCAGAATGCGGCAATGTGGCCGACCCTCCCGATCGACGGTAGCCAGGGTCATGGCATTGGCTTCCACCGGCGCCTGCTCGGTTTTCACCGCGTCGGCGAACCATTGGTGGAACAGCGCGAAAGGCTCGGCCGGGGCTTGCGCCTCGGTCAGGCCATCGCGGGTATAGTCGCGACGCATATCAGCCAGGCCCTGGGTCATGGCGCATTCCTTGTAGTTAACGAATCACTTCTTTGCAGCATCAGCAGCGGCGACTTTCTTGTCGGTGGTTGTTGCTTTGGCTTTGGCCGGCGCCGTTTTCTTCGCCGGAGTCGCCGCTTTGGCTGGCGCCTTTTTCGCTGGAGCCTTGGCAGCCGCTTTCTTCGCCGGAGCTTTCTTCGCGGCCGGCGCAGGGGCGACTTTCTTCGCGGCAGGCGCTGGGGCAACCGGCGCCACGGCTGGTTTGACATCCTGCGCGGCGACCATACGAATTGGCGCCGGTGCCGGCATGTTGTACTTGCTCAGCAGTGCAACCATGGTGTTTTGCGGCGTCACCAGCAGTTCCACGCGACGGTTCAAGGCTCGGCCTTCAACGCTGTCGTTGGCAGCGCGCGGTGCTTCGCTGCCCATGCCGCGCAACATCAGACGATCACGCTGCAAACCGCTCAGACGGAAAATTGCCGCTACGGCCTGTGCGCGTTCCTGGCTAAGTTTGACGTTGGCCGGATCAGCGCCAGACGTATCACTGTGGCCGAGGACCAACACTGCAGTCTTCGGATCGACTTCAAGCATTTTCGCGACACGGGTAAAAGGGCCCAGTGTGACCGGCAGCAGCATCGAAGGGCGGTCAGGGTTGAACGAACCTTCTACCGGCGCGGTGACCACCAATACGTTTTCACGACGCTCAAGTTGCAGGTTGCTGTCCTTGATCGCGGTACGCAGGCGCGGTTCGTAGTCGTCGAGCCAGGCTTGGGTCACTTTCGGATCAGGCAGCGGGACTGCCTTGACGGTCGGTTGATCTTTCCCACCGAATGGCCACCACCATTTGCCATTCTCTGCGGCTTCAGCCTTGGCCACTTCGACCGGCTTGGCTTCAGGTTTGATCTCCGGCTTCTTGTCGAGCACTTCTTCCGAACCGAACGGCCAGTACCATGGATTGGCGCTCTCAGCTTTGGCGACCGGGGCAGAGGCAGCAGGTTTCAGCGGGGCCGGAGCCGAGGCAGGTTCTTTTGCCGCGACCTTGTCAGACGATCCAAACGGCCACCAGCTGCTGCCGTCTGCATCATTTTGTGGAGTCTGTGCGCAACCGGTAATAGCGAAACACAGGGCCAAAGCGAAAGTTTTGTTAGATGACATTGGATATCCACAAAGATGAAGTCATAAAAAAAATCAGGCCGGCATGAACCGGATAAACAGGCAATTTGAAACCATTAAGGCATTTGGGTTCCGGCCCTGGAACCCATCAGCCCGTTTTACAGACAAGTGGCCATTACGCGCACCAGCTTTTGCGCACGCGGATCCATCAAAATGTAAGGACCCAGCGTATTGGTAACGAAGCCGAACGCTACATCGTGCTCCGGGTCGGCAAAACCGATAGAGCCGCCAGCACCGGGATGGCCAAACGCGCGCGGGCCCAGGCCAAAGGTTGCGTTTGGTACATCTGGTTGATCGAGCATGCAACCCAGACCGAAACGGGTCCGGGTCAATAATGTCTTGTCTTCGCCAATGCTGTGTTCGCGGGTCAACTCATCAAGCATCTCGCTTTCAAGCAGGCTGCCGTCCAGCAGGCCAGCATAAAAACCCGCGAGGCTGCGCGCATTGCCATGACCGTTGGCGGCTGGCTGTTGCATGCGCCGCCACTCAGGTTTGTTGGTGCTGGTCAGTACCGAAGGCGGATTGGTGAATGCCCGTGTAGTCATGGCGGTGGGTTCGCGCATTGTGACTTGAAGCAAACGCTGGGCAGCCGCGTCGCCAGCGTTACCCTTGCCCCGAGCGATGTGCGCGACGCGGTGAAACTCTTCATCGGCCAAACCGACATGAAAATCCAGCCCCAGCGGCTTGGCCACGCGGGCCACAATGGATTCACCCGGGCCGCGGCCATCGACGCGCCGCAACAATTCGCCAACCAGCCAGCCATAAGTGATGGCGGCATAGCCGTGGCCCTGACCCGGCGTCCACCAAGGCGACTCGGCGGCCAGAGCATTTACCATGGTCTGCCAGTCGTAAAGCGCTTCGGGCGCGAGCAATTCGCGCAGTGCCGGCAACCCTGCCTGATGGCAGAGCAACTGACGCAACGTGATCGCTTCCTTGCCAGCCGCCGCGAATTCCGGCCAATAGCGAGCAACGGGTGCATCCAGCTGCAACTTGCCTTCGGCAACCAGTTGCAGCGCAGTGACCGCGGTGAACGTTTTGGTGCAGGAGAACAGGTTGGCGATGGTATCGCTGTGCCAGGCTTCGCTGCCGTCCTTGTCAGCGGTACCGGACCAGAGATCGACCACAGTTTCCCCGCCAATCTGAATGCACAACGCTGCGCCGCGTTCCTGGGGATCGTCGAATAACGCCGCAAAAGCCTCACGTACCGCTTCGAACTTAAGCTCGTAATGACCCTGAATCTGCACCCGCAACTCCATCGGTTGAACGCTCTACGTTGTGGCCTGCATTGTTCCAGCCATTGACGGTTTTGGGAACAGGGTCAGGCCGGGCGGTTACTTACCCTTTTGATGGGTTTGAATGTGGGTGCTTTGCCGGACGCCATCGCGAGCAGGCTCGCTCCCACATGGATCTGTGTATGAAAAGATCTTATGCAGGAGCGGGCCTTCTCGCGAAACACACGCGCTGTAGCGGGACTCAGCGAGCGTCGGTATTCTGACCGGCTTTATCCGCATCAGCTCTGGTTTTCTCCGACGCTTTGATCAACTGATCAACCGCCTGCAAGTTGCTTTTTCGCACAGCCTCCACGAACCCCTGGAACGGCAGATCGGTAACGCCCACCAGCCCGAAGTGGCCATTTTCACCGTCCAGCAAACGCCCGGTCACCGGTTGATCGAGGTATTGGAACCAGTGCACGCCGACAATCGATGGCTCGCTGATGGCCTGCTTGAGGAAATTGGCATAAGCCGCACCGCGATCCTCTTCCTTGGCCAGTTGCGTCACGCCCCCCCAGAACGGGCCGCGATCAGCCGAGCCGAAGTTGAATTCCGTGATCAGCACTGGCTTGTCCAGATTGCGCAATGTTGCAAAGTCATAGCCGTCCTGCGGCTGCAACGTGTACATGTTGAAACTCAACACGTCGCAGTATTGAGCACAAGAATTGACGGCCTCAGGCGTGCTCACGGCAAAACGGCCACCCAGCAACAGTTGGTTTGGCGCGTGCCATTTAAGGGAATCAGAGATGGTCTTGAAGTAAGTGTCGGCGAACACCTTCTGAAAGTATTTGAAGTCGGCTTCAATTTCCGGGTATTCCGCGCTTGGCAGTGGTGGTACAAACCCCGGGTCTTCCATTAATTCCCAGGCGGGCAAGTCAATGCCCCAGGCCTTGGAAAGTCCAGCCTGGTTGCGATATTTGTCGCGCAACTGTTTGAGAAACGCGCGCTTGGCCGGCACGTCGGTGGTCATTTTCAAGGTGCCGTACGCAAGGGCGTAGCGAGCTTTCGGATCGCCGCCGGGGCCGGCCCAGGCCAGCTCATTGTCGGCGTAGTAACCGATTAGCCAAGGATCGTCGCGATGGTCGCGGGCGGCGATGGCCACGGCGCGCTCGGTGGCCATGGCGAAACGCGGGTCAAATGGATCAGGCATGCCACCCCACCAGTCGGTGCCCGTGCTGATGCTGGCGTAGTCGCCGACGATCGACAACGGCAAGGTGTACGGCACCCTGTCCAGGTTGTCGAACACGGGGGCGCTCCAGTTGCCAATGGTGTTGAAACCCCATGCCTGAAGGCGATCAAGGGTGTGATGAGCCCACTTCTTCTCATCAACCACGGTTTTGCAGGTGTCCGGGCTCGTTTGCGCGGCCGCTTTCTCAACGGTTGCATCGGCTGCGTCAATCTTCGCCGCTTCAGCGACACCGGCCTTCGCCTCTGACGGAGGAGCGAGGGGTTGCTCAGTGGCCTTTTCAACTGTGGCTTCTACCGCATCCGCCTTGGCCGCTTCCGCTACCCCAGCCTTGGTATCGCTGCCCAAGGAGCAGGGATCGCCATACAAACGCTGCAAATTGGCGCCATAAAAATCGTACCAGCGTCCGCTGCCATAACCACGCCCCTTGTCGGCGCCATTGCCGCCGCGGTTATCGCCTTCACCATAATGAGTGGCCAATGCGTCGTCGGGTTTCGGCAACGATTCAAACATCCACTCGCGCCCGGCGACGTAGGTTTGGTTGACGTTCGGCGAAACGGTGTTAACCCCAAGCGAATAGAACGGATGTCCTTCCGGCGTCACCAGGTACCAACGGCCATCACGTTTTTCGCTGCGAAAAAAACCGCTGGCCTTGAACGTCGGGCCTTGTGTCCAGCCGCCAAACTTGTCGAGGGAGCCTTTGTGACGTTCTGCCAGCCAGGTTTTCAGCTGTTGCTGTTCCTTGGCGGCGGCGCTTTTCAGTTGCTCGTCACTGCTGACCTTTTCTGGCCATTTGGTACGGGTCGATTGCCCGTACGCGTCGACCAGTCCGCCATAAGCGGCTTGAGTGACCGCCTCGGCGTTTTGCACACCGAAGCGCTCCAGCAAAATGCTTTGTGCCACTTTCGGCTGGTCCATCGAGAGGGTCACCGACACCACCTGGCTGCGATCCAGTTCGCCGGCGCTGCTGGCGAGCAGCACGCGCTGGCCATCAAAGGTCATCGGCATCGGCGGACCAGCTTTCATGCCCATGCCCAGCGGCGAACTCGGTTGCAACGGCACCAGCAAGGTTTGTGCGGGACCCGCTGGCAAGTCGACCCGACTGATCAGGGTCTTGCCGTCATTGCTCTGGATTTTCACGTACAGCGTCACGGCCCAATTCATTGCGCTCTGGATGCGCAAACTCATCACCCCGGACTGTGACCAGTCCCAGGCTCCGGTTTGCGGGGTCAGGCGCAGGGTCGGTTCGGCCACCGGGTTGAAGGTCACCCTGCGCAGCACTTCGCCGTCGGCCGTTTGCTCCGCGTTGGACTGCGGCAAGCTGGCGTCCTGCGTCGCTACCTGCACGACATCGGCGGGGCGCACAAAGTTGAACAGCGTTTGCTGACCGGCAGGCGCGGCCAGCACAGGGGCTGCAAACATCAGAGCGAAAACAGCGGGCAACGAACGGCGGATCATAAGAACGAAGTTCTCCCTAACGACCTTCAATGGGCCAGTGGAAATGCGATGATAGAAGGATAGACAACACAGCGGGCGAAATGGCCCACCGCTGTATCAGGAAATTTCGCGCCGAAACGGCGGCAGTGCATTGAGAATCGCCTTGCCGTAACGCTGGGTGACAAGACGACGGTCGAGCAATGTGATCGTGCCGCGATCCTCTTCGGTGCGCAGCAAGCGGCCACAGGCCTGGACCAGTTTCAGCGAGGCATCCGGCACGGAGATTTCCATGAATGGATTGCCACCCCGAGCCTCGATCCACTCGGCCAGCGCCGCTTCGACCGGATCATCCGGTACCGAAAAGGGAATCTTGGCGATGACCACGTGTTCGCAGTAGGCACCGGGCAAGTCGACCCCTTCGGCGAAACTGGCCAGACCGAACAGCACGCTGGAATCGCCGCCATCGACCCGCGCCTTGTGCTTGTTCAGGGTTTCCTGTTTCGACAGGTTGCCTTGAATGAACACTTGCTTGCGCCAGTCGCGGTCGAGCCCGTCAAACACGTCCTGCATCTGCTTGCGCGAAGAGAACAGCACCAGGGTGCCGCGCGAACCTTCGACCAGTTGCGGCAGATCGCGGATGATCGCAGCAGTGTGCGCGGGTGCATCACGCGGGTCGGCTTTGAGGTCCGGGACCCGCAGCACACCGGCGTCGGCGTGGTGGAATGGACTCGGCACCACAGCAGTCACGGCTTTTTTCGGCAGGCCGGCACGCATACGGAAACGGTCGAACGTACCCAATGCAGTGAGGGTCGCCGAGGTCACCAGCGCACCGTAAGCCACATTCCACAAATTTCGACGGAGCATTTCCGCCGCGAGGATCGGGCTGGCATTGACCTCGATATCGAACAGTGAACCGCTCTCGGCAAGGGTTAGCCAACGCGCCATGGGCGGATTGTCTTCCGGGTCTTCGACGGTGAAGGCCGTCCACAATTCCCAGTTGCCGGAGGATCGCGATAACAAACTGCCAAACAGCGGATACCACTCTTCGGCCTGATTACTCGCAATCCCGATGTTGACCTCACCGTCCATGCCTTCCTTGAGCAGCTCGGTGAGTCGGGTGAACAGGTCGGTAAGACGGGCAAAGGCTTTCTTCAGCTCGATACCCATCTCGCGCATGTGCTCGGGAATGACCCCGCCTACGAAGCGATGGCGTGGCCGCTCGCGACCTTCGACGTCTTCGCCGGGCTTGAAATCAGCGACCTGTTCACAAGCGGTGAACATGAATTGCTGCTGGGTCTTGATCTCGCGGGCCAGCTCCGGCACCTGTTCGATCAACTTGCCCAGATCGCCAGGCAGCGGGTGCTGGGCCAACAGTTTAGTGAGGTTTTTCGCGGTGGTTTCCAGCCAGTCGGCGGTGGAACGCAGGCGCGTGTAGTGGGCGAAGTGACCGATGGCCTTGTCCGGCAGATGATGACCTTCGTCGAACACATAAATGGTGTCGCGCGGATCGGGCAAGACTGCCCCGCCGCCAAGCGCCAGGTCAGCCAGCACCATGTCGTGGTTGGTGACGATCACGTCGACTTTGCCCATGCCTTCGCGGGCCTTGTAAAAGGCGCACTGGCCGAAGTTGGGGCAATGACGATTGGTGCACTGGCTGTGATCGGTGGTCAGGCGCGCCCAATCGGCGTCTTCGAGGGCCGTAGACCAGCTGTCGCGGTCGCCGTCCCATTTGTTGCCGGCCAGCTTCTCGATCATGCTGGTGAACAGCTTCTGACTGGCCTCATCGACCTCGATCCTGAAGCCTTCTTCTTCGAACAATTGAGCGGTGGCCGTTTGCGCGTGGCCTTCCTGCAGCAACATGTCGAGCTTCGACAGACACATGTAGCGACCGCGCCCCTTGGCCAAGGCGAAGGTGAAGCTCAGCCCGCTGTTGCGCATCAGGTCGGGCAAATCCTTGTAGACGATCTGCTCCTGCAGGGCGACGGTGGCGGTCGCGATCACCAGACGCTTGCCCGCAGCCTTGGCCGCAGGAATCGCCGCCATGCTGTAGGCGACCGTTTTACCGGTACCGGTGCCGGCTTCCACCGCGACAATTGCGGGGTCGCCGCTGCGCCGGCCTTCGTCATCGGTGTCGATGGCACCGAGGACTTTGGCAATTTCGGCAATCATCAGGCGTTGACCGTAGCGCGGTTTCAAGCTCTTGGCTTCGAGAAAACGCGTATAGGCGCCCTGGATCGTGGTTTTGAGTTCGGTGCTGATCATGAATGGTCGGGCGTAAAAAACGCTGGATAAATTTTCAGTGGTTTGAATCGGACGGTATCATACCGCGCTAATTAATCCCGCGCAGAACGGAGTAACTCAATGACACCTTTTGGCATCGTTTATACCCTGCATGTCCTGTCCGCACTGGTGTGGGTCGGCGGCATGTTTTTCGCCTGGATGGTCTTGCGGCCTGCGGCGATGAAGGCGCTGGAAGGTCCTGCCCGGTTAACGTTATGGGTGGAAGTGTTTCAGGGATTTTTTCGCTGGGTCTGGGTGGCGGTGGTGCTTTTGCCGATCAGCGGAGTGGGCATGATCCATCTGCAATACGCCGGCTTTGAGGCCGCTCCGCGTTACGTGCAGATAATGATGGGACTTTATGTGGTGATGACGGCGCTGTTTATCCGCATTCAGGCGCTGATGTTGCCGGAGTTGCGCACCGCGGTTTCAGCTAAGGACTGGCCGACGGGCGCGGCGGTGCTGGGGCGGATTCGCAGATTGGTGGGGGTTAACCTGGTTGTCGGGTTGGTGTTGGTCGCGATTGCTGCGGCCCGACCGATGTTTTGAGGCCGGGTACGGCCCCGTTGCGAGGGGACTTGTCGAAACGTCGCACCGCCCCGTTCGACTGCGCAGCAGGCGCAATCCAAGCGCCCGCCGATGCCGCCTGAGTGCCGCTTCGCAGCACAACGGGGACAAGTCCGCTCGCCACAGCCGATGACGCCTGAGTGCCGCTTCGCAGCACAACGGGGACAAGTCTCCTCGCCACAAGGGTTATGTTTACAACCTCTGGAGGGTTACCGCCCCTTCGGCGCCAGCAGGCCCTGGCTGCCCGTCCAGCCCCGGACGCCCACTCTTGCCGCCATCCGCCTTGTACACGAAGCAACCCTTGGCCTTGCCGCCTGCCCCCGGTTTACCGCCCGGCCCCGCCAGACCACCTGCCCCGCCCGCGACTTGAACCTTTATCTGTTCGATCGGGTAGTCACGCGGCACTTCCAGACGAACCAGTCCGCCTGGCGCCCCTGGCTGGCCATCGCTGCCGTCGCTGCCATTGGCACCGCGCCCCGCCTGACCCCATGTGCAACCCGGCGCCTGGCCGTTCGCACCGTCGAGACCCACAAAGCCCGGCGCACCGGCACCGCCGCGCGCATCGATCGACAACTGCGGTGCGTCCAGCGCCTTGATCTGCAGGTTCAGATTCCGCCCCGCACGTGCGGCCTTCAGGTAAGTGCCAGGTGCACCGCGAGCGGTAATCTGGCTGCCTTCGGACAATTGCGCACGACTGACCGTTAACGCCAGTGCCTGTTCGCCGGGCACGATGGCAATCCGCGCATCCTTACCCAGCTGTAATTCATCCACGGACACCTCGGTCACGTTCGATGGAATCAGCAGCGTGCCGTAATCGGCCACGTGCAGGCGTTCGAGCTGCAAGGTGCTGGTGGTGTTGGGAAGGCGCATCAGGGAGTTGGTTTCGACACTGACCACTTGGGCGCAAGCCAACGGGCTGATGAGTGCAGCGAGTAGACAGAGTTTACGCATGGGTAGCCTTCGATGCGGTCGGGACCGGGAGGGTTTGCAGGTGAAAAACACCAAAAAAGAGAATTTTCAGACGGTCACGCCACGGATGGGGACGACCACGGAGGCTGCGCAAACAAAAAACCGCTTCCAGCAGATGAAGGACGGCCAGCACCGCGCCCGCCGCATTGACCAGCAAATTTAATGGATGCACGAAAGGCAACAGCAGGTTGACCAGTACCACCAACCAGAAAAGCAGGGTCAACAGCTTCCCCAATCCCCAAAAGACCTTCATATGCTCCTCCGTGGAGAATTATTCTTTGCGCGCACAGTAACGGCTTCCACGCAAGATAAGCCAGAGGGCAACGAAAATTCTTCATGAAGGCCGCCGAATGGCCGGCGCAGCAGCAATCATCGCTGCGCGACGGCTCTATCACGAGGCTCAGCGATTGATGTGCAACTCCACCCGGCGGTTTTTCGCGCGACCTTCGTCGGTGTCGTTTTCGGCCACCGGCTCACTTTCACCGCGTCCTTCGCTGGTGAGTTTGTTCGGCGCCAGGCCCTGACTCAACAGATAGCCGGCCACACTGCTGGCGCGGCGTTCGGAGAGCCCCTGATTGTAAGCATCGCTGCCGACGCTATCGGTATGGCCCACCACCTTGATGCTCACCACATCGACATTCTGCAATTTCGCCATCAGGGAATCGAGCTCGCTGCGGGCTGAAGGCGTCAACTCGGATTTATTGAAGGCGAACAGAACATCGTTCGCATCGCTTAAGGTCACGACTTCGGTGGGCGCAGGAACGGGTTCGGGTTTCACGCTGGCAGGGTATTGCGGCAGCGGACAACCGTGGTGTTCGACGGGAGTATTAGCAGGTGTATCAGGGCAGCGGTCGCGCCGGTCAAAAACGCCGTCGTCGTCTTCATCGCCATCCTGAGCAAAACAGATCAAGCCGCCGGTGACGATCCCAAGCGCTGCTCCGCCGGCCGCCCAGCCCCCACTTTGCAAGGCACCCAAGCCTCCACCCACCAGGCCGCCGAGCACGCTGCAGACCGGCCAGGTCCGTTGATTGAGGGGGGCAGTGCCATCGCTGTGAGTAGCGCAACCGGTCAACAAGCTGCCAAACAGCAGAACCGGCAAGACGGTCTTCGTAAGAACGCTCATGGTGAAAGCTCCTGTGTTACCGGCCGATGCCGGTTACACAGGAGTAAAGACCCGCATCCGCGACTGCACAAGCGCGAAGTGCGAGGGGGCTCAACGCTTGATCTTGATTTCCGTGCGGCGGTTCATCGCGCGGCCGTCAGCAGTTTTGTTATCAGCCACCGGCTGGCTTTCACCGGCACCGGCCACAGACACGAAACTGGCACGCGGCACCCCGCTCTGAACGAGGTAGTCGACCACCGAGTGCGCACGTTTGTCTGACAGGCGCTGGTTATAGGCGTCGCTGCCTACGCTGTCGGTATGACCGACCACGGTCAGTTGGGCGCTGGCAGTCTCCTGTTTAAGGCGGGTAGCGATGGTGTTGAGGACTTCTTTATCAGAAGGTGTGAGGGTGGCTTTATCGAACTGGAAGTGAACATCGCGGATGACAATGGTCTCTTCGTCAACCACGACCACCTCTTCGACCACGGGTGCAGGGACAGGCGGAGGGCAACCATCGGCATCGACCTGCACGCCTTTAGGCGTACCCGGGCACTTGTCGCGGCTGTCAGGCACACCATCGCCGTCTTCATCCGCGTCGCCGTGAACCCAGCAATAAGCTGCTGCCGTACCACCCACTACCAAGGCGCCGTAACCGGCCCACGACGAACTTTGGGTGGCGCCCAGGCCCGCACCGACGACACCGCCGACCGCCGCACAGGTCGGCCAGTCGGTTTTCTGCAAACCTGCGCAACCAGTCAACACACTGGTTAGCAGAACCAAGGGTAATGCTGTCCGAACTATGCTCATCTAGTTTTCTCCTGAAGGATCGGCTTGAAACCGATTCAGGGAGTAAAGACCCCAGTTTTAATCTCCGCCAGCACTAGGCCACTGCAGATTCGCCCCGCGTTCGCAGTTGATCGGCTCTCTTGCCGCGAGATGGCTCTATGTCTGAACCCTCGGGCAGGCTAGTCTTGAGATTCTGATTGAGGATCTTCGATGACCGCAGGTATTTCTCCGCGCACACCACAGCAGGCGGTGGCCGCTTTGCTCGATCGTTACGCCCCGGCGCAATTGTTGCTGATCGGCGCCAGCGAATTTCCCGCCCTGGAGGCGTTCAAGCTTGCGCACCCGGACACCTGTGTTGCGCATGCCGCTCCTGGCCCGCTGCCCGCCGCATTGGCCGCACGCAGGTTTGACCTGGCGCTGGCGGTCGATTGCCTGGAACATTTGCCCAAGCGCGATGGCCTGAATCTATTAGGCGGGATCCGTAATCTCAACGCGAGTCGCATCGCGGTGTTGGCGGATCTTGCTGCGAGTGGCTGGCAAGAGACTGATTTTTTTTCCCTGGCGCTGCAAGCCAGCGAACGCTTCCAGCGCGACGATCAGGTGCTGACCCTGTTCACCTATGATTTGCTTGATTACAAACAGGTACCCGACTGGCTCAATTCACGCTTCTGGGCCAATCCGGAAAACTTTGGGAAATATTGGTGGTAACGCAATGAGTACATCCATTTGCCCCTGCGGCAGCGGCACCCCGCTGGACGCCTGCTGCGGCCATTACCATGCCGGCCATCCCGCACCCTGCGCCGAGGCGTTAATGCGCTCGCGCTATTGCGCTTATGTTTTGGGACTGGTCGACTATCTGGTGGCGACCACCCTGCCGGCGCAACAGACCGGGCTGGACCGTCAGTCGATGAGCGACTGGAGTGCCCGCAGCACCTGGTTGGGCCTTGAGGTGGAGGGTTGCGAAGTGTTGGGCGGTCAGCCGGAACATGCCTTCGTGACCTTCACCGCGCGCTGGCACGACGGCAGCGGCGAGCACAGCCACCGCGAACGCTCTTCGTTTGTGCAGAACAGCGGACGCTGGTACTTCATCGACCCGACCGTGCAACTCAAGGCCGGGCGTAACGATGCATGCCCTTGCGCCAGCGGGCAGAAATTCAAGAAGTGCTGCGCGGGATATTTCGGCAGCTAGCGCCCTGTAGCAGCTTCCGAAGGCTGCGATCTTCGTAGCAGCTGCCGAAGGCTGCGATCTTTGTAGCAGCTGCCGAAGGCTGCGATCTTTCAGGGCTAAACTGGGGGCTCAAGGGAGACACAACCATGATCACCCGGCGACTCGCACTCTATTTATCGATCCTATTCCTGATTCTCGGGCTCAGCGGCTGCGCGTCATGGTTTAGCGACGACCGGCCAGAGCCGCAGGTGCATCTGGTCAGGGTCGAAGTCGTTCAAGCCAAACTGATGCAGCAACGTTTCCTGCTGCATTTTCGCGTCGACAACCCCGACGACAGCGACCTGACCGTGCGAGGCCTGGAATACCGCATTCATCTGGGCACTATTCTGCTGACCGAAGGCGAACACGAACATTGGTTTACAGTGGGGCCAAAGCGCAGCGCGTATTTCAAGGTGCCGATCCGTACCAACCTGTGGCCCAAAGTGCGGGAGCTGGTGAAAATGCTGAAAAAATCCGACCAGCCCATTCCCTATCGTCTGGAGGGCGAGATGGAAACCGGCCTATTCATCGCGCACTACGTGCACCTGAAGCGTAATGGCGTGATAATCCCCGCCGATTTTATTCCGGAGCAAAACCGATGACCCAGCAACCTCACGTTCATGGCCCTGATTGCAACCACGACCATGACCATCACGAAGTCCACCATCATGATCATGACCATGGCCACGTACACGGCCCGAACTGCGGCCACGCTCAGCAGGAACCGGTGCGCAACGCTTTGAAAGACGTTGGCCGCAATGATCCTTGCCCATGCGGCAACGGCAAGAAATTCAAGAAGTGCCACGGCGCTTGATGCTTCGGGCGGAGGTTGTCTCCGCCCGCTGAATTGCTTGACCGGGAAGGTTCGCACAGGTTCTACGCCGCAACATGGATCAGATGTGGGAGCGAGCCTGCTCGCGATAGCGTCAGCCTGTTCACCATCGACTTTTCAATGACAACGCTTTTGCGAGCCCGCTCGGCGCCTACAGGGTCTCCGCCGCCTTCAGAAGATCTGCGCAGGCGATGACCGTGGCGTATTCCCCGTGCATATTCCCCAGCGACATGGCGTGCACCACTTCAGCTGAGTGCAGGTTGCCAAAATAATCCGCCTTGTCGAAGGTGAAACACGCATCCTCCACCACCCACGTTGCAAACCCGAGGTTGCCGGCCGTGCGCGCGGTCGACTCCACCGAGTTGTGGGTCGCGACGCCGACGATCACCAGCTGCTCGGTCCCCGTCTGGCGCAAATGTGTTTCCAGCCTCGTCGTGCAAAACGCATCTGGCACCTGTTTCTGAATCAACTGCTCACCGGCCAGCGGCAAAAATCGCTCTTGAAATTCCACCCCCGATTGCTCGGGCCAAAACACCGAATCCGGCGAACGGGACAGGTGCTGAACATGAATCACCGGTCGCCCGGTCAGCCGCCAAAAGGCCAGCAACTGTACGATTCGCTCTTCGGCTTGAGGATTGTTTCGGCGACCCAGTCGGGGATGAAGGATGCCTTTTTGCTGATCGATAATGATCAGGGCCGCACTTTTCTGAAGCTCCATGCCGACTTTTCTCAACCAGGGTCATTGAATTTTCCACACTTCAGCATCACCTCCTCTTACAGGCAAGGCAAACAGGACGACCTGATGCCGACATTTGCTGTGCGCAAGTAACGACGTCTCTTGATTTGGAGAATTTCATGATCGACCTGTATTACTGGACCACCCCCAACGGCCACAAAGTCTCGATCTTCCTGGAAGAAGCCGGCCTGCCTTACAACGTCCACCCGATCAACATCAGCAAGAACGACCAATTCAAACCCGAATTTTTGAAGATCTCACCGAACAACAAAATCCCGGCGATCGTAGATCATCAGCCGGTTGATGGCGGTGAACCGCTGGCGCTGTTCGAGTCGGGTGCAATCCTTCTGTACCTGGCGGAAAAAACCGGCCAGTTCCTGCCCAACGATCTGCGTGGCCGTCAGCAGGCGCTGCAATGGTTGTTCTGGCAGATGGGCGGACTGGGGCCGATGGCCGGGCAGAATCATCACTTCAGTCAGTTCGCGCCGGAGAAAATTCCTTACGCGATCAAGCGCTATATCGACGAGACGGCCAGGCTTTATGGCGTGCTCGACAAGCAGCTGGCAGGCAATAAGTTTGTCGCTGGCGGTGAATACAGCATCGCCGACATGGCGATCTATCCATGGATCGTTTCCCACAAGTGGCAAAGCCAGAAACTTGAGGATTTTCCGAATGTTCTGCGCTGGTTCAATCATATCCAGAACCGTCCGGCGACGGTGAAGGCGTATGAGCTGGTGAACAAGGTGAATCCGCCAAAATCCTGAGCCGATACCAACCTGGGCGAGGGGAGTTGCAATGGGGAGCGCTGTCTGTGGCGAGTGCTATCTGTGGGGAGCAATATCTATGGCGGCGAGCACTATCTGTGGCGAGGGGGCTTGCTGTGGCGAGGGGGCTTGCCCCCGTTCGACTGCAACGCAGTCGTCATCCCGGCACCGGATTCGTGAGTTAATGCGGAGGGTGGAGGGGAAGTGCTGCGCACTTCAACGGGGGCAAGCCCCCTCGCCACAGGCAAGCCACTTCACCACAGGCAAGCCACTTCACCACAGGCAAGCCACTTCACCACAGGCATGCCCCTTTCACCACAGGCATGCCCCCTTCACCACGGGCAAGCCCCCTCACCACGGGTCATGCATCGTCCACACTGATGCGGTTCGGCGGACAAATTCTGAAATAACCCGAAACCCCGCTTGCGCGGCCACCTCCTGCTCTCTAACGTAGCGGCTTTATTGCGCCTCTACCCCCGCAGGAGCTTCGCCATGGCTTCGCCAGCCCTCTTACATTTTCTTCCCCGGTTCGGCGTTGCCGCAACAGTGGCCGGTGCTCTGAGCCTGGCCGGTTGTCAGACCTGGAATACTCAGGGCACGCTCCAGCCGACCATTGGCGTGCAGCCGCTCAAAGGTCTGGCGCAAAACGTTTCGGTGCGCCGCAATCCCATGGGCATGCCGTTGATCGAAAGCAGCAATTTCCACGACGCGCTGTTCGCTCTCGGTTACGTGCACGCCACCGACCGCATGACGCAAATGGCTACCCTGCGCCTGTTGGCGCAGGGCCGTTTGTCGGAGATGTATGGCGCCGACCTGCTTGATGCCGATCGCTACATGCGTGCAGTCAATCTGAAGAAGAACGCCGCCGAGCTCTACAAGGCTGCTTCGCCGCGCCTGAAACGCTTCTTCGAAGTCTACGCGCGCGGGGTCAATGCCTATCTGTTCCGCTTCGGCGACAAACTCCCGGCCGACCTCGCAGCCACTGGCTACAAGCCCGAATACTGGAAGCCGGAAGATTCGGCGCTGATCTTCTGCCTGCTCAATTTCAGCCAGTCAGCGAACCTGCCGGAAGAGATTTCCTCCCTGGTGCTTGCACAGACGGTCGCCACCGACAAACTTGCCTGGCTGGCGCCGTCCGCACCCGATGAAAAGCTGCCGGTTGGAGAAGTCGAGAAACTTCAGGGCGTTAAGCTCAACGGCGCGATTGCCGGTCTTGCAGAAATCAGTAAAGCCACCCGGCAACTGGCCGATCTGAATCTGCTCGGCGCTACCTCATCAAACAATTGGGCGATCTCGCCGCAGCGCAGCCGCAGTGGCAAGAGCCTGCTGGCCAGCGACAGCCATGGACCCTTGGGCGTGCCGTCGTTGTTCAGTCATGTGCAAATCCGTGCGCCGAAATATCAGGCATCCGGCGTCACCATCGCCGGGCTGCCCATGGTGCTGGGTGGTTTCAACGGCAAAGTCGCCTGGAGCATGACCTCGGTCATGGGCGACAACCAGGACCTGTTCCTGGAAAAAATCAGGCGCCAGGGCAATGGTTTGTCTTACGAGGTGAACGGTAAATGGCAGCCGGTGATCGTGCGCAACGAAACCTACTTCGTCAAAGGTCAGCGCCCGATCCGCGAAGCCGTGTACGAAACCCGCCACGGCCCGCTGCTTAACAGCACCCAAGGCACCGCGCTCGGCAACAGCCTCGGCCTGGCCCTGCAAACGCCGAACTTCACCGATGACAAATCGCTCGACGCCTTCTTCGACCTGTCCCGGGCGCAGAACGTCGAAAAAGCGTCAGATGCGAGCCGCGAAATTCGCGCCATGACCCTGAACCTGGTGTTCGCCGACGCCAGCAACATTGGCTGGCAAGTGACCGGTCGCTATCCGAATCGTCGAGAAGGCGAAGGCTTGCTGCCATCGCCGGGCTGGGAAGGTCGTTATGATTGGGACGGTTATGCCGATCCGATGCTGCACCCCTACGATCAGGATCCGGCACAGGGCTGGTTGGGCACCGCCAACCAGCGGGTCATTCCTGATGGCTACGGTATGCAGCTGTCCAATTCGTGGTCGGCGCCGGAACGTGGCGAACGCTTGGCGGAGATGGCCGGGGCGGGCAAGCACGACACGCGCAGCGTGATCGCCATGCAATACGATCAGACCACCACGTTCGCCGCCAAACTGAAGAAAATGTTTGCCGCGCCGGGCATGGCGCAGCCGCTCAAACAGGCAATTGGAGCGTTGCCTGCGACGGATCAGCCAAAGGCTCGCGAGGCCCTGGCTCGCTTGATGGCGTTCGACGGCAAACTCGCTGCGACGTCCGCCGACGCGGCAATTTATGAGTTGTTCCTGCAGGAAAGCGCACGGCAGACGTTCCTCGACGAACTGGGTGCCGAAGACGGCCCGGCGTGGAAAGCCTTTATCGCTAACGGGCAATTGTCCTATTCGGCGCAGGCCGATCACTTGCTCGGTCGCGAGGACAGTCCGTTTTGGGATGACCTGCGCACTGCGCAAAAAGAGGACAAACCTGCCATCGTCGCACGCGCCCTCGCGGCCGCGATAACCGCTGGCGACAACCAGCTGGGCGGTGATCATAAGGCCTGGCAATGGGGCAAACTGCACCGCTACGAATGGAAAAACAGCAGTGGCCAGACGGTGCGCGGCCCGCTCATGGCAGGCGGTGATCACACCACGCTCAACAGTGCGGCGTTTGCCTGGGGCAAGGACTTCAACACCACCTTGGCACCGGGCATGCGTTTGATCGTCGACTTCGGCCAGGCCGAGCCGCTGATGGGGCAGAACGGCACGGGGCAATCGGGTAATCCTGCCAGCCCCAATTACCTCGATAGCGTTGATCCGTGGCTCAAGGGCCGGTACATGAGCTTGCCGATGCAGCCGCAGAACTTCGACAAGGCCTATGGCAACAAGCGCTTGACCCTGACTCCCGGCAAATAATCCACCCTACTGTGGGAGCTAGCCTGCTAGCGATGAG
Source organism: Pseudomonas fluorescens (assembly GCF_902497625.1). Taxonomy (GTDB): domain Bacteria; phylum Pseudomonadota; class Gammaproteobacteria; order Pseudomonadales; family Pseudomonadaceae; genus Aquipseudomonas; species Aquipseudomonas fluorescens_BQ. The sequence continues at coordinate 20,182 of NZ_CABVGX010000024.1, read as the reverse complement.
GAACTGTCTGACACTTTTTTGGTGAATGACACGCCGCCATCGCCAGCAGGCTGGCTCCCACAGGGACTGCGCCACGCTGCAGATATCTCGATAGAACTTCTCCCCTCGCCCCCGCCTCATACCTAACAAATCCATCCATTTGGTCAGCCCATGGATCTTGTTATCGCTCGTCCCGAAGGTTTGTACTGCCCCGCCGGAGATTTTTATATCGACCCGTGGCGCCCGGTCGAGCGTTCGGTGATTACCCATGCCCACGGCGATCACGCCCGGGGCGGTAATCAGCATTATCTGGCCGCCGCATCCGGTGAAGGGATCCTGCGCTCGCGACTCGGTCAGGACATCAATTTGCAGACCCTGCGCTACGGCGAACGGTTGCTGCACCACGGCGTCACCCTGAGTTTCCATCCCGCCGGCCATGTCCTCGGTTCGGCCCAGGTGCGCCTGGAATACGGCGGTGAAGTCTGGGTCGCCTCGGGCGATTACAAGATTGAGCCGGACGGCACCTGCGCACCGTTCGAACCGGTGCGCTGCCACACCTTCATCACCGAATCGACCTTCGGCCTGCCGATCTATCGGTGGCAACCCCAGGCGCAAGTGTTCGACGAAATCAATCAGTGGTGGCAAGCCAATGCGGCGGTCGACAAGGCCAGCGTGCTGTTCTGCTATTCGTTCGGCAAGGCCCAGCGGATTCTTCACGGCATCGATGCCAGTATCGGGCCGATTCTGTCTCACGGTGCGGTCGAGCCGCTGAACCGGGTTTATCGCGAGGGCGGCATTCATATCCCGCCCACGATTTATGCCGGCGAAGTCAAAAAAACCGATCCGATGATGCGCAAAGCGTTGGTCATTGCCCCGCCCTCCGCTGGCGGCAGTACCTGGATGCGGCGCTTCGGTGACTACAGCGACGCCTTCGCCAGCGGCTGGATGCGCTTGCGCGGCACCCGGCGCCGGCGTGGCGTCGACCGTGGTTTCGTGCTGTCCGATCACGCTGACTGGCCGGGCCTGCTGTGGGCCATCGAGCAGACCGGTGCCGAACGCGTCATGGTCACCCACGGCTCGATCGGCGTGCTGGTGCGGCACCTGCGCGAAAAAGGTCTCGATGCGCAGGGTTTCAACACCGAATACTGTGATGATGAGGAAGAAAACGCAGTGGCCGAAAGCGCCGAGGTGCAGGCATGAAAGCCTTCGCCGAGCTGTACGCCGACCTCGACGCCACCACTTCCAGCAACGCCAAACTGGCAGCGATGCAGCGCTACTTCGCCCAGGCCGAGCCCGAAGATGCGGCATGGGCTGTGTACTTTTTATCCGGCGGCCGTCCGCGTCAATTAGTACCGGCCAAAATTCTGCGCGAATTGGCCGTGGAATATTCCGGGCTCTCGACCTGGCTGTTCGAAGAAAGCTATCAAGCGGTCGGCGATCTGGCAGAGACCATATCCCTGGTACTGCCCGAGGCACTGCACAGTTCCACCGATGGCCTGGCAACGTGGATTGAAGAAAAACTGCTGCCCTTGCGCGGCGAGTCCCCCGAAGTATTGGGTGAGAGATTGCCGCAATTGTGGGCGCAGCTGGACCGTCACAGCCTGATGCTGTGCATCAAATTGATCACCGGCAGCTTTCGCGTCGGCGTTTCCAAACTGCTGGTGACCCGCGCGCTAGCCTCCATGGCTCATCTCGACAGCAAACGGGTAGCTCAGCGGCTGGTGGGTTACACGGATCTGTCCAATCGGCCGAATGCGGCCAGCTATCTCAAATTGATCGCGGCGGAATCGTCCGACGAGCATGCCCAGCGTGGCGGCCAGCCGTATCCGTTTTTTCTCGCTCACGCGCTGTCGCAACCGGTCGAACAGTTTGAATCGCTGCTGGGCCCGGCCAGCGATTGGCAAGTGGAGTGGAAGTGGGACGGCATTCGCGCGCAGGTGGTCAAGCGCGATGGCCGGCTGTGGGTCTGGTCGCGTGGCGAAGAGCTGGTGACCGAGCGTTTTCCGGAGCTCGACAGTCTGGCCCACTGCCTGCCGGACGGTACCGTGATCGACGGGGAAATCGTCGTCTGGAAAGCCCCGACTCCGGATACCCAAGACGCTTTTGATCCGCAGGCGCCGACTGCGCCTGCCGTGCAGCCATTCGCGTTGCTGCAACAGCGCATCGGCCGCAAGACACTCGGCAAGAAGATCCTCGAAGATGTGCCAGTCGTTGTGCTCGGTTACGACTTGCTGGAATGGCAGGGTGAAGACTGGCGCAATCAGCCTCAGGCCAAGCGCCGTGCGCAATTGGATCAGGTGATCGCCGACTGCGCCAGCCCGGTGCTGCTGCCCTCGCCCGTGCTTGCCGGCGACGACTGGTTAGACCTCGCCCGCCAGCGCGAAGCGTCACGCAGCCTGGGCGTTGAAGGCATGATGCTGAAAGCGCGCGACTCTCTGTATGGCGTGGGCCGCACCAAAGACATGGGCGTGTGGTGGAAATGGAAGGTCGACCCGTTCAGCGTCGATGCCGTCTTGATTTATGCGCAACGTGGCCACGGTCGACGCGCCAGTCTTTATAGCGATTACACCTTCGCTGTGTGGGATGGCCCACCGGAATCCAGCGAGCGCACGCTGGTGCCGTTCGCCAAGGCTTACTCCGGCCTGACCGATGCCGAGATGCGCCAGGTCGACAGCATTGTGCGCAAAACCACGGTGGAGAAATTCGGGCCGGTTAGCAGCGTCAAACCGAGCCTGGTGTTTGAATTGGGCTTTGAAGGAATAGCCCTGTCCAAGCGGCACAAGAGCGGGATCGCCGTGCGCTTCCCGCGAATGCTGCGCTGGCGGCAGGACAAGACTGTCGAAGAGGCCGACAACCTGGCGACGCTGCAAGACCTGTTGGGCTGACCGAAACCCTGTAGGAGTGAGCCTGCTCGCGATAGCGGCGTGCCAGTCAATCAAGATGTAACGGACGAACAGCTTTCGCGAGCAGGCTCACTCCTACAAATAAATCACCAGACACAAATCCTGCGTCGGCTGCATACCCCTGTGGGAGCGAGCCTGCTCGCGATAGCGGCGTGCCAGTCAATTAAGATGTAACGGACAAATAGCTTTCGCGAGCAGGCTCACTCCTACCATTAGATCACCAGACACCGATCTTGCGTCGGCTGCATAGCCCCTTTGGGAGTGAGCCTGCTCGCAATGGCGGCGTGCCAGTCAATCAAGATGTAACGGACGAACAGCTTTCGCGAGCAGGCTCACTCCTACAAATAAATCACCAGACACAAATCCTGCGTCGGCTGCATACCCCTGCGGGAGCGAGCCTGCTCGCGATAGCGGCGTGCCAGTCAATTAAATGTAAAGGACGAACAGCTTTCGCGAGCAGGCTCACTCCTACAGGTATCTCAGTGGTCCTGAACTGATTTGGTGCAGCAATTTCACCTCGATCATTCACGCGCACCATTTTCTTCTTGCCACTTCTTGATTCACCTTTTAAAACACTTGTTCGGGACTCTGGTTCGGAAATTGCTACCTTCACCCGGTCTTACGCTTTGCAGTAACAATAATTCTGCGCCACAAGCGCTCATATTGGTTCTTAGGGATTGAATAATGAAAAAAGCATTGCTGACCCTTTCTGCACTGGCATTGTGCGTGGCCGCTGGCTCCGCGCTGGCCAAGGAATACAAGGAATTGCGTTTTGGTGTTGACCCCTCCTACGCGCCATTCGAGTCGAAAGCGGCTGATGGCAACCTGGTAGGTTTCGACATTGATCTGGGGAACGCGATCTGCGCCGAGCTGAAGGTCAAATGCAAATGGGTTGAAAGCGATTTCGACGGCATGATTCCTGGCCTCAAAGCCAATAAATTCGACGGCGTGATCTCCTCAATGACCGTCACCCCGGCCCGTGAGAAAGTCATCGACTTCTCTAACGAGTTGTTCTCCGGTCCTACCGCCTACGTATTCAAGAAGGGTTCCGGCCTGAGCGCGGACGCCGCTTCGCTCAAAGGCAAAACCGTTGGCTACGAGCAAGGCACCATTCAGGAAGCCTACGCCAAAGCTGTACTGGACAAGGCCGGGGTCAAAACCCAGGCCTATCAGAACCAGGACCAGGTGTATTCGGACCTGACTTCGGGCCGTCTCGACGCCGCCATTCAGGACATGCTGCAAGCAGAACTGGGCTTTTTGAAGTCGCCAAAAGGTGAAGGCTACGAAGTCAGCCAACCGGTCGACAGCGAATTGTTGCCGTCGAAAACCGCGATCGGCATCCGTAAAGGTAACACCGAGCTGAAAGCGCTTTTGGATAAAGGTATCAAAGCGTTACATGATGATGGCACCTACGCCACCATTCAGAAAAAACACTTCGGCGATCTGAATCTCTACAGCGGCAAATGATGCCCGGCGCCCATCGTCTGATGGGCGCTTTTTTCACCTGATCAGGTTGCTGTTTCCATGTTCGAAAACCTCTTAGAAAATCTGGGGCTCTCCGCCTTCAGCCTCCAGGGTTTCGGCCCGTTGCTGATGCAAGGCACCTGGATGACCATCAAATTGTCGGCGTTGTCGCTGCTGGTGGCCGTGTTGCTCGGCCTGCTGGGCGCCAGTGCCAAATTGTCCAAAGTAAAACTCGTGCGTTTGCCGGCACAGCTCTACACCACGCTGATTCGCGGGGTCCCGGACCTGGTGCTGATGCTGCTGATTTTCTACAGCCTGCAAACCTGGTTGACCACCTTCACCGATTTCATGGAATGGGAATACATCGAGATCAACCCGTTCAGTGCCGGCGTGCTGACCTTGGGTTTCATCTATGGCGCGTATTTCACCGAAACCTTCCGCGGCGCGATCCTTGCGGTTCCCCGCGGTCAGGTCGAAGCGGCCACGGCTTACGGCCTCAAGCGCGGCCAGCGCTTCTGGATCATTGTGTTTCCGCAGATGATGCGATTTGCCCTGCCTGGCATCGGTAACAACTGGATGGTGATGCTCAAGGCCACCGCGCTGGTGTCGATCATCGGCCTCGCCGACCTGGTGAAAGCCGCTCAGGACGCCGGTAAAAGCACCTATCAACTGTTTTACTTCCTGGTGCTGGCAGCGTTGATCTACCTGCTCATCACCAGTGCATCCAACTTGATTCTGCGCTGGCTCGAACGCCGGTACGCCGCCGGTTCCCGGGAGGCCGTACGATGATCGAACTCCTGCAGGAATACTGGAAACCCTTCCTCTATACCGACGGTTACAACATTACTGGCCTGGCCATGACGATGTGGCTGCTCAGCATCTCGATCCTGATAGGCTTTGTGGTGTCGATACCGCTGTCCATCGCGCGGGTATCGCCTCATTTCTACGTCCGCTGGCCGGTGCAGTTCTACACGTACCTGTTTCGCGGCACGCCGTTGTATATCCAGTTGCTGATCTGCTACACCGGCATCTACAGCCTGGCGGCCGTGCGTGAGCAGCCGATACTCGATGCGTTCTTTCGTGATGCGATGAACTGCACGATCCTCGCCTTCGCCCTCAACACCTGCGCCTACACCACGGAAATTTTCGCCGGCGCGATTCGCAACATGAACCACGGTGAAGTCGAGGCCGCCAAAGCTTACGGTCTTACCGGCTGGAAGCTATATGCCTACGTGATCATGCCGTCCGCCCTGCGTCGTTCGCTGCCTTATTACAGCAACGAAGTGATCCTGATGCTGCACTCGACCACCGTGGCATTCACGGCAACCATTCCGGACATTCTCAAAGTCGCGCGGGACGCCAACTCGGCGACCTTCCTGACTTTTCAGTCGTTCGGCATTGCCGCACTGATCTACCTGACCATTACCTTTGCGCTGGTCGGCCTGTTTCGCCTCGCCGAACGCCGATGGCTGGCTTTTCTCGGGCCGACCCACTGAGACCCGCTTCAGGAATAAAGAGACATGCGCCACCAGATTCATGACTTGCTGGCCCCGCTGCCGGGGACCGCTCGACAGATCCACAGCTTCCACTTCGGCCCGACCTCGGCCCAAGGCAAGATCTATATTCAGGCTTCCCTGCACGCCGATGAAATGCCCGGCATGTTGGTGGCCTGGCACCTCAAACAGCGCCTGGCGGAACTGGAAGCTGCCGGCCGCCTGCGCAGTGAAATCGTGCTGGTGCCGGTCGCCAACCCGGTCGGTCTCGAGCAAGTGCTGATGGACGTGCCGCTGGGTCGCTATGATCTGGAGAGCGGACAAAACTTCAATCGCTGGTTCGTCGACCTCAGTGAAGAGGTCGGCAATGAGATCGAAGGCCAGCTCAGTGACGATCCGCGGCGCAACCTTGAACTGATCCGCACCAGCCTGCGCCATGCGCTGGCGCGGCAGACCGCCAGCACTCAGTTGCAATCCCAACGCCTGATCCTGCAACGTCTGGCCTGTGATGCCGATATCGTGCTCGATCTGCACTGCGATTTCGAAGCCGTCGCGCACCTTTACACTACGCCGCAAGCCTGGCCCCAAGTGGAACCGCTGGCCCGCTACATCGGCGCCGAGGCCAGCCTGCTGGCGACCGATTCCGGCGGTCAGTCGTTCGATGAGTGCTTTACGCTGCTGTGGTGGCAATTGAACGAACGTTTTGGCGAGCAGTTCAAGATCCCCATGGGCAGCTTTTCGGTGACGGTCGAATTGCGCGGGCAAGGGGACGTCAATCACCCGTTGGCCAGCCTCGACTGCCAGGCACTGATCGACTACCTGATCCATTTTGGCGCCATCGCCGGCGAGTCGCGGCCGCTGCCGGAGCTGCCCTACCCGGCGACTCCGCTCGCCGCCGTCGAACCCGTCGCCACGCCCGTCGGCGGCTTGCTGGTGTTCACCGCACTGCCGGGCGAATACCTGCAGGCCGGGCAATTGATCGCGGAAATCATTGACCCGATCCTGAACCACGTCACCCCCATTCATTGCACCGCCGCCGGGTTGATGTACGCCCGCTCGCGGCGGCGCATGGCCACTGCCGGCATGGTGATCGCCCACGTCGCGGGCACCGAAGCCTATCGCAGCGGCTACCTACTTTCGCCTTGAGGATGCATGTCCCATGTACAAACTGACCATCGAAGGCCTGCACAAGAGCTACGGCGACCACCATGTGCTCAAAGGCGTTTCGCTCAAGGCCAACACCGGTGACGTGATCAGCCTGATCGGCGCCAGCGGTTCGGGCAAGAGCACCTTCCTGCGCTGCATCAACTTTCTCGAACAACCCAACGAAGGCACCATGAGCCTGGATGGCAAGGACATCCGCATGGTCAAGGATCGCCACGGCATCCATGTGGCTGATGCCGACGAGTTGCAGCGGATCCGCACACGTCTGGCGATGGTGTTCCAGCATTTCAACCTGTGGAGCCACATGACGGTACTGGAAAACATCACCATGGCCCCGCGCCGCGTATTGGGCTGTGACAAAAAGGAAGCTGAAGACCGCGCCCGACGCTATCTCGACAAGGTCGGCCTGGCAGCTCGCGTGGCGGATCAGTACCCGGCGTTTCTGTCGGGCGGTCAGCAGCAGCGCGTGGCGATTGCCCGTGCGCTGGCGATGGAGCCGGAAGTCATGCTGTTCGACGAACCGACCTCGGCGCTTGATCCGGAGCTGGTCGGCGAAGTGCTGAAGGTGATTCAGGGCCTGGCCGAAGAAGGCCGGACGATGATCATGGTCACCCACGAAATGAGCTTTGCGCGCAAGGTGTCGAGTCAGGTGCTGTTTCTGCACCAGGGGCTGGTCGAGGAAGAAGGCGCACCGGAAGATGTGCTGGGCAACCCGAAGAGTGAACGCCTGCAGCAATTCCTCAGCGGCAATCTCAAGTAACGCCCGCGCCTTGCAGGCGCCGAGGTTGGTCCGGGCGCGAGCCGATTAAACTTGTCCCATGCCGCCGTGGTCACTGAAAGAACACTTTCAGAGCGCACACGGCCGGCATGGGAAAATCCCCCAACTTTGCTCAACAATGGTTTACCGCTCGCGGCTGGCAGCCTTTCGCCTTTCAGAAACAGGTGTGGTCAGCGGTCAAAAACGGCCACTCCGGTTTATTGCACGCCAGCACCGGCGCCGGTAAAACCTATGCAGTGTGGTTTGCAGCGCTCAATCGCTTCGCGCGCCTGACTCCTCCGGTTGAAAAACCGCGCAAACGCAAACCGGTCGCCGAACCGCTGACGGTGCTGTGGATAACCCCGATGCGCGCCCTCGCCGCGGATACCGCACGCGCACTCGAAGCGCCGCTGCTCGATTTGCAGATCCCGTGGTCTGTCGGCGTTCGCACGGGCGACACCAGCAGCAGCGAGCGCGCCCGGCAAAGCCGCCGCGCGCCCACCACACTGATCACCACCCCCGAAAGCCTGACTCTGATGCTCGCCCGCGCCGACGCACACACCGCACTGTCGACCCTGCGAATGGTGGTCGTGGATGAATGGCATGAATTGCTTGGCAACAAACGTGGCGTGCAACTGCAACTGGCGCTGGCGCGCTTGCGTCGGTGGAACCCGGAACTGATCGTCTGGGGTGTTTCGGCGACCCTGGGTAATCAGGCTCACGCCGAACAGGTGTTGATCCCACAGGGTGGCGGGATCAGCGTGCAGGGAAAGTCGAGCAAGGACCTTCGCGTCGACACCCTATTGCCGCCGGCTACCGAGCGGTTTCCCTGGGCGGGACATATCGGTTTGAAGATGCTGCCGCAGGTGGTCGCCGAGGTGGACTCCAGCCCCAGTTGCCTGGTTTTCACCAACACTCGTGCACAATCGGAGATCTGGTATCAGGCCTTGCTGGACGCTCGCCCGGACTGGGCGGGCATCATCGCCTTGCACCATGGATCGCTATCGCGCGAGACCCGCGACTGGGTCGAACGCGCCCTCAAGGACGGCCAGCTCAAGGCCGTCGTGTGCACCTCGAGCCTGGACCTCGGTGTGGATTTCCTGCCGGTGGAACGCGTGCTGCAAATTGGCTCGGCTAAAGGTGTGGCGCGGCTGATGCAACGGGCCGGTCGCTCCGGTCACGCACCGGGGCGAGTGTCGCGAGTCACATTGGTGCCGACCCACAGCCTGGAATTGATCGAAGCGATCGCCGCACAAGACGCCGTGGCGCAACGACAGATCGAGCCCCGTGCCTCACCGCACAAACCACTGGATGTGCTGGTGCAGCATTTGGTCAGCATGGCCCTGGGCGGTGGGTTTTTGCCCGATGATTTGTACGAAGAGGTACGTGGTGCCTGGGCTTACCGTGATCTCACGCCTGAAGACTGGGTCTGGGCCCTGGCATTCGTACGCCACGGTGGTCTTTCGCTGACAGCGTATCCGGATTATCGCCGCGTCGAGCCGGATGAGCACGGCGTCTGGCGCGTACCCGATGCGCGGCTGGCCCGACGTCATCGCATGAGCGTCGGCACCATCGTCAGCGACGCCAGTATCAATTTGAAATTCTGGAGCAAGGGCGGCGGCGGCAAGCAATTGGGCAGCGTCGAGGAAGGGTTCATCGCGCGTCTGAAACCTGGGGACGGATTTCTGTTTGCCGGTCGCGTGCTCGAGTTGGTGCGAGTGGAAAACATGACGGCGTACGTCAAACGCAGCACCGCGAAAAAAGCTGCCGTGCCGCGCTGGAATGGTGGACGCATGCCCCTATCCAATGAGCTGGCCCATGCGGTGGTCGTGCGCTTTGGCGCAGCCGCCCGGGGTGAATTCATGGGCCCGGAAATGCGTGCGTTGCGGCCACTGCTTGAAGTGCAACAGCAGTGGTCAGGATTGCCGACCGAAGACAGCCTGCTGGCCGAGGCGCTGAAGTCTCGCGAAGGCTGGCATTTGTTTCTCTACCCATTCGCCGGCCGTCAGGTGCATTTAGGCCTGGCGAGTTTGTTGGCTTGGCGGGTGAGTCAACGCGTGGCGGTGACGTTTTCCATTGCGGTCAACGATTACGGTTTGGAGTTGCTCAGCGCCACGTACATCGATTGGTCCGAACATTTGAATGCCGAGTTGTTGAGTCCGGAATTTCTGTTGAAGGACGTCCTCGCCAGCTTGAACGCCGGTGAGCTTGCCTTGCGACGTTTTCGCGAAATTGCCCGTATCGCCGGGCTGGTGTTCGCCGGCTACCCGGGTGCGCCGAAAAGTACGCGCCAGGTTCAGGCGTCGAGCGGGTTGTTTTTTCAGGTGTTCAAGCAATACGACGCAGATAATCTTTTGCTGGCGCAGGCCGGGGAAGAAGTCCTGCGCGAAGAACTGGATATTCATCGCCTGGAGCAGACATTGGCGCGGCTCAACACGTTAAGAATGGACTTGCACCTCATCAAACGTCCTACGCCTTTAGGATTTCCGCTGCTGGTCGAGCGCATGCGCGAAAGCATGAGTTCGGAAAAACTCGCCGACCGCATCAGACGCATGGTCAGCGATCTCGAGAAAACTGCCGAAACAGGGAAGGACTGATGAGCACGCCTTATCCTATAAAACTGGCGGGCGAAGAGCTCTGGCTACTGCCGGAGAAAGCCATCTACTGGCCGGCACAGGAGGCGTTGCTGATCGCCGATGTGCACTTTGGCAAAGCCGCCGCTTATCGAAGTCTCGGCCAACCGGTGCCTCAAGGCACGACTTCGAGCAATATCTCGGTGTTGAACGCTCTTCTCGAGGCATTGCCCTGCCGGCAGCTGATTTTTCTCGGGGACTTTTTGCACGGTCCCGGCTCCCACGCAAAAGCTACGCTGGAAGCGCTGGCCCGGTGGCGGGAGCAGCACCGTGATCTGCCGATGACGCTGATCCGCGGCAACCACGACAAGCGCGCCGGCGACCCGCCCGCCTCCCTGAACATTCGCGTGGTGCCGGAGCCCTTGCTGTTGGGACCGTTCGCGCTTCAGCACGAGCCTGACCCTCACCCGAGTCGTCACGTTTTGGCTGGCCATGTGCACCCCGTCTACCGACTACATGGACGCGGCCGCCAGAGCCTGCGATTGGCATGTTTCAAATTCGGCGGGGAGATTAGCCTGCTGCCTGCCTTTGGGGCATTTACAGGTGGGTATCAGGTTGAGCGGGATGAGAGCTGCAGGATATTCGTGATCGGCGATAACGAGATCTGGCCGGTCAGTTGAGGTTTAGCATCCTGGAGGAGCGAAGCTTGCTCGCGAAGGCGGTTAATCAGTCAGTAACCTGGTGACTGGTACAACGGTATCGCGAGCAAGCTTGCTCCTACAGAAATCGCCGGTCATGCGACCGGCGATAAGGCAAATCTGTCAGGCAACCGGCGCCGGTGGCGGCTCATCCGGCAGAGTGGGCACGCCCGGTTCGGTCGGTTGTTCATTCGGGGTATCAGGATCAGGCTGGCCGGGAATGCCCCCTGCCATGCTGAGTGGTGGATGTGCCAACAAGGACCAGGCCATGACGCCAACCTGATTGGGCTCAAGCCTTGCCAGTTCGGCACTTATTCGCGGATCGATCTTCATAGAGCACTCCTGAGCAATGGCCCGGTTTGCTGTGCGCTAACCGGGCAGTACACTCAATAGAGTGTTTCTGTGCAGAAGAATTCCCAAGACCTGGCAGAAGGATCGATCAAGTGCGTGGCAAAGTGACGCCGCGTTGCCCTTGATACTTGCCGCCACGGTCCTTGTAGGAGACTTCACACTCTTCGTCGGATTCGAAGAAAAGCATCTGTGCGACGCCTTCATTGGCGTAGATTTTCGCCGGCAATGTGGTGGTGTTGGAGAATTCCAGAGTCACGTGGCCTTCCCACTCCGGCTCAAGCGGCGTCACGTTGACGATAATGCCGCAACGCGCGTAGGTGCTTTTACCCAGGCAGATGGTCAGCACGTTGCGCGGGATGCGGAAAAACTCCACGGTGCGAGCCAGAGCGAACGAATTAGGCGGGATGATACAGACGTCACTCTTAACGTCGACGAAGCTTTTCTCGTCGAAGTTCTTCGGGTCGACGGTGGCCGAGTTGATGTTGGTGAACACTTTGAATTCGTCAGCGCAGCGCACATCGTAGCCATAGCTCGACACACCGTAGGAAATCACTCGCTCGGCGCCTTCGCCACGCACCTGACGCTCGACGAAAGGTTCGATCATGCCGTGCTCTTGCGCCATGCGGCGAATCCACTTGTCCGATTTGATGCTCATGGCGGGTGTCCTGAATAGCGAGGTGGAAAAAATCTGTCCGGCATCTTACCGGGGTGCGCGGCCGGTTCAAAGTTCCGCCGCTGCATTCTCGTCGATCCCCCGTAAATTCCGGGCCTTGACGCCAATACCCCGCACCGTCAGTCATGATTTTAGAGAAACCTTCGCAAGAAGCATTGGCACGTTCGGCAAAAAGGGTTAAGGTGGCGCCACTGTGCTGCTTGTGTCACTGAGAATCTCTACACGATATGTTGAATTTCGATCCAACCATCTACAAGAATTTTTCCTGCTCTTTGCACTCAGTCTCGGCCAGGGTTCTTCCTGCGTCGCAGTTATCTTTGTTCAAGGAGTTACACCATGTCTAATCGCCAAACCGGTACCGTTAAGTGGTTCAACGATGAAAAAGGCTTCGGCTTCATCACTCCACAATCCGGTGACGACCTGTTCGTTCACTTCAAAGCTATCCAATCCGACGGCTTCAAAAGCCTGAAAGAAGGCCAACAGGTTTCTTTCATCGCTACCCGCGGTCAGAAAGGCATGCAAGCTGAAGAAGTACAAGTTATCTAACTTGTACTTGCTTTAGTAAAAGGCCCCGCCCTCAAAAGCGGGGCTTTTTTGTGCCTGTAGATTTTTGTCAGGCATAAAAAAGATCGCAACCTTCAGCAGCTTCTACAAGGCATATTCATCCTGTAGCAGCTGCCGCAGGCTGAGATCTTTTGATCTACAGCTATAAAGCTCTACCTGCTTACCAGGCCACACCAAAGCCTGCGGTGTAACGGGTCTTCTCAAGATCGGCATCGTTGGTGCCGCTGATGACGTCTCGCTCGGCCTTCAGGTTAAGCGATGCCCACTCGGTGACCTTGTAGCGCAGACCCACCTCGGCATCCAGCGCGTAATCCGCCACGCCGGATAGTGGCTTGCCCACCTCACCATTGGTGAAGAATTCAACCTGCTTGCCTATCAGGTAGCGGTTGTAGTCCCACTTCATGGCCAGAGAATAGAAGTTCTCTTTGCCGCCGTCCGCGTACTCGTAATCCGTACGGTTAAGCAGCGAGCCCAGGGAGAACGCGCCAAGCTCGTCGTCCCAGAACTGGTAACCCGGGCCGGTACCGACAGTACGTTGGCGTGCCAGGTCTTCAACCTTGTCGCGCTTGTAGACGCCGCGACCTTGCCAGAACCATTTATCGGTCAGGAAGCGGTCGAGTGAGTACTCGCCACGCCAGTTGTCGGTGGTGACCACATCATCCTGGAACTCGCGGTTGTACTCACCTTCCGCGGTGTGGCGCCATTTGCCGTGACGCGCAGAGGTTTTGAAGTCAATGTCGTAATCATCGGTGTCTTTCTCGGCTCGCTGATAATCCAGCGCCATATCGACATTACCCTTCCACACCAGGTCTTCGACCACTGGCTTGGGTTTCAGCATCTGCTGGATGCTGGCCAACTCGACAGTCTTGGGTGCTTCGCCGTTTTCCAGCGTCACCTTGCCATCGTCAGCCGCATGCAGTGACTTGGCCTTCTCGCCGGTGTAGGCATCCTGCTTGACCAGCAACTCCTGATCACTCTCCAGCGTTTTGACCTGCTTCCAGTCAATCGGCACGGCACCGGCGTATTCGGTCTGGATCAGGAGTTTGCCACCATCAAACAAGGTGATCTTGCCGCTCAACTTGTCACCGTTCTTCAACCATACGGTGTCAGCGAGCAAAGGAGTGGAAGCACTGAGGACAGCGAGGCACAGCAGAGTTCTGGACACCATAAGCAAATACAGGCTCAAGATTGCGAAAAAAGTCGGAATTATCCGGAGGAATAAGACCCTAGCATGCACTGACTCAACTAATTCTATTGAGTTCCTTTCTCATCCCCGTATTTGGGGATTACTCTACAAACGGTAATGCGAACAGCCCAAGGCCTGCCCGTGAACGATCCCGCTGCTGAAAATGAAAGCCCCGCTCAAATCCGACGCGCGACGCTTTACCTTACTTTGGCCCAGGTGCCCGAAGGCAAGGTCGTCAGTTATGGACAACTCGCCGAACTTGCCGGATTGGGCCGCGCCGCTCGCTGGGTCGGCCGCACGCTTAGTCAACTTCCCGGCGACAGCAAGCTGCCCTGGCACCGGGTGCTCGGGGCCGGCGGTCGGATCAGTCTGCCGTTGGGCAGCCCTTCAGGCGATGAACAACGCGCAAGATTGCGCTCCGAAGGCGTCAGTATCCTGAATAATCGTGTTGATATTCAGCGTCATGGCTGGCGTCCGGTAGAGCACAGCGGTTAGAGTGCGCGCTTTGTTTCCGTAACCTTGAGGCAGACTTCAGCCCATGCCCCGTAAAACCTGGCGCGCCGCGCTCGCCGCCTATGCCAGCCCTTCGACACTTGTGCTGTTGTTGCTCGGTTTCGCTGCCGGCCTGCCCTACATGCTGGTGTTCTCGACACTTTCGGTCTGGCTGCGAGAAGCCGGCGTCGCCCGCGAAACCATCGGCTACGCGAGCCTGATCGGTCTGGCCTACGCCTTTAAATGGGTCTGGTCACCCTTGCTCGACCAATGGCGCCTGCCATTGCTCGGCAAGCTCGGTCGCCGTCGTTCCTGGCTGGTGCTGTCACAGGCGCTGGTCATCCTCGGCTTGATCGGGATGGGTTTCTGCGATCCGCAAAAACACCTGTCCTGGCTGATCGCAATCGCCGTGGTTGTCGCCTTTGCATCAGCAACGCAGGACATTGCGGTCGATGCCTATCGCCTGGAAATCGCCGACGACAGTCGACAAGCCGCACTCGCCGCCAGCTATATGTCCGGTTACCGAATCGCCGCACTGCTGGCGACCGCTGGCGCGCTATTCTTCGCTGAAGGCTTCGGTTCTACCGGTTTCAACTATAAGCATTCGGCATGGGCTGGCACTTATATCCTGTTCGGCGCGTTGATGATTCCGGCGCTGCTCACCTCATTTTTCATGCGCGAACCACCGGTTCCACTACGCACACAACTGCAAGCCGGCCGCTACAGCTTCGTTCATCAACTGGCCTCGGTGTTCGTCCTGATCGTGTTACTGGTCTCCGTGCCGGCCATGTTTACCCAGCTCTACAACACCGACTTCGCCAGCGTGTTGTTCGGCGACATGAGCCTGCTCGATCTGCTGCTCGAGGACCGCGCATTTCTGCGGGCGATTCTCTACATCACGCTGACGGCCCTGTGCCTGTCAGCGGTCGGCCGTCGGGGCCTGGCACCTGTGCTGACGCCGATCAACGACTTCATCCTGCGTTATCGCTGGCAAGCGCTGCTACTGCTCGGGCTGATCGCAACCTACCGGATGTCGGACACCGTCATGGGCGTGATGGCCAACGTGTTTTACATCGATCAGGGCTTCACCAAGGATCAGATCGCCAGTGTCAGCAAAATTTTCGGCCTGATCATGACGCTGGTGGGCGCCGGCATGGGCGGCTTGCTGATCGTGCGCTTCGGCATTCTGCCTATCCTGTTCATCGGCGGTGTCACATCGGCCGGCACCAATTTGCTATTCCTGATGCTCGCCGACATGGGCGCCAACCTGAACATGCTGATCGGCACCATTTCGCTCGACAACTTCAGTTCCGGCCTGGCAACCTCGGCGTTCGTCGCCTACCTTTCGAGCCTGACCAACCTGAAGTTCTCCGCGACGCAATACGCCTTGCTCAGTTCGATCATGCTTCTGCTGCCCCGTTTGATCGGCGGCTATTCAGGGGTCATGGTGGAAAAATACGGTTACCACAATTTTTTCCTGATCACTGCGCTGCTGGGGGTTCCGACACTGGTGCTGATCGCATTGCACTGGTATCAGGAGAATCGCCGCGAGCGCCTGACGCCCAAGCCAGAGGCGACCCCGACTCAGGTGGCCGAAGAATCCTAGGCGTTTAATCTGCAAGGTTTTCAAGGGCGCGGAAATTCCCGCCCTGCCGCCACACCGTCGACCGCGCCTGTACGCCAGCAGATCTCGCCCGTACAATGCTCCGTCATTTCTCGTCATCAGCAACCGACAACGGCCTATCATGCGCACCAGTCAATTTTTGCTCGCCACACAGAAAGAAACGCCTTCCGACGCGGTCGTCATCAGCCATCAGTTGATGCTGCGCGCCGGCATGATCCGCAAACTCGCCTCGGGCCTGTACACCTGGCTGCCGATGGGCTTGCGAGTCATGCGCAAGGTCGAAGCCATCGTTCGCGAAGAAATGAACGCTGCCGGTTCTCTCGAAGTGTTGATGCCGAGCACCCAGCCAGCTGAGCTGTGGCAGGAATCCGGTCGCTGGGAAGAGTACGGCCCTGAGTTGCTGCGCTTCAAGGATCGTCACGGGCGCGACTTCTGCGCCGGCCCGACCCACGAAGAAGTGATCACCGACCTGATGCGCAACGAGTTGAGCAGCTATAAACAGCTGCCGATCAACCTGTATCAGATCCAGACCAAATTCCGTGACGAAATCCGTCCACGCTTCGGCTTGATGCGCGGCCGTGAATTCATCATGAAGGACGCCTACTCGTTCCACGCGGACCAGGCTTGCCTGCAGATCACCTACGACCGCATGCACCAGGCGTACTGCAATATTTTCACGCGACTGGGCCTGAATTTCCGCCCGGTTGAAGCCGACAATGGTTCGATCGGCGGCGCTGGCTCCCACGAGTTTCACGTGCTGGCCGAATCTGGTGAAGACGACATCGTCTTCAGCAACGGTTCCGACTACGCCGCCAACATCGAAAAAGCCGAAGCGGTGCCCCGTGAAACTTCCCGTGCTGCACCTGGCGAGGAATTGCGCCTGGTCGATACGCCTAACGCCAAGACCATCGCGCAACTGGTTGAAGGCTTCAACCTGCCGATCGAAAAAACCATCAAGACCCTTGTGGTTCACGCTGAAGAAGCAGGCAAGCTGATTGCGCTGATCATTCGTGGCGACCACGAGCTGAACGAAATCAAGGCAGCCAACCAGCCAGGCGTCGCCAGCCCGCTGGTCATGGCATCCGAAGCAGAACTACGTGACGCCATTGGCGCCGGTGCCGGCTCCCTTGGCCCGTTGAATCTGCCCCTGCCGATCATCATCGACCGCTCGGTCGAGCTGATGAGCGACTTCGGCATCGGCGCCAACATCGACGACAAGCACTACTTTGGCGTCAACTGGGAGCGCGACCTGCCAGTGCCTGCCGTTGCCGACCTGCGTAACGTTGTGGCCGGCGATCCGAGCCCGGACGGCAAAGGCACGCTGGAAATCAAACGCGGCATCGAAGTCGGTCATGTATTCCAGCTGGGCAACAAGTACAGCAAAGCGATGAAATGCGAAGTGCTGGGCGAGAACGGCAAGCCGGTCACCCTGCAAATGGGTTGCTA
Source organism: Pseudomonas fluorescens (assembly GCF_902497625.1). Lineage (GTDB taxonomy): Bacteria > Pseudomonadota > Gammaproteobacteria > Pseudomonadales > Pseudomonadaceae > Aquipseudomonas > Aquipseudomonas fluorescens_BQ. The sequence continues at coordinate 2,815 of NZ_CABVGX010000024.1, read as the reverse complement.
CGGCATCGGCGTTTCCCGCGTGGTGGCCGCTGCCATCGAGCAGAACAACGACGCCAACGGGATCATCTGGAGCGACACCCTGGCGCCGTTCCAGGTCGCATTGGTGCCGCTGCGCTACGAAACCGAACAGGTTCGCGAAGCCACCGACAAGCTTTACGCAGAACTGACAGCCGCCGGCTTCGAAGTGCTGCTGGACGATCGCGACAAGAAAACCAGCCCGGGCATCAAGTTTGCCGACATGGAACTGATCGGCATCCCTCACCGGATAGTCGTCAGTGACCGCGGCCTCGCCGAAGGCAACCTGGAATACAAGAGCCGTACCGAACCTGAAGCGCAAGCGCTACCGGTTGCCGACGTGCTGTCCTTCCTCCAGGCCCGTATCCGCCGCTGACACCAGATAGAGACGTCATGTTCAAGCGAAACACCTTAGGCCTCGGTGGTGCCGCGTTATGCGGCACCCTGCTGGTCAGCGGCTGCGCCAATCAGATGTCGCAACGCAGCGAGCACGAGGCACGCGTCGAGCGCAAACTGCTCGACCACAGCCTGCAGATTGATGTCGGCGAGCCCAAGGTGCTTGAGCTGCCGCAACGTCGGGTCAAAATCCACGAGCAGAAAACGTTCGAGGTCACCGAGTTCGAAGTCACTCGCCACTACGATCGATACACCCCGTACCAGCCCTGGCGCGAAGTCTACGAGATCCCCCTGGGGGCAGTGGCGGTGGTGGGCGGCGTCGGCGCGAACGTGGTCAACGTGTTCGCACTCGGCAACCTTCCGGATAGCGTGACCCGCGATTGGTTCAGTTACGGATTTGCCGGGCTCAACCCGTTCATGAACGCGCAGTCCAACGGCCGCGCGCAACAGAACCTGGCCGGCATCGACGAAATGCAGCTCGAAAAGCGCACCGAATACTCGAGCCTGCCGTGGAGCGAGCGTCCGGTTGAAGTCAAGGCCGGCAAAGAGACGTTCGAGCTGACCACGGACAAGAATGGTGTTCTGCGAATCAACCTGCTGGACAGCCCGTTTGCCGAACATGATCTCAACCATCTGGGCAAACTGCAGATCAGCGTTACCGACAGCCAAGACGATGTGCATTCCGACTCGACTCTGGCGCTGAGCAGCACGCTGCGTGGCAAGTTGGTGGAGGCGCACGGGCTGATTTACGACGACCTCGAAGATGACGAAGTGAGCCAGTGGGTGCACCGGGTCAAACGCCTGTCGGAGCTGGGTCTGGAGGAAGAAGCCAGTGAGCTGGAGCAGAGCCTGATCGAGCTGACTCGCAATGATCCTGAGTTGCAGACCGAGTTTCTGAAGTCGCTAACCAAGGATGCTGGACGACTGGTCGCGGATCCGGGACCGAATTAATATTTGTAAAAGATCGCAGCCTGCGGCAGCTCCTACATCGGAATGCGTTTCCCCGTAGGAGCTGCCGCAGGCTGCGATCTTTAGTTTCTGGCTGTCACCGCTCAAACAACTCCATCTGCTCAAACCCACCGCGCAAATCCTCCAGCCTCACCCCGACCCCGAGCAACCTCACCGGTTTCCCGCCGCGATTGAACGCCTGAGTCAACAGCAACTGGTAACTGCCTAAATCCCGCCCTGCCCCAGCCTGCTCCAGCGTGGTCTGGGTAAAGTCGTGAAACTTCACTTTGACGAACGGCTTGCCCGGCCGGTAGCTGCTGTCAATACGCGCCATGCGCCCCGCCAGTGTTTGCAGCAACTCCGGCAATTTATCCAGGCAACTGACCAGATCCGGCAAATCGACGTCGTAAGTGTTTTCGACGCTGATCGACTGCCGACGACTGTCGTTGTGCACCAGCCGGTCATCAATCCCGCGGGCCAGGCTCCACAGTCTTTCGCCAAAACTGCCGAATTCCCGCACCAGCGCCAGCTTGTTCCAATCACGCAGATGCGAGCAGTCGACGATACCGAGCCTGTTCAATTTGTCCGCTGTGACTTTGCCGACGCCGTGCAGCTTGCTGACCGGCAGCGCGCTGACGAAATCTTCGACCTGATCGGGCGTGATGACGAACAGGCCGTTAGGCTTCTTCCAGTCGCTGGCGATCTTGGCGAGAAACTTGTTCGGCGCGACGCCGGCTGAAACGGTGATGTGCAACTGGTTGGACACGCGTCTTCGAATTTCCTGAGCGATGCGCGTGGCGCTGCCGCCGAAATGCGCGCTGTCGGAAACATCGAGGTATGCTTCATCGAGGGAGAGCGGCTCAATCAACTCGGTGTAATCGCGGAAGATCGTGTGGATTTCCTTTGACGCTTCTCTATAAGCGTCCATGCGCGGCTTGACGATGGTCAGGTCCGGGCACAGCTTCAGGGCATGCCCCGACGACATCGCGGAGCGCACGCCATAAGCCCGAGCTTCATAGTTACAGGTAGCGATAACCCCTCGGCGGTCTGCCGAGCCACCTACCGCCAGCGGTTTTCCGGCCAGTTGAGGATCGTCACGCATTTCGATGGCCGCATAAAAGCAGTCGCAGTCGACGTGGATGATTTTTCGCTGTGTCATATAAAAGCGGCGTTCATCAGGCAGAAACGAAGTCAAAGTGCGTAGGACGCGCAGTATCTCACTGACAACTGTATATAGCACCAGTACCGCGAATCTTCTTTGTACTGTGTAGGAAGAGTAACCGATGAATTTATTTTCTCAATCGACACTCACTGGCTAATAGAGCTGGAGCCCTTGCCATACGTGGCTTTCAGCCGGGTCGCCGAGCCTTGTGTCCTGCTAAGCGATTGAACCTGAACAGTTTTATCTGTATCGAAGGTTGACACGCTGGCGATCCTCTGTAGAATGCCGACACAC
>NZ_CABVGX010000023.1 GCF_902497625.1 Pseudomonas fluorescens | reverse complement strand
CTCGACGAACCGACCAACCACCTGGACATCAACACCATCCGCTGGCTGGAAAATATCCTGACCCAGCGTTCCAGCCTGATGATCATCATCTCCCACGACCGTCACTTCCTGAACAGCGTGTGCACCCACATGGCTGACCTGGATTACGGCGAACTGCGTCTGTTCCCGGGCAACTACGATGAGTACATGACCGTGGCGACCCAGTCCCGCGAGCAGCTGCTGTCGGATAACGCCAAGAAGAAAGCGCAGATTTCCGAACTGCAATCGTTCGTCAGCCGCTTCTCGGCCAACGCCTCGAAAGCCAAGCAGGCCACCTCCCGCGCCAAGGCGATCGACAAGATCCAGCTGGCCGAGGTCAAGCCTTCGAGTCGTGTGAGCCCGTTCATCCGCTTCGAACAAACCAAGAAGCTGCACCGTCAGGCGGTCATCGTCGAGCGCATGGCCAAAGGCTTTGACGGCAAGACGTTGTTCAAGGATTTCAGCTTCCAGGTTGAAGCTGGCGAGCGCGTGGCGATCATCGGTCCGAACGGTATCGGTAAAACCACCCTGCTGCGTACCCTGGTCAACGAACTGACTCCGGATGCCGGTACCGTCAAGTGGACCGACGCTGCGGAACTGGGTTATTACGCCCAAGACCACGCGCACGATTTCGAAGACGACTGCAACCTGTTCGACTGGATGGGCCAGTGGACCCAGGGTGGCGAACAAATCGTTCGCGGCACCTTGGGCCGCATGCTGTTCTCCAACGACGAGATTCTCAAATCGGTCAAGGTCATTTCCGGTGGTGAACAGGGTCGCATGCTGTTCGGCAAGCTGATCCTGCAAAAGCCGAACGTGCTGATCATGGACGAACCGACCAACCACCTGGACATGGAATCCATCGAAGCGCTGAACCTGGCGCTGGAAAACTACCCGGGCACGCTGATCTTCGTCAGCCACGACCGTGAATTCGTATCGTCCCTGGCCACCCGCATCATCGAGCTGAGCCCAAGCGGCGTGATTGACTTCAGCGGTACGTATGACGATTACCTGCGTAGCCAAGGGGTGGTGTTTTAAGGGCAGCGGTTAGTTTCAGGCTGCAAGCTGCAAGTTAAAGCCCTGTCGTGTGACGGGGCTTTTTATTGGCTGAAGATCAAGAGATCGCAGCCTTCGGCAGCTCCTGTAGGGTTACGCATTCCAGCGTAGGCGCTGCCGAAGGCTGCGATCTTTTGATTCTGATCGTTCCTACACTCTGCGTGGGGGCGATCTGTCTAACGGCTCACTCGGAGAAAGTAGTTAGGCTGCTTTCCTTTATCTCACACCCCAGCCATGATGCCGGTCTCCCACCGCCGCCCGCGAAAGAGCTCTCATGTCCGTGCAGCAACTGCCCCCGCAAAGCTCCATGGCGATCACTCTGCAGATCGTCTCCATCGTTTTCTACACCTTTATTGCCTTCATCTGCATCGGACTGCCGATTGCGGTATTGCCGGGCTATGTCCATGAACAACTGGGCTTCAGTGCAGTCGTTGCCGGATTGACCATTGGCTCGCAATACCTGGCCACCCTGTTGAGTCGGCCGATGGCCGGGCGTGTCTCGGACAGCATCGGCACCAAGCGAGCAATTGTTTACGGGTTGTCGGGAATTGTTCTGAGTGGCGTCTTGACCCTGGTGTCGGTGTTGTTGCAAAGCTTCCCGTTGCCGAGCCTGATGATTCTGATTGCCGGTCGATTGTTGCTGGGCGTCGCGCAAGGTTTGATCGGGGTCGGCACCATCAGTTGGTGCATGGGCCAGGTCGGCGTCGAACACACGGCGCGGTCGATTTCGTGGAACGGCATTGCCGCTTACGGTGCGATCGCCATCGGAGCGCCGCTGGGGGTACTGATGGTCGGGGAACTGGGGTTCATGAGCCTGGGGATTGCGCTATCACTGTTGGCCTTGCTCGCGCTGCTGCTGATCCGCAAGAAACCCTCGGTGCCGGTGGTCCGCGGCGAGCGGCTGCCCTTTTGGGCGGTGTTCGGGCGTATTGCTCCGTTTGGCGCGGGGTTGAGCCTGGCTTCGATCGGTTATGGCACGCTGACCACGTTTATTACTTTGTATTACGTCAGTCGCGGCTGGACAGGGGCAGCTTACTGCCTGACGGTGTTCGGCATCTGTTTCATTCTGGCGCGACTGCTGTTCATCTCGAGCATCAGCCGGTTCGGCGGCTTCACCACAGCGATTGCCTGCATGAGTATCGAAACGGTCGGCCTGCTGCTGCTGTGGCTGGCGCCGTCGACGGGTTTTGCGCTGATCGGCGCAGGCCTCGCCGGTTTTGGTTTATCGTTGGTGTACCCGGCGCTGGGGGTCGAGGCGATCAAGCAAGTGCCCACGTCCAGCCGAGGTGCGGGGCTGAGCGCCTACGCCGTTTTTTTTGATCTGGCGTTAGCGATTGCCGGGCCATTAATGGGTGCGATCGCCCTGAACATGGGATATTCGTGGATCTTCTTGAGCGCGGCATTATTGTCCACTACCGGACTTGGTCTGACGTTATTACTGTTATGGCAGGCAAAACGCACAATTTATTAAACTATATTTTTTCAATTATGTAACAAGACCGAACAATTCAAATTATAACAACCGCGCAATATTCCGAATTGATTGATCCAGCGTACAACCGTTGTTTTATTTTTTAACTTCGGCACTATGCGGTGCGCTGCACTTATATAAATCGAAACAGGAAGAAAACAAAAATGCGCATGTTATCGTTATCCCTTCTGTCCCCGATCCTGGCCTTTGGTCTTTACTCCACGGCGCAGGCGGAAACTACGGTTCAAGACCAGCTATGTCATAATGGCGTGTGTTGGGACATTGGCGGCCCGGGCGACATTGGCAATGAGTGTTGCCCATTCAGTGACGAGCAACTGAAAACCAATGTCCAGCGCCTGGAAAATCCAACTGAAAATCTTTTGAAGCTGCAGGGTGTTACTTTCAATTGGAAAAAGAATGACCGGTCGGATATAGGCCTGATCGCGCAGGAAGTACAGAAGGTTTACCCACAACTAGTGCGCACTGAAGGTGAGCTTCTGCAAGTGGATTATCAAAAACTGGTCGCGCCTCTTATTGAATCGGTTCGCGAGTTGAATACCAGAGTTCAAACACTGGAGGCTGCTCTGGCTAATAAGTAACTGACTGGAAAAACCGCCGACCATTCATTGATCGGCGGTTTGCAGACCGGCTCGGTCGTGATTGGCGAGTGCGTGGGCGAAGAACCGCCCGGCCTCAGTGATCATCGTCCGATGAATGTCTTTTCGATCAACGCCATCCGCGTCAGTGCACAACGCCGGCATCGCAACGATCTGCTCTTCATTGCACGGCGCCATAAACACGAAGTGCCCTGCCCCCGCCAGTAATTTGAAATCCGGAGCGATCGGCAGTTTGCGCGCCAGTGCTGCGGCGTTCTTGTCGAAGGCGACCAGCTTGTCGCCGTCGCCACTGTAAAGCAACACCGGCACGTGCACATCGGCCAAGGTATGCCGGCCGAACTTGAGGCTCAGTGGCGCCATTAGCAGCAAAGCCCTGACACGCGGATCTGCTACCGGCTGCAAATCATCGCGATCGGCAATCAGCTCGCCGTGGGTGTTGCAGGCATCGTGATCGTCCGGACGCTCCTGACAATACCGGCGCAAACGCTCCAGGTCGGGCGTCGCCCCAGACAGAATCAGGGCCGTCTCGCCGCCCGCCGAATAACCGATGACACCGACCTGGTCGGCATTTACAAATGGCGCCAGCAGGGTGTCGCCCAACGTTGCGGTGATCGCTTCAGAAATCTGCACAGGTCGCCCATACAGATTGCTTAGAGTGCCGAGTCGACTATGGTCCATGGAGTTGTCGCCCGGATGAATCACATCAACCACGACAAAACCCTTGCGCGCCAGCGAGGTAGCCAGGTCATGCAGCGCCAGGGGTGTTCCAGTGTTGCCATGGGACAGCATCAGCAGAGGAAAACGGCCGATGGCGACACGGGCGTCTTCGCCCGCCTCCACTTCGTATCCCTCAAGCGTGCTGACGTGTTTGCGGGCGCTGGACGGATAGAACGCGATGGCACGCATCGGTTGCAGATCCAGCGGATCGCGCATACTCATCTGGTGAAAACCGACGCTCCAGTGATGCCCGGCGGGTGCGGCGTGCACCGATTCAACGCTGCCGAGCAGGCACAAAAGCAGAACCGCACCAAGACGCACCATCGATGCAACACCCCGCTACCCGACTGAAGACCTTGGCTCCCGAGTGCACACTCCGAGCCAGGACCAGCAATAGCCAGAAACAAAAAACTCCGTATCTGCCACTTGCGTGATCAGAATACAGAGTTTTTTGGGTGTCGCTGGGTGTTTCAATGCCAGGCTCAGGCCTTAGGCAGCGGCGAACAGTTGCTCGCTGATTTGCGCCTGCGCATCGCTCATCGCCTTGCTGCGAACTTCGTCGCCATAAGCCAGGCCGTGAGCACGGACGAACTCGATGTCGGTAATACCCAGGAAGCCGAACATCACTTTCAGGTATTCCTCATGTGCCACGCCAGTCGCCTGACCGTGATGCAAACCACCAGAAGTCGAAACGATCACAACTTTCTTGTTGCCGCACAGGCCTTCAGGCCCGGCTTCGGAGTAGCGGAAGGTTTGACCGGCCACCGCGATGCGGTCGATCCACGCTTTGAGTTGGGTGGGAATGGTGAAGTTGTACATCGGCGCGGCGATCACTACAGCGTCGGCGGCGAGGAATTCAGCCAGGGTCGAAGCGCTGAGGTCCGCTTCATGCTGCTGGGCAGCGTCGCGCAATTCTGCAGCAGTGCCAGCGGCGACCAGTGTGTTAGCGGAGAAATGGCTGATGGCATCGGCGGCCAGATCGCGGTAAGTCACTGCAACGGCGGACTCAGCAGCCTGCCAGGCACTGACCACTTCGCGGCTCAAAAGACGGGAGGCCGAGTTGTCGCCAAGGATGCTCGAATCGATATGCAGCAGTTTCATGTGGGATCTCCAGGTGAGGACCGCCCGGGGCGATCTGATGAACTCATGCTACAGATGAAATCAATAACTGATTAGCCGGCAATAATGCGATAGTTTGTCCTACTGATAGAACAGTTGAGCCTCAGGATGCAAGATCTCAATGACCTGTATTACTTTGCGAAAGTGGTTGAAGCCGGGGGGTTCGCGGCGGCCGGGCGACTGATCGGCGTTCCCAAATCACGCTTGTCGCGCCGCATTGCCGAGCTGGAAGAACGCCTGGGCGCACGCCTGCTGCAACGCACCACTCGCCAACTCAAACTCACCGCCGTGGGTGAGCGCTATTTGCGGCACTGCCAGGCGATGCTGTTGGAAGCAGAGATGGCTGACGAAACGGTGGCCAGCATGTCCAGTGAACCGCGCGGACGCTTGCGGGTGTCTTGTCCAGTCGGCCTGGCGCACGAAATTTTGCCGCAGATCATCGCGCAATTTTTGCACAAATATCCGCTGGTACAACTGGAGGTGATGCTGTTGAATCGCCGCGTCGATCTGGTGACCGAAGGCGTCGACGTCGCCCTGCGGGTGCGCGAGCCTGGTGATGAGGACCCGTTGCTGGTGACCCGCCGCTTGCGTCAGGCGCAGATGCTCTTGATCGCCAGCCCGGCGCTTTTGCACGGGCAAGTGATCAATCATCCCGATGAGCTGAAAAAACTGCCAGTGCTCGGCGCCCTGGAAGCAGACCGCATGGTGCACATTCGCATGTTTGATCAGCACAACAAACGAGTCGACCTGAGCCTCGAAGCGCGGCTGGGTATTGATGATTTCATCGTTCGCAAGGCCTGCACGCTTGCCGGCCAAGGCTTTACGATGCTGCCGATGATGTATTGCGAAGAAGAATTGAAGGACGGCACGCTGCTGCAATTGTTGCCGGAATGGTCGTTGCCGGGTGGCTGGCTGCAAGCGGTTTACCCTCATCGGCGCGGGGTGATGCCGGCCGTGCGAGCGTGGATCGACCATATGGTGGAATCATTCGATGCCTGCGGGGAGCGATTGCTATGAAGGCGGGACGCATGAACGAAGCGGATGTTGCCGATTTCTGCCTGTCGTTGCCCGGTGCACGGGAGGATTACAAATGGGGTGGCGTGCGGGTGTTTTCGATTGCGGGGAACAAGATGTTCGCCTTGCAGAACCTGCGCGGTGATTCTCTCGCGTTCAAAGTCGACAAGGATGTGTTTGCGGGCCATTGCGACCGTCCGGGCATTCACCCAGCACCTTATCTGGCGCGGGCACAGTGGATCATCATGCAGACGCCCTACCCGCTCGCTGGCGCAGAGCTGAAAGACTTGCTGCAACGCTCGCATCAATTGGTGGTGAGCAGGTTGCCCAAGCGCACTCAGGTCAGTCTGCTGCTTTAGAACAATGCGAGCAGATTGGCACCGAGAAACAGTTGATCTATCCAGAACACCTGATGCAGCAGCACGATGGCCCAGAACAGTATCTGGAACGAAACCTTGCGGGTTTTGTGCCGAAATATTTGCTGAGCCAGCAACGCACCTGGCCAACCTCCGGCAAACTCGACAGCGTGCAAAACGTTTTCCGGGGTGCGCCAGCGGTCCGTGCGCGCCTTGCGCTTGTCGCTTCCATACAGAACAAACGCCAGCAGGCTGACGACGCCGTAGGCCACCAGGGGAACCAGCGAGATACCCCGCAGCCATAGCGTCACCGACCCCAACAACGGCAGCGCGCACACGATCGCAAACACCAGCAGCTTCAGGCGCAGACTCTGGATACCGGCCCTGGAGGGAGTACGCGCGCTGGCGTTATTCATGGCTGAGCGGCGCTCCAGTCGACCCAACCGAACTGCCACGTGGCCAGAATGACCAGACCGAATGCAATCCGGTACCAGGCAAATGCTGCATAACTATGGCTGGCGATAAACTTGAGCAAGCCACGCACGGCGATCATCGCGAAGATGAACGCGGTGACAAATCCGATGGCGAACACCGGGAAATCAGCCGGCACGAACAGATCGCGGTACTTGTAGCCCGAATACACCGCAGCGGCGACCATGGTCGGCATCGCCAGAAAGAACGAGAACTCAGTGGCGGTCTTGCGCGACAGGCCGAACAGCAGGCCACCAATGATCGTCGAGCCAGAGCGCGAGGTGCCTGGAATCATTGCCAGGCACTGGGCGAAGCCGACTTTCAGCGCGTCTTTCCAGGTAATCTCATCGACGGTTTCGGCATGCACTTCGTGCTGTCGCTGCTCAGCCCAGAGCATGATCACACCGCCCACCACCAACGCCGCCGCAACCGTAATCGGGTTGAACAGGTATTCGTGAATCAGATCGGAGAACAGCACGCCCAACACTACGGCGGGCATGAACGCGATCAACAGGTTCGCGGTGAAGCGTCGCGCCCCCGGTTGCGTTGGCAGGCCGGTGACCACATCAAGTATCTTGCGGCGAAACTCCCAGACCACCGCCAGGATGGCGCCGAGCTGAATGATGATGTTGAACGCAATGGCGCGCTCTCCGCCGAAGTTGAGCAAGTCGGCGACAATAATCTGGTGCCCGGTACTGGAAATCGGCAAAAACTCCGTCAGCCCTTCTACAACCCCAAGTATCAATGCCTGCACGGCGGTCCAAAGGTCCATCAATCCCCCAGGAGGCAATGCGCTGCGGCATGCCCCAATAATAATTTTCAAACGTTCACTGCAATCAACGCGCTCTGCCCCGCACTTCTTCCCTGGACGACAGCGAAAAGCATCGGCTGAAATATCGTTCGGTATTCAGGTTTTCCGGCGCGGGGCCGAAATCCTATCAGACAAGCCTGATTAACGCTGCCACGTTATAAGACTTGCGTCGGACACGTCCGGTGAGCAAAGCGTGCAGGGATGCTGGCGACCATTTATGACAAGAACAAGAAACAGGAGTGACAGCGGTATGAACAGCTTGCGAACCATGTCGATCAGCCGCCGTTTGTGGCTTATTCTGATCGTGGCGGTGGTGATGCTTTTAGCCTTGGGCGTGTTGATGCTCAAGCAGATCCATGAGGATCTGTATCACGCCAAAGTGCAGAAAACCCAACACGTGGTGCAGACGGCCAGCGGCATTCTGACCTATTTCCATGGCCTGGAAACCGCCGGCACCCTCACTCGCGACGCTGCGCAAAAACAAGCGCTGACTGCCGTTCGCGGCCTGCGCTATGACCAGAACGATTACTTCTGGATCAACGACCTGACCCCAGTCATGGTCATGCACCCCGCCAATCCTAAACTCGACGGGCAGAACCTCGCGGCAATCCGTGATCCCGACGGTTTTGCGGTCTTCAACGAAATGGTCGCGGTGGCCAAAAGCAAAGGTGCCGGCATCGTCGATTACCGCTGGCCAAAGCCGGGTGCCGAGGCGCCGGTGGAAAAAACCTCCTACGTGAAACTGTTCGAGCCCTGGGGCTGGATCATTGGCTCAGGCGTGTACATCGATGACATGCAGGCCGAATTCGCTGGCCAGGTCTGGAAGGCTACGTTCATTGGGCTGGTGATTGCCGCGATCATGGCGCTGCTGGTGATTCTGATTGCCCGCAGCATTGTTCGCCCGCTGCAGGAAACCGTGAACGCGATGGCCAACATCGCCAGTGGGGAAAGCGACCTGACGCGCAGCCTCGATACCCATGGCCACGATGAAGTCACGCAACTGGCGCAGCACTTCAATGCGTTCACCGCCAAGCTGCGGCTGGTGATTGGCGAGCTGCAAATTTCCGCCGGCGCACTGGGCCAGTCTTCCAGCGAGCTGGGCAACGATGCGGCTCAGGCACAACAACGCAGTCAACAGCAATCTGAGCAAATGGAGCTGGTGGCCACCGCGATCAACGAGGTGACTTACGGCGTGCAGGACGTGGCGAAAAACGCCGAGCATGCGGCGAGTGAAATGCGCGATGCCGAATCGCAGGCGCAGCAGGGCCAGGTAAACATTGACGGCAGCCTGCAGCAAATCGACAAGTTGTCTTCGACGATTGATCAGGCCGTGGAAGTGATTCGCACCCTCGCAGCCGAAAGCACGCAAATTGGCAGCGTATTGGAAGTGATCCGCTCCATCGCCGAACAGACCAACCTGCTGGCGCTCAACGCCGCGATCGAAGCTGCCCGGGCCGGCGAGCAAGGACGCGGATTTGCCGTGGTGGCCGACGAAGTCCGTTTGCTGGCGCAGCGCACGCAGAAGTCGACGGCCGAAATTCAATCGATGATCGAGCGTCTGCAAAATCATTCGGAAGCGGCGGTGAAGGTGATCGGCGACAGCAGCCGCGCCTCGCAACTGACCATCGAACAGGCTGGCCTGGCCGGCGCGAGCCTGAGTGCGATCGGCCAGGCATTGCGCAATCTCAACGGCTTGAACGCGTCCATTGCCAGCGCGACTCTGCAACAGGCTCAGGTGGTCGAGGACATCAACCAGAACGTCACCCAGGCGGCCGGTTTATCCCACAGCACCGCCTTGGCCGCTGAGCAATCGAGCGTGGCCAGCGTGCGGCTCAAGGACTTGAGTGAACAGCTGAACGGATTACTCAGGCAATTTCGCGTGTAACCGCCACGACGCACTCTTGTAGCAGCTGCCGAGCCTGCGAGGCTGCGTCGCTAAGTCGCTTTTGTAGCAGCTGCCGAGCCTGCGAGGCTGCGTCGCTAAGTCGCTTTTGTAGCAGCTGCCGAGCCTGCGAGGCTGCGTCGCCTTTGTACCAGCTGCCGAGCCTGCGAGGCTGCGTTCGGCTCGGGCCGCGATCGGCCGCAGCAATCGTAACCCCGCAATACACGGCTTTCCTGATGCACCGCACTGGCTGATTTTACGACTGCTACGCAGCCGGACGCAGCCTCGCAAGCTCGACAGCTGCTACAGCATCGCGTCGGTCTTGCAAGCTCGGCAGCTGCTATGGGTCGGGTTGGCTTTGGAGGTTCTCCTTGTCCCTTTCGTAGCAGCTGCCGAGCCTGCGAGGCTGCGTCGCTTTCGTAGCAGCTGCCGAGCCTGCGAGGCTGCGTTCGGCTCGGGCCGCGATCGGGCGCAGCAATCGTAACCCCGCAATACGCGGCGTTCCTGATGCACCGCACTGGCTGATTTTACGACTGCTACGCAGCCGGACGCAGCCTCGCAAGCTCGACAGCTGCTACAGCATCGCGTCGGTCTTGCAAGCCCGGCAGCTGCTATGGATCGGGTTGGCTTTGGAGGTTGTCCTTGTCCCTTTCGTAGCAGCTGCCGAGCCTGCGAGGCTGCGTCGCCTTTGTACCAGCTGCCGAGCCTGCGAGGCTGCGTTGCTTTTGTAGCAGCTGCCGAGCCTGCGAGGCTGCGTTCGGCTCGGGCCGCGATCGGGCGCAGCAATCGTAACCCCGCAATACACGGCTTTCCTGATGCACCGCACTGGCTGATTTTACGACTGCTACGCGGCCGGACGCAGCCTCGCAAGCTCGACAGCTGCTACAGCATCGCGTCGGTCTTGCAAGCTCGGCAGCTGCTATGGATCGGGTTGGCTTTGGATGTTCTCCTTGTCCTTTTTGTAGCAGCTGCCGAGCCTGCGAGGCTGCGTCGCTTTTGTAGCAGCTGCCGAGCCTGCGAGGCTGCGTTGCTTTTGTAGCAGCTGCCGAGCCTGCGAGGCTGCGTTCGGCTCGGGCCGCGATCGGGCGCAGCAATCGTAACCCCGCAATACGCGGCTTTCCTGATGCACCGCACTGGCTGATTTTACGACTGCTACGCAGCCGGACGCAGCCTCGCAAGCTCGGCAGCTGCTACAGCATCGCGTCGGTCTTGCAAGCTCGGCAGCTGCTACAGCATCGCGTTGGCCTCGCAAGCTCGGCAGCTGCTACAGCATCGCGTTGGCCTCGCAAGCTCGGCAGCTGCTACAGCATCGCGTTGGCCTCGCAAGCTCGGCAGCTGCTAAGGGATCGGGTTGGCTTTGGAGGTTCTCCTTTGCCTGCGCCTGCCGTTACAATCGCCACCCTTTGCGACTTCCCCAAGGAAACTCCATGTCCGGCCTCGAACTGTTTGCCGCCGCCCTCGGCGTGATTGCCGTCTGGCTGACGGTCAAACAGAATCCTTGGTGCTGGCCCATCGGGCTGGTCATGGTGCTGCTCTACAGCTGGATTTTTTTCGAAGTAAAACTCTATTCGGACATGTTGCTGCAAGTGATCTACGCCGCGTTGCAGGTCTACGGCTGGTGGCAGTGGACCCGCTCGGGCGACGCGCATCAAGGTCGGCAGGTCAGTCGTCTTGGTCAGCAAGCCGTGGTGTTCAGCCTGGCCATCGGGGCCGTCGGCAGCTTGCTGCTCGGCGCCGCGATGGCCCACTGGACGGACGCAGCGCAGCCGTGGCTGGATGCCGCGCTGACCGGTTTCAGCCTGGTGGCGCAACTATGGATGGCCCAAAAACGCGTGCAGTGCTGGCCACTGTGGATTGTCGTCGATGTGATTTTCGTCGGCCTGTTCATCTATAAAGGCCTGTACCTGACGGCGGCACTGTACGGGCTGTTTACACTGCTGGCAGTGCAGGGCTGGCGCGAATGGCGGGCCGATCTGGCCTTGCGCACATGAAAGTACTGGTACTCACCGGGCCCGAATCCAGCGGCAAAAGCTGGCTGGCCGCGCAATTGCAGGCGCAGTTCGGCGGCCTGTTGGTCGATGAATACGTGCGATGGTTCATCGAGCAAAATCCGCGAGACACGACGCTGGCAGATATACCCACCATCGCTCGCGGGCAATTGCAATGGGAAGACGCCGCTCGAGCACTGCAGCCGCCTTTGCTTATCCTTGATACGCACCTGCTCAGCAATATCCTCTGGAGCCAGACCCTGTTTGGCGACTGTCCGGCGTGGATCGAACCGGCCCTGCTCTCGCGCCAATACGATCTGCACCTGCTGCTGTCTCCCGAACAGGTCGAATGGACTGACGACGGTCAGCGCTGCCAACCTGAGCTCAGCGTACGTCAGGCATTTTTCGAACAGACCCTGGCCTGGCTGTTGGGCCACCAACAACCTGTCCAGGTATTACGCGGCGATTGGGCTGAACGCAGGCGCATGGCATTGGCAGCCGTTGCCCAACTGCTAGGCCTGTAACCCGGCATGTGGGGATTTGCCCTGGCGATTTCCCCGGGATCGGGGCAAATGTGTCCGTCCCTGAAACACTTCTCCCCCTCTGGACAGGCCGTTTCAACGCTCCCGTGCCGTTCCCCTGCCGACTGTCACACAGGCGATACAGACCACTGCAAAGCCCCATTCCAGAGCGATACGATGCTGGCGTGGGCTCGCAGGCATTGTCGCCCGTCTCATGGATGAAACAGTCCTGACCGGCCTCCCTTCCATTCGACGCCAACCTATTGAAATCACGCGCAATTGCAAATCGGGCACAGCTTTCGCTGACTCCGTCTCAACGCTGACCCGAGCCAGCGCACAGAGAAGGAATTGCCGCCGTGGGGATCTTCAAAAAAGGTATATCACTGCTGATTGGATGTGCTGCCGGCGCGGTGCTGAGTCTGCCGGCTCAGGCGCAAGGCAACGGTGTCATCGTCCTTGATCGCGATGTTCAGCCGCACCACTTTGGCCGCGATGGTGGCAAAGACCCCTACCCCACCACCGTCAACGCCAACCCTTCGGAGCGCGTCAACAACGAACTGAGCGATGGCGATTTCGCCAGCGTCGCCAGCGGCACTGCGTTTCGTGGCAATGCCAACCCGACCATGGGCGGCATGCAGGGCCTCAACGTCGTCACCAATCCCAACGGAATGCCAGGCATGAGCGCCGGACACCAGGGCGGCAGCGGCGGCGCGATTTCCGGCACGGTCAATCGCGCCATGAGCTCCGGCCTCGCGCCACTGAGCAGACTGGCAGGAGGCCAATGAGATGAATCGCTTGCTGCTATTCATTGCCCTTTTCGTCACCGCCAGCGCCATGGCCGAGTCGAGCGTCAGCGCGATCAGCTCCGCCCAACTACGAGACTCCGGCATGCAATACAAAGGTAACTTCAACGTCAATCAGGCGGCCGGCGACCAACAGCAACAAACCAATGTGCGGGCCATCTCCATCGGCACCGACGCCGGCGCGACCACACGCATAAATCAACGCATCACCACGCCCGCCGACCCGTCGATCAACGCGACGAGCACTATCGGCGGCAGAGCATTCAGCAATGGCAACGGTGTGCTGGGCGTCAACCAGAGCGCCGGGGCCAACAACCAGATGGCCAACGTTGTGCGGATCGACATCAGTGCCGGCCCGCAAAGCGTTGACGACAGCGCCCTTTCTCAACAGAACGTGGCGTTTTTACCAGGCTCGGGAGCAACTGGCACCCCAATCGGCAGTCGCCAGGTCGTCACCAGCGACCAGGCCTTCACCGGCAGCCGGGGCGTGATTCAGGTGAACCAGAGTGCCGGGGTGGGGAACCGCATGGCTAACACCCTGAGCATCCGGGTCGCTGACTGACCCGTACGCAGTGCGATTGGAACGTATCAACACTTAACCGACTAATAAGCACGGAGAGACACCATGAAACCTACAACGGCCTTGAAACCACTGGTTTTCGCTCTCGCAGCAGTGATGGCAATCGCAGCACAAGCCGCCGACCGTGGCAACGGTCATGGCAATGGCCACGGCAACGGTCATGGCAACAACGGTCCACAGGGCCCAACCCTTGATCAGATTCTGTCCATCTCTGCCGGTGCCGGGGCCACCGTCATGGATGTTCAGAACAACTCGGGCAATGCTGTGCTCAATCAGGGCACGCAGAATGGCGCCGCCATCGACAGTTCGCTGAACAACTCCAACGGCAACATGGGCGCGAACGTTGCAGCCGGCGATGGCAACCAGCAAGACAACGCCGCTGCACTGGCCACCGCCGATGAAGCCTTTATTTTCGGCAACGCCATCGCCGCGTCCAGCGCTACTCAGAACAATACCGGCAACACCGTCGCCAACTACTCCAATACCAATGCTTCTTCACTCAACAACGCAGGCAACAATGGTTCCGGCAACATCGGCATCAACGTGACGTCCGGCAACTTCAACCAACAGAAAAACAACCTGGCCATCGCCGTATCCGGCGGGCGCGTCGCTCAGGCGGCTGCCTCGGCCAACCAAAGCTCCTCTGGCTTGACGGTCACCAACAATGCCGACCAGGCCTACACCACGGAAACCATGACCGGCACTTTCAGCGGCGCAGGCGGATTTGTCGCTGCAGGCACTGCCACCACCGAAGGCAACAACAACGGCGGTTGGGGCAATAGGGGCGGCCACGGCGGTGGCAACGGCGACACCACGTCGGACTTCGTGGCGGTCGGCGTATTCGGCCTGGCAGGTGTGACCACTCAACAAGTGATGACACCCAACGGCTGGAAAAACCCTGTGACCAATGTGTCCACCATGACCAACTCGATGAACAGCTTCTCCGGCAACGGCGGCGCCAACGTATCGTCGGGTGTGGGCAACCAGCAAAGCAACTCGCTATCCATCGCTGCCGGCTGCAGAGCCTGCCTGTAATCGCGATCGCAATCAAAGCCCCGGCGACGGGGCTTTTCCACAGCACGTCAAGGCGTATTGACCATGCGAAAGACTGCCTTCCTCGCCCTGCTCTGCCTGTCTGGTCTGACACAGGCTGGACAGATGCCCGTCGCGGCCTTGCCCGGCGGCATGCTTGTCTACAAGGAAGTACAGAGTCTGCGTGAGCGCAAGTTCAGCGACATCGTCGAACAGAAAACCGATTTCAGTTGCGGCGCTGCTGCACTGGCAACGGTGTTACGCCAAGCTTACTGGCTCGACGTCGATGAGGAGCACATCATCAAAGGCATGCTGGTCAATGCTGACCATGACCTTGTCCGTACGCAAGGTTTCTCCATGCTGGACATGAAGCGCTACATAGAAAGCATCGGCATGCGCGCCCGGGGCTACAAGATCCCGCCGGAAAAGCTCGACGCGGTGACGATTCCGGTGGTGGTGCTGATGGACATTCGCGGCTACAAGCATTTCGTGGTGTTGCAGCGCTCCGACAAGAACTGGGTCTACATCGGCGACCCGGTGCTGGGGCACAAACGCTACTCCCACGATGACTTTGTGAAAGGCTGGAACGGCATTGTCTTCGCTATCGTCGGGCCCGGTTATGACAAAACCAATGCGTTACGCAGCCCACCGGAACCGCTCACGGCGAAGAACAAGCTCGATGGCTTCAACCCGGTCAAAGATGCTGAATTGATGGATTTCGGATTCATACAGAGCGACTTCTTTTAATCGCCAGGATGGTTTGTGGGGCAGGATGCCCCCGGGAGCAGCAAATGAAAACCTCATACTGGCTGGCCGCCGCCTGCCTGGCGGCGAGCGCGTCAGGTTATGCCAACGGATTCAAACCTGTCGAAATCAAGGACCAGGAGCTCGCCGAGCTGCGCGGTCGATATGTCATGCCGGGGCGGATCATCAGCTTTGGTGTGGTGATGAGTACCACCTGGCGCAATGCCAGCGGCGACATGATCGGGGCCAGCGGTTCGATGCAGATCCAGGCCGCCACGGTCAAACCGCAATTCTACGTCTCGACTTACACTCAGTCCGGCAACAGTCAAGCCAACAGCAACGCCGCCGTGCCGAGTCAGGGCACCGGCACCATTGTCGGCGGCGCGGGGCTCGCGACGGCGCAAGGCATTACGCAAAGTGTGCGCGCCGCAGGGGATGGCAACACCGCCGCCAACAATGTTTCCATCGACGTCAGCGAAAGCGCCGTGGCGCCGCCGGTTACCGCAGTGCCGCAAGGCCAGGTATTGGCGAGCGGGCAGACCATCACTGGCAGCAACTCTGCCGGCAGCATTGCCGTGTCGTCATCCGGCGGCGGCGTGCAGATGGCGATCGCCGCAAACAACAATCAGGGCACTGCGCTACAGCAGGTAGCCGCCGGCGGACTGCTGCAAAACACGCGTCTGCTAGGCAACAGCAACCTCGTCAGCAACCTCACGCAACTCAATGTTGTACTTAACAATAATGGACCGAGTGCCGGTGCGTTGGACTGCAATCTGTCCCAACTGACCGCACTACGCAGTGTGGGATATTGAACTACGCTGACTCTCGATCATTAGGCTAAAAGGGACGGCTTATTTCATGTATCGATCAGTATCACTGCGCGCAGTCGTCTGTTTGAGCACCCTGTTCCCGGCGGCTTTGCTGCAAGCAGCACCCGATGCGGACATTGAGGCGCTCAAGCAGGAGCTGCTGGAGCTGAAGCAACGATACGAAGTACAACAAAAAGCCCTGGCGGTACTGGAACAACGGGTTCGTCAAGTCGAAGATCAACCGGCAACCCCACAACCCAAGCGTTTGGCCAAATCGCCATCGGACATGAAAGGCAATCGCGTCGCCACCGGTACTGGCGCCGCAGCGGCATCGGGCGGTGCGGCCGGCGGCGGCAGTTCTTACGGACAATCGCTGGCGGACGACTCGCAACCGGCACAAAGCGTTTCCAACCTGTATGACGAGGCCAGCGGATTTTTCGGTGGCGGCAAGTTCAGCGTCGAAACCGGGATCACCTATTCGCGATACGACACACGTCAGTTGATCCTCAACGGCTTTCTCGCGCTGGACTCGATATTCCTCGGCAACATTAATCTCGACCGGATCAAGGCCGACACCTGGACGCTGGACCTTACCGGTCGTTACAACTTCGACAATCGCTGGCAGTTCGACCTCAACGTGCCGGTGCTCTACCGCGAATCGACCTATCAGTCCGGCGGCGGTAACCAAGGCTCTGCCGGCGTCACCACGGAAGACAGTGTCACCCGCGATCCGGACATCGGCGACGTCAACTTCGGCATTGCCTACAAGTTCATGGACGAATCGGTCAGTTCACCGGATGCCGTGCTTACTCTGCGGGTCAAGGCGCCAACCGGCAAGGACCCGTTCGGCATCAAGCTGCGCCAGACCGATGCCAATACCAACCTGTTCGTCCCCGATACCTTGCCCACCGGGAATGGCGTCTGGTCGATCAGCCCCGGTATCTCGCTGGTCAAGACGTTCGACCCGGCGGTGCTGTTCGGCAGCCTGTCTTATACGCACAACCTCGAAGAATCCTTCGACGACATCAGCTCCACGGTCAACCAGAAAACCCCGGGCAAAGTACGCATCGGGGACAGCTTCCAGATCGGCGCCGGCGTCGCGTTTGCGCTGAACGAGAAGATGAGTATGTCGTTCTCGGTGTCCGATCTGGTGCAACGCAAAAGCAAGATCAAGGAAGATGGCGGCGACTGGCAATCAGTCACCTCCAGCGACGCCAACGCCGGCTACTTCAACATCGGCATGACGGTCGCCGCGAGCGACAACCTGACCATCGTGCCCAACCTGTCGATCGGCCTGACCGATGACGCCCCGGACTTCACCTTCAGCCTGAAATTCCCGTACTACTTCTGACCGACATGGAAAAGGCCCGCTGCGATCCTCATCGCAGCGGGCCTTTTCGTTTCACCCGCCCTAGCGGATCTGGTGCTTGTGCAGCAAGCGGTAAAACGTAGGCCGCGACACGCCCAGCACGCGGGCAGCGACGCTGAGGTTGTCGCTGTGACGATTCAACACATCGCACAACGCCTGGCGTTCGGCGCGGGTCTTGTAATCCTCAAGGGTGCCCATCGGCGCAGCGATGGCGTGCTGACTGATCAAACCAAGGTCGCGTGCTTCGATCTGCCGTCCTTCTGCAAGCACCAAACCACGGCGCACGCGGTTGGCCAGTTCGCGAACGTTGCCCGGCCAGTCGTGTTTGCCCATGGCGATCAGCGCGTCTTCGCTGAAACTGCGTGGCCGACGTCCGGTTTCATGGCTGTAGAAGTGTGAAAAGTGGTTGGCCAGCATCGCCAGGTCGCCATGCCGCTCACGCAACGGTGCGGTGACAACCTGCAGCACATTGAGGCGGTAATACAGATCTTCGCGAAAGCGCTTCTTTTCGATGGCCGCTTCGAGGTCGACGTTTGTCGCCGCCAAAACCCGCACATCCACCGGAATCGGCTGACTGCCGCCTACACGCTCGATGTGTTTTTCCTGCAGGAAACGCAGCAGATTCGCTTGCAGTTCCAGAGGCAAGTCACCGATCTCATCGAGAAACAACGTGCCGCCGTTGGCCGCTTCGATGCGCCCGACCTTGCGTTGATGCGCACCGGTGAAAGCGCCCTTCTCGTGGCCAAACAATTCGGACTGGATCAAGTGCTCGGGGATGGCGCCGCAATTGATCGCAACGAAGGGTTTGCTGTGCCGTTGCGATTGCCGGTGCAACGTACGCGCGACCAGCTCCTTGCCGGTGCCGCTTTCGCCACGGATCAATACCGGGGACTCGGTCGGCGCCAGTTTGCTCAGCAGCTTGCGCAGTTCGCGAATCGGTTTGCTGTCGCCCAGCAGTTCGTGCTCGGGCTGATTGATGTGGACCGTGCCTTGCCCGCGCAGGCGTGCCATGCCGAAGGCACGGCCCAGGGTTACCTGAACCCGCGACACGTCGAACGGCAAGGTATGAAAATCAAAAAACCATTCACAGACAAAATCACCGACATTCTGTAGTCGCAGAACTTCCTGATTAAGCACGGCGATCCATTCCGTGCCACTGCGGCTGATCAGCTCCTTGACGGCATCCGGGCGTTCCAGATGAAAAGGTTGCAGGCGCAGCAGCCCGACATCGCAAGCGCGGTCGACAGCATCGTCGAGGGTGCAGCTATCGACGTCCCATCCGACTGAGCGCAAGCCTGGGAGAAGACGATGGCAATCATCACAGGGGTCCACCACTAACAATCGTCGTAGAGCAGGCGCTTCGGTCATGACTGTTCCTTGGCGCCAAAATATGGGAAATATTATTAAAAACAGTCGTTTGGCGGGCCTGGCTGTAACATTAGCAAGAAATTGACGGCGCCTTGTACCGATTGACTATAAGAACACTGAAAAAGCAGTTATAAGCTGAACACGTTGTTAGCTCCCTAACAAAGTTGCCCCTTTTATTATTCTTTCGTTATCTGGGCAAGCAATGATCAAACGAAAGAAAGTTGAAATTTGTTTGGTTCAAGTGTGACCCGAAGCTGGGGTACGGACATCAGTACAAGTAACCAGCCGCACGGTCAGCCCAACCGACGGCACATCACCTGACTGGGCATAAAGAGAGAATCCCATGACCGCCCCGCTCCGTATCAACGAAGCTCTTTTGATCGCCGACCGCGCTTTTAAACCTTTCCAATGTGTGGCCTGGGCCCTGCAGGATGGTAACGGTGAGCTCAACCTGACCGTTATTGACCGCACTAATACCCGCATCGGGAGCAAGCAAATACCCAGCAGCGCCTACACCGATCCAGCACAACTTGAGCATCTACTGGAACAAGCTCGTGAAGAACTGAGCCGTGAAGGTTATGCGCTGCAATCGTGGTCGATGCCACACTGATATCGGCGCGGATTACTGCACAGTAATCCGCGCTTTTCTGGCAATGCAGCTTTGTCCGGAGAGTTTTTAAAACGCGCGAATGGAAGTGCGGTTACTTGTCAGGCTTTGAAGTGAGTCGAAAGGCCAGTGTTCTGGCACACAACGACCCTTCATCTGGTTCTTCTGACAGTTGTGCACCGGGGTGTTCAGCGGTTGAATACCTATCCCATCCAGGTCGCCTGCCAATTTTGGCTAGAGACGACTCGCAAGGAGATGCGTGCATGTCCGTCCAGAACCTCTCCTCGCTGGCTCCGCGGCTTGATGACGCTGGAACACTCGACAAGACTTTCGCTGCCGCTGGCAAGACCCACGTCTACTTCCCGGGCAGCGTTTCAAGCATGACCAACGGCGTTGCTGTCGACGGGCAAGGCCGATTGTTGGTCGCGGCCAAGGTCGGCACCCCGGGCGGTAGCCGTTTTGGTCTGGCGCGACTGCTCGCAGATGGTTCGGCCGACCTGATGTTCGCTTATCAAGGCAGCGTGGTCAGCCAGTTCCAGCATGGTTTTGAGGCCATGGCCGAAGAGGTTCTTGTCCTGCCTGATGGCAATATCCTGGTCGCAGGCCTGCATTACGAAAACGCTCATTGCACCCTGCCCGCGCTCGCGCTCTTCGATGAGGATGGCAATGCCGTACGAGGGTTTGGCGACAACGGTCGCTGTGTCGTGCGTCTACCGGGCAATCTTTCTCTGGGCGTCCGCAATACGTGGCTGCCGGCCGGTGTTCCCGACGTCGAGGCTTGCGCAATCGCTGTGCAGGACGACGGCCGAATTGTGCTGGTGGCCAATCATCACTTCGAGATGGCGGACCAGGCTGCGATGCTGATTCGCCTCAACAGCGACGGATCGCTCGACGAATCCTTCAATGGCCGTGGCTTTGTTGTAGTTCGGCATCTGCTGATGAATTCCAGGCTCGGCAGTCTTCTGGTGCAGCGCGATGGCCGAATTATGGTCGGCGGGTCGATGAATTTCCCTGAACAAGGCTTGCTTGCGCGCTATCTTCCCGATGGTCGGCTGGACGAGTGTTTCGCCGTCGACGGGTTTATGAGCGTCAATGCCAAAGAGCGCAGCGTTCAGGTCTGTCAGCTAGTCCAACTAACCGACGCCGATGTGTTGTGCTTTGGCAGCAGCCGCGACCCGATGCATTGCATCGCGTTGAAGATTCACAGCAACGGTCGTCCGGACCAACATTGCAACGCAGGCCACGCACAATTGCTGGAGATCGGCGAGTACGGTTGTCATTGGACTGCCGCGCAGACGCAGGCGGATGGCAGTGTGGTGTGCGCGGGCGCTACGATGGGCGGTGTTGAAGCTGACTTTATTCTCGCCCGTTATCGGCCTGATGGTCAGCTTGATGATCGCTTCGGTCACGGCGCAGGCTGGGTTCGCACCCGCTTGGGACGCAGCCTGGATTGCGCCACGTCGTTGGTGGTGCAGGACGATGGCAAATTAATCGTCGGTGGTTACTCAATGGACGGCAAATGCCGGGCGGTCGTCGCACGCTACTTGGGATAGCCCTGCCAGGGCCCCTCAAAAAACCGGGGCGTACGCCAAAGTACGCCCCCGTCCGGCCCGCCAAATGGCCGAACCGCTGAAATCATTTCGCCGCCATCAGCCGATTGACTTCACTGCGCACCATGTTGGCGAACTCTGGCGGCGACATCCCGTCGAGCTCGGACCGGACCCACTCGGACCATTTACCCTTGCGCTTGGCACGCTCGGCGAACAACCGTGCGGCCTCGCCTTTGGCTTTGCCCAGGTTGCTTTGCCACAAATCGAACAGGCGGGATTTTTCATCTTCGAGGGCCGCACGTTCAGCATGGGATTTGTCGGCCAGGTTAAAGCTCATGGATGTTCTCCTGCTGCGTAAATAGGTGACATCTTACACCGTAGGGGGAAATGTCCGGCGCCGGATTTGTTCCAGGGTCAGCCGAATACGTTCACCCCGTGCAACTTTTCAGGCATCGGGGGACTCCATTGTTCACTGCTCATTTAATGCAAGGAGAAACCTCAATGGCTCGGAAAACTGCCGAACAAACCGCCGAAGAACAGATCAAGGATCAGGCTTTCAGCGAACTTCAGGCGCTGATCGAGGAATCGGAAAAGCTGCTTAAGAGCAGCGCTTCGCTGGTAGGCGAAGAAGCGGAAACCCTGCGTGGTCAGATCGCCCAGAAGCTCCAGCAGGCGCGGGATTCGGTCGGCAACGTGCGCGACCGTACAATGCCGGCAGTGCAGGCCACAGAAACCTACATTGGTGGGCATCCATGGCAAACCGTGGCGATTTCTGCCGGTTTTGGCCTGGTGGTCGGACTGCTGCTCGGTCGCCGCTAAACGCAAGTCATTGAGTAACGACCGACGAGAGTGAGCTCTCGTCGGTTAACCAGCACCGAACCTACGCTTCAAGCCCCGCCAGTACCCGCAAGTTCTCCAGCGTTGCCTTGTCCAGTCTGATCCCATCCTGCGCGGATTTCGCCCGTTGAGAATGACGCCGATCGCCCGGCAAGCGCTTCAGCCCTACCCCATGCATCTGCCGCACCAGTTCCTGGCTACGCTCTGCAAAGCCTTGCCCCGCTGCCTTGCCCGGAT
This sequence comes from Pseudomonas fluorescens, assembly GCF_902497625.1. GTDB lineage: Bacteria > Pseudomonadota > Gammaproteobacteria > Pseudomonadales > Pseudomonadaceae > Aquipseudomonas > Aquipseudomonas fluorescens_BQ. The sequence continues at coordinate 78,376 of NZ_CABVGX010000023.1, read as the reverse complement.
CAATCACAATCAGTAACTGACCGGTCCATGGTGTCTTCGCACCCGGGTGATCCGACCAGTTAAACTCGAACGAGAAATTGCCCCCCGTCAGTGCCGCAGCCAACAGCTCCACCATCATCGAGAGCGCCGAGCCCTTATGCCCGCCGAACGGCAGCAATGCACCACCCTCGAGAATCGCTTTCGGATCCTGCGTCGGCTGGCCCAGGCTGTTAACGCCCATGCCTTCAGGCAAACGTTCACCGTTGCGCGCAGCGATCTGCACGTCGCCGTGAGCAATCGCACTGGTCGCCAGGTCGAACACAATCGGCTCACCATCGGCACGCGGTGCGGCGAAGGCAATCGGGTTGGTACCGAACAACGGCCGGTCAGCCCCATGCGGCACCACGCAGGTCATGCTGTTGACCACGCTCAACGCTACCAGACCGTCGTAGGCAAACGGTTCGACATCCGGCCACAGCGCGGCGAAGTGATGAGAGTTACGAATCGCCAACACCGCGATCCCGGCGCTGCGTGCTTTTTCTACCAGTAACGAGCGAGCCGCCGCGAGAGCTGGCTGAGCGAAACCATTGCCGGCATCTACCCGGACAAACCCGGAGGCGACGTCTTCCACCACCGGTACGGCCTGTCCGTCTACCCAGCCGCTTTTCAAAGTCGACACATAGCCGGGGATGCGAAATACGCCATGGCTATGAGCGCCATCCCTTTCGGCACCGGCGCAATTGAGGGCGAGCGTCCTGGCGACATTGGCGGAGGTGCCGTGGCGTAAAAAAATCTGTTCCAGCAATACCACGAGCGCGTCGAATTCAAGTGTTTGCAGGGGTGCACTCAAGGCTGCTTCGGGCGTTACGGTCATCTGAAGCTCCAGTTTTATTATCGAGTACGGGCGACAGGGCAGGTCATGGAGGCGAGGCATCCCGGGACCAGGACTGATTAAGCGCTGCTCCACCCGTATGCTGTCAAGTCACGGCAACACAGTTGCCCCCAGCAATATGTACCGCACTCTCCCATCAGCCTCGCTCTAACTTGCTGCCTCGATTTATCGCTTTTGCGCTCAGCGTCGATCGCAAACTCCGAGGAGCACACCCATGACGACATCTTCATTGCCCTATTTTTTTGACGAGGCAGAAACCGCATCCCAGGCCAAGCAACCCGGCGATCGTGAAAAAGCCCTGCGCTTGAGTCTCGACGATCTCAAGTGGCTGCAAAATGTGTACCTGGCCACGCAGGCAGCGCGTACCGCGCACAAAGCGCCCATGATGGCGAACCGACTTGTGCTGACGCGACCCGGCACCGCGAACACGCCATTGGCAGGCGCATTTGCCTTGAGTCGTCCCGGCGGCACGGAAGTGACGCTCTACACGCCCTGGAAAGGCCTGATCAAGTTCGCGGACATGCACGACCTCAAAAGCAAACTTAAGGAATGGCTGGCGCTGGATGAAGGCAAGCGCGAGTTGTTGCGCTTTCTTTCTGTCCAGCAGCGCAGCGCCTGGACGGAAGACGCAGTGGCAGACATTACTGCCGAAGCGATTGAAGGTGCGGTTTTCGAGGACCAGGAGGCACTCCTTGAAATCAACCAGCGCGACAATCTTCAGTTGATGAGCAACGCGTTGCTGCAAACGCCCACCCTGCACGCGATGCTGGACGAATCCCTGAAGAATGCACTACTCAAGCCATTCCCCGGACTGGACCAGCGGTTGACCCGGTTAACCACCTACCTCAACACTCATTCTGCCATTGCCGGCAGTGACGACTTGCACACCCATTCATCCCTCTCGCTAAGCGATGCACTGTTGTATTTCTACTTGAACAATCAGTGGCCGCCGGGCATTACCAGGGTATTCACCAACCCCCGACATCGCACGAGCACCGACGCCGATAATCAAGCGTGGGAAAGCGCAGTCAAGGAAATTGCGCAAAGCTTTACACCGCACGTGCAAAGCTTGATCGAGACATTCTGGAACTCGCCGATGAGTGCCGGTAAATCACGTCTGGATTTTTTCAGCGAGAGCATTCGCGACGCCTACTACGCAAGAATCCTGCTGCTGCGGCAATCACGCGTCCTCAGCGCCGATGAGTACCTGCGCCTTCGAAGTGTCGGCGATCCGTTCGTAGTGGATCCCCTGCTCAGTATTGAAAAAGTGCGGGTGACGGCCCCCCTCAAACATTACGTGGAGCTGGCCTCGACCTTGAAGTTCGGAGGCGAAGGCATACTCGGTTTCCTCTACACCCAGTCCAGGGGACTCGAAGCGACCGATCACCTCGCAGCAGTAAAAACAGTCGTTCTGGACATGATGAAAAGCCAGGGTCATGAAGACACGCTGCTTAATTACATGTCGCTGGAAGAGCGTGGCACCTTCCTCGCATTGCCGGCGGATGAGCGCGAGATAAAAGGTGTTCCTGTCCACGGCGCAGTTTTTGAACAACTGATGGCCGACATCCTCGGCAAGCAGCGCGACAACCTGAACTATGCGCTGAACCGGTTTCGCGAAAGCGGCGGCGCGCTCGACCCCGGCGCCCTGTGCGACAGTGCGCTGGATGTACGCGGCCTGATTGATGACCGGCTGCTCACCACCGAAGCCAGTGGGCGCTGGAGCACACGCGTCGACCAACGCTGGAGTTCGCGACCAGCGACCGTCCGTGCCGAGTCAGCCAAAGAGCAGCTGACACTGCTGACCACCCTTGAACAGGCGCTGGAGAAACGTCTGCGAGAACGCTCTGCCATTGCGCCCACTGCCAGGACGGTGGCCGAGGTTGAGCTTTTGATCAATCCATTGCTGCCTGCTCTGCAGGCGGATGTCACACACGTGATGACGGCGGCACTGCGCAGTGAACGCAAGTTGCGCGGCATTGACCGCACGCTGGACGCCCCGGAACAGGCGATCATCAAAACGCTGCTCGACAGTCCGATCCGTTCGCAACGACCTGCATTGAACGGCTTTTTCCCCGACGTCTACGCCCTTGCGCTCAAGCCCGAGTCATCCGGCGACGCGCTTCAGCTTGCCAGCTGTTTTGTCGTCACCGAACGAGGCGGGCTGGACGTCAGACATTCTGGCAAGGCGGTGCTGTGGACACCGGCGCAAGGCTTTGAAACTTTTTCGGGCGTGCAGCCGTTGCTGGACGAGCTGGGTCGCCGCCTCGAAGACGAAGACCTTCGCACCTTCCTCCTGGAAAACCTTGCACCCAGTCAGCGATCGGCCCTCAAGACCTGTGTCCTGGCACCGCTACAGCGGATCGATGAGCATTTTATTGAATACCTGCAAAAGCCAAACGTTCATCTGAACACGGCCAGCGTCACCGACGCGTTGGCCACCACGCTGCCCGAAAAGACGAAAACGAACCTGCTGGAACTGGTCGCAGTGCGCCAGCCACGAACAGGACTGCACCGCGCCATCAGGATTGCCGATTACCTGGCAACGCCGGAGAAACTGCCGGCATGGCTGGGCAAAGCGACCATTGAAGACCAGGTATTGCACGCAGAACTGGCTCAGCAATACCTCGACAACGTCAGCAGTGACCAGGATTTCCTCAGTGGGATAGACACGCTGGCAAGCACGGCGCATCGGGAACTGCACAAACAGCTCAAGACTGACACCTTCGACCTGGATCCGGACAAGGTGCAAATCAGTCCGCGTCTGATGTCCGCCGCCAGCGAGCAAACTCTGACGCAGTTCGCCCTGACTCACGTGGACGATCTGGAACAGGCGCGCTTCACCGTCAAGTCCCTGAACGCCAGTAACATTCCCGACGGGATGAACGAGGGCTACATCAAAACCCTGATTAAAAATCTGAAACCAGGTGAACATCAGCAAAAAGCCTTAACCGCCGCGTTCGCCGATACAGACAAGGGCGTCACCGATCGCAGGAATCGTTTTGCTGCACAGTTGCCCTGGCAGCTGATGCTCTACGCCCATGCCGAAAAGCTCCAGGAGCGCTTGAGCCCGGCGGGTTTCGACCTTATCTGCCAGATCATGGACATGCCTGACGCCACGGCACGCAAAGCTGTGGCGGGCACCAATGCAATCATCCGCCGACTGGAGCTGGACGGCATCAAAAGCGCTGCCAGGATCACGGTGCCGGGCATGTGGCTGATTGGCCCCGAACAACCGGCCGCAGGACGCCTGATTCTCATCGCGCCCTATAGCCCGACGCACAGCGTGAAAGAATACGAGGACGAAAATCAGTTGCTGGCCGCGCTGAAAAACAAAGGGCCGCTGCAGGACTGGACGCTTAACCGTTTGCTCCCCGCCGAGCGCGCATTGTGCAAGGCGCACTGGGCACCGGAGGCCAACAAACCAACCGCGTCCCTTGCCTCCTCCCCGATCAAGGGCGGACTGTTCAAACATTTACTCGACGATAACGTTGCCTTGCTGGGTCGGCTGCTGGGCTGCCAGGCGGACAGCGATTCCCGGGATGAGTGGGCAGCGATCAAACATGTTTTCGGTGAAGACATTGCCGTGGCCAGCTCCTTTGTCATGGGCAAACTCGCCTACCCCATCACGGTCTGGCGTAGCTTCCGCGATGTCAAACAGTCTGCGGAAGATTTGCAGATGCACCAGTGGGGTGCAGCCTTCAAGGAATTCATCAGTGCAATAGCGCAGTTGGTGATGTTGCGAAAATCGATGGAAGGCCAGGCGGAGAACGTCTCGACTGCCGACCTGGCGGAGCCCGATGCAACCACTGCCGCGCCCTGGCCGGACGTTGACCTCACCGCCCCCGATCGCACGCACTTGCAGAAACTGGCGAGAGCCGATATTGATCTCAGCGCTTTGACACACGACGCGGTACTGGGGCTGTACACCGACAACGCCACGAAAAAAACGTATGCGCCAATTGCCGGGAAAGTGTTCCCCGTGCAGAAACACGGTAAGCAGTGGCGCATTGCCGGGGGCCAAGTGCGAGGCCCCAAAGTGCTGCAAAACCTGAAAAAAGACTGGTTGTTCAGTCGTGCAGCTTCGCCCGCCCGCTTCAGCCTGCGAAAACGGCTGGAAACCGCTGTCGTCGTTTATGCGGACATGAATGTGGAAGCCCGCGGCATGGAAGCCATCCGGCTGCTGTATCCGATCAAGGCGCGCCAGATCAATGAAGCGCTGGACCTGGCAACGAATTATGCATGGAACAGCCTTCGCAACTTGCAGTTACTCAAGGCCACTGACGGCAACATCACTGCGGTGCATCAATTGATCATGGATTTCACAGGCGTGGAGGCGGTACCGGACACCTTCGCGCAGAAGCTTGAGAAAGTCATCGGAGAGATCTTTGCCGCTTTGCTGGAGCCCACACTCAGACATCCGAAATCCAAACGCTTCGTGGTCGGCAGGCTTCTGGACGATGCAGAGCACACATTCGCCTTCACCGTGCCCACTGATGAAAAAAACAAAATTTACCTGGCTGAAAAATTCTTCAGGCCCAAGTACGATCATTACCGTCGATACCTGACAGACACTACGTTCCCGATCCGGACCCATGCGCGAGCCGCGACCCTGCTCCACGAGCTTTCGCACTTGGTCAGCGCAACCGAAGATATCTGTTATATCGACTCTTCCCGGCCTTTTGTCGATCTGATTGACGGGTCCACCGCAAAGGGCGACCAACTCAAGACAGCGCTGGCCGCTGTACAGAACCTTACGCTTTCGATCAAGACGCCCTACACGCAGTTGTTCATGCAGCAGGACCCTGATACTGGCAACTGGGAGGATTTTGGCGATACGGCGCAGGGCGACACCTCTCGAGCGAAAGACATTGTTCTGCGATTGACAGGCGAAGAGAACCTTGCGGGAGCCCGGACGAAATTCAAGAAAGATGGGCTAAGCAGGCTGACGGTGCAGCTTGCCAATGCTGACAGTGTCACTTGGCTGATCACTCAGTTGGGTCGCAAACTGCACGTCAGCACTCCATGACAGGAAAATTAACGGCGCATTTGATGGGTAATTGCCATGACGGTTGTTCTCCCGGCGTTGGTCTCAGGGTTAGAATGCGCTAAATCAGGATGAGTCAATGACCGACACACTTCCCTCGCAAGCCCAACATGACGCCATCACCGATGCCGCAGCGCACTGGTGCATGCGTCTGCACGCGGGCGACTGCACTGCGCAGGAACGGCTGGCATTCGAGCACTGGTTCAACGCCGACCCGCTGCATGCGATCGAGTACGAGGCCATGCTCGAGATCTGGGACGTTGCAGGGGATTTACCCGGCCTGGAGGGAGTTGCGCCAGCCACTCGCAGCAAACCGGCAACGCCTTGGCGCACCCTGGGCATCGCCGTTGTCATTTGCGCGGTGGCCTTGCCATTGGCGGCCTTTACCGGGTGGAATTTCGGGCTGCTGCCCAATTCCTGGGAGCGTTTCGAAGCAACCAATGCGGTGCGCCAGGTGACCCTCAGCGATGGCAGTCAGCTCGAGCTGAACCTGGGTACGCGCTTGACGTTCAGCAATTACAAGGATCAGCGCCGGCTGACCCTGGAAAAAGGCGAAGCATTTTTCAGGGTCAGCCATGACGCTACCCACCCGTTCATTGTCAAGGCTGCGGATGGCCGGATTCGGGTGACCGGCACCCAGTTCAATGTGTGGATGTACGAGGATCAGGTTCGCGTGAATCTCATCGAAGGTTCGGTACTGGTCAGCAGCAACGATGACCTGCCGGGCGATGGCCTGCGTCTGAGCCCGTCGATGCAGGCGCGCTATAAACGCGGCGACTACACGCCTCGCATCAGCCAGACAGACGCTGGCGACAACGCACTTGCCTGGCGTCAGGGCAAACTGGTGCTCGACAATCTGGCGCTGTCCGAAGCCTTGCCGTTAATCAATCGGTATCTGGGCAAGCCGGTGATGCTGGCTGACAGCGGGACGGGGGCAATTCGTCTCGGCGGCATCTACAACATCAAGGATCTGGACAGCCTGCTGGGCTCCCTGCCCAAGGTCCTGCCGGTGTATGTCACTCGAAACAAGCACGGCAATCCGGTGCTCAATTCCATTCCGCAGCAACCGCCAAAAAGCTGAAGGCCACAACCCCTCCGGGTGTGGCCTTCTTTTTCCCTAACGCGTATTTCAGTGCCTGGCCACCTTCGCGGCCTTTTCGTCCTGCTCGCTGATCGTCAACACCCGGTAGTGAGGGTCTGCGGTGATCTGCTGTTCGGTGAATGGCAACACGCTCAACTGTTTTTTGGAGAACGCCTGCGTCTGGTCGCTGGCGTGCTTCGACTGCGGGTCGCTGGACAGCGACATGGCCAGCACCCCGCGCGCCTGCGGCCCTTTGTCATCGAAGGTCACGACCTGCAGATAGCTGGTGCCACTGACAACTTCGCGCTTGCCGTCCGATCTCGGCACGCTCTGGATGGCGTTATACACCCCTAATGTGCCCGGCCCGCCGTGGATTGGTGTCTGCTGGCTACCACTGCTGACCACCTGGATATCGCCCCATTTCGTCACGGCATCGACTCCCGCCGTTTTGAGCATGTCCACGGAACTCAGCATCGCATCGCGGATTGCCTTGGCCACCTCTGGCCGATCTATCGCCAGGCCACGCGGTGTGTGCTGGGGATCTTTCGGATCGAACGCGACGCGCCACGCATCAGGCAAGTCCTCCAGTGCGTGCATCACATTCTGGAAATGCACCAGGCCCAGCCCGCTGTCCAGATTTGCACTGCGGTCCCAGGCTTTCAGGCTGGCACACAACGGCGCCAGGGTTGACGCATTGGAACCTGAGTTTGCGCACAACATGAGCAAATCGGGCATGACCAGTTCGGCCTGGTAGACCTGATCGTCCATTACCATCCTTTCCAGATCCTTCACTGAAACTTTGCCCGTCTTGTCCAGGCTTGCCAGGCGGTCAAGCGCAAACCTCGAACGAAGCCCCAGGGGCTGACCCTCCTGGCTGATCAAGGGCGAAAAACCGGTCAGCGGTTGCGCCGGGTTGGTCATCCACGCCGAATCGTTGGAATGCTGAACGAAATCCCGGCGGATCATTTGCGGCAATTTGTCGGCCGCGTAAATACCGGATTGCGCCGCGGCGGGGTCGTTGTCCCAGGCGCAGGCGCTAGTGGAACCGTCGAGGACGATTATGCGCAGCCCGCCACGCGGATCGCTGCAGCCAGCCAGTTTGGCGGCACTGACGTTGGGCACCACCGACAGGTTCATGTACAGCGTCTGGCCCTGATCGTCGGTAGCCAGAGTATTGACCCAGGGGATGCCCTGAATCTGCTGAACCGACGTTTGCAGCTCGGCAAGGCTGGCGGCGCGATTCATGGCGTACCACTGCTCAAGCACGCGATCGTTGTCCAGATTGGCGTCGCGCAGGCTGTAGGCGAACTGCTTGTCCCAATCGAGTTTTCCGGGCCATTGCACCACCGGCCCGAATGGCGAACTGTAGATCACTCGGGATACCGGCTTGAGCTGCCCGTCCGCCTGTTTGACCTTGATCGTCACGGTTTGCTGCGTCATGGGCATGGACTTGCCATCGAGCATGAAACGGGTCGGATCCTTGGGATCGAGCTGCAATCGGTACAAGGTGAAATGCTTGGACGAATCCACGGTGTGGGTCCACGCCAGGTGCTGGTTAAAACCGATGTTGATCATCGGCAAACCCGGCAGCGCGGCGCCCATTACATCGAGTTTGCCCGCAATGGTCAGGTGCATTTGATAAAAACGCATGCCGCCGACCCACGGGAAATGCGGATTGGCCAGAAGCATGCCGCGACCGTTGAACGAGCGTTCGCTACCCACCGCGACGGCATTGCTGCCGCGTTCCAGGGCGAAGCGCTGCAAACGCGAATCGGCTACTTGAAACGATGTTGCATCACGATTCGACGCCTCTGCCGCGGCGGGCGGCGTGGCACCGGCGAGCGCTTCGGCGAACTGCCCTACTCCGCCTTCGACCAGCAAACGACGGGTCAGCTTGACCATGTCCTGCACCGTGATATCGCGAACCCATTCGCCCTGGCATTGCTGCGGCAAACCTTGAGCCCGGCGTTCTGCCAATGCGCGGTTGTAGCCAGCCGCGTACCCGTCAACCAGGTCGCGAACCTCACGAGTCTGCGCCTTCCAGAAAGCATCGACCGCATCAGGCGTATTGAGCCAGGTGAAAAACAGGTCACTGGCCTGATTGGGGCGTTCCTCGACCGTCCGCTGATCAGGTCCGAAATAGCGAGAGCGCTCGCCATTGACCGTGGTGATTTCATTGGCCAGCAGGCACAGATTGTCCTGCGCGTAGGCATAGCCGATCCCGTAGCCAAGACCGCGCTCGTTGTCGGCGCGAATGTGCGGCACACCGAAAGTGGTGCGCCGGATGTCCGCTGTCGCTTGCTCCGGCTGGCTGCGTGCGCTGGCCGCAAGACTCAGGCCCAGCATCACACCTGCAAGGCTCAGCCTCGTTAATTGCCTGGAAATAATCACGCTTGCTCCTGATCGAAATCTAAGGTCACACCCTGCGCGTCGACACGCAATGAGCCTTATTCAGAAACGATTGTGACGATAAAAATTTAACGCGCTGAAGCGCACTTTTTGCGGGGTTTTACGGCTTTGCGACGTGATGGCGACGAATTTTCTACATCCGGGTCTTCATGATTTGGCTCGCTCGTACGTCTTATTCAATAAGAGCAGCCATTACATTTTCCGGTTCAGGCTCTGAAAAGGAGTTTTTGCATGTACAACTCGCAACTGCCAACGGACGGTAGCAAAGCGCCAGTGGGCACATCCATGGGCTCGAGCCTGTTCACTCAAACCAATGAACGTCGCGGCAACGAGCGGATTCGCGTGCTGCTCAAGAGCTTTGGCCTGCGCACCAGCCTGATCCGTCTCAAAGTCATCGACGCCCTGCTCTGTGCCGCCGCCAGCGATCGCAGTCTGGGCGTGCGAGGCGTGCACGGTCATTTGCTGGACCTCGACATTCCACTGTCGTTTCTCAGTGTGCGTGAGGTTTTGAAACGTTTGTGCAGTGAGGGCGTGATCATTTTGAACGCGGATAAAAGCTACAGCCTGCATCCGCAAGCTGCCGCTGTGCTGCATGGTGAATGATCGCGGGTGAAGGCGTCGTTCAGGGCTTGACCTTGCGGCGCATCACGCCATTGATCACCACCACGATCACCGCCACGCCAATGGCGATGTACTGAAACAGCTTCTCGCTGATCACGCCGGTGCTCTGCAGATACGACAGGCCAAACATGATTGCCAGTACCACCAGGGAAATCAGAATCGAGTACTTCAAACGTTGCGACTGGGTCATTGCCATTTCCTGAAGCGGGGGTTTGCGGTGTGTAGTCTGTTGCCTGCCCGGCCGCGTCGGTTTTCACCGTCGAGCCCGCTGGCCGGCGCTCATGTTAACGCCGCTGAAGCGATTTGGCTTCCCTGACGCTCATCGCTTTCGATTTCCGACTTCACACCGAATCAGAATCACCGGCTTCACGCTTTGGCGGAAAGATTCCTGTCGGTGGGGGCCGAGGTGCCGTTGCCCTTGCCATAGTTGGCCAGGTTCTGCAGAACATAAATCGCCTTCTTGTATTCGGGAATCAAGTAGTTGGCGTACTTGTTGCCTTTCAAATTGTTGTTCTGAATAGTGTCCAGTTGCGTGGCAAAGTATTCGAGCGCATTGAACGGTGCTTCTGAATCTTTCGGCACGCCGAAACGGTCAAACTTGTCCCCTGCATTGCTCAGCGTTACAGCCGTCACATCGCTAATCAGTCCTTGAGCTTTAAGAAACGCAGTCAAGTTGCCCAGTGACCTGGCCGACACGTTTTCCGGATCAAAGCCCTTTATTTGCTTGTGAACCTGCAGTTTGTCCATCTTCGCGGTGTCGAGGGCGTTGGGATCGTTGCCGACCAAGGCCAGCATCTGTTTGACTTTAACGCTTTGAGAAACGGGCTTGGCGCTACTGCCGGTATCTTGCACGAGCAATCCGGCTTTGGAGGTCCAGGCACCGGTATATCCAATCGTCATGGCCTAATTCCATGTAAGGCGATTATTGAATCTGGATGAATTTAAAAGACAGGTGCGGAAGTATCGGGGCAAGTATTCAGCCAGGCCATGAATATTTGATCTGTTTACACTTTCCGTACAATTAGTGCAGTTTTTAAGTCATTGGACTACAGGTTCTTCCTGATATTGGTCTCTTGTTATTCAGATTTTTGTATATGTTGACCAGTTTCCTGACCGGTATGACAAAGAAGTCTTTCACCGCCCGTCGCTGAACACGCAACGTGTGTACGTACACCTCAAGCTGGGCGCTGGCGAGCCGATAGCCAGATGACCGGCCCCACCCTGCCAATGACGCCGCTACACAAAAGGACCCGAATTCATGCCCGCATTCCGCACCATCCAGGCTCGCTACACGCTGTTTCTGGTCCTGTTCATCCTGTTGTTGTCGGTGTTGACAGTGGTAGGCATCAGTCAATTGGTCGCGCCCAAGTTGCGCCAGACCGAAGAGCAAGTGGCACTCAACCGGATTGCCGAAGTCGCCGAACAGATTCAAGGCGAGCTGAACAAGGTTCAGGCACAACAGCGCAGCATCACCCAGACCATTCCATTGCTCGACAGCGCGGCTATCGACAGGGTGCTGCCGGGCCTGGTCGATCAATACGGCGAGTTGAAAGTTTTTGGCGGCGGTATCTGGCCGCTGCCGGAAAAACGTGAGGCCGGACGCAACAAGTTCAGCACCTTCTGGCATCGCGATGGCTCCGGCAAACTGGCGGTGAACACGTTCTGGAACAGCGACGCAGCGCCCAATTATTACGACCAGGCATGGTACAAGGGCGGCATGCAAACTCCCCGCGGCCAATGTGCCTGGGCAGCGGCATACAAAGATGACGCAAGTGCCGAACCGCGCACCAACTGCGCCATGGCAATTGCAAAGAACGGCAGCGCCTGGGGCGTATCGACAATCGATGTGACCCTCGGGTTTTTCAACGAGCTGGTGGCGCGCAAGGAAAAAGACCTCGGCGCAGAAATGCTGATCGTCGAAGCCGACGGCAAGATCATCAGCAACAGCTCGCGCATCAGCGGGCCCATCGTGTTGAAGAACATCGATGAACTGGCCGGCACCTTGCCTTTCGCCAGTCAGGTCAAAGCGGGCCTGCAGGGCCGGGATCAAGCGCAGCGAGTCGAATTTGATAACAACGGCGAAGCCAGCACCTTCTTCATGCGCCCCATCGAAGGCTCGCCATGGTTCCTCGCCACCGCCTTGCCGACGCGTTTGATCACTGCTCAGCGTGACGATGTCCTCAATACCCTGAGCCTGTTGCAGATACCGATGGTGATCGTGCTGTTGCTCTTGCAGGTTTATGCCATCCGCAAGCTGATCCAGCGCATGAAAGCCCTCAAGGCCAACATCGACGCCCTGTCCGCTGGCGACGCCGACCTGACCAAACGCATTACTATTCGTGCTGAAGATGAACTTGGCGCCATCGGTCACTCGATCAATGCCTTCATTGCCTACTTGCAGAACATGATCGGCGAGGTCACCCAGGCCACCGGGGCCATGGCCTCCGGCCTGGACAACCTGCAACGCTCTTCCGCGCATACCAGTCAGATTCTGATACGCCACGCCTCGGAAACCGATCAGACCGTCACCGCGATCACCGAAATGAGTTCGACCGCCGAAAGCGTTGCGCAGAATGCCGCCGAAACCGCAGCGTTCACTCAGCGCGCCAACGAAAACGCCGATCGCTCGCGGGTAGTGGTGGGTGAAGCGTCCAACAGCGTAACGGCTCTGATTGATGAAGTGGCCAGCGCCACGCGCAAAGTCGAAAGCATGCAGCAGGACGCTCAGCGCATCACCGAGATTCTCGGTGTGATCGGCGCCATCGCCGGTCAGACCAACCTGCTGGCGCTCAACGCCGCCATCGAAGCGGCGCGGGCCGGTGAACAAGGACGCGGTTTCGCGGTGGTAGCCGATGAAGTCCGCGCACTGGCCGCCCGCACCCAGGCGAGCACCTCGGAAATCAATGAGATGCTGGCGCGCCTGACCCAAGGTGTCAGCTCATCGGTCAGCGCCATGGAAAACACTCAGGTCAGCTGCCAATCCGCCGCCGACGCAACCTCGCGGGTAAACACCGGACTGGACGAAATGGCGGGTTCGGTCAGCCATATCAACAGCCTCAGCACACAGATCGCGACCGCCGCCGAACAGCAAAGCGCCGTGACCGAAGAGATCAACCGCAGCATGGTGCAGATCCGTCACATGGTCGATGAACTGGTGAAAAGCGGTGAGGCGAGTGAACTCAATACCCGGCAATTGCTGGACGCCAATAGCCGCGTGAGTGCGATCATGGGCCGCTTCAAAGTCCGTTAATGGCAGCCCCTGTAGCAGCTGGCGCAGCCTGCGTCCGGTTCGCGTACGGTCTGCGTGCGGTCTGCGTACGGTTTGCGCCCAGTCTGTGTCCGGTTTGCGCCGGACGCAGCCTTCGGCAGCTGCTACAGGGGTTCAACGTACTCACCGTCTGCATCACTTCGAAACACTCTCTTGGCTCGTGCCTGGCTAAATTCGTCAGAATGCATTTTTCAGCCCGCACACCGAGACGAGATCCTTCATGCGAAATCACCTGCGTCTGGCCGCCCTGAGCGCCCTGTTTGTTTCCTCCCTCGCCCAGGCCGCCGACCTCATCCCGATTGAAGTTCACCGGGACGCCAACTGCGGCTGCTGCAAAAAATGGATCAGTCACCTGGAAGCGAACGGCTTCAAGGTCGCGGATCACGTCGAAAGCAACATGAGCGAATTCAAGAAACAGCACGGCGTGCCTCCCCGCCTGGGCTCCTGCCACACCGCTTTGATCAACGGCAAATTCGTCGAAGGCCATGTGCCGGCCGAGCAGGTGCTGGCGCTGCGCAAGCGCGACGATCTGCTGGGCGTCGCCGCGCCAGGCATGCCGATGGGCTCGCCGGGTATGGAAATGGACGGCATGAGCGACGCGTACCAGGTGATCGGCTTGAAAAAAGACGGCACTGATGGGGTGGTGGCGGATTACCCTGCCCATTGATCTTCGGTGCTTACATCGGGCTGTTTCTGGCGGCATTCGGCGCGGCAACGCTGCTGCCTTTGCAGTCCGAAGCGTTGCTGGTGGGGCTCTTGCTCAGCAACCAACACTGGCTGTGGTTGCTCCTGACGGTAGCAACGCTGGGCAATGTTCTTGGCTCGCTGGTCAACTGGTGGCTGGGCCGGCGCGTCGAGCGCTTTCGCGAGCGGCGCTGGTTTCCGGTCAGCCCTGCCAGCCTGGACAAGGCCCGCGATCATTATCAACGCTACGGTCACTGGTCGTTGCTGCTGAGCTGGCTGCCAATTATCGGCGATCCACTGACGCTGATCGCTGGCGTAATGCGCGAGCCGCTTGGCCGCTTCCTGCTGATTGTGACCCTTGCCAAAGGTGCCCGCTACGGCGTACTCGCGCTCATCACACTGGGCTGGATGGGATGAACCATCAGCCCGCTCGATTGCCTGTGTTTAATGTCACCCTAATCACGCCGATCCACGATCGGCGGATTTCCTACGGAGTTCTTCTATGTCGTTGACACTTTCCCGTTGGTTGCCCGGTCTGCTGTTGACCGCCGCCCTGCCCGCCCTGGCAGCTGAAGGTCCGGAATATGGTCCAGAGCTGCAAGGTTTCGAGTATCCGTATACGGTCAAGCATTTCGCCTTCGAGTCGCAGGGCAAATCCCTGCAGATGGGTTACATGGACGTCGCCGCCAACGGCAAGGCGAACGGGCGCAGCGTCGTGTTGATGCATGGCAAGAATTTTTGCGGTGCCACTTGGGACACCTCGATCAAGGCCTTGAGCGACGCCGGTTACCGCGTCATTGCACCGGATCAGATCGGCTTCTGCACCTCAAGCAAACCGGAACATTATCAGTACAGCTTCCAGCAGCTGGCGACCAATACCCAGCAACTGCTCAAGGCGCTCGGCATCCAGAAAGCCAGCCTCCTCGGGCATTCCACCGGCGGCATGCTCGCCACCCGCTATGCGCTGCAATACCCCGATCAGGTCGAACAACTGGCCTTGGTCAATCCTATCGGCCTTGAAGACTGGAAAGCTCTCGGCGTACCGTATCGCACCGTGGATCAATGGTATGAACGGGAGCTGAAGGTTACCGCCCAAGGCATTCGCGATTATGAGCGCACCACCTATTACGACGGCCGCTGGAAGCCTGAATTCGATCGTTGGGTGGACATGCTCGCCGGTTTGAGCAACGGCCCCGGCAAGAAGCAGGTCGCCTGGAACTCGGCGCTGATCTACGACATGATCTTCACACAGCCGGTCTACTACGAGTTCAAGGACCTGAAAGTCCCGACGCTGTTGCTGATCGGCACATCCGACACCACCGCCATCGGCAAGGACATTGCGCCGCCGGAAGTGAAGGCGAAAATCGGCCATTACGAGGTGCTCGGCAAGCAGGTGGCCAAGCTGATTGCGCAATCGACTCTGGTCGAATTCCCCGGCATGGGCCACGCACCGCAGATGGAAGAACCGGCGAAATTCCACGCCGCTTTGCTCGACTGGCTGAACAAAACCAATCCGGTAAATTGAGTCAATGAGACCAGGCCCATGACGGTGCAGATTGCAGTGATTGATGATTGGCAGAATGTCGCACGGGACGTTGTGGACTGGTCGGCGCTGGATGACGTGGGCGAGGTGCATTTCCTCCACGATTACCCTGCCGACAACGCCACCCTCATCTGTCGCTTGCGCGAGTTCGAGGTGATCTGCGTGATGCGCGAGCGCACGCGGTTCGACGAAGACCTGCTGCGCCAACTGCCAAAGCTGAAATTGCTGGTCACCGGTGGCATGCGTAACGCCGCACTGGACCTGGAGGCGGCTGCCGCACTGGGCATTCAGGTCTGCGGCACCGACAGCTACAAGCACGCCGCACCAGAACTGACCTGGGCGCTGATCATGGCCGCTACCCGCAACCTCGTTGCCGAAGCCAACGCCCTGCGCGCGGGTGAATGGCAACAGGGCCTGGGCGGCGACCTGCATGGCAAGACGCTGGCGATTCTCGGTCTGGGCAGCATCGGCCAGCGGGTCGCGCAGTTCGGTCAGGTGTTCGGCATGCGCGTGATTGCCTGGAGCGAGAACCTCACTGCCGTACGGGCTGCCGCCGCTGGCGTTACTTATGTCAGCAAGCAGGAGCTGTTTGAACAGGCCGACGTACTGTCGGTGCATCTGGTACTCAGCGAGCGCAGCCGGGGTTTGGTCGATGCACAGGCGCTGGCCTGGATGAAACCGTCGGCACTGCTGGTCAACACCGCCCGCGGGCCGATTGTCGATGAAGCGGCGCTGATCAAGGCGCTGCACAAGCAGCGTCTGGCCGGGGCGGCACTGGACGTGTTCGAGCAGGAACCCTTGCCGGCGCAGCACCCCTTTAGAACGTTGGAGAATGTATTGGCCACACCGCATGTCGGTTATGTCAGCCGGCAGAATTATCAGCAGTTCTATTCGCAAATGATCGAAAACATTCGAGCTTGGGCCGCCGGGGCTCCGGTTCGGCGGTTGGGCTGATAAGGCGTCACCTGACGGCCGCTACCTCTGTTTCGACCGATCGGTCACATCCGTTCGACTTTCCTGACCTTGGCGATGTCCCAACAGTAATCACCCCGATACGCTCATCAGCGCAATCGGGGCATGATTCGACTGTAATGCAACACTGTGTGGAGCATCCGTCATGAACATTCGTTTCGCTACCTTTGGCACGCCTCTTGTGCTGGCCGTTGCACTTTCAAGCTCTATGGCGCTCGCTACCAGCGACAAACAGAAAGAAGAACCGGAAAAAGCCAACTGCCCCAAAGGCCAGGTCTGGGACAGCAAATCCCAACGCTGCCTGATGCAAAACAGCAGTCTGGTCGCGCACCTGTATCGCACGGTATAGATTGAACCTCCGCCGATGTAGCAGCTGCCGAGCAGCGCGAGGCTGCGTCTGAATTTCGTGACTCTCCCGATTTACGGGGGAGTTCAACTTTTGGTACTGCAGTGCGGCTAGACGCAGCCTCGCGCTGCTCGGCAGCTGCTACGGGGATTGGCGTCAGGCTGATGTCGGTAGTCATAACGTCAGGTGGGCTTGGTAGCGAGAGACGTCAGGGGGGTGTTAGCCAGAGACGTCAGCTAGGGGTGGGTAGCCACAGGCGAAAGCGTGCGCCGCCCAGGGGGGACGGTTCGACGGTCAGCGTTCCGTTTTGCGCTTCGAGGGCGCGGCGGCTGATCGCAAGACCAAGACCGAATCCTCCCGTGGCGCGATCCCGGCTGCGATCCAGGCGATAAAACGGCTCGAAGATGCGTTCGCGCTCGTCATCCGGAATGCCGATGCCGTCGTCATCCACGCAAATCTCGCAGCCCTTGGCGCTGACCTGCACGCTGATCTGGATGCGCTTTTCGCAATAACGCATCGCGTTGCGCAGCAGGTTCTGGATGGCTCGCGCCGTTAGCCGTGGGTCAAGGCTGAACCGCGCCAGCTGACCGTTCAGCAGTACGTCAATAACGATGTCCGGAGAACTCAGTTCCTCGTCAACGCTGCCGAGAATGCTGTCGACAAACTCGTCCAGGGAAACTTCGACCTGTTCAGGCACACGCGCCGGGTTTTGCAAACGGCTGTACGACAGCAGTTCGAGCACGAGTTCGTCGAGTTCGCGGATATGCGCCACCAGCCCCTGCAGGCGTTCGCGGCTGGAAGCCGGCAAATCGTCCGATAGCGCGAGGGCCAGGCCGAAATCCAGGCGGGTCAGTGGTGTGCGCAACTCGTGGGAAACGGCATTGAGCAGGTCGCGCTGCTGATTGAGCAGGTGCTCGATGTCGCTGGCCATGGTGTCGAATACATGCGCCAGACTGCCAATATTGGAGCTCGCTGAAATATGGGTGCGTTCGCTCAAGTGGCCTTTGCCGAAGCGTTCCGCCGTGCCTTTGAGTCTCTCCAGGTCTCGCCAGTGCGGGCGCAGCCAGAGCAACAGACAGGCGAGCAAGGTCGCGCCGATCAGCACGTTGATGCTCCAGTACAACAGGCTCACGTCCATCGGATCCGGTGGGACCACCATCTGCACCACGGCCTGCTCGTTCAAGGGGGTGACTGCCAGGGTCCGCCAGCCCCAGTCACCGATTCGCACCACGTTTTCGCCGCGGCGCAAACGCTGCTGCTCGACAGGGGTAAATTCAGCATCGTCGGTACGCGCCAGAACGATGTGCAATGGCTGGAATTCTTTGTCCATTTCGGCGGCTAACGCCGGCCACTGCGCCTGCGGTACCGCGTGAAACTGCTTGACGATGAGGGTTTGCAGTCCTCGGGAGTAATCAAGGTTATAGGTGACGAAACGCTCGTGGAAGAGTTTGATCACGACCTCAGGCACCAGGTAAATCGCAGCGCTATAGGAAACGATCGTCACCAGGTACAGGCGAAACAGCAGTCTGAACATGGGCTCAGCATTCCCATTCGGAGCGGCTGAACAAATAACCTTTGCCCCACACCGTTTTGATCTTGCGCGCTTCGCCGGCGTGGTCGTCGAACTTGCGCCGCAGCTTGGAAATCGCCACGTCCACCGAGCGGTCTGTGCCGTTGAATTCGATACCGCGCAGGCGTTGCAGAATCTGGTCACGGCTGAGCACTTCGCCGGCGTGCCGGGCCAACACCACCAGCAGGTTGTACTCGCCACTGGACAGCTCAACCGGTTGCTGGCGCCAGGTGACGGTGCGCTCGGAAAGGTCGATGCACAGGTTGCCCATCAGAATGCGATCGTTGGCGCTCTGCGGTTCGCTGAGGCTGCTACGGCGCAGCAAGGTGCGCACTCGCGCCAGCAACACCCGCGGTTCGCAGGGTTTGCTCACATAGTCGTCGGCACCCATTTCCAGCCCCAGTACCTGATCGTGGCTATCGTCGCGGGCGGTAAGCATCAGGATCGGCAGCGCTGCCGAATCGGCGCGCAGCAAGCGGCACACTTGCAGACCATCCAGCCCCGGCAGCATCAGATCAAGGATCACCAGGTCCGGAGGATTGGCCCGCGCGCGCTCCCGCACCTGATCGCCACGGCTTATCACACTGACGCTATAGCCGTTGCGCTCCAGATAACTGGCAATCAGTTCGGAGAGTGCGGAGTCGTCTTCGACCAGGAGGATGTTGGGCATGGGGTGTTTCCAGAAGGTGCGGTGGCGTGTGTGCGGCCGCTTTCGCGGGCAAGCCCGCTCCCACATGGGATTGGCGATGTTCCGGAAATAGTTGACACACCGGAGATCAAATGTGGGAGCGGGCTTGCCCGCGAAGGCGGCCGGACAGGCGCAAAAATTTCAAGACCTGAAGGATATACGCCCTCCTGCCTTCCTGAGTAAAACCCTTACACAATTTCACACAGCAACTACAAAGCTTCACCACTACTCTCGTGGCCTCCCCGTAGGATGCCGGGGGTCATTATTGGGGTAATTCATGTCGAAGAATCTGCTCGCCAGGCTCAGCCTGATTGCATTGGCGTTGACGCTGGGCGCGTGTGACAAGGCCACGACCGCCGAGGAAGCGGCGCCATTGGCCAGCGTGCGCATCGAGACCTTGTCCGCCCGGCCACTGTCGATCAGCAGTGAGCTGAGCGGGCGGATTGCCGCGCCGCGCATTGCCGAGGTGCGCGCGCGGGTGGCGGGTGTGGTGTTGCAGCGCGTCTTCCAGGAAGGCACCGACGTGAAAAAAGGCGACGTCCTGTTCCGCATCGACCCCGCACCGTTCAAGGCTGACCTCGACAGCGCCGAGGCGGACCTGCGCAAAGCCGAGGCCAACGCGTTTCAGGCGCGCTTGCAAGAGCAGCGATACGCACAGCTGGTCGAAGGCAACGCCATCAGTGGCCAGGACTACGACAACGCCCGTGCCGCCGTTCGGCAAACGGCCGCTGACGTCGCCGCCAACAAGGCTGCCGTGGACCGGGCCAGACTCAACCTCGGCTATGCCACCGTCACCGCGCCGATTGCCGGACGCATCGGGCGTGCACTGGTTACCGAAGGGGCGCTGGTCGGGCAAAACGAAACTACGCCACTGGCCCTCATTCAGCAGCTCGACCCGATTCACGCCGACCTCACCCAATCGACCCGCGAACTCAACGACCTGCGCCGCGCGTTTCGCTCCGGGCAATTGAAAGAAATCGGTCAGGGCCAAGCCAAAGCGACGCTGATACAGGACGACGGCAGTCTCTATCCGCTGCCGGGCAAGCTGCTGTTCACCGACATAACAGTGGATCCCGGCACTGGTCAGATCATCCTGCGCAGCGAATTCCCCAATCCGGACCTCGATCTGTTGCCGGGCAGCTTTGTACGCGTGCGGCTGGAGCAAGCGGTCGATCAGCACGGCATCAGCGTGCCGCAACGGGCCATCCAGCGTGACAGCGCCGGCATCGCGCAAGTGCTGCTGCTGGATGCGGATCGGCGCGTTGGTCTGCAGCCCGTCGAACTGGGCGCCGTGCAGAACGATCGCTGGATCGTCACTGGCGGATTGAAACCCGGCGACCGCATCGTCACCGAAGGCCTGCAACACGCCAAACCCGGCGAGAAAGTGCAGATCGACGACACCCCTCTTCCACTTGCCCAGGCTTCTGGTCAGTAAGCAGGACGCTTTTTTATGCCGCAGTTCTTTATCGACCGCCCGGTATTTGCCTGGGTGGTTGCCCTGTTCATCCTGCTGGCCGGCGCGCTGGCCATTGTGCAGTTGCCGGTGGCGCAGTACCCCGATGTAGCGCCGCCGAAGATCGAAATCTATGCCGTGTACCCCGGAGCCTCGGCGCAGACTGTGGATGAGAGCGTGGTCAGCCTGATCGAGGAAGAGCTCAACGGCGCCGATCATCTGCTGTACTTCGAGTCACAGAGCAGCCTTGGCAGCGCCAC
This sequence comes from Pseudomonas fluorescens, assembly GCF_902497625.1. Lineage (GTDB taxonomy): Bacteria > Pseudomonadota > Gammaproteobacteria > Pseudomonadales > Pseudomonadaceae > Aquipseudomonas > Aquipseudomonas fluorescens_BQ. Next base: position 57,566 of record NZ_CABVGX010000023.1, on the reverse strand, counting down.
GATCAAGGCCACGTTTCAACCAGGCACCAACCCTGAAATGGCTCAGGTCGATGTACAGAACCGCCTGAAAGTGGTCGAGTCTCGGTTGCCGCAAGCAGTGAACCAGCAAGGTTTGCAGGTGGAAAAAGTCTCCGCCGGATTTTTGCTGCTGATCACCTTGACGTCCAGCGACGGCAAGCTCGACAACGTTGCACTCAGTGATTATCTGGCGCGCAACGTGATGAACGAGATAAAGCGTCTGGACGGCGTCGGAAAGGCGCAGTTGTACGGCGCCGAACGGGCCATGCGCATCTGGATCGATCCGCAGAAGCTGCTCGGCTTCAGCCTGACCCCGGCCGATGTGAATGCCGCCATTGCCGCGCAGAACGCGCAGGTGTCGGCGGGCAGCATCGGTGATCTGCCGACGCGCAGCAGCCAGGAAATCACCGCGACCATCCTGGTCAAAGGACAGTTGTCGACCCCGGAAGAATTTGCCGACATCGTGCTCAAGGCCAATCCCGACGGCTCCACTGTGCGCATTCGCGACGTGGCGCGGGTCGAAATCGGCAGCCAGGATTATCAATTCGGCACGCGCCTGAACGGCAAGCCTTCGACCGCCGTCGGCGTGCAACTGTCACCGGGCGCCAATGCCCTGAGCACCGCCACGCTGGTGCGGGCAAAGATGGATGATCTGGCACGCTACTTCCCGGTCAACGTCGAATACAAGATTCCTTACGACACCTCGCCGTTCGTCAAAGTCTCGATCACCAAAGTGGTCTACACCCTGCTCGAAGCCATGGTGCTGGTGTTCGCGGTGATGTTTCTGTTTTTGCAAAACATCCGCTACACCCTGATTCCAACGCTGGTCGTGCCTGTGGCTCTGATGGGCACCTTCGCAACCATGCTGTCGCTGGGCTTTTCCGTGAACGTGCTGACCATGTTCGGCATGGTGCTGGCGATCGGCATTCTGGTGGACGACGCCATTGTGGTGGTGGAAAACGTCGAACGGATCATGGCCACCGAAGGCCTGTCGCCCAAGGACGCGACGCGCAAGGCCATGAAGCAGATCACCGGGGCGATCATCGGCATTACCCTGGTGCTGGTCGCGGTGTTTATCCCGATGGCGTTCATGCAGGGTTCGGTCGGCGTGATTTACCGGCAGTTCTCGTTGTCGATGGCGACGTCGATTCTGTTCTCGGCGTTTCTCGCCCTGACCCTGACCCCGGCGCTGTGTGCGACTTTGCTCAAGCCGGTTGCCAGAGGCGGGCATCACGCCAGGAGCGGCTTTTTCGGCTGGTTCAACCGGAGTTTCGAGCAACTGACCGAGCGTTATTCGGGCTGGGTAGCCTATGCGCTTAAACGCAGCGGTCGCTATCTGATGATCTATGGCGTGTTGTTGATCGCGCTGGGGTGGTGCTTCAGCCGCCTGCCATCTTCGTTTCTGCCGGTGGAGGATCAGGGTTACACGATCACTGACATTCAGCTGCCACCCGGTGCGAGCCAGAACCGCACGGTGCAGGTGGTCAAGCAGATCGAGGCGCACAACGCGACAGAACCGGGTGTCGGTGACAGTACTGTGATCCTTGGTTTCAGTTTCTCCGGCAGCGGACAGAACGCAGCCTTGGCGTTTACCACGTTGAAAGACTGGTCGGAACGCGGCAGCGACGATTCGGCCAGCTCCATCGCCGACCGCGCCAATATCGCCTTCAGCCAGATCAAGGATGCCGCGGCGTTCTCGGTCCTGCCCCCGCCGGTGGACGGCCTGGGCACTTCGAGCGGTTTCGAATTCCGCCTGCAAGACCGTGGCGGCCTCGGTCATGCGGCATTGATGAAAGCTCGAAGCGAACTGCTCGAGGCCGCCGATAACAGCCCGATTCTGATGAACGTGCGTGAAAGCGCCCTGGCCGAAGCGCCGCAAGTGCAGCTGGAAGTCGACCGCAAGCAGGCGAACGCTCTGGGTGTGTCGTTCGCCGACCTCGGCAACGTGCTATCCACGGCGGTGGGGTCGGCGTACATCAACGACTTCCCCAATCAGGGGCGGATGCAGCGGGTGGTGGTCCAGGCCGAAGGCGATCAGCGCAGCCAGGTCGCCGATCTGCTGAGGATGAACGTGCGCAACGATGCCGGGAAAATGGTCCCGCTGTCTGCTTTCGTGGAAGCGAAATGGACCCAGGGACCGGCGCAACTGACCCGTTACAACGGCTACCCGGCGATCAGCATTTCCGGCGAGCCGAAACCGGGTTACAGCACCGGTGAAGCCATGGCGGAGATCGAGCGACTGGTTGCACTGGGCCCGGCAGGTTTGGGTCAGGAATGGACCGGGCTGTCGCTGCAGGAACGCTTGTCCGGCAGCCAGGCACCGATCCTGCTCGGACTGTCGTTGCTGATTGTGTTTTTGTGTCTGGCGGCGCTGTACGAGAGTTGGTCGATCCCTACCTCGGTATTGTTGGTCGTGCCGCTGGGTGTGCTTGGCGCGGTGCTCGCCGTGACCTTGCGCGGGATGCCCAACGACGTATTCTTCAAGGTCGGGCTGATCACCATCATAGGGCTGTCGGCGAAAAACGCGATCCTGATCATCGAGTTTGCCAAGAGCCTGTACGACGAAGGCCACGACCTGATCGACGCCACCTTGCAGGCCGCGCGCTTGCGTCTGCGGCCGATAGTCATGACATCACTGGCATTCATTCTCGGCGTGGTGCCGCTGGCGATTGCCACAGGCGCGAGTTCGGCGAGTCAGCAAGCCATCGGCACCGGGGTGATCGGCGGGATGATCACGGCGACCTTGGCCGTGGTGTTTGTGCCGGTGTTTTTCGTGGTGGTGATGAAGTTGGTGCGCAAGCGCCATAAACAACCCAAACCTACCGGGTTGGAATAAATCCCCACTGTAGGAGCTGACGAGTGAAACGAGGCTGCGATCTGTTGATCTTGCTTTTATGACCCGTATTTGAGATCAACAGCAAGAGATCGCAGCCTCGTTTCACTCGACAGCTGCTACCCAGTTCAGACATAGCTCGTACACCGCTCCCACACCGCGCCTGCACAGTTCAGACATAGCTGCTACGCAAAGCCTGGTGGCGTGCGTTATGGTGCATAGACCCGCCGCCGTAGTGAGCCCCCATGCCCCATCTCGCCCGCACTCACCCGCGCCTGTCCACCGCAGCCACACTTGGCGTCGCGGTGGGGATTCTGGCGCCGTCCGATTCACTCATCAGCAAAATTCTGTTCGGCTGGAATGCCGGCGTGTGGACCTACCTGGTGTTGATGTTATGGCTAAGTGCGCGAGCCAAGGCGCCGGACGTCAAGCGGATCGCCGAAGTCGAGGATGAAAACGCCGGCCTGGTGCTGTTCGTGGTCTGCATCGCCGCGATCGCCAGCCTGGCGACCATCGCCTTCGAACTGGCGGGCAGCAAAGACCTGGAAAGCACCAGCAGACTGCTGCACTACGGCTTCACTGCACTCACCGTGATCGGTTCATGGCTGCTGATCGGGGTGATCTTCAGCGTCCATTATGCGCGTCTGTTTTACACCTGGGACGGAAAAGACCCGGCGCTGCGTTTCGCTGAAGGCCTGAACACACCCAACTATTGGGATTTTCTGTATTTCTCCTTCACCGTCAGCGTCGCAGTACAGACCTCCGATGTCGGTGTAGCCACGCGGCAAATGCGCCAGATTGTCCTGGCGCAATCCCTGATCTGTTTTCTGTTCAATACCGCGATCCTCGGATTCTCGATCAACATTGCAGCGGGCCTTTTTGGGTAATGCCCGCATTCCGCTACCACCCTCCAGGAGTGCTGCTGTCGCAGGTGTGGGACGAACCGCTACCACCGATAGCTTTTCACGGCACGCTTGCACGGTAGCCAACGGTGGGCGGTTCAGTGGTGGATCCGAGGGTCACCGAAATCATGGTAGATGGCTGACCCAGGGTGTCCCGGGCTGGACAGGTGGTGTTACATCCTTTCGGCCTTGGTGTAAAACCGGATTCGCGCGGGGTCGGACTGCGTGGAGGCGGCAGTTCGCGCGTGGACCTCGATCGTATAATCAGTCGCCGCGATCAAACCCGTCAGTGTGTATTGTCCGACGCGATTGCCTTGCGCATCGAGCAGTCGATTGCCGAATTGGGCTATCGCCCGAACCAGATGGCTCGCGGTCTGAAACGTGGCAGGACCCGCCTGATCGGCATGCTGGTCGCCGACATCCGTAACCCTTATTCGATTGCCGTGATGCACGGTGTGGAAACCGCCTGTCGTCAGCACGGTTACAGCCTTGTGGTATGCAACACTGATCGCGATGACGAGCAGGAACGCCAGCACCTCGCCTTGCTGCGCTCGTATACTGGGACGGCATGTTGGTTACGTGCACTGTAAAGCGGTACAGCGTCGCGCCGACGGCAAACTGGTTGCGACACCGCCGGCCGCGAGCGATTTGCGTGAGTGGGAGCAACTGCTGCGGCACATGCCGCAAGGCGTGATGCGCGCTGCGGAATATCCGCTGCAGGGCGACGACCTGGTGCAACTGACGACTGAGCATGTCGCCACCCTGGCTTGCCTTGGCCAAACCCGACTGGAGCCTGCTGATGTCTGAGATCGATATCCTCTCGTTCGGCGAAACCATGGCGATGTTCGTTGCCGATTACAACGGCGATCTGGCCCACGTCGACCACTTCCACAAGCGTATCGCCGGGGCGGACAGCAACGTCGCCATTGGCCTTTCGCGCCTGGGTTTCAACGTGACGTGGCTGAGTCGGGTCGGCGACGACTCCCTCGGCCGTTTTGTAATGGACACACTGCAAAAGGAAGGCGTGGATTGCAGCCATGTCACCATCGACCCGGCACACCCGACTGGCTTCCAGATGAAATCCCGCGCCGAGGATGGCAGCGATCCGCTGGTTGAATATTTCCGGCGCGGGTCAGCGGCGAGCCATTTGTCAGCGCAGTCGATCATGCCCGAGCTACTCAGGGCTCGGCATTTGCATGCCACGGGCATTCCGCCGGCGCTGTCCGCGACAGCTCGGGAAATGTCCTTTGAATTGATGACGCGCATGCGTGAGGCCGGGCGCAGCGTTTCTTTCGATCCCAACCTGCGACCGGGCCTGTGGGCCTGTACGCAGCAAATGATCACCGAGGTAAACCGTCTCGCCGTCCTCGCCCACTGGGTGCTGCCGGGTTTGAGCGAAGGACAATTGCTGACCGGTTTCGACGACCCCGCCGACATTGCCGCGTTTTATCTGGACAAGGGCGCCGAAGCCGTGGCGATCAAGCTTGGCCCGCATGGCGCTTATTACCGGACTCAGCTGGACGCCGGGTTTGTGGCCGGCGTGGCGGTGGAAACGGTGGTGGACACTGTCGGTGCCGGCGATGGGTTTGCGGTCGGAATGATCAGCGCATTGCTGGAAAATCTCAGCTTTGCAGACGCCGTCAAACGTGCCAACTGGATCGGCAGCCGGGCGGTGCAGAGTCGTGGGGATATGGAGGGGTTGCCGACCCGGGCGCAGATGTCTGTCGAATTCGAGTCCGCCATCGCGAGCAGGCTCGCTCCCACAGTGGATTTGCGCTGTTCTCACCGCCCATGTCCCACAGGAGATCTGCAGAGCCTGGACAATCCCTGTGGGAGTGAGCCTGCTCGCGATGAGGCCCGCCCGGTCACTGAAGATTTTTAACCGTTACCTGCTGCGACAAAAACAACAAGCTCAGGAGCACCCTTATGAAAACTGCAACACTTGCCGCCCGCCGCTGGTGGTACATCATGCCCATCGTGTTCATCACCTACAGCCTGGCGTATCTGGATCGCGCCAACTACGGTTTCGCCGCCGCGTCGGGCATGGCGGCCGACCTGATGATCACTCCGGGCATGTCTTCATTGCTCGGCGCGCTGTTCTTCCTTGGTTACTTTTTCTTCCAGGTACCCGGTGCGATCTATGCGCAAAGGCACAGCGTGAAGAAGCTGATTTTCGTCAGCCTGATTCTCTGGGGCGGCCTCGCGACATTGACCGGCGTGGTCTCCAGCGCCTATTGGCTGATCGTCATCCGTTTCATGCTCGGCGTGGTCGAAGCCGCGGTGATGCCGGCGATGCTGGTCTACCTCTGCCACTGGTTCACCCGTGCCGAACGCTCGCGGGCCAACACCTTCCTGATCCTCGGCAACCCGGTAACCATGCTCTGGATGTCGGTGGTTTCTGGCTACCTGGTGCAGCATTACAGCTGGCGCTGGATGTTCATCATCGAAGGTTTGCCGGCGGTGTTCTGGGCGTTCATCTGGTGGCGCCTGGCGGATGATCGTCCATCGCAGGCGAAGTGGCTGAGCGAAGAGGAAAAGCATGACCTGGAAAGCGCCCTCGCCGCCGAACAGGTTGGCATGAAAGCGGTGAAGAATTACGCCGAAGCGTTTCGCTCGCCAAAGGTGATCATTCTGGCGTTGCAGTTCTTCTGCTGGAGCATCGGCGTCTACGGCTTCGTGCTGTGGCTGCCATCGATCCTCAAGGCCGGCGCGCAGATGGACATGGTCGAAGCGGGCTGGCTGTCGGCCCTGCCCTATCTGGCTGCGGTGATCGCGATGCTGCTGGTGTCGTGGGGCTCGGACAAACTGCAAAAACGTAAGCGCTTTGTCTGGCCGCCGCTGCTGATCGCCTCGATCGCGTTCTACGGCTCCTACGCCCTCGGTGCCGAACATTTCTGGTGGTCCTACACCTTGCTGGTGATTGCCGGTGCCTGCATGTACGCGCCTTACGGACCGTTCTTCGCCATCGTGCCGGAGATTCTTCCGGCCAACGTTGCCGGTGGCGCAATGGCCTTGATCAACAGCATGGGCGCACTCGGGTCGTTCGGCGGCTCGTATCTGGTCGGCTAGGGTATGCCATCGGTTTTGCTATTGCCGCTGTTGTGGCGATCGGGATGGCAGTCCCCACAGGCGGTGCTTCTATATCCTGGGTAGCGGTCGGCATTGCCGTAGTTACAACCGCATTCGCAGGCGTCGGTATAGCAGGTGTTTTTTATGAAAATTCAATGCTCACGAACATCGGCATGATAGGGACGGCCGTCGTGGGCGCTTTGACACTTGCGCGCTTTGGCAGAAACAAAGTAACCGCCAGACTCGAGAAGTCGAGAAACAAAAAAGCGGAAATCCAAAATTCAGACATCCCGGACGCACAGGGGACATCCAATTCGGCGGTGCCATCCGCGAACCCGGTCACGACTGCCCCCCGTCCAGGCTTCGACAACACGGATGCGATAGCATCAAACACCCGACCAAGCGGTGCCACAGCACTTGCTTATGACGGAGGCGATGTCCAACCACCACCTCGTAGAGATTACGCAGGTCGCACTGATACGCTCGGGGACTCAGCTACGAAACAAGTTAAGTATAAAGGCGATTCAGCCCCCCCCCAACCGCCCCACCACAACCAGTTGGGAGGCACGTGGGCGAGAAAATCACGAGCCAGGACGCAGGCTGAAGCGGATAGAAAAGCCGCCGAAGGTGCTCCGGTACATAATTACGAGATGAGACCGGCTGCTGGAGGAATAAGTTACTAATAAGCATTAACCCAAGTGCAAACCCGTTGCGGTTTGCACTTGGCTTTCTCCGTTGATAAATGTCGACACCGTCAGACCTTCAACACTTCTCGCAACACTCCCGCGTAGAATCTCAAACAACAAACTCTAATTGAGAGTTCTCTCATATCTCCGCTTTTTTCTCCCCTATAGCATCTCCTCCCGTCGCGACACCACACTTAACCAAATGAAGCTCGCCTGTTGCAGCAGACTACCTGCATCGTCTCGACCATTAACGCCAGGCACTGCTTACTTGAAAAGGAATTAAATTTTGAAAACGTCGCAACTTGCACTTTGCCTCGGCCTGGCTGCCAGCCTTGCAGGCACTTCGGCATTCGCCACTACCGGCACTGTTAATTTCGAGGGCTCGATCACTGCCAGCACTTGCCCGATCGAAGTCATCAACCCGGGAGATAATTTGGTTGGCATGCCGGTAAAAATGGGCAGCGTTTCAGCCGCTCGCTTCATCGCCATAGGCCATGAGGAACTGGGCGCCCAGTTCGGCTTGCGCATATCGGGAGCTCCAGGCTGCGGCATAACCGCTACCAGTAAGGCAAAAGTCACATTCAATGGCTTCCCCGACCCTACAGACGCTGATTATTTCCAGGTCACACCCGGCGCCCAAGGCGCCAAAGGCGTCGCTATCGCGATCAAGGACACAAGCGGCACTGCAATTGCCCCCGGCGGCACCTCAGTTGAATACAAGCTGAACGAAACTGGCCATTCCGACCTGTTATTCAACGCACTGTACCGCTCGACAGAGGCAATGGTCACTCAGGGAACTGCTTCAGCAGCAGTGCAGTTCAGCGTCGACATCTACTGACACCTGATTCTGCCCCCCTTGGCCATAAACGATCAAGGGGGCTCTACCCGCTATTCAACACGCCCTTTACTCCTGAAAAGGCACCAACCCTATGTTCGCTTTATTCAAGCAGACGGCAATCTCGACGCCTACGTTCAGCGCCAGAATGATTGCGACCATGCTGGCGTTGGGCATGTCCAGCAGCCAGGCAGCCTTGACCCTCAATGGCACTCGCGTGGTACTAGACAGTGATAAGCGCAACGCATCTTTGGTAGTCACCAACCCCGGCAACCAGACATTCGCCGTGCAAACCTGGGTTAACACGGCTGATGATGATGCCGCCACTGCGGTGCCATTTATTTCTTCGCCATCGTTGTTCCGGCTCAATCCAGGCAAAGAACAACAAGTGCGGATTAATGGTCTGCCGAACGATCTGCCAACTGATCGGGAATCACTATTTTATTTCAATGTTCAAGAAATTCCGCAGGCAACTGTCAGCGAAGGCAATGTACTGAACATTGCACTACGCACACGGATAAAGATGTTTTATCGCCCCAGCGAAATCAAGGATAAACCGCTCGCGCGCTTGAAAGACTTGCAGTGGACAGTCACGAGCATTCAAGGCGAAGTTAAATTGGAAGTTTACAACCCTACCCCGTTCCACGTGTCGTTTATCACCATTGCTGTCAAAGACGATCGCGACAAACAGGTCATTGAAAACGCTGGAATGGTCGCCCCGTTATCCCGTCATACCTTTGCACTGAAGGGCACCCATCCCAAACCTGGCCTGCAAGTTGAGTTTTCAGTCATCAACGATTACGGCGGTTATTCCGCTCCGCTGAGCCTGCCCATTCAGATCGCCCCTTGAGAAGTGCCTACTGAGTTCACGGCCAGGATCATGACCATGCCCCTATCTTACGGGCGCCTGCGAGCGCCTGACCGCCTGCATCTTATCCGTCTGTTTGTGCTGGGCGTCAGCAGCGCTTCTATCGCCGAAGCGGGCGCCTCACAACCTACAGCAGCTTTACAATTTCAATCCGGCTTCCTGCGTCAGAGCCCGGGACATGCCAGTAATGCCGGCGATCTGGCTCTGAACGCCCTTGCTCGGCAGAACGACCTGGGCGCCGGGATTTACCGAGTGGACATCAAGGTCAACCAGGCTTACTTCGATCAGCGTGAAATCGAGTTTGTCCTCAGCCCGCAGGGCGACCGCCTGTTGCCTTGCTTTTCGGCCGAGCTGTTGGGACAGATGGGTGTGCGGCTCGACACTCTGGCCGAACCTGGATTGTTGCAAACGCGTTGTGTAGACCTGTTGGCGCTGATCCCGAGCGCCGAAGTCGATTTCGACGGCGCTCAGTTGTCACTGGCCGTTGCAATCCCTCAGATCGCCATGCGCCGTGATGCGGCCGGCCGTATCGATCCCGAACGCTGGGACCACGGCATCAATGCTGCATTTGTCAGTTACCAGGCGTCAGCGCAGCAAGGTACCAGCCGTTATCGTCATCGGACAAACTCGGACGACCTGTACCTCAACAGCGGTATCAATCTGGGGGCTTGGCGTTTACGCAGTAACCAGTCGCTGCGCCGGAACGACCAGGGTGACCGCGAATGGAGCCGCGCTTATACCTACGCTCAGCGGGATTTGCCCGGCGCCTATGGCAACCTGACGCTAGGTGAAACCTTCACCAGAGGTGACGTATTCAGGAGCGTGCCTATAAAGGGGCTGGTGGTTGGTTCGGACCTGGGCATGCTGCCCGACGTCATGCAAGGGTATGCGCCGGTCATCCGTGGCGTGGCGCAAACACGCGCCAAACTTGAAATTCTGCAGAGCGGCTATCCGATCTACTCCACTTATGTCAGCCCCGGCCCCTACGAAATTGACGATCTCAGCATCCTCGGGGGCAGTGGCGAACTGGAAATCGTGTTGACCGAAGCTGACGGGCAGGTCCGGCGGTTTACTCAGTCCTATGCAACCCTCAGCAACTGTTGCGCAAGGGTGTCTGGCGCTACAGCGGCGCCATGGGTCGCTACAACGGCGCCGATGATCTCGACGAACCGCTGCTCTGGCAGGGCACCCTGGCCATGGGAACGGTCTGGGATTCGACACTCTATGGAGGTCTGATGGCCAGCCATTTCTACCAGGCGGGAACTGTCGGGGTCTCCCGCGACCTGGGTTTATTGGGTGCGTTGGCCGTAGACGTCACCCATTCCGGCGCCGATATCAATACGCAGAATTCACAGCACGTCCAGGGTGTGAGTTATGCCTTGAAATACGGCAAGACTTTTGCGTCCAGCACCAATCTGCGTTTCGCCGGTTATCGATATTCCACGGAAGGTTATCGGGACTTCGACGAGGCCGTACGTCAACGCAGTCACAGTACGACCTGGTACGGTAGCCGACGCAGCCGGCTGGAGGCGTCTATCTCTCAAAAGCTCAGCACTCGCAGTTCTCTCAGCCTGAGTCTTGCGCAGCAGGACTATTGGCAACATGACAACAAGGAGCGCCAGTTCCAACTTAACTTCAACACCTATCATCAGGGAGTGAACTACAGCTTATTCGCTACGCAGTCACTGAGTGATACTCGCGACCCGGGTCGTCAGATCGGTCTGAGCATTAGCCTGCCTCTGGAATTCGGTCATTCAACCAACGTAACTTTTGACCTTCAGAAAGTCGGCGAGGGTTACAGCCAACGCGCAAGTCTGGGCGGCAGTGCCGATGCAAGCCGGATCAGTTACCGCGCATCCCTGAGCAACGATGATGGCCGTCAACAGTCTGCGGCGCTTTCGGTTGGCTATCAGGCAGCGTTTGGCAGCCTCGGCGGTGGGCTTACCCAGGGTAACGACTATCGCACCCTTTCAGTCAACGCCAGCGGCGCAATGCTGATGCACGCGGACGGTATCGAACTGGGCCCTTACCTGGGCGAAACCGCAGCGTTGGTTGAGGTCCCGGGTATTGCCGGCGTCGGAGTCCTGAATGCCACAGGCGTTAGAACCAACTCACAGGGTTACGCGCTGGTGCCTTACCTGAGGCCCTACAGACTCAATCACATGGTGCTGCAAACCGATGAGCTAGGACCCGAAGTGGAAATCGATAACGGCACGGCCCAGCTCGTACCGCGGCGCGGCGCGGTGGTTAAAGCGACTTTCCCCGCTCGCATCGTCACGCGAATGCTCCTGACCACGCGCTCCGCCAGCGGCCTGCCCCTCCCGTTCGGGGCACAGGTCAGCGATAGCGAAGGTGCCGTCATCGGCGTTGTCGGCCAGGCAGGCCAGGTCCTCCTGTCTACAAGCGCCGAACCGAAAACTCTGGACGTGCGCTGGGGTGACCAGGTCGAGCCGCAATGCCAACTGCATATCGACCCACTGGCCATGGAGCAACCACAGGGCTATCGACTGCAAACACTGACCTGTGGCTAGCCCCACATCATGCCCCCAGGGTTCAAAGGTAACCGGTCTCGCCCACGTTCCGGCCCAATCAGGAAAATCAACATGCAATTATCGACACGACGGCTGACCGGAGCGCTGGCACTGGTTTGCAGTAGCCAGTTCCTGCCCGCTATCGCCGTAGCCAATACGTGCGATCGGATAACAGGATCTGGCCCCCTATCCTTCACACTGAACATGAACACCATCTTTGTTCCTCGGGATGCTCCCGTGGGTAGCGTGATAGGTATGGAAAGACAGTTTCTTCGCCCGCCGAACAATGAGGGCTCGTCCATTCGATGCTCCAACGATGGCGGCACTCGGCTGATATCCAACGTCTTGACCAGAGCGGGGTTTTTTCCGGGACTACTGCCTGCAAATACCGCGTTGAACGCCCCCCAGTCGATCATGAACACCAATATTCCCGGCGTAGGCGTGACGATAACCCTGGGTTTCCCTTTCGATGACTCGGCAACTAATGCTTTCGTCCCGGATACCGGAAATGCCACGGTGCCTTTCTCAGCTCACCACGAAAGGCCGATGGGCACGACGAATTTGAATTTTTCACGACTGGAAAGCTGGATCACTTTAGTAAAAACCGGCGATATTCCAGCCGGTCCTCAGGACCTGAACGTGTCGGAGATATTCAATGGCACCTTTACCGGCATTCCCGGCAAGGCATTCGGCGCAGGACTGGTCGGCACCGTAGTCCAGGCGCATTGCGGCACCTACAGAGTGAGCGACGACCCCGTGCGTCTGGGTAGCTGGAACATGTCTGACTTTACCGGCCCGGGGTACACCACAACCCCTACACCTTTCCACATCACCCTCAGTTCCTGTGTGGCGGATGGTACCGACAAGAATATCGCCAACGCTCACATTCGCTTCGAAGGCAGCGGCGGATCGGTGCCGATTACTCCGCCGATTACCGGCGTCTTCAGCCTGACGCCAGGTTCTGCCGCCAAAGGCATTGGCATTCAAATACTTCGCGATGACGGGAGCACCCCCGTGGCGCTCGACACCGAAGTGCCGATGGGGGCAATTGGAGCCAGGGATACCGTTCTGGCTTTCAATGCACGCTTCTATCAGATCGGGCCCAGTCGGGACCTCCGTCCAGGTGACGCCAAAGGTACGTTGAACTTCACGCTCACGTATAAGTAGCTGATACCCGGCCCCATTACCACGACCGAGGACGAGCGTTTACTGACTCGCTGGTGGCTGGGGCATGCGTCGACATCCGGGCTCAACGATGGCAACCCCTTGTTTCCGGCAGAGAGCGGGCAATAATCGAGGGGACACCCCGCAACGGATTTGACCAGCAACGGTGGGAACGCGGCTCGCCCGCGATGGCATCAACGCGGTGTGATTGATGCACCGCGGTGCCTGCATCGCGCGCAAGCCACGTTCCCACAAGGTTTGACGGCGATGAACCCACCGTGCATCGACTATGATCTCCTGTCGAGTTGAGCGGCGGCGGGCCAGTTGCCATCGTCGGTACCGGCTCACCGGCTCCGCTGGCAAGTCAGATCGTGCAATGATTGGATCGATGTTGATTGATGAGTCAATATTGAGTTCGAAAACCACGTATCCTCCGCCCCCGTTTCACCTTTGACTTCGCGAGGACAGTTTGTCTAAAGGTATTGCTCTATCGGTGTCAGCCTCGGTGCTGTTTGCCGTCATGTACTACTACACCTCCCTGCTCACGCCGCTGAGCGGTGTAGAAATTTTTGGCTGGCGAATGCTCCTGACAGTGCCCTGCATGACGGTGTTCATGCTGGTGTCCGGCGAATGGGAACGGGTGGTCGAGATTGTCAGGCATGTGAGTGCCAAACCGAAACTGAGCGCTGGTCTGATCGCTTCTTCTGCTCTGCTCGGTGTGCAACTCTGGCTGTTCATGTGGGCGCCGCTCAACGGCTACAGCCTTGATGTATCGCTGGGTTATTTCCTGTTGCCGCTGACCATGGTCCTGACCGGACGCTTCGCCTACGGCGAGCGCCTGTCGTACCTGCAGAAGATCGCGGTATTTCTCGCCTGCCTCGGTGTCATCAACGAGATTTACCAGGTCGGTGGGTTCTCATGGGCGACGCTGCTGGTGTGCGTCGGTTATCCCGCCTATTTCATCCTGCGCAAACGCCTGGCGACGGACAATCTGGGCGGCTTATGGCTGGACATGGCCCTGACGCTGCCCGTCGCGTTCTGGTTCGTGCAGACCGGCGAGCAAGGTTTTGCGGTGTTCGATCAATACCCATGGCTGTCACTGCTGATCCCGCTGCTGGGTGTCATCAGTGCCTCGGCGCTGGTGATTTACATCATCGCCAGCCGGCTGTTGCCGTTCAGCCTGTTCGGCCTGCTGAGCTACGTCGAACCGGTGTTGTTGCTGTGCGTGGCGCTCTTGCTCGGGGAAAGCATCAAGGCGGGCGAATGGCTGACCTACATCCCGATCTGGATGGCCGTGCTGGTGCTGGTGTTCGAGGGGTTCAAGCACCTGATGCGACAGCGGCGACCGTAAACGCCACACAAAAACAATGTGGGAGCTAGCCTCGCTCCCACATTCTTATCGCTACACCGGCTCAGTCGGTGGAAAGCACACCTCGACGAACCTGGTCCCGCTCGATCGACTCGAACAGGGCCTTGAAGTTGCCTTCGCCGAACCCATCGTCGCCTTTGCGCTGAATGAATTCGAAGAACACCGGCCCCATCAGGGTTTCCGAGAAGATTTGCAACAGCAGACGACGATCGCCCGACTCCGAAGAACCATCCAGCAGGATGCCGCGCGATTGCAGTTCGTCAACCGGCTCGCCGTGATTCGGCAGACGGCCTTCGAGCATTTCGTAGTAAGTATCCGGCGGCGCGGTCATGAAACGCATACCGATGCTTTTCAGGTGGTCCCAGGTTTTCACCAGATCATCGGCGAGGAAGGCCACGTGTTGAATGCCCTCGCCGTTGAACTGCATCAGGAACTCTTCGATCTGCCCCGCGCCTTTTGAAGACTCTTCGTTCAACGGGATGCGAATCATGCCGTCCGGCGCGGTCATCGCTTTGGAGGTCAGGCCGGTATATTCGCCTTTGATGTCGAAGTAGCGGATCTCACGGAAGTTGAACAACTTCTCGTAGAAATTCGCCCAATACGCCATGCGCCCGCGATAGACGTTGTGGGTCAGGTGATCGATGATTTTCAGCCCTGCACCCACCGGGTTGCGGTCAACGCCTTCGAGGTAAACGAAGTCGATATCGTAAATCGAGCTGCCCTCACCGAAACGGTCGATCAGGTAAAGCGGCGCTCCGCCAATGCCTTTGATCGCCGGCAGGTGCAGCTCCATCGGACCGGTTTCAATGTGGATCGGCTGAGCGCCAAGTTCCAGCGCACGTTTGTAAGCCTGCTGCGAATCCTTGACGCGAAACGCCATGCCGCACACCGACGGACCGTGCTCGGCGGCGAAGTACGAAGCGACGCTATTGGGTTCGTTGTTGAGAATCAGATTGATCGCGCCCTGACGATACAGGTGCACGGCTTTGGAGCGGTGGGTCGCGACTTTGGTGAAGCCCATGATCTCAAAGATCGGCTCCAGCGTGTTTGGGGTTGGCGATGCGAATTCGATGAATTCAAAGCCCATCAGGCCCATCGGGTTTTCGTATAAATCTGCCATGGTTTGGCGCCTCATCATTGTCTTGTCATTAACGGATCGTTATTGGCGAGGAATGCTGAGACCGGCCGGTGGCGCACAGGAGATGCCCCGCACGCTGCGGGCGAGGAAGTCACCGTAGATCAATTGAAACCCGAAACTCTTCATTGTCGACCCAAGGCTGATGCGGGCGAGGCTTCTGCTGGCAGAAGACGATTATTCTTATATGCGTAACCGGATTCTACACAGCGTAAATGGATTTGTCCGTCTTCTATATGAAATCCATTATTGCGTGGCCAGCGCAAGGCGTCCTCACACCGGATAATTCACGATGGAAGCGGCGCAGACCACTCAGGCCAACTATCATGGCCTGCTGATCGAACTTTTTGTGCGGCACGCCTTAGCTGCCTGCATTTGAGAGCCCTCTATTTCGCCACAGGTTTTGCAAATGCCATTGAGCGTTAAATCCCGCCGCAACCGCAGCGCGCGCATCGTCATCACTGTCATGAGCGGCCTGATCCCTATGGCACTCGGGGTCGCCATCCTTTACATGCAAGCTCAGCGTACTCTCCAACAAAGCACCGAGCACACCGCTGAAGGGGCCGTTCGTCAATTTGAATTGATGCTCGATAATACCGCTCAGGCGGCGCGGGAATTACTGCCGCTGGCTGGCCAGCGTTGCGAAGAGGTGAAACTCGCCCTGCGCGAGCAGGTAACTCGCCGGCCATTCGTGCGCTCGACCAATCTGGTGTGGGACAACGACCTTTATTGCAGCTCGCTGTTCGGTGACTATCAAGAGCCGGTCAACGCCGGTGATTACACAGAGGGCAAGTTATGGCTGATGAACGGCAACCCGGTCACGCCCAATACGTCCCTGCTGGTGTATCGGCTGAGCGAAGGCAAACAGGGCGCATTGACTACACTGGATGGCTATCACCTGAGCAATGTCCTGCGATTGATTGGCCGCACGACTTCCCTGCTGTTGCAGATCGGTCCGAACTGGCTGTCTGCCGACGGCAAGGTGCACAGCGACGCCCTCCCCGATCTGCCGGTGGCCGAAAGCAAACTCACCTCCTCGCGTTATGCCTTCACCGTGGTGGCCGGTTTTCCCGAAGGCGAAACATGGCGCTACATGAGCAGCGAGTATCCGCCGCTGTTCAGCTTGTTGATGTTCTTCGGCATCGTGTCCGGGTCGATTGGGCACTTCCTGCAAAAGCGCTCCACGTCTCCCAGCCACGAAATGCAGCGCGCCCTGGAAGCCGCGGAATTCATTCCATATTTCCAACCGGTGGTGCGTGGCGACAGCAAACAGTGGTCAGGAGCCGAGGTGCTGATGCGCTGGGATCACCCGAGCGAAGGCCTGGTGCGACCGGACCTGTTTATTCCGTTTGCCGAACACTCCGGCCTTATCGTACCGATGACCCGCTCATTGATGCAGCAAACGGCGCGCATCCTCGCCCCGGCGCAGGCTTTATTCAACGGACCGTTTCATGTGGGCATCAATATCACCGCCAGCCATTGCAAGGACCTGGAACTGGTCAGCGATTGCCGGGCATTCCTTGCTGCATTCGAGCCCGGCGCGATCATCCTGGTGCTGGAACTGACCGAGCGCGAACTCATCGAGCCGACCGCTATCACTCATGAGCTGTTCGAGCGCCTTCACGAACTGGGCGTCATGATTGCCATTGATGACTTCGGCACCGGCCACTCCAGCCTTGGCTATTTGCGCGAGTTCAACGTGGATTTTCTGAAGATTGACCAAAGTTTCGTGGCCATGATCGGCGCCGACGCGCTCTCAGGGCATATTCTGGAGACCATCATTGAGCTATCGGCCAAGCTCGATCTCGGCATCGTCGCAGAAGGTGTAGAGACCCAGGCGCAAAGTGCGTACCTCACAGCCCATGGCGTTAACTTTCTGCAAGGTTATCTGTATGGACGTCCGATGTCCGGTGCGGATTTCATTAGCGCATTAAGTAATCATTAACACCAAGTATATGGCGTGGCAACAACGACTCACCAAAGCAAAATCAATCACAACACTACACTTGTTACATGCAGAAAAGATCGATATTTACTCTTTGCTGATTAACTACTACAATTTTTGGTGTCCGCCGTAAATGGCGGACGAGCCATATATCACCGGGTCGCGTCAAGGCTGTCGACTTATAGCTTTGTTGGCGGTTGGTATCAGCCCAAACACACTATTGGAGTAAAGATATTGTCCAGACTCGCTGAATTTCGTGCAGCTGAAAAGGCCCTTCAAGAGCAGCTCAAGCAGCTGGAATCCCTGAAGAACGATGCCGGGCTCAAGAAAGAAATCGAATTTGAAGAAAAGCTTCAGGGACTGATGAAGACCTATGGCAAGAACCTGCGCGACATCGTTGCCATTCTCGACCCCAACCCGACCAAGTCGGGATTGCTGCAGACTGCCGCGCCGAAAACCCGCCGCGCGCGGGTGGTCAAGGTTTATCAGAACCCGCATACCGGAGAGCTGATAGAAACCAAGGGCGGCAATCATCGAGGCCTCAAAGCCTGGAAAGAAAAATACGGCGCTTCTACCGTAGATTCGTGGTTGCGTGGTTGAACCTCTTCAGTTACTCAGAAGAGCCCTGTTCATTACAGGGCTTTATTTGTGAACATCTTGCATAGGCGGCCAACTGCCTCGAATTCATGAAATGCGTAGGAACTTGCAAGACGTTCAGAAAATCAAGAGCGTACTGATTAGTGGACACCATTAAAGTTTCAAGCTGTTACGTGTAGCCTCTATTTCGACTTGACTCGCCTTGTAAGCCTCGGCCTGCCCGGCATAGGATAGAACATAAGCTGCATTGGCATTCACTGCCGCGACCAATGTTTGCGAGAGCACATGTCGCCCGTTCTGCGTAATGGTGCAGGTAGTTTCCAGGGCTGCCAGTCGACTCAGGGTGGCCGGGTGAATCTTGTTGCAAACACTCTGATAGCCACTTTTGAAGAAATCCTTCTGCACCGACTTGCGCATCTCCAGCAACACCCCTTGAAGATTCACTTGATGGTCGCTTGCTACCGGCGTCATGGTCAGCTCCATCACAACCACCGGCGTGCCTGACGCGTCGTTCTTGACCGCGCGTTGGCGGGACACTTCGGGCAGGCCGTCATCCTGAGGTACTGCTTCGACTTCCCAGCCGTTTGGCCAATCGATCACCGGCGTGTCGGCATGGGCACACGCGATCCCGGACAACAGACAAGTCAGTGCAAACAGAGTTTGATGGAATCGGATCATTGCGAGGAGCACTCGAGAATTGACCGTCAAAGTCTGAGCCTCGTACGGTGCACAGGCAATAGCTGAGGGTTTGGATTTGGTGATGCTGGCGCCCTTGCGTATCATTGGCGCATCGTCAGCCCCAACTATTTCCCGGAGCGCCCATGAGCCTGCAAGAACTGAACAATGTCCCGGGCGTTACCGCCCAACCTGACACTGCCACCCGGCAATTCGTGTTCAACCACACCATGCTGCGGGTCAAGGACATCACCAAGTCACTGGATTTCTACACCCGCGTGCTCGGTTTTTCTCTAGTGGAAAAACGCGATTTCCCGGAAGCCGAATTCAGCCTGTACTTCCTTGCACTGGTCGATAAAAACCAGATTCCAGCCGACTCAACGGCTCGCACTGAATGGATGAAGTCGATCCCAGGCATTCTCGAGTTGACGCACAACCACGGCACTGAAAACGACGCGGACTTTGCCTACCATAACGGCAACACCGACCCACGCGGATTCGGCCATATTTGCATCTCGGTTCCGGACATCGTTGCTGCATGCGAGCGCTTCGAGGCGCTGGGCTGCGACTTCCAGAAGCGCCTCAATGATGGCCGCATGAAAAGCCTGGCGTTCATCAAGGACCCGGATGCTTACTGGGTCGAGATCATTCAGCCTGCAGCGATGTAATTCCAATCGTATTCTGCGCGCAAGCCTGTGTGCGCAAGGCTTGCTCCTACAGATGCATGCCCCACACACAGGACGCATGACACAAAAAACCCCATGATCGCTCATGGGGTTTTATGTTTTCAGCGCCAGCGTTTATGCCGGGGCCGAGGTCCGGATCAGGTGATCGAATGCGCTCAGGGAAGCTTTTGCACCCTCGCCCACCGCAATCACGATTTGCTTGTACGGCACGGTGGTCACATCGCCGGCGGCAAACACGCCGGGCATCGATGTCTCACCGCGAGCGTCAACAATGATCTCGCCGCGAGGCGACAGCTCGATGGTGCCCTTAAGCCAGTCAGTGTTAGGCAGCAATCCGATCTGTACGAAGATGCCTTCCAGGTTGATCGTAGTGAACTCACCCGAATCGCGATCCTTGTAAACCAGACCGTTGACCTTCTGACCGTCACCTTTCACTTCACTGGTCAACGCACTGGTGATCACGTCAACGTTCGGCAGACTGAACAACTTGCGCTGCAGGACCGCATCCGCACGCAACTTGCTGTCGAACTCCAGCAACGTAACGTGGCTGACAATACCGGCCAGGTCGATTGCAGCTTCAACGCCGGAGTTACCGCCGCCGATCACCGCAACGCGCTTGCCTTTGAACAGCGGACCATCGCAGTGCGGGCAGAAGCACACGCCTTTGGCTTTGTATTGCTGTTCACCCGGCACACCCATTTCGCGCCAGCGAGCACCGGTCGCCAGAATCAGTGACTTGGTTTTCAACGTCGCGCCGCTTTCGAAACGCACTTCGTGCAGCTCGCCGGGATTTTTAGCCGGGATCAGCGCGGTGGCACGCTGCAGATTCATGATGTCGACGTCGTATTGCTTGACGTGTTCTTCCAGCGCGCTGGCCAGTTTCGGTCCTTCGGTTTCCTGCACGGAGATGAAGTTTTCGATGGCCATGGTGTCCAGCACCTGCCCGCCAAAACGCTCAGCCGCAACGCCGGTGCGAATGCCTTTACGCGCTGCATAGATGGCTGCCGAGGCACCTGCCGGACCACCGCCAACCACGAGCACATCAAAAGCTTCTTTGGCGCTGATTTTCTCGGCCTGACGTTCGATGCCGCTGGTGTCGATCCTGGCGAGAATTTCTTCCAGGCCCATACGGCCCTGGCCAAAGTTGACGCCATTGAGGTAAATACTTGGCACCGCCATGACCTGGCGCTCGTCTACTTCAGCCTGGAACAGCGCACCGTCAATGGCGACGTGGCGGATGTTCGGGTTGAGCACGGCCATCAGGTTCAGCGCCTGGACCACGTCCGGGCAATTCTGGCAGGACAGCGAGAAGTAGGTCTCGAAGCTGAACTCGCCTTTGAGCGAGCGAATCTGCTCGATCACTTCGGCACTGGCTTTCGATGGGTGGCCGCCAACTTGCAGCAAGGCCAGCACCAGCGAAGTGAATTCGTGACCCATCGGGATGCCGGCGAAACGCAGGCTGATATCGGCACCGGGGCGATTGATCGAGAACGATGGCTTACGATTATCGTCACCGTCATCGAGCAAAGTAATTTGAGTGGAAAGACTGGCAACGTCTTTCAGCAGTTCGAGCATTTCCCGGGATTTCGCACCGTCGTCGAGTGAGGCAACGATCTCGATCGGTTGGGTGACCCGTTCCAGGTACGATTTCAACTGGGCTTTAAGAGTGGCGTCCAACATACGGGCGATTTCCTTTTGACATAGACATAAAAAAACGCCCGAGCGAATCTCGCCCGGGCGTTTTTTGAGGGCGGTGCAGCTTACTTAGTAGGTGCGGAGTTCCGCCCTGATGCAGCGTGTCACAGACTTAGATCTTGCCGACCAGGTCCAGGGACGGAGCCAGAGTGGCCTCGCCCTCTTTCCACTTGGCTGGGCAGACCTGGCCTGGGTGAGCAGCGACGTACTGAGCAGCCTTGATTTTGCGCAGCAGCTCGGAAGCGTCACGGCCAACGCCGCCATCGTTCAGTTCAACGATTTTGACCTGACCTTCAGGGTTGATCACGAAAGTGCCACGGTCAGCCAGACCAGCTTCTTCGATCAGAACGTCGAAGTTGCGGGAGATGACGTGGGTCGGGTCGCCGATCATGGTGTACTGGATTTTGCCGATGGCTGGCGAAGTGTTGTGCCAGGCAGCGTGGGCAAAGTGGGTATCGGTAGAAACGCTGTAGATTTCGACGCCCAGTTTTTCGAACTCGGCGTAGTTGTCAGCCAGGTCTTCCAGTTCAGTCGGGCAAACGAAAGTGAAGTCGGCTGGGTAGAAGAACACGACAGACCATTTGCCTTTCAGGTCAGCGTCGGAGACTTTCACGAAGTCGCCGTTTTTGAAGGCGTCGGCTTTGAACGGTTTAACTTGGCTGTTGATGATAGGCATCAGTGACTCTCCGTCAGGGGTTAAGAACTTGATGGAGTGAACTCTACCGACTCGGTGGACGAATGGCTCATTGGCAAACTTGATGCTGCTGATGGGTTTTCGCTATTGCGGAGCATATTAATAGAAGAAAAGCGTCTCTAGCCTGGCATGACCTTTTCCCCCACCCGCGCCATGCCAAGGAATGGACTCGCTTCGATGTAGCGCATCGCCGACTTAAGGTCCTTCCAGCCGACATAGCTCATCAACGATTTGAGGTCCCAGCCGCTCTGATGAGCCCAACTGGCAAATCCCCGTCGCAAGGAGTGACTGGTGTAATGCTCGGCGGCGATGCCGGCACGCTCCAGTGCGTTGCGCAGTAACGGGATGATGCTGTTGGCGTGCAACCCCTCCTCGCTCAAATTGCCCCAACGATCGATACCGCGAAACACCGGCCCGCGAACCAACGCTGCTTCGCTAATCCAGGCGCAATATGCCTGCACCGGGCATAACCGTTGCAGCGCCGGGGTCTGGTAAGTCTTGCCGAGGTTTTCGCGATCACTCTTGCTGCGCGGAAGGTACAGCGTGATGCCCGAACCATCGACCGCGCGCACATGCTCGATGTGCACGCGGCACAGCTCGTCGCTGCGGAAACCACGCCAGAAGCCTAACAGGATCAGGGCCGTGTCACGCCGGGCGCGCAGGAGTGCTGGCTGATCGTTTTTGGATCTTGCAACTTCGGCTTCCAGCGCCAGCGCGGCCACTACCTGCTCCAGATGCTGGAGCTGCAATGGTTCGGCCTGCTTTTCCTGCGCCGGGTGCAGCGCGCGAATGCCTTTGAACACCTTGCGCACCACAGGCGCCTTGGTCGGGTCGGCAAAGCCCTGGCTGCTGTGCCATTGAGCCAGCGCTGACAGACGCAACTTCAAGGTGTTTATCGACAGCTCTGCTGCATACGCAACCAGGTAACGCGCAACGCTGTCGGCGGTGGCCGGGAGAAAACCGCCCCATGTCACTTCGAAGTGTTCAATCGCCGCACGATAACTGCGCCGCGTGTTATCGCGCGTGGCGGCTTGCAGATACCGATCCAGATCGCTCATGAAATTGGCCTTGTGAAGTTCGTGTACATGCAGCACAGCATTCGGAGGCCGATTAACAGCCTCACCTTGGGTAATACCAGTATATCCCGTATTAGAAACATAGATATTTTTTGAATTCTCAGCGCATGGTACAGTGCAGTTTTAGTGGTACATACCACAGTACGGAATCGAAGGAGAGCACATGGCTCGCGGCGGTATCAACAAAGCAGTGGTTCAAACAGCGCGGTCGGCAATTCTGGCCCGAGGCGAACACCCGAGCATCGACGCGGTACGAATCGAGATGGGAAATACCGGCTCCAAGACCACCATTCATCGTTACTTGAAGGAGCTGGACGACGGTGTAGAACCCGACGCGCCCTCCTCCGAACCCCTGGATGACGAGCTGGCGGCACTTGTTGCGCGCCTTGCCCAGCGCCTCAAAGAGCAGGCCCAGGAACCAATCGATCAGGCGCGCGAACAGTTCGAGCAGCAACGTAAACACCTCGCCAGCCAGCTGACAGATGCGCAGGAGGCAAATGAGGAGTTGCAGCAGCAATACGAACTGCAAACCCTGGCACTGACCCAGGAATCCGACACGCTGCAAGACACCCTCTCGCTGCTGCAAAGCGAGCAGACGCGCAACGCCGGGTTGAACCAGGCGCTGGCGGATTTCGAATTACGCTTGCAGGACAAAGACGAGCAGATCCGCTCGCTGGAAGAAAAGCATCTGCACGCCCGCGATGCGCTGGAGCACTATCGCAACGCGGTCAAAGAACAACGTGAACAGGAGCAACGCCGCCACGAGGGCCAAGTGCAGCAGATTCAGATGGAGTTGCGTCAGGCCCAGCAAAGCGCGCTGATCAAGCAGGACGAGATCACCCAGCTGCACCGCGACAACGAGCGCCTGCTGACCGAGAACCGCGGCACGTTGCGCGAACTGAGCCTGATGCAGGAGCAACTCAAGCAAACGCATACCCGCCAGGATCAATTGCTGGAACAGGTCAACCGCATCGACGGCGAGCGCACCCTCCTCCAGGAACGCTTGCGCGCGGCGATGCTGGAAAGCCAGTCGCTCAAGCAAAACGTCGAGGAGCAGTCGCAGATCAATAAAACGCTGGAGGTCACGTTACTCAAGACTCAGGCGAGCCTCGATGAAAGCGTGCGCCTGGCCGCTGTCGTTGCGACAGCGGCAGACGCCGCCAAGGACGATTAACCGGCGACAGGCGTGCGCATCGTCACGAACTCTTCGGCCGACGTCGGATGCACGCCGATGGTGTCGTCGAAGTCGCGCTTGGTCGCGCCTGCCTTCAGAGCGATGGCCAGACCCTGAACGATTTCGCCGGCATCCGGCCCGACCATATGACAGCCCAGCACCTTGTCGCTTTTGCCGTCGACCACGAGCTTCATCAACGTGCGCTCCTGGCAATCGGTCAGGGTCAGCTTCATCGGACGGAAGCGGCTCTCGAAGATCACCACATCATGGCCGGCTTCGCGCGCCTCTTCCTCGGTCAGACCGACAGTGCCAATGCTTGGCTGACTGAACACCGCTGTCGCGATCATCTTGTAATCGACTGGCCGATATTGCTCAGGCTTGAACAAGCGACGCGCCACGGCCATGCCTTCGGCCAGCGCAACAGGCGTGAGCTGTACGCGACCAATCACATCGCCCAAAGCCAGAATCGACGGCTCGGCGGTCTGATACTGCTCGTCAACTTCGATGAAGCCTTTCTTGTCGAGTTTGACGCCGGTGTTTTCCAGCCCGAGGTTGTCCAGCATCGGGCGCCGCCCGGTGGCGTAGAACACACAATCGGCTTCCAGCGCACGACCGTCCTTCAGCGTCGCTTTCAGACTGCCATCGGCGAGTTTTTCAATGCGCTCGATGTCGGCGTTGAATTGCAGGTCCATGCCGCTCTTGGTGAGTTCTTCCTGCAGATGCTTGCGCACCGCACCGTCGAAACCGCGCAGGAACAGATCGCCGCGATAGAGCAGCGTCGTCCTGGCGCCAAGGCCGTGGAAAATCCCGGCGAACTCGACTGCGATATAGCCACCACCGACGACCAGCACTCGCTTGGGCAGCTCTTTGAGGAAAAACGCCTGATTGGAACTGATCGCCAGTTCGTGCCCGGGAAACTCCGGAATCTGCGGCCAGCCGCCGACGGCGACCAGAATGTGTTTAGCGCTGTAGCGCTCGCCATTGATCTCGACCGTATGCGGATCTACGATCTTGGCGTGGCCTTCGTGCAGCGTGACGCCACTGTTGACCAGCAGATTGCGGTAGATGCCGTTAAGGCGATTGATCTCTCGATCCTTGTTTGCAATCAGTGTTGCCCAATCAAATTGCGCCTCGCCCAACGTCCAGCCGAAGCCGGCAGACTGCTCGAAATCTTCGGCGAAGTGCGCGCCGTAGACCAGCAATTTCTTCGGCACGCAGCCGACATTCACACAGGTACCGCCCAGATAACGGCTCTCGGCCACGGCCACTTTCGCGCCGAACCCCGCTGCAAACCGCGCAGCCCGCACACCACCGGAACCGGCGCCTATTACATAAAGGTCAAAATCGTAAGCCATCTTGGATCTCCTCGGCAGGCCAACAGCATACCTGCAGCCGTTGGTTGGGCAAGCGCCGCGAGTTATGTAGGGGCGGAAAACGAAAAAACCACCCGAAGGTGGCTTTTTAGTAACGACAAGTCAACGCTATCAGTAAGCCTTGCCAGTCTTGTAGAAGTTCTCAAAGCAGAAGTTGGTTGCTTCGATGTAGCCTTCAGCGCCGCCGCAGTCAAAGCGCTTGCCTTTGAATTTGTAGGCAATCACGCAGCCGTTTTTAGCCTGCTTCATCAGGGCGTCGGTGATCTGGATCTCGCCGCCTTTGCCTGGCTCGGTTTGTTTGATCAGGTCAAAAATGTCCGGGGTCAGAATGTAGCGACCGATGATCGCCAGGTTCGACGGGGCATCTTCCGGCGCCGGCTTTTCAACCATGTTGCGCACGCGGTACAGGTCATCGGCAATCAGCTCGCCGGCGATCACGCCGTACTTGTTGGTTTCCATCGGATCCACTTCCTGGATCGCGACGATGGTGCAACGGTACTGTTCGTACAGTTTGACCATCTGGGTCAGCACGCCGTCGCCTTCAAGGTTGACGCACAAGTCGTCTGCCAGCACGACCGCGAAGGGTTCGTCGCCGATCAACGGGCGACCGGTCAGGATTGCGTGGCCCAGGCCTTTCATTTCGGTCTGGCGGGTGTAGGAGAACGAGCACTCGTCCAGCAACTTGCGGATGCCGACCAGGTATTTTTCCTTGTCAGTGCCTTTGATCTGGTTTTCAAGTTCGTAGCTGATGTCGAAATGGTCTTCCAGGGCACGCTTGCCACGACCGGTAACGATAGAGATCTCGGTCAGTCCGGCGTCCAGCGCTTCTTCAACCCCGTACTGGATCAGTGGCTTGTTTACCACCGGCAGCATTTCTTTGGGCATGGCTTTAGTCGCTGGCAGGAAGCGAGTACCGTAACCGGCTGCTGGGAACAAGCATTTCTTGATCATATGAGTCCTTGAAAGGGCTGTGTGTACGAGTTTCGGCGCAGTCTAATCAGGCGGCGTGCACCTTACAATGCCCCGCACTGGCTAACCGATGCCATCATAGAGAAATATTCAGGCTGATAGTTCCGCATATAGTTCCGCATCACTTTCGCCGTCTCTTATAGATAGCAGAGATTCCAGCCTGCACCGGCGGTTTCACGAAGAATGCATCCGCACCACCATACGCGCATCAACACCGGTTGCGCGCATTTGGCGCTATCATTGCGCAATTGAACCAGCCAACGAGGCAGATGATGTCGGAAGCAAAAAGCGTCAATGGGTTCCTGATCAATCAGGCAAAAGATGGGCAGTGGTGGGTGGCGGGCGTTAGCGGTGAAGATATTGCCGGGCCGTTCCCGACCGAGGCACTGGCCATTGAGGTGGCCTCCGTCCTGGAGCTGGAACACCCTGCGCCCAAACGGCGCGGCAAGGACAAGTCCTGATTCCGCATTGCCCTGCACCATCAAGCCCTGCCCCGCGCAGGGCTTTTTTACGAAATTCCGAAACGAAGTGGCCTTTCGCTATAACCTTTTGACAGCAGCGCTGTCACAGGCTTAGCCCATCAACATTGACGACGACCACAACATGACTAAATTTTTGCCACTGTTTGCAATACTGGCCCTGAGCGGCTGTGCAACTTCTGAAAAGACTTACCTGGACAATGGCCAAACCGGCCTGACCATCGACTGCTCCGGCGAAGCCAATTCCTGGGCGGCCTGCTATGAGAAAGCCGACGCATCATGCGCCGGCACGGGTTACCGCATCGTCGGCACCGATGGAACGCCATCCACCAAGGAAAGCGAAAAGACCCTGGGTGTCGATGTCGGCAACTACAAAAACCGCAGCGTCGTGGTGGTCTGCAAGTAGGGCGCCCTCACCCTACATGTGAATTTCGGCGAATTTGATTCCGAGGCCGCGCACCGTCTCGATCAAATCGTCGAGACGCCCGAAGGATTCGACCTCATCGTTGTCGTCGACCAGAAAAAAACTGCGCCCTGCGCTCTTCTTGAAGAATACGATCCATTCTTCCGGCGTTGCCGGATTCTGGATCACATGAGTTGCGCAGACGTGCCCTTGCACATGTTGCTCCCGTACCTGTTCTCGCTTCATGTCGACTCCAGAAATGACAATGCCGCCAAAGCGTGACTTTGACGGCATCAATGTTGATCGTGAACAGTTTATCAGCCAGAGATGCACGCAGTCGCCGCGTTGGGTACATCCTTGGGCCGGAACGGTACATTGGAGATCCGCTCGTGCAGCTTGATGCCGCTGCCTCCGGAACGTTCTTCGATATCAAACACCGCAGCGGGGCTCGACGAAAACTTCTGCGGCACGATGACCCGCACGCCATCCTTATGCGATTCAACCTGCAAAGCACCGCGGCTACCGGCCAGTTTCTCGCTCAAGCACTGCGCGTACTCATGGGGCTTCTTGCCCGAAATGACGTTCATGGTCGGCAGCGTTTCGTTGATCTCCGTGACGCTCGCGCAGCCACTCATCAGTAACGCCATCGGCAAGGCCCAGGCACCCCTCATCATAGAAAACCTCCGATAAACACCCTCCGACAGCAACAACGCTGGTTTTCTCCGAGGCTCACTGCTTTTATCGCTCATAGAATTCCGAATATCTGTTTTTAATTGTCAACGCGAGACACGACGGCAGGATAATAACCTGTTCGGGCTGATAAACTGCGCCAATCGCCCATGCTATCGTTTTGATTTTGTAGAAAAAGCCCTTCTGGAGGCGCCTCATGAAATTTATTCACCAGCGCGAGCACCTCAACGAGGACGACATCGTCGTCATTCAGTGCTCACAAACCTGCAACATCCGCTTGATGAACGACGCCAACTTCCGCAGTTTCAAAAACGGTGGCCGCCATACTTATCATGGCGGAGCGTTCGACACCTTCCCGGCGCGAATTACTGCACCGAGTACCGGTTTTTGGAACATCACCATCGACACGGTCAATCGCCGGCCGATCAGCGTGACCCGCAAGCCAACGCTGACCCACTCGATCAAGATCATCCGCCGCTCAACCACTAAACTGAGCTGAGTGCTATCCGATGACAACGCAAACAGGAATGACCGTGGCCCATACGACCAAATACGTCATCAAATACAAACTCAACGGCGAGCGCCGCTTCGAATTTGCCCAGCTTGAAAACGGTACTGAAGAAGAAGCCAAAGTCGTACTGGACGTAATCCACGGTCAGTCCGAAGACGTCATCAGCGAGATCAGTGTGAGCAAGGCGCTGTAACCGACACGGGTTTCCAGTGGACAGGATGTCCCGCCTCTGCCCCTGTTTGACCGCAAGTGCCGGAGTTCGAATACCCATTCAACATCCCAGACTGACGACTTCATCCAAAGGATTCAGGAGTCGGTAAATGTTTGATGCGCGTTCACTTGAAGCAATCGATTGGGCAGAAGTTGAACATCAGCTCGATCAGGATGGCTGCGCCATTATCAGGTGTCTGCTAAGTGCCGGGGATTGCAGTGCGGTCCGCTCGCTCTACCCGCAATCCGCCCGCTTTCGCTCGCGAGTGATCATGGCCCGACACGGATTTGGTCGCGGCGAGTACCAGTATTTCAGCTATCCGCTACCGCAGCTGGTCGCCGAATTGCGCAGCGCGCTTTACCCTCGGCTGGTGCCTATCGCCAACCGCTGGCACGAGCACATGAATTTGCCGGGCTGTTTTCCTCAAGCACACGAGGCATTTATTCATCGTTGCCATGCCGCCGGTCAGGCACGACCCACGCCGCTGTTGCTGCAATACGGTCCGCAGGATTACAACTGCCTGCACCAGGATGTGTACGGCGAGCAGGTATTTCCGTTGCAGGTGGCGATTCTCCTTTCTGCACCAGATGAAGACTTCACCGGCGGAGAATTCGTTCTAACCGAACAACGGCCACGCATGCAGTCGCGCCCCCAAGTGATCGACCTGAAGCGTGGCGATGCCTTGATCTTCGCTGTCAATCAACGACCTGTTCAAGGTGTTCGCGGCTACTATCGGGTGACGATGCGGCATGGCGTCAGTCGCCTGCACAGCGGTAAACGTCATACATTAGGAATCATTTTTCACGATGCGTTATGAACCATGACATCGACCACTTTCGACCTTTTTGCGGATGCCGAGCCTGAGCAACCGCCACGGCATGAAAAAATTGGCGAGCAGTCCTACGTTCTGCGCGGGTTTGCCCTGCCGTGGCTGGAACGCCTTCTGCCTGCGTTGGAAACAGTTCTGACAGGCGCGCCTTTTCGCCAAATGATCACTCCGGGTGGTTTCACCATGTCTGCGGCGATGAGCAGTTGCGGCACCTGGGGATGGACTACCGACCGCAGTGGCTATCGTTATTCCCGTGAAGATCCGCAGACGGGCCTAGCCTGGCCGCCCATGCCAGAGGTGTTCATGCAGTTGGCTCAAGCCGCGGCACGTGAAGGCGGTTTCAGCGATTTCCTGCCGGATGCCTGCCTGATCAATCGTTATGTTCCTGGCGCAAAAATGTCTTTGCATCAGGACAAGGACGAAACTTCCTACGCTGCGCCCATCGTTTCCGTATCACTGGGCCTGCCGGCGATGTTCCTGTTTGGCGGTTTTGAGCGCAGCGATAAAACGCAGCGGGTGCCATTGTTGCATGGCGACATCGTGGTCTGGGGCGGCGTTGATCGCCTGCGCTATCACGGCGTATTGCCGATCAAGCCAGGTCATCATCCACGCTTGGGCGAGCAACGTATCAACTTCACTTTTCGCACGGCGCGATGATGGATGAGTTTGACCGCAAGACTTGGAGTGCGGCGAGTTGGCCGGCTGATTAATCTGGATCAAACAGGTCAACGGACATAAAGCCATGACACGCCAAACCACACCCATCGCCACTGAAAATGATCCACGCTGGGCCGCCGTCGTCGCCCGCGATCCTCGTGCGGACGAACAGTTTGTGTACGCGGTGAAAACCACCGGTGTTTACTGTCGCCCCAGCAGCCTGGCGCGTTTGCCGAATCCGCGCAACGTCGAGTTTTTCGATACGCCAGAGAAAGCGCAGGCCGCGGGTTATCGTCCAAGCAAACGCGCGGCAAAGGACCAGAGTGAGATTGCCGCGCAGCACGCCGCGACCGTTGCCGCTGCCTGTCGCCAGATCGAACAGGCCGAGAATCTACCGACCCTCGGTGAATTGTCGGCTGCGGCAGGTTTGAGCAGTTTTCATTTTCATCGCGTTTTCAAAGCTACGACCGGATTGACGCCCAGGGGCTACGCCACAGCGCATCGCTCGCGCAAGGTGCGCGAACATTTGAGTGACGGTGGCTCGATCACCGACGCCTTGTACGAAGCCGGTTTCAATTCCAACAGCCGGTTCTATGAAACAGCGGATCACCTGCTGGGCATGAAGCCGGGCGATTACCGTGCCGAAGGCCAAAACACCGAAATTCGTTTCGCCGTTGGCCAGTGTTCGTTGGGCGCTATCCTCGTTGCGCAAAGTACTCGCGGGGTATGCGCGATCTTGCTGGGTGATGACCCGCAACAACTGGTGTGCGATCTGCAGGACAAGTTTCGCCGGGCGACACTGGTGGGCGCCGATCAGGATTTCGAGCAGTTGATCGCGCGCGTGGTCGGCTTTATCGAGACGCCCGCGCTCGGTCTCGATTTGCCGCTGGACGTACGCGGCACGGCGTTTCAAGAGCGTGTCTGGCAGGCGCTGCGGGAAATTCCGCTGGGGAGCACCGCCAGCTACGCCGACATCGCCTTGCGCATCGGTTCGCCGAAAGCGGTGCGTGCCGTTGCTCAAGCCTGCGGCGCGAATAGCCTGGCCGTGGCGATCCCCTGTCACCGAGTGGTGCGCAGCGACGGCAACCTTTCGGGATACCGTTGGGGTGTCGAGCGCAAACGGTTGCTGCTGGACCGCGAGTCGCAATAATCCAAGGGAAGCGCTCCCCCAACGACCGCCCCCTGTATCAGCTGCCAAACGCTGCGTTGTAGCAGCTGCCGAAGGCTGCGTCCGGCTACGCAACAGTCGCAGAATCCGCTGAGCCGGACGCAGCCTTCGGCAGCTGCTACAGGTGTGCGTCTAAATCCGCGTTCCTTTCTGGAAATATTCGCTATATATTCCGCTATACAGCGAACTATTCAATTCCCGATTCGGAGCCGTTTCATGATCGCGCGCGCCACACGCTTCGCCCCACCATGCCTGGCAGGCCTGATTGCTGTGTTTGCCATCGGCACTGCTCACGCAGACGAAGTCCAGGTCGCCGTCGCAGCTAATTTCACTGCGCCGATCCAGGCTATCGCGGCAGAGTTCGAAAAAGACACCGGGCACAAACTGATCACCTCCTTTGGCGCAACCGGTCAGTTCTATACCCAGATCAAGAACGGCGCGCCGTTCGAAGTGTTTCTCGCCGCCGACGACAACACCGTGCAAAAACTCGAAACCGAGGGCGACACGGTCAAGGGATCACGCTTCACCTACGCCACCGGCACCCTTGCGCTGTGGTCAGCCAAGGACGATTACGTCGATGCCAAAGGCAGAGTCCTGAGCGATAACCAGTACCAGCACCTTTCCATCGCCAATCCGAAAGCCGCGCCATATGGTCTGGCCGCCACGCAAGTGCTGGCAAAATTGGGCCTGACCGACAAGGTCAAAGCCAAGCTGGTCGAAGGCCAAAGCATCTCTCAGGCTTATCAGTTCGTTTCCACCGGCAACGCGCAACTGGGCTTTGTTGCCTTGTCGCAGATCTACAAAGACGGCAAAGTTACGGGTGGCTCGGCGTGGATTGTTCCTGCCGACATGCACGATCCGATCAAGCAAGATGCGGTGATCCTCAACAAAGGCAAAGACAACCCGGCCGCCAGGGCGTTGGTGGATTACCTCAAGGGGCCGAAGGCTGCGGCGGTTATCAAGTCCTACGGCTACCAACTCTAAATGACCTTGTCGAGTGCCGATTTTTCCGCCATCTGGCTGACCTTCAAACTGGCCTCCCTGACGACGGTCATCCTGCTGATCATCGGCACACCGATTGCCCTGTGGCTCTCGCGCACCCGGTCGTGGTTGCGCGGTCCGGTCGGGGCGATAGTCGCCCTGCCCTTGGTCTTGCCGCCGACTGTGATCGGTTTTTATCTGTTACTTGCATTGGGCCCGAACGGGTTCGTCGGTCAGCTCACGCAGGCGCTGGGCCTGGGCACGCTGACCTTCAGCTTTACCGGGCTGGTAATTGGTTCAGTGATCTACTCGATGCCCTTCGTGGTCCAGCCGCTGCAGAACGCGTTTTCCGCTATCGGCACTCGCCCTCTGGAAGTGGCAGCAACCTTGCGCGCCAATCCCTGGGATACGTTTTTCAGCGTCATCCTGCCACTCGCCCGTCCGGGTTTTATCACTGCTGCCATCCTCGGATTCGCGCATACCGTGGGCGAATTCGGCGTAGTGCTGATGATCGGCGGCAACATCCCCGACAAAACCCGCGTGGTGTCGGTGCAGATCTATGATCACGTCGAAGCCATGGAATACGCTCAGGCTCACTGGCTGGCCGGCGCGATGCTGGTGTTTTCGTTTGTCGTGCTACTGGCGCTCTACTCCAGTCGTAAAACCAAAACAGGCTGGAGCTGATCGATGATTCATATGCGCCTTGATGTGGATTACTCACCGTTCGCTCTGAACGTGGACCTGCAATTGCCCGGCCGTGGAGTGACGGCGCTTTACGGCCATTCCGGCTCTGGAAAAACCACCTGCCTGCGCTGCATCGCCGGACTCGAACGTGCCGAACGCGCGTTCATTCAGGTCAATGGCGAGGTCTGGCAGGACAGCGACAACACTGTTTTCGTCCCACCTCACAAGCGCGCTGTGGGTTACGTGTTTCAAGAAGCGAGTCTTTTCCCGCATCTTTCTGTGCAGGCCAATCTGGCGTTCGGTTTCAAACGGGTTCCCAAACAGCTCCGCCGGGTGGACATGGCGCATGCCACCGACTTGTTGGGAATCGGCCACTTGTTGCACCGATATCCGCACAATCTCTCGGGCGGGGAGCGCCAGCGTATCGGCATTGCCCGCGCGCTACTCACCAGCCCTGAACTGCTGTTGATGGATGAACCATTGGCCGCGCTGGACACTCAGCGCAAAAGTGAAATCCTGCCGTATCTCCAACGCCTGCACGATGAGCTCGACATCCCGGTGCTGTACGTCAGTCATTCCCAGGATGAAGTGGCGCGACTGGCCGATCACATTGTGCTGCTGAGCGACGGCAAAGCGCTGGCCAGCGGTCCCATCGGCGAAACCCTGGCACGGCTGGACTTGCCATTGGCGATGGGCGATGACGCGGGTGTGGTCATCGAGGGTCACGTCAGTGACTACGACATCGATTACCAGTTGCTTACATTGCAACTGCCCGACACGGCGCTGAACATTCGCGTTGCGCACACGCCGATGCACATTGGGCAGACGCTACGGTGCAAGGTCCAGGCGCGTGATATCAGCCTCAGCCTGCAAAGTGTCGAGCACAGCAGCATCCTCAATCGCCTGCCGGTGACGGTGATCAGCGAACTGGCCGCCGACAATAGCGCCCATGTGCTGATTCGACTGGAGGCGGCGGGCACACCGCTGCTGGCACGAATCACCCGTTACTCTCGTGATCAATTGAATGTGCACGCCGGCCAGCAGCTCTGGGCACAGATCAAAGCGGTGGCGGTGCTGGCGTAAATTCGCTGGCACGACTGCAAGGGCGTGCGGTCAATGGCTTATCGGCCCTCTGATCTTCGCCTAGGATTACCGCCATGCCCGATTCCGCACTACTCGACGGGCTTCCGCCCGACCTGCATTACGTTGACGACACGTTGCCCGGCATCACCCGCAAGAAATTGCGCGGCAAGTTCTGCTACTTCGATCCTAGCGGTCAACGCATTAAGGACGCCGACGAAGTTAAACGCATCAATGCCCTCGCTGTGCCACCGGCCTATACCGATGTGTGGATCTGCGCCGACCCTCGCGGCCACCTGCAGGCTACGGGGCGCGACGCTCGCGGCCGCAAGCAATACCGTTACCATGCGCGTTGGCGCGAAGTGCGCGATGCCGACAAATACTCGCGCCTATACCAGTTCGGGCTGGCATTGCCAAAATTGCGCAAGCAACTCGAAGCGCTGCTGGAAGCGCCGGGCTTCAGCCGCGATAAAGTCATGGCCACGGTGATTACCTTGCTCGATGCGACACTGATCCGCGTGGGCAACACGCAGTACGCCCGGGACAATCGCTCGTATGGGCTGACAACGTTGCGCGACCGTCACGTCGAAATCAACGGCAGCGCGATCCGCTTCCAGTTTCGCGGCAAGAGCGGCGTCGAGCACGAAATCACGGTTAAAGACCGACGTCTGGCTCGGATCGTCAAACGTTGCCAGGACATTCCGGGACAGAACCTGTTTCAGTATCTGGATGAGAATGGCGAACGCCACACGGTCAGCTCTTCCGATGTAAATGCCTATCTGCAAACACTGACCGGGGCAGATTTCACCGCCAAGGATTACCGCACCTGGGCCGGCAGTGCACTGGCCTTATCGGTATTGCGCAAATTGCAGTGGCAACCGGAAACGGATGCCAAGCGGCATGTGGTGGAAATGGTGAAGAGCGTTTCGCAGCAGTTGGGCAATACCCCCGCCGTCTGCCGCAAATGTTATATCCACCCTGCCGTAATGGACGGATTTCTCGCCGGAGCCTTGGAGCAGTTACCACGTCCGAGAGTACGCAAAGGGCTCAAGGCCGAAGAAGTGGCCCTGGCGATGTTTCTGGAGAAAGCCATGGAATCGGCCGAGGCAGTGGAAGTGCTGCGTTCCGCCGCCGAACCGACGAGTTGATCCCTGCATTTTTTGCACGACGGCGAATGACTTCTATAGTGGGAAGTGGACACACATCGCTTCGGTGAGGACATGGAAGACATTTTCGTTGTGCAGCGCTGTAACAAGATCATCATTCATGGGCGCCGCGCCGGAGAAGCCAGTCCCCCGCCACCCGAGGCAGAAGCCTGGTATCGGATTGCCGATACGCGCACCTTGGGCTATATCGGCGATGGATTCGATTCAGAAGAAGAAGCCCTACGCGCATGCCAACAGTTGAATGCGCGTTCGCAGGTATCCATCCTGCAAGGCTGACCCAACGGTCTATACTGACGGATAGCTCAAGGACTGGCGTCTCATCGGCATAAAGCTCGCTCCCGGCGGGCTTTTTGTTGCCATTACACGATTTCTTCAACGGAGGTGTTAACCATGTCCGAAAAAGAGTCCATCACCACCCTGCTCACTCTACTTGATACCCGTCAGGCGCGTCTGGCTGCGGCCTGCAAGGAAATCGCCGACTGGGTCGACCATCAAGGTGGCCACCCGACAGCGCTGAGAATCCGTGATCGTCTCAACGAAGTAGAAAGAGACGCTCCGCTGATTCGCAATACATTGTCATCGTTAAAACCGGTCGACCGGCCGCTGCCGCGATTTAGATGAGCATGGTTTTTTGTTTCGAAGCAGCAGCTCGACAACATCAGGACGCATAAACGGCGACCAGTGTGTCACCGGGTGCGTCCTTGCCTGAACGACCAACAGACCCAAGTCACCCAGCCGAGCGCTGGGATTTTTTTGACTTCAATTTCACATGGCATTCACAACCGAAGCAGTACAGTCCACCTACTCCTTCTGATGAACCCCCCCTTGGCCCGCCCGCATGCGGGCCATTTTTTTGGCCACTGTTTATCTTCGAGCCAGAAAAGCAAAAAATTCTAAAGCCAGAAACGAACAAGGGCTTGCATCAGCTTTCGCCAGCAAACCCTTGATTTAAAATGGTGCCCGAAGCCGGAATCGAACCGGCACGCCCTTACGAGCGGGGGATTTTAAGTCCCATGCGTCTACCAGTTTCGCCATTCGGGCGGTAGCGCGATCAAGCAGTTGAAGACTAACCCATGAAACCTGGCAGTCCTGCCGCTTATGTTGCAGAGGGGGAAATATATACGCCCACCCCCGGTGAAGCAAGTTCGCCGACGACCATTTCAAGACTAAATCTTGCAGGATCTCGGCAATAAAAAAGCTCCGTAAATCATAGATCTACGGAGCTCGTTTAAAGTGGAGGCCGAGGTCGGAATCGAACCGGCGTAGGTGGATTTGCAATCCACTGCATAACCATTTTGCTACTCGGCCTCAAGCATCTGGTGTCATGAAGCACAACACCGAACGCATACAAATCTGGATTTAGATTCAAGATCTAACTCCTTGAAAACATTGAGCTTTTTCAGCTGCCAGTGCTTTCGATGGCGTGAATTATGTACTGAAATCCGGAAGCTGGCAACCCCTTGATTTCAAAAAAAATTCCGTCCGGACAAATACTGCGCAAAAAAAAATCCCGGGCAGCTGATGGACGCCCGGGACTCAAAATGCATAAACCGTGGTGGTAAACGCGAGGTGAATGTTACTGACAATTGCACCATGTAACAAGATGTTTTAATTCACCATTCAGTTACTAACATCGCTAACCCACTCTATATCCACACATTTTTTAAGGGTGACCAGGCTCAAGGGGCTCTGCGTCTTGCTCGATCACCCAAGTCAGGCTACAGGAATCATAGGATCCGCCGCTGCCAATGCGGCTGCCCGGTCAGCGATCGGCGGATAGATCCACACCGTGTTGATCTGGGTTTTCAGGTTCTTGCCCTCCTGTTTCACTAACTTGACCTGACGATCCCAACCTTCGGTATACACAGCGCCCCAGCTGCCGAGATCCAGGCACGTAACATATTTGGGCTGGCTGTACGGCGTCGGGTCTACCCCGAGAATATGCGCAGCGACATTGTTACCTGCGTGACGTCCCAGCGATATAGCGTGCTGACAAGTCATCAAGGCGTAGTTGCCGATGTCGTCAGAGGCCGCGTAAGCGACGTCACCCGTCGCGTAGATATCGTCCTGGCCGATGACTTTCAGGTGGCTGTCCACGTGCAGCCGACCAAGATGATCACGCTCCCCCGGGATCTGCTCGGTCAATGAGCTGGCGCGGACGCCGGTGGTCCAGATCACGGTTTTGCTTTCGATGCGCTGACCATCGGAGAGCGTCACGCCGTCCGCATCGACGCTCACCACTGACGATTTGAGACGCCAGGTGACACCGGTTTCGATGCTTGCTTCTTCGATGGACCTGGCGATTTCTGCACCCATTGAGCCGCCAATCTTCTCGCCTCGATCAACGATGATCACTTCGAAAGCGGCCTCATCGCCCAGAATCGCTCGCAGCCGAGCTGGCATTTCGGTGGCCGTTTCAATACCGGTGAAACCGCCGCCCGCCACTACCACAGTGTTGCGAGCTCGACTCGACGGCAGGCTCGCCAGCGCTTTGAGATGGTTCTCCAGACGCATGGCTTCTTCAATCTGATCGACATCGAATGCGTGCTCGACCACCCCTGCAGTCGCCGGAATAGCGAGACGGCTGCCGGTGGCAAGAACGAGCTTGTCGTAGCTGCACTGCTGTGTGGCACCGGATCCATCGATGTAGCCAACGCTTTTGCGCGCCACGTCGATGGTTTCGGCTGCGCCTTTGATGAATGACACGCCGACCGCGTCGAACAACTCGCCGATCGGAGCGGCCAGTTGATGGGCGTTCGGCTCGTAGAAGCGCGGACGCACACGCAGCTCGGCCTGCGGGGCCAGGACAGTCACTTCAACATCGTCACGCCCATGGATATCGAACAGACGCGTTGCACTCAACGCCGCCCACATGCCGCCAAAACCTGAACCGATTACCAGAATGTGCTGTTTCATTTTCAACTCCGCGAGAGACCGATTGTTGGATTTGATAAAGGTCATGCTCATGCCGATGCCGACCGAGCAACTACGAATGTATTGATCCTAGTTTAAATTATCAATCGGTTTCTGCTGATGGTTGCTATCGCAAACTTCGATTACTCGAAACGGCTTCTACGACAACACTTACAGGGTAGACAGTGAGCAAGAAGACATCCGGACTCATTGCTCATCCAGCGACCAGCTGATAGCATTGACGACAAATTCAGTCGGAGATCACTATGTCTCTCTACAGCGCGGGTGTTGAGTACGGCATCCATTGCCTGCTTTTTCTGGTGGGTAATCGCGGCGAAACGCGAGAGGCAAGCGTGCGAGATCTCGCGGAATTACAAGGGGTGCCGGGGGATTATCTGGCGAAAATCTTCACCAAGCTGGCCAAAGCCAAACTGGTCGTGGCGACTGAGGGCGTGCGCGGCGGATTCAAGTTGGCGCGTGCTTCGGACGAGATCAGCGTGCTGGATATCGTCAATGCGATCGACGGGCAGAAGCTGATTTTCGATTGTCGCGAAATCCGTGGCCGTTGCGCGCTGTTCGAAGGCGACGCACCGGCTTGGGCGGTCACCGGGCCATGTTCTATCCACGCGGTCATGATGACCGCGCAGAAGCGTATGGAAGAGGCTCTCGCTCAGCAGACCATTCTGGATCTGGCGAGAAAAGTTGCACGCAAAGCACCTGCGCCATTCAATGATCAAGTGGACAGCTGGATCAGCGAACGCCGAGACAGGAAGATCATCGGCAATGGACCGGCCAGCGATGACACCCGTCTCACACTGACCGAGGTCAGCGACTGACGCTTACAGGCAATCACGCACGGCCTGGCGTAACGCGCCAGACTTGGCCCACGGCGGGCCTTGGTACAGTGAAACGTGACTGCCATTCTTCGATTTCACAATGTCGAGAATCTCATCCGCCGTGATGATGCTCGGGGCAGTGATTCGATAGCCGTTGGAAATGCCCGTCTGAGCTGACTTCGAGACATGCGATTGCCAGATGGGCAATACGCAGGCGGCGTATTCCTTGGGCGGCTTTTCACTGTACTTGCTGACATTCGGTTCACCCGGTACCAGCGACGCAGGCAACGAACAGCCCGCCAATGACGCCATTACCACTCCCCCCAACAACATCCGCATGACGCTTCCTTAATCATAAAACGGGGAATGTAGCGTGTCATCGCGCAGACATCCATTCATTGAACGGTTTATTGCGGGGCATTCTGATCGCCGGCATCGGGGTAGGACCTGGCGTTCATGTAGGTAGTCCATCTTTCGTAGGCATCATGCTGCCACCTGGACACACGATCCCACTCCGGGCCGCTCATCTGATGAGCGCAAATCAGCTTCATCATTTCCGTGGTGGCCGCGTCGAGGTCGACGATCAGTTCATGCGCGTGGAAACGGAAATCATCGGTGGTCGTCATTTTGAAGAAGCCTCAAGGCCTGGCGAGAATTCACCACTTCAATACGACATCCGATCCGGACGATCACACTCAACGTCCCGACAGGAGGCACTACCGCCCGTGCCGAGAACAACCTGGAATGATTAATTGAGCCGCCTTCAATGAAAAAACCCCGGTGATGCGGGTTTTTTGCGTTTCAGTTCTCGGCTTTCTGACTCGCAGGCGTCTTGGCGCGGGTTCGGTAGCGCGGCAGCGATGCCGCGAAGGCCAGTGCTTCCTCCCTGCTGGCAAAAGATCCGAGCCGGTCGCCCTGGGTGCAGACACGCCAAGGGCCATTGTTAACGCTGAGTACGTCGTAACCGTTCATGTGCATCTTATTCAGCATCGGAACGCTCATAAATCACCTCCATTTCGGTACCGGTATCCACCACTGACACGCCTACCTTACACCCAGGCCCGGGACATCGGCCGACCAGACGTCGTGACGGCTTGGAAATCCGATAGCACGATCGCCACCCTCCACTACTCAAACCGGATAGACCTCGACATTCAAACTCGCGTCCGTATATTGCATTTGCATGACACTTTTGTGACATCTAGCGGTCAGTCAATACATGAAAATACGCGCAACCGTTATCTGTGAACAGGATCGACATATCCTTCTGGTGCGCAAGCCAGGAAGTCGCTGGGCCTTGCCTGGTGGAAAGGTCGAGCGAGGTGAAACCACTGCGGGCGCTGCGATGCGCGAGCTGCAGGAGGAAACCGGTCTCGGAGTTGATGGCCTGCTGTACCTGATGGAATTGCAGTCGGGACGCACGCAGCATCATGTTTACGAAGCGTCGGTACTCAATTGCGATGAGGCGCGGCCGCAGAACGAAATTTTCGATTGCATCTGGTACCCGCTGGATGCCGTGCAAAACCTCGACACCAGCGACGCCACGCGCAGAATCGTGCGGGCGTTTCAGCGTCGCCTGTAGTTGTCCGTCAGCCCTGATCTCCCCCGCCCACTGGCATGACCATCCCCGTAATGTATGAAGCCTCGTCGCTGGCCAGGAACAGGATGGCCGCCGCCTGCTCGTCCAGGGTTCCGTAGCGCTTCATCAGACTGCTGTCGAGTGTCTGATCGACGATCTGCTGGTACCAGCCTTTCTCCTGAGCAGTCTGTTCGGCGCTGTTGCGCGGAATCTGTCGTGGCGGCGCTTCTGTACCGCCGGGCGCAGTCGCGTTCACCCTCACTCCGCGCCCCGCCGTCTCGAAGGCCAGGCACGCCGTCAGCGCATTCACCCCGCCTTTGGCCGCGCCATACGGCACGCGGTTGATGCTGCGCGTGGCAATCGATGACACGTTGACGATGGCGCCGCTGCCTTGCTCCAGCATGAACGGCAGGGCCGCATGGCAGCACCACAGCGTCGGGAATAAAGAGCGGCGCACTTCAGCTTCGATCTGCGCCGCCTGGTAATGCTCGAACGGCTGCGCCCAGATCGTCCCGCCGACGTTGTTGATCAACACGTCAAGACGGTCGAAGCGCTCCACGGCGGCGTGCATGACTCGGCTGCATTCTTCGTATTGTTCGAGATCGGCCGTCAACGCCAGCACCTGGCACACGCCCGCCAGCTGCTTTTGCACCTCGAACACCAGCTCGGAACGATCGACCAGAATCAGTCGCGCGCCTTCCTCAGCCAAGCGCTCGGCGACGCGCCGGCCAATACCCTGTGCAGCGCCGGTGATCAGCGCGACTTTGTCTGTGAACCTGTTCATGGACACTCCCGTTCACGCCGCACTGGCGGCAAATTTTTCATAATAGAAATTCGCCGGCGCGATGCCCTGTTCGCGAATGAACTGACTGACAGCCTCGACCATCGGCGGCGGGCCGCACAGGTAAACGTCGACGTCGCCATCGTTCAGGTGCTGCGGTTGGATGTGCTGCGTCACGTAACCTTTGAGCGGGTGCCGACTGTCGGGGCTGGCAACGCAAGCGCTGAAGCTGAAATTGGCAATGCGCGCCGCGAAAGCTTCCAGGCGATCCATTTCCACCAGATCGACATCGTGAGTCACGCCGTAGATCAGGTGTAGCGGATATTCGCTGCCCTGCTCGGCGATTTTCTCCAGTATCGCAGTGAAAGGCGCCAACCCGGTGCCACCTGCCAACAGCAGTAAAGGACGCCGGATCTCGCGCAGATAAAAACTGCCGAGCGGCCCGGCCAGACTCATGCTGTCGCCCGTCTTCGCCATGCCGGTGAGAAAGCTGCTCATCAAGCCACCCGGCACATTGCGGATCAGAAAACTGACCTCGCCATCACGCTGCAAAGAGCTGAACGAATAAGCGCGGGTGTGCTCGCTGCCGGGAATACCGAGGTTGACGTATTGCCCTGGCAGAAATGCGAGGGTGCTCAGCGATTCGTCTTTGATCGACAGCGCGATGGTACTGTCGGACAACTGCCGCACAGCGCTGATCGTCGCCTCGTAACTGGCCTGGCGGGTGCGGCAAACTTGCGATGAAGCAGGCACGCGGATCACGCAATCGCTCTGGGCGCGCATCTGGCAAGTCAGGACGAAGCCCTGCTGCGCCTCTTGCGGGCTGAGGGCGTCTTCGATGTAGTCATCGCCCAAATCATAGCGCCCGGCTTCGGCGAAACATTTGCAGGTGCCGCAGGCGCCGTCGCGGCAATCCAGCGGGATATTGATGCCCTGGCGGTAAGCGGCATCGGCCACGGTTTCGCCGCTATCAGCGTCGATGAAACGGGTGACGCCGTCTTCGAAATTGAACGCAATGGAATGAGTCATGACGGCCGCCTCAGAGGTGGTAGACATCAATGACC
Source organism: Pseudomonas fluorescens (assembly GCF_902497625.1). GTDB lineage: Bacteria > Pseudomonadota > Gammaproteobacteria > Pseudomonadales > Pseudomonadaceae > Aquipseudomonas > Aquipseudomonas fluorescens_BQ. Next base: position 15,240 of record NZ_CABVGX010000023.1, on the reverse strand, counting down.
TGTCGAACGTAGTCGTTCTTCAGGATCACTTTCTTGGCCTTGATCAGGAGGCTTTCACCGCGCAGGTCGAGGGTGTAGAAACTGCTGCCGAAATAGCTGTCGACGGTCTTGTAGCGAAAGCTCAGGGTGTGCCAGTTGAAGCGCACCTTGCAGAAACCGTCGGCCTGTTCCAGCAGCTCGATATTGCTGATGTTGTGCGAGGTGCGCGTGTCCGGAATGCTCGCGCTGGAGCGCTCGGTCTTGATGCGGAAGACGCGGTCTTCGAGGCCGGTGCGATTGCCGTACCAGATCAGCGATATTTCCCGCTGCGGGTCTTCAGTCAGCTCGTCATTGTCGTCCCAGGCCGGCATCCAGAACGTCGCGTCCGGTGCGTACAGCTCCAGCCAGTCGTCCCATTGTTTGTCGTCGAGTAGGCGCGCTTCGCGATAGAGGAAGTCGCGCACGGCATCATGGGAAATGCTCATTGCACGGCCTCCACTGCGATCATTTCGGACTGCTGGGCGGCGAGCGCCTTGAGCATGGTTTGCTGCCAGTACTTGTGTTGCAGCACGAACAGGCCTTCGTCCTCGGTACGCACGCCGCTGAGCAACGGGCGCAGGTCGATTTCCCTGGCGGCGTCGTCGGCGCCTTCGATCCAGTGCTCGGCGCCCCGGGACATGTCGTTCCACGTGGTGACGCTGCCTTCGTAGCTGGTCTGGCAAGAGCGAAACTCTTCAAGGTCGTCCGGCGTAGCCATACCGCTGACGTTGAAAAAATCTTCGTACTGACGAATCCGGCTCGAGCGCGCCTGATCGCTTTCGCCTTTTGGGGCGATGCAGTAGATGGTGATTTCCGTGCGGTTGACGGAGATCGGCCGGGCGATGCGAATCTGTGAACTGAACTGATCCATCAAGTACACGTTCGGGTACAGGCACAGGTTGCGCGAGTTCTCGATCATCCAGTCAGCACGAGCCTTGCCGAAGTCTTGCGCCAGCTCGTCACGGCGTTCGTACAGCGGGCGATCCTCGGGGTTGGACCAGCGTGTCCAGAGGAGCATGTGGCCCTTGTCGAACGAGTAGAAACCACCACCCTGTTTGGCCCAGGTGCCGGCGCTCATGGTCGGGTTGCTATCGCCGGCTTCGCGCTGTTTGCGTTGATTCTGCGTGGCAGCGTAGTTCCAGTGCACGGAGCTGACGTGGTAACCATCGGCACCGTTTTCGGCGGTGAGTTTCCAGTTGCCTTCGTAAATGTAGCTGGACGAACCGCGCAGTACTTCGAGGCCATCGGCAGACTGGTCGACAATCATGTCGATGATTTTTGCCGACTCGCCGAGATGATCGACCAGCGGCTCGACTTCGGCCTTCAGGCTACCGAACAGAAAGCCGCGATAGGACTCGAACCGGGCGACTTTGGTCAGGTCGTGGGAGCCGTCGCAATTGAAACTGGCCGGGTAACCCGCTTGCGCCGGGTCTTTGACCTTGAGCAGTTTGCCGGAGTTGTTGAAAGTCCAGCCATGGAACGGACAGGTGTAGGAACTCTTGTTGCCGGATTTGTGCCGGCACAGCGTCGCGCCGCGATGGCTGCAGGCGTTAAGGAATGCGTTGAGCTCACCGTCCTTGTTGCGCGCGATGAAAATCGACTGGCGTCCCATGGTGGTGGTGTAGAAATCGTTTTTGTTGGGGATCTGGCTTTCGTGGGCGAGGTACAGCCAGTTGCCTTCGAAGATGTGTTGCATCTCGAGATCGAACAGGCGCGGATCGGTGAACATCTCGCGCTTGCAGCGGTAGATGCCGGTGTCTTTGTCATCTTCGAGCAGGGAATGAAGATATTCGGGTCGCAGGGTCATGGCCGCCGCCTCCATTGTTATTGTTCAGGCAGGGCCATGCTAGGACGGGGGATGTGGACGGACTATCCGCTGGGTGCAGACCTTTGTCCGTTTTGTGCAACTAAGGAAGCTACGATCGGTTTGTGGTAAAGGCACCTGTGGCCGAAGCACACCTGTAGCAATGGCATTACCCGTGGCCAAAGCATTCCTCTGTGGCGAGGGGGCTTGCCCCCGTTGGGGCGCGAAGCGGCCCCGATCTCACCCGGCACAGATGTGTTTGGGCCTGACAAAATTCAGGGCGGCTTCGCCACCCAACGGGGGCAAGCCCCCTCGCCACAAAGGTGAAAAATCCCCTCTCTACAGGGAGGTCACAAATGCCTTCTCACAGGAAAGTGACAAATGCCCTCTCCCAGCTGATGCGTCGGCCACTGAGATCATGGCGACGCTTGAGGGTGTCCAACGGCTGCTCGCGTGGCCAAAGCATTCCTCTGTGGCGAGGGGGCTTGCCCCCGTTGGGGCGCGAAGCGGCCCCCAGATCTCACCCGGCACAAAGATGTTTGGGCCTGACAAAATTCAGGGCGGCTTCGCCACCCAACGGGGGCAAGCCCCCTCGCCACAAAGGTGAAAATCCCCTCTCCACAGGGAGGTGACAAATGCCCTCTCCACAGGGAGGTGACAGATGCCCTCGCCACAGGTGATGCGTCGGTCACTGAGATCAATGCCGACTCTTGAGGGTGTCCAACGGCTGCTCGCGTGGCCAAAGCATTGCTCTGTGGTGAGGGGGCTTGCCCCCGTTGGGGCGCGAAGCGGCCCCCGATCTCACCCGGCACAGATGTGTTTGGGCCTGACAAAATTCAGGGCGGCTTCGCCACCCAACGGGGGCAAGCCCCCTCGCCACAGGTGATGCGTCGGCCACTGAGATCAATGCCGACTCTTGAGGGTGTCCGAGGGCAACTCGCCGAACTGCTTGCGGTAATGCTCGGAAAACCGTCCCAAATGCAGAAACCCGTAATCCATGGCGATTTCCGTAACGCTGCGCACGTTGCAGGTCGGGTCGCTGAGGCAGGCATTGATCCGTTCGAGGCGTTTTTCGCGGATGTAGTTTTTCGGCGTGGTGCCGGCATGGCGCTCGAACAACCCGTACAGCGAACGCAGGCTCATTCGGGCCTGGCGCGCCAGGTCTTCGCTGACGATGTCATGCTTGAGGTGTTGCGCGATGTAGTCGGCCAATACGTCGAACGTCGCCGTATGCGAGCCAAGGCAGATGCGGCTGACGTTGGTCTTCATCAAGCTGAGCATCTTGCTGACGATGATTTGCGCGTAGTGCTCCTGCACCCTGGGCAGCTGTTCCGTGGCTTCGGCTTCCTGACAAATCATCGCCAGCAGACCGACAAAACCTTCCAGCTCATCAAGCTGATAGCGGTTTTCCAGAAAACGCACGCCCTGGCCGGGATAGCGCCAGCGCTGGTCGTCGCAGACCGACTTGAACAGATGGGTGGGAATTTTCAGGATAAATTTTTCGCAATCATCCGAATACGTCAGGTCCACTGTGTCGTCCGGATTGATCAGCAGTAATTCACCGGGAGCGAAGTAATGTTCCTGACCGTGACCGCGCCACAGACAGTGCCCGCGCAGCAGCACCTGCAGGTGATAAACGCTTTCCAGCGCCCCCGATGTCACGCGCACGCTGGCCCCATAACTGATACGGCACAGGTCAAGGCTGGCGAACTTGCGGTGATCGAGGCTGGCCAATGGTCGCCCCGCTCGGGGCATCAGGATGCAGTGATTGCCGACGTGCTGATTGACGTAGCCCGACACCGCGTAGGGGTCGGCATGGTCGAATACTCTGCTGCGCTGACTCAGTAATTGCGCTTGCATCGTCGGGTTACTCTCATTGATGTATGGGGTTTCACTGGCAAACACTGTGGGAGCGAGCCTGCTCGCGAAAGCGCACTGTCAGTCAACATGGATGTTGTTGCTGAAGGCCTCTTCGCGAGCAGGCTCGCTCCCACCGTGCGCCGTCAATCCTCGAGCGCGCGAACCCGCTCGATGCGCTGTTGCTCTTCGGGTTGCGCGGAGCTCTGCAGGGTGAAGTCGAAATCGATTTCGGCAAAGCGCCCGCTCACACCGTAGGCTGTTGCACGCTGCTGATCTTCGCTGAAGGTGATTTTAGCAATCAGCTCATCGCGCGTGGCGTAGGCGAAATCGTCGTGCAGGTACTGGTCGCCGTCCAGGTTGATCTGGGTGGTCAGGTGGCGATGATCCGGCGCGGAAATGAAGAAGTGAATGTGCGCCGGGCGCTGACCATGCCGGCCCAGTTGATCGAGCAGTTGCTGGGTCGGACCGTCCGGTGGGCAACCGTAGCCCGACGGCACGATGCTGCGAAAACGGTAGCGTCCCTCGGCATCGGTGACGATGCGCCGACGCAGGTTGAACTCCGATTGCGTGGCATCGAAATACGAATAGGTGCCGCCGGTGTTCGCGTGCCACACGTCGACGATCGCCCCGGCGAGTGGCTCACCGGCGGTGTTTTTCACCTGGCCCTGCATGAATAGCACCACGCCCGGATCGGCGCCGTCATCCAGGCGCGCTTCGAAATCAGACAATGGCGCACCGGCGACATACAACGGCCCTTCGATGGTCCGCGGCGTCCCGCCAGCGATGCCGTTCTGTTGGTCCTCAGCATCCATCAACAGGTCGAGGTAATGCTCCAGACCGAGCCCGGCGACGACCAGCCCGGCCTCCTGCCGTGCACCCAGCACGTTCAGGTAATTGACGGCTTTCCAGAACTCTTCCGGGGTCACGGCGAGGTCTTCGATGATATTCACCGAGTCGCGCAGGATGCGATAGATCAGCGCCTTGGTGCGTGGGTCACCGGCATCGTTGGTCAGCCCGCTGGCCTCTTCGAGAAACTTCTGGGCGCTGGCAGTGTGGGAAATCTTGACGTTCATGGTGGTTCCTCATCTTGTAATTATTAGCGTAGCGAACTGAACAGACGCGGTTCAGCGGTCATCCTCGCGGATTGAAGAAGGATGCCGGCACATCGCGGTGACTTCGATCGCCATGTACGGGTAAAGCGGCAACTGCATCAGCAGGTCGTGCAGTTCCTGAACGCTGTCGACATCAAACACGCTGTAATTGGCATATAGCCCGGCGATGCGCCACAGATGACGCCACTTGCCTTGATCCTGCAAGCGCTGAGCCAGGGCTTTTTCTTCAGCCTTCAGACTGGCGGCTGCTTCGGGATTCATGTCGACCGGCAGATTCACGGTCATTTTTACGTGGAACAGCATGATGCACTCCTCAGACTTGATGAACGACAGTGGATGATTTGTCGCGACGGAAAAACGCCAGGCGCTCTTCATCCAGTTTCAGGCCCAGACCCGGTGTTTGCGGTACATGCAGCTCGAAATCGCGGTAGACCAGTGGTTCGCTGAGAACATCCTCAGTCAGCAGCAACGGCCCGAACAGCTCGGTGTCCCAAGCCAGTTTGTTCAGGGTGATAAAGGCGTGCGCAGAAGCCATGGTGCCGAGGCCGCCTTCAAGCATGGTGCCGCCATACAGGCCGATGCCGGCGGCTTCGGCAATCGCCGCGGTACGCAGCACGGCACGCGGGCCGCCGTTCTTGGCGATCTTCAAAGCGAACACCGACGCTGCGCCTTCGCGCGCCAGATTGAACGCGTCTTCCACACACTCGATAGATTCGTCGGCCATGATCGGCGCCGGGCTCATCACGTTCAGGCGCGCCATGCCGGCGCGGTTATTGCGTGAGATCGGCTGTTCGATCAGGTCGATGCCGTTGCTGCCGAGGATCCGGCACGCGCGTATGGCGACTGCCTCATCCCAGGCCTGATTGACGTCGACCCGTACACTGGCGCGATCGCCCAGAGCTTTTTTGATGGCGATGACGTGAGCCAGGTCGCGATTGACTTCACCGGCACCGATTTTCAGCTTGAAGATGCGATGGCGACGCAGGTCGAGCATCTGCTCCGCTTCGGCGATGTCTTTGGCCGTGTCGCCGCTGGCGAGGGTCCAGGCTACTGGCAGCGCATCGCGCAAACGGCCACCCAGGAGTTCGCTGACCGGCAGGCCAAGGCGTTTGCCCTGCGCGTCGAGTAACGCGGTTTCGATGCCGGATTTGGCGAACGTATTGCCACGGATGCTGCGTTCCAGGCGCAACATGGCAGCATTGATGTTGCTCGCGTCCTGGCCCAGCAGCAACGGCGCGAAATGTCGATCGATGTTGGTCTTGATGCTTTCCGGGCTTTCATTGCCGTAGGCAAGGCCACCGATGGTGGTGGATTCACCGAGGCCTTCGATGCCGTCTGCGCAGCGCACACGAATAATCACCAGCGTCTGGTTCTGCATGGTGTGCATCGCCAGCTTGTGCGGGCGGATGGTCGGCAGATCGACAATGATTGTCTCGATCGATTCAATGGCTGTTGCGCGCATGGCGATACCCGTCAGGTTCTTAAAGTTCTTGAACCGATTCTCGTACGGCTTTTTCCGGGGAGCCAATATAGAATTAGTCTGGCTTGATACCTTTAAGGTATGCAAACTCATTGCGGAGGTCCCATGGAACTGCGTCACCTGCGTTATTTTCAGGTGCTGGCTCAAACCCTAAACTTCACCCGCGCCGCCGAGCTGCTGCACATCGCTCAACCGCCGTTGAGCCGGCAGATTCAGCAGCTTGAGGATGAACTGGGCGTGCTGCTGCTGGAGCGCGGGCGGCCGTTGAAGCTGACCGAAGCCGGACGGTTTTTCCACGAGCATTGCACCGCGCTGCTCGAGCAACTGGGCAAGGTGTGTGACAACACGCGGCGTATCGGCCTCGGCGAAAAAACCTGGCTGGGCATCGGTTTTGCGCCCTCTACCTTATATGGCGTGTTGCCGGAACTGATCCGGCGGCTGCGCCGTGGCGAGCCGCTGGAACTTGAACTGGGGCTGTCGGAAATGACCACGTTGCAGCAGGTGCAAGCGCTGAAGGCCGGGCGCATCGATATTGGCTTCGGTCGAATCCGCATCGACGATCCGGCAATCGTTCAGACAGTGTTGACCGAAGACCGCCTCGTCGCCGCCCTGCCCGCCGGCCACCCGTTGCTCGCCGGGCCGATCAGCCTGCGTGAATTGGCTAAAGAGCCCTTCGTGCTCTACCCCGGCAATCCGCGCCCGAGTTATGCCGACCATGTGATGGCTTTATTCGAGTCCTACGGTGTGAGCATTAACGTGGCGCAATGGACCAACGAGCTGCAAACGGCCATTGGCCTGGTGGGGGCCGGGATCGGCGTAACGCTGGTGCCGGCCTCGGTGCAACTGCTGCATCGCGACGACATCGGTTTTACGCCTTTGCTGGAAGACAACGCGACCTCGCCAATCATCCTCAGCCGACGCGTGGGTGATGTTTCGCCGGGGTTGAACCATTGTTTGCGGATGATTGATGAGCTATCGCCGACGGATTGAAGCCGCTCGGTTCACACAAACACCCCCGTTGACGCCAACCCCTGTAGCAGCTGCCGAAGGCTGCGTCGGCGGCCTACCAGATGGCCGGTGATCATCAATTTAAACCGGCTACGCCGGACGCAGGCTGCGCCAGCTGCTACAGGGTCTGCGGTGCACCGAAACCTGTAGCAGCTGCCGAAGGCTGCGTCGGCGGTCTACCAGATGACCGGTGATCATCAATTTTAACCGGCTACGCCGGACGCAGGCTGCGCCAGCTGCTACAGGGTCTGGGCTGCACCGAAACCTGTAGCAGCTGCCGAAGGCTGCGTCGGCGGCCTACCAGATGGCCGGTGATCATCAATTTAAACCGGCTACGCCGGACGCAGGCTGCGCCAGCTGCTACAGGGTCTGCGGTGTACCACAACCTGTAGCAGCTGCCGAAGGCTGCGTGGGCGGTAAAACAGATGGCCGGTGATCATCAATTTAAACCGGCTTCGCCGGACGCAGGCTGCGCCAGCTGCTACAGGGTCTGCGGTGTACCACAACCTGTAGCAGCTGCCGAAGGGCGCGTCGACCGCCACTCGATCGCGCTATTTATGAAAAACGCCTCAACGCTCATCACTGCCCCAGATCCAGTTCCACATTCCCGGCAATTCCACCGGCTCTGAACTGTCGCGAACCGTCCGCGCCATGGCGGCTCGCTGCAGTTCGGCGGGATCGTCGTAAAACGCTTCAGGCGCAAGATTCACTCCGGTGGCGCGAGCACTGTCGATCAGTATCTGCAGATACTCGCGCAGGTGGCGGGCGGTGTAACGGTTGAGATCGTGGAAGGTCACGACCACCGGAGTGGCTCCGTCCACCGCAGGTAACTCACCCCGCGCCACCCTCTCGCGCACTATCGACAATTGGCTCAACAGGTTGGCCCGCCGCCGGGGACTGGCGTTGAAACCCCAGATTTTGCCGTCATTGGCGCTCAGGTCGGTCAGCAGCACATGGAAACCTTGGCGTTGATAAGCGGCGAACGTGCGTTTGTCATAGTTCCAGAAAGGTGGACGAATCAGGCGCGGTGGCGATCCGGTGATTGATGCGATGTCAGTGCTGCCAATGCCGAGCGTTTGTTCCAGTTCAGTCGGGTCCAGCAATCGATGGTTGCTGTGGCCGGACGTTGCGGTATGCAAACCCAGGATGTGTTCCTCGGCGTGTTCGCGACGCATGAGCTGTCGCCCCAGCTCACTCCCGCCCGCGCGCGACGCACGAGTCTGGACGAAAAACACCGCTTTTATATCGGACTGCAGCGCATTGCGGGCCAGGCTATCGAGTACGGTTGCGGTCGGATTCCACCAGTCGGACGCACTCGGGCCGTCGTCAAACGTCAGCAGAAAGCGAATCGGCGCTTGCCCGCGCAGGCGCTGCTCGGTCTGTGGCGTCAAGGCGATGGGCGCAGCAATGCATCCAATCAGGCTGATTGCCAGGGCAAATAAGGAAATAACCTTGAGCAACTGATTCATATGTACCGTGCGCTCAGACTTCGTGCGGGTTGGACAGGGTACACAGGTTTTGTTCCGGAGTTGTGCGGATCCAACGATGGTCTGGCTGGTCAGCAGCCTGTGTTGCAGCTGCCGGAGGCGGCGGTCCGCTGGGCGACTGTATTAGCCAGGAATTCGCTTGTTATACGACTGCTGCGTAGCCGGACGCAGTCTTCGGCAGCTGCTACAGAGTTGCCCCCAGAGCAGCCACAGAGCGGGTGCTTTGGCGATGGGTGTTTGGGGGCGTTTTCGGGATGGGCAAACCCGGGTGGAGCACTCTATGATTGGCGGCATGACAACCGCGCTCTCGATCCGCCAACCCTGCCCGCCCGGCGCTTGCAACTGCGAGCGTGAACCGCTGCTGGAAACACCGGATGCCGATATCCGCATACTGCTGCTGACGCGCAATGAGGAAAAGCGGCTGCTCGAGCGCCTGGAAAATCTACAGAGCCTCAGTGATCTCGAACGTCTGCAACAGCGCATGTTTGAACAGCTGGGGATCCGGGTGTCGATCGCGCCCGGGACCAATGAAGTGCGCACCATGCGTGGCATCGCCATTTCCATCGACAATTTGCCGGGGCTGTGTCGCAAGACCCGCCAGGCGATTCCGGCGGCCATCCGCCGCGGCCTCGAAAAGCGCCCGGAAATCGCCTACGAATTGCTTAACGCCAACGACTTGCTGCGTGACGCCTGAGCGCCTGTTCGCGCTATTTTTTCATCCCTACCCGGCGGCGCATCTCAGCGGTGATTGTCTGCCTGGCTTTCTTCCAGTCCGCCCACGGCTCATTGCCAACCTCGACCAAACGCTCATGCGCGTTGTGCACGTTCCACTGATTGCCGCCCTTGAGCTCCGCCACTTCCTCACGGAAGATTGGCATGGACACAGGCAGGCCTTCACGCGTCCGTGCGGCATAGGCACTGATGGTGGTAGCGCCCAGGCCGTTGCGCAGGTAATCGATGAAGATCCGCCCAACCCGGTTCTTCGGCCCGGACACTGCGGAAAAACGGTCCGGCAGCAGCTTTGCCATGTGGCTGACAATCGCGTGACTGAATTCCTTGACCTCATCCCAGCCGGCCTTGCGGGTCAGCGGTACCATCAAGTGAATGCCTTTGCCGCCGCTGGTCTTGAGAAATGCCGTGAGTCCCAGTTCGTCCAGCACCGTCAGCGTCAGTTGCGTCGCCTCGACCATGCTTTTCCAAGGCAGGGCCGGGTCCGGGTCCAGGTCGAGGACGAAGCGGTCCGGTTTGTCGAGATTCACCGAAGTGGCGTTCCAGGTGTGCAGTTCGACCGTGCTCATCTGCACTGCACCGATCAGCGCTTCAGGATTATTGATCAGCATGACCGGCTGACCGGTCAGGGCTTTGTCCAGCGTACTGATCCCCGGGATCGCCAGGCGCTCGGCGTTCTTCTGGAAAAACAGTTCGCCGGCAATCCCGTCCGGGGCGCGCACCAGAGCCACCGGGCGATCCTTGAGCTCGGGCAGGATCCACTCGGCGACACTGGCGTAATACTCGGCCAGCTGCAACTTGGTGGTGCCGCTGCTGGCGTCGATCACCCGGTCGGGGTGGGTAATGCGCACTTTGCCACCGCCGAGCCCGAGCTGGGAGGGCGCGGTGTCGGCTTTGGTGGATTTCTTGACGGGAGCGGCAGCGGGTTTGTCTGCGCTGGTTTTCTTCGCCGTGGCAGGTTTTTCCGCAGCGGTCTTTTTTGCTGCTGCGGCTGGTTTTTCAGCAGTTTTTTTCGCCGCAGCAGCGGGCTTTTTCGCAGATTCGGCTTTCACGGCTTTCGGACGCTCCTCAGTGATGTCTTCGGCAGGCTTGTCGTTGCGCAAGCCATGGAACACGGCATGCCGCACCGAGCCCTCCTTGGTCATTTCCGCAAAAGCCACCTCCGCCAGCAGCGTTGGTTTGAGCCAGTGCACGCCTTTAGCGTCGAAGCCGGTCGGCGGGTTGACCACCGCCGGTTTCTTCGTCTGCAGCGGTTTCAGCTGTTCATAAATTCGCTTGAGGGTTGACTCATTAAAACCGGTGCCGACCTTGCCGGCATAGCGCAGCTCGCCGCTGTCGCGGTCATGCAAGCCCAGCAGCAACGCACCGAAAGCATTACGCGAGCCCTTGGGGTCGGTAAACCCGACAACGACGAATTCCTGCCGGTGCTTACACTTCAGCTTGATCCAGTCATTGCTGCGCCGCGACACGTAAGGCGAGCCCAGCCGCTTGCCGATAAGACCCTCCATTTGCATCTGACAGGCACTATTGAGCAGCGCTTCGGGCTCTTCGCCAAAGGAATCGGAAAAACGCAGCAGCGGGTCTTCGTTCGGTTTGAGTACCGTGGCCAGTGCCGCGCGCCGCTCTTCTACCGGGACTTCGCGCAGGTCCACGCCGTTGAGGTACGGCATGTCGAACAGGTAGTAAATGATGTTGCCACTACGACCCGAATCGAAGGCATTTTGCAGTGCCTGAAAGTCCGGCACGCCTTGCTCGTTGGCCACCACCATTTCGCCGTCAAGCCACGCTGATTCAAGCCCCAACGCCGTCAACGCCTCAGCTTGCTTCGGCAGTTTGTGGGTCCAGTCATGGCCATTGCGCGTGAACAGTTTGACTTCCCCATGATCCAGCCGCGCCATGATGCGGTAGCCGTCGAACTTGATCTCGTAGCTCCAATCGCCACCCGGAGCTTTTTCGACCAGGGTCGCCAATTCAGGTTTCAAGGTGTCCGGCAACCTGGCTTTGTGTGCGCCGGTCAACGGCGTCGACTCTTCCTTGGGCGCTGCTTTCGCCGGTTTTTTCACCGCCTTGGGTTTGGCTGCGGCTGTTTTCGATTTTTTCGGCACGATGGTGCGGTCGCTGAGCACGCTGTCCGGCGCGGCGACGACCACGTCGTAGTCGCTTTCAGGTTTGGCGGCGCTGTCCTGATGCTTGATCAGAAACCACTGTTCCTGCTTGCCGGGCATATGCGTGCGCACCAGGTTCCATAATCCACCGAGCTTCTCACCCTGCAGCTCGAACTTGAGCTTGCCTTTGGCATACGCTGTGGCGGGGTCCTCTTGAGGGATCCACACGCCCCGGTCCCAGACGATCACGTCACCGGCGCCATAATGGCCTTCGGGGATGCTGCCTTCGAAGGTGGCATAGTCGAGCGGATGGTCTTCAACATGCACGGCCAGGCGTTTGACGTGAGGGTCCAGCGAGGGACCTTTAGGCACTGCCCAGCTTTTCAGCGCGCCGTCGAGCTCCAGGCGAAAGTCGTAGTGCAGGCGCGAGGCGTCATGCTTCTGGATGCAGAACTGCAACGCATGGTCTTTCGCAGCTTTGCGTTTCGAAGGCTTGGCGGCCGGTTCCGAGGTCGCCGAGAAATCGCGCATGCGGTTGTAATCATCCAGATTTTTGCTCATGGCGCACCTGCCGATTCAACGCTGCCCCCGATGCCGGGGCCGATACGGGTGACGATCAAGGCGACCACTGCGATCCTTTCCACCCGTTGATAGCCAGGAGTCAACAGCTCCTCGCCGAAAACATCGGGGTCGAGCTCACGGTAGGTCCAGGCGAACAGCGATGATTCGAGGCGCGGGATCAGCGCCTCGAGAAATGGATCGCGACCGTCGATCATCGCCACACCGGTGTACAGCACCAGTGAACCGCCCGGAGCCAGGCGATTCAGGGCTTGCTCGACGATGCGCAGCGACAGCTGCTCGCCAAATTCACCCCCGCCATGACGGTAAGCGCGCTCGGCGGGATCGGCCATATACGGCGGGTTGGCGACGATCAAGTCGAATTGACCGTCGACGTCCTGGAGCACATCACTGGTCTCGATCGTGATGTTGGCCAGCTCGGCCAACGCAGCGTTGACGGCCGTCATGCGTAACGCTGCCGGATTGATGTCGACCGCCAGCACCTCGGCTTCGCGACGGGCGCGGGCAATCACAATCGCCCCGACGCCGGCGCCACAGCCGATGTCGACGGCGCGCCGCACGGGCGCGAAACACTGCTGCAGATGGGCGTGAATCAGTTGCGCGAAGCGGTAGGAATCCGGACCGAAAAACACCGCGTCGGCGGCCTCGGTGGGGAATCCGGAATGGACGAACAGCACGTCATCCAGGCTCGACCAGCGCACCAGGCTTTTCAGCCGCCCGTTGCTCTCCTGGAGCACATCCGCCTGCCGCAACTGGCGCTGCTCATCCATCGATAACAGCCCCGGTTCAAATGGCCGCGACCAACCGAACACCTCGCGCAGCGTGCGCGCGGGCTGCCCGAAAGCGCGATCGTTGACGCGCTGGTGAGTGAGCGGGGTCGGAGTGATAAAACGGTACCCATCAGCCTGCAAACGGCGGCCCAATTGCAATAACGCGAGATCGGCGCCGCCGAGTCGTTCTTCCTGATTCATGCAGTGCTCCCTAGCGCAGGCTGGATTTGAGTTCGATGAATCGTCGCGTGGCCATCAGCCCGGCAGGATGAGAGTGGCGGCGCGCCGACAGCCAGGGGATCAATGCTTGCATCTGCTCGTGCCTGGACAGGCCTTCGAGCGCCGATTGCAGGCTTTGAATATCCGGATCGTTGACAGGCAACTCAGGCTCGGCGCCTGCACAGGTGCCACGCCGAAATGGGGAAGGTGAGCGTTCAGGTTTCCAGTCACCGGCAATCCAGTCCTGCAAGAGTTGCTTTTCATATGGGCTGAACACGCCGAACATGGCCGCGCCGTCACCATCGATCAGCTGCCAGAAGCGGCTTTGCTGCGGGTCCTGATGCCGCTTGATCCAGCCCTTGTTTTCCATGGCCGTGAGAAACGCAGGCAACTGTTCCGCAGAAGACAACCATTCGTTAACGGTCTTGCCCTCGAAGCGGCAATAGTCAGAATGCATGTGCTGACCAAACGGACGCTTGCGCTCGAGCATGTTCAGCACTTCGCCATAGAGGTCGAACGACTCGATGATCGCGCGGCTGCCCTGCCCCAGGTCATTCAGCCGATAGCCCAGCGCAACCCTGCGCATGAACTCTTCGCGGTCGCCTTCTATCGGCAGCAGTTCAAGCACCGACTGCACGGCTTTTTGCGCGTGGCCGGTACTGGCGTTGTCGATGGTCACATGGAGCGTGAAGTAATACGGGTCGATGCCCAGCTCGCTAAGTTCGTAGGAACTGATCAGCAGGTGCAGCGGAAGTTGCTCGTAGCCGAGGTTGTAGCCGATGACTTCTGGCAGAAAACTGTCGGTGCATTCACCCAGAGCCAGTTGAATGGCCCCTTGCAGGTAGTGCTCGTCGGCAATCACGCCATTGTCCTGCAGGCCGTGTTCGGCGAGCAACTTGCGATAAATGACTACATGGTTCTGCGCCGGGTTGCCATCGCCCAGCTCTTCCAGGTAGGTACAGATCAGGCCTTCGAAACGCGGGTCGCGCCAATGTTGCAACAGGCCATACAGCCACGCGCCATCCACCAGTTTGGTCGGGCCGACGGCTTGCAGGAAAAACAATGCGTGGGACTTGTTGCTGAAAAACTGCCGGGGCCCGCCCGCTTTGCGTTGTTGCAGATAGTCGGCATATTGGCGGGCGACGTCGGCGCTGTGCTGCTCGACGAAGGACTGCAAGGCCGACAAGTCCCGGGGCATTTCCTCGGGCAGCTGCGCGGCTTCGAGTATTTGGGCTTCCAGAAAGCTGTGGGCCAAAGCGCAGCGGTGCTCGGCATCATCGCTCTGCAGCAACTGTGCGTAGATTTGCTTGGTCGTACCGGCGCCAGGAATCGGGTATTCGTGGGCGGGCCGGGATTCAAGTCGGGTCAGGGCAGTCATGGACATATCTCTTGGTCTGAGGCCAGTGGCAGGACGCTGGATCAGCTCGTCTCTACATCAGCAGAGCGATGGTTCCGAAGAAAAATTCCATTCTTGTTGAAAATGCCCTGACAGACGGCTTGCAGGGCGGTATCGGATCAGTGCGCGTTTACCTTAGGCTAGCTGGCCTTTGGCTTGCTGCTCCAACTGCACCTGCAACTGCGGATCGATCTTCAGTGCGGCGGCGAGCTCATCCAGATAGCTACGTTCCGCGTCCTGCTGGTCGTCCACCAACATGACGCTGGCCAGGTACATTTCGGCGGCCACGGCCGGATTTGTCGCAGCTTGCGCCACGTCCGCAACGTCGAGCGGCCGGGCCACCTCGGCGTCCAGCCAGTGCTGTAATTGGGGATCGTCCGTGTGCCGACGGATTTCGCCGCTTATCATCTGCTGTTCGGCTTCATCAATATGTCCATCGGCTTTGGCCGCTGCGATCAATGCACGCAGGATGGCGTGGCTGTGCTCCTCGACTTCAGGGCCCGACAACAGATCCACGGTGCGTGGCGTCTCCTGCGGTGCTGTTGCCTGATTGCGTTGCCAGGCTTGATAAGCCTTGAAGGCCATCATCCCCAGCGAGGCCAGCGCCGCGTAGTTGGCCCCGCCCGAACGGCTGCGGCCGGTTGACGAGCCGCCACCCAGCAAACCACCGAGC
>NZ_CABVGX010000022.1:100000-101848 GCF_902497625.1 Pseudomonas fluorescens | reverse complement strand
AATCTTGACGATGACCTACTCTCACATGGGGAAACCCCACACTACCATCGGCGATGCATCGTTTCACTGCTGAGTTCGGGATGGGATCAGGTGGTTCCAATGCTCTATGGTCGTCAAGAAATTCGGTAGCCAGGTCGTTTACCTTTCGGTTCACGCTCCAGCGAATGGGTATGTGATAGTTTTGTGTGCTGCTTGTGAGCAAAGCGTGCGAACTTTCGGTTCGTGTCGTCTTCACAGTCACCGCAATCTGGTGCTCGTTAGAGCAAGCAAATTGCTTGGGTGTTATATGGTCAAGCCTCACGGGCAATTAGTATTGGTTAGCTCAACGCCTCACAGCGCTTACACACCCAACCTATCAACGTCGTAGTCTTCGACGGCCCTTCAGGGGACTCAAGGTCCCAGTGAGATCTCATCTTGAGGCTAGTTTCCCGCTTAGATGCTTTCAGCGGTTATCTATTCCGAACATAGCTACCCGGCAATGCCACTGGCGTGACAACCGGAACACCAGAGGTTCGTCCACTCCGGTCCTCTCGTACTAGGAGCAGCCCCTCTCAAATCTCAAACGTCCACGGCAGATAGGGACCGAACTGTCTCACGACGTTCTAAACCCAGCTCGCGTACCACTTTAAATGGCGAACAGCCATACCCTTGGGACCGGCTTCAGCCCCAGGATGTGATGAGCCGACATCGAGGTGCCAAACACCGCCGTCGATATGAACTCTTGGGCGGTATCAGCCTGTTATCCCCGGAGTACCTTTTATCCGTTGAGCGATGGCCCTTCCATACAGAACCACCGGATCACTAAGACCTACTTTCGTACCTGCTCGACGTGTCTGTCTCGCAGTCAAGCGCGCTTTTGCCTTTATACTCTACGACCGATTTCCGACCGGTCTGAGCGCACCTTCGTACTCCTCCGTTACTCTTTAGGAGGAGACCGCCCCAGTCAAACTACCCACCATACACTGTCCTCGATCCGGATAACGGACCTGAGTTAGAACCTCAAAGTTGCCAGGGTGGTATTTCAAGGTTGGCTCCACGCGAACTGGCGTCCACGCTTCAAAGCCTCCCACCTATCCTACACAAGCAAATTCAAAGTCCAGTGCAAAGCTATAGTAAAGGTTCACGGGGTCTTTCCGTCTAGCCGCGGATACACTGCATCTTCACAGCGATTTCAATTTCACTGAGTCTCGGGTGGAGACAGCGCCGCCATCGTTACGCCATTCGTGCAGGTCGGAACTTACCCGACAAGGAATTTCGCTACCTTAGGACCGTTATAGTTACGGCCGCCGTTTACCGGGGCTTCGATCAAGAGCTTCGCGTTAGCTAACCCCATCAATTAACCTTCCGGCACCGGGCAGGCGTCACACCCTATACGTCCACTTTCGTGTTTGCAGAGTGCTGTGTTTTTAATAAACAGTCGCAGCGGCCTGGTATCTTCGACCGGCATGAGCTTACGGAGCAAGTCCTTCACCCTCACCGGCGCACCTTCTCCCGAAGTTACGGTGCCATTTTGCCTAGTTCCTTCACCCGAGTTCTCTCAAGCGCCTTGGTATTCTCTACCCAACCACCTGTGTCGGTTTGGGGTACGGTTCCTGGTTACCTGAAGCTTAGAAGCTTTTCTTGGAAGCATGGCATCAACCACTTCGTGTTCTAAAAGAACACTCGTCATCAGCTCTCGGCCTTAAGATCCCGGATTTACCTAAGATCTCAGCCTACCACCTTAAACTTGGACAACCAACGCCAAGCTGGCCTAGCCTTCTCCGTCCCTCCATCGCAATAACCAGAAGTACAGGAATATTAACCTGTTTTCCATCGACTACGCTTTTCAGCCTCGCCTTAGGGACCGAC
>NZ_CABVGX010000022.1:0-95000 GCF_902497625.1 Pseudomonas fluorescens | reverse complement strand
CAGAATGTCTGACTTGGCCGCCAGCTCGCGCACCAGCGCCTGCCCCTCCGGGCGAGTGAAATCGATGGTCACCGATTGCTTGTTGCGATTGGCTGACAGGTAGTAGGCGGCCTCGCTGGTGTTCTCGCCGTAGGCGTCTTTCAGAAACGGAGGCCCCCAGGCGCGCGTGTCATCGCCATTGCCCGGACGCTCGACCTTGATTACCTCAGCGCCAAGGTCCGCCAGTATCTGCCCGGACCAAGGTCCGGCGAGTACTCGCGACAAATCCAGTACTCGCAAATGAGAAAGCGCGCCCATGCCGTTCTCCTATTAATAGAACGCCTGAAGGCCGGTCTGCGCGCGACCAAGGATCAACGCGTGCACGTCGTGAGTCCCCTCATAAGTGTTGACCACTTCCAGGTTGACCAAGTGGCGGGCCACGCCGAATTCATCGGAGATACCGTTCCCACCCAACATGTCACGCGCCATCCGAGCGATATCCAGCGACTTGCCGCAGGAGTTGCGCTTCATCATCGATGTGATCTCGACGGCTGCCGTACCTTCATCCTTCATGCGACCCAGACGCAGGCAACCTTGCAGCGCCAAGGTGATCTCGGTCTGCATGTCGGCAAGTTTTTTCTGGATCAGCTGGGTAGCGGCCAGTGGTCGACCGAACTGCTTGCGATCGAGCGTGTACTGGCGAGCGGTGTGCCAGCAGAATTCGGCGGCGCCGAGTGCACCCCAGGATATGCCATAGCGCGCCGAGTTCAGGCAGGTGAACGGTCCTTTCAAGCCGCGAACATCAGGGAAGATGTTTTCTTCCGGGACAAAAACGTTGTCCATGACGATTTCACCGGTAATGGATGCGCGCAGCCCCACTTTGCCGTGGATCGCCGGGGCGCTCAGGCCTTTCCAGCCTTTTTCCAGAACAAACCCACGGATGTCGCCCGCGTCGTCCTTGCCCCAGACCACGAACACATCGGCGATCGGGCTGTTGGTGATCCACATTTTGCTGCCGGTCAGGCTGTAGCCGCCTTCCACCTTGCGCGCACGTGTAATCATCGCACCCGGGTCGGAACCGTGGTCAGGCTCTGTCAAGCCAAAGCAGCCAATCCATTCGCCGCTCGCCAGTTTCGGCAGATATTTCTGCTTCTGCGCTTCGGTACCAAACTCGTTGATTGGCACCATCACCAACGAGGATTGCACACTCATCATTGAGCGATAGCCCGAATCGACGCGCTCCACTTCACGGGCAATGAGCCCGTAGCTGACGTAGTTCAGACCACTGCCGCCGTACTGCTCCGGGATAGTGGCGCCCAGCAGGCCCACTTCGCCCATCTCGCGAAAGATCGCCGGATCAGTCTTCTCATGGCGGAAAGCTTCGAGAACGCGCGGCGCAAGCTTTTGCTGAGCGAATTGCTCGGCAGTGTCGCGGATCATGCGTTCTTCTTCGGTGAGCTGTTGATCCAGCAGCAGGGGATCGATCCAGTTGAAGCTAGCTTTACCGCCCATGAGTGTGTCCTCTCGAATCGGGTCAAATAACGTGGACTGATCCTAGGCGCCGTTCGGCGTGTGCGCAAACGAGGATTTTGCATACTGTTGTGCTAATTTCTCACTCCGTAACGTCGTTAAACCTGTTTTTGGCAATGTATTAGTGAGGTTGAAGTACATGCGCAGAAAGATACCCAGTACTACGGCGCTGATCAGTTTTGAAGCCGCGGCACGCAACGAAAGCTTTACCAAGGCAGCCTTAGAGCTATCTCTCACACAGGGAGCCATTTGCCGACAGATTGCCAGTCTCGAAGAATTCCTGGGCGTGGAGCTATTCCGACGTTCGCGACGCGGCGTGAAGTTGACGGAAGCCGGGCTCTCCTACAGCCGCAGGGTTGCGACCCAACTGGATGCCGTTGAGCGGGATACGCTGTCGGTCATGGGCCAACAGGGTGCCAACGTAATTGAACTGGCGGTGGTGCCGACCTTCGGCACTCAATGGTTGCTGCCACGACTGAAGGATTTTCAGCAAAAGCATCCAGAAGTGACGGTCAACTTAACCAACAGGACCCGCCCCTTCCTGTTTGCCGACACCGATTTTGACGCCGCAATCTACTTCGGCGATGCGGACTGGTCAGGTACCGAATCCCACAGGCTGATGGGTGAAAATCCCATGCCCGTATGCAGCCCAGCACTGCTTGCCGAGAAAACAAGTCTCAGTGCCGCTGAAATCGCCGAATTGCCGCTGCTTCAACAGACCACCCGCCCTTATGCCTGGCGTCAGTGGTTCAACTCGCAACACCTCAATATTCCCCGAGACATGACAGGCCCGCGCTACGAGCTATTCTCCATGCTTGCCCAAGCGGCCATGCATGACATGGGCATTGCGCTGATCCCGCCGTTTCTGATTCAGCGCGAGCTGGAGGAGAAGCGCCTGGTGATCGCCAATCCTTTAGCGCTCGCCAGTATCAAGGCTTACTACTTAATGATTCCGGAGCGAAAAGTCGAATCTGCATCATTGAAGGCTTTTCGCGATTGGCTGGTGAGTCAGGCCCACAGCTACAGCCTGCATGAATAAAGGCTTGCGGCGTTAGCTGACCCCGTAGTCAATAATCTCAGAGCCCTACAGATATAAGTATTTGTCGCATACCGCAAACTGTATTGAAATAAGGCACAAACGTCCCACAAGCGGCTTAAGACGTGGCTTTCAGCCTCTATCGCAGAGCAATAACCTTGCATTCATGATGCCGATATGAAATTTGTTGAATTTCCATTGAAATCGTTGCAGAGCACGGCCTGCAAGGCATTGAGCCGTGCGGTTGCGACATTCGGTCACGGGGTGACTTGTAGTTAATTTTCCGTCACCCGTCATAATCCCTTGAAGGGCACAAAGTTCGCCTGCAAAATGCCGCGCCCCGCCCTGATTCGCGGGATCGTGCTGATCGGCCGCCCCAGCCGCACCATCCGCAGTGCCTGGGTTTACTCAACAAGATCACGCAGGAGATTTGACGTGCACATTGGTGTTCCTCTCGAAACCCAAACGGGTGAAACGCGGGTTGCTGCAACCCCGGAAACCATCAAGAAGCTGATCGGCCAAGGTCATAGGGTTACCGTTCAAAGCGGCGCTGGCGTTAGCGCCAGTGTCGTCGACAGTGCCTATGAAGCGGCAGGCGCGACAATTGGCAGCGCCAACGATGCGTTTGGTGCCGAGCTGATTCTCAAGGTGGTCGCTCCCAGCGACAGCGAGCTGGCGCTGATAAAGAGCGGCACCGTAGTGGTTGGCATGCTTAACCCGTTCAGCAATGAAACGATTTGCAAACTGGCTGAGTGCGGGATTACCGCTTTCGCACTGGAGGCCGCGCCGCGTACGTCTCGCGCGCAGAGTCTGGATGTGTTGTCGTCTCAAGCGAACATCGCCGGCTACAAGGCTGTACTGCTCGCCGCGCACCATTATCCTCGCTTCATGCCAATGCTCATGACGGCTGCGGGCACCGTGAAGGCGGCGCGGGTTTTGATCCTGGGCGCTGGCGTGGCCGGTCTGCAAGCCATTGCTACAGCCAAACGGCTGGGCGCAGTGATCGAGGCGTCCGATGTGCGACCTGCGGTTAAAGAGCAGATCGAATCCCTAGGCGCCAAATTCGTCGACGTGCCGTATGAGACCGAAGAAGAGCGCGAATGCGCCGTCGGTGTTGGCGGTTACGCGCGGCCAATGCCAGCGAGCTGGATGCAGCGCCAGGCCCAGGCCGTACACGAGCGTGCCAAACAGGCTGACATCGTCATCACCACCGCACTGATTCCGGGCCGCAAGGCGCCGACTTTGTTGAGCGCCGAAACCGTGGCGCAGATGAAGCCGGGTTCCGTGGTCATCGACCTTGCGGCTGCGCAAGGCGGCAACTGCCCGCTGACCGTGGCCGATCAGGTGGTCGTAGAAAATGGCGTGACCATTTGCGGCCCGACCAACCTCGCCGGCGCGGTCGCGGCGGACGCGTCGGCGCTGTACGCGCGCAACCTGCTGGACTTCCTCAAGCTGGTCTTCAATAAAGAAGGCCAATTCGAAGTTAACCTCGAAGACGACATCGTCGCCGCGTGCCTGATGTGCCGCGACGGCCAAGTCATCCGCAAAAACGCCTAAGCAGGGATTCAGACGATGGAAGAGCTTATCTCCCCCGGTATCTACAACCTGATCATCTTCGTGCTGGCGATTTATGTCGGTTATCACGTGGTCTGGAACGTCACACCTGCACTGCACACGCCATTGATGGCCGTGACTAACGCAATCTCGGCGATCGTGATCGTCGGCGCCATGCTGGCAGCAGCGTTAACCGTCACGCCTCTGGGCAAAACCATGGGCACGCTCGCGGTAGCGCTGGCAGCGGTCAACGTGTTTGGTGGCTTCCTGGTCACCCGCAGGATGCTCGAAATGTTCAAGAAAAAAGCCCCGAAAGTGAAAGAAGAGGCGCCAAAGTAATGAGCATGAATCTTGTAACGACGCTCTACTTGATCGCGTCCATCTGCTTCATCCAGGCCCTTAAAGGCCTTTCGCACCCGACCACATCGCGGCGCGGCAACCTGTTCGGCATGCTCGGCATGGGTCTGGCGATTCTGACGACCTTAGGCCTGATCTATAAACTCGCCGCGCTCTCTATGGAGCAAGGCGGTGCAACAGCCGGCATCGGTTACGTTATCGTCGGCTTGCTGGTCGGCGGCACTGCCGGCTCGATCATGGCCAAACGCGTTGAAATGACCAAGATGCCGGAACTGGTCGCCTTCATGCACAGCATGATCGGCCTGGCAGCGGTGTTCATCGCTATCGCTGCTGTGGTTGAGCCGCAATCTCTGGGCATCGTCAAACAGCTGGGCGATGCGATTCCTGCGGGTAACCGTCTGGAGCTGTTTCTCGGCGCAGCTATCGGTGCAATTACCTTCTCCGGTTCGGTGATCGCGTTCGGCAAACTCTCGGGCAAGTACAAGTTTCGCTTGTTCCAGGGCGCACCGGTACAGTTCAGCGGTCAGCACAAACTGAACTTGCTGTTGGGACTGGCAACGCTGGCGTTGGGCATTACCTTCATGTTGACCGGCAGCCTGAGTGCCTTCGCATTGATGTTGGTTCTAGCGTTCGTGATGGGTGTGCTGATCATTATCCCTATCGGCGGCGCGGACATGCCGGTAGTGGTTTCGATGCTCAACAGCTATTCCGGTTGGGCAGCAGCGGGGATCGGCTTCTCGCTGAACAACTCGATGCTGATCATCGCCGGCTCGCTGGTAGGTTCGTCGGGGGCGATCCTCTCCTACATCATGTGCAAGGCGATGAACCGTTCCTTCTTTAATGTACTGCTGGGAGGCTTCGGCAACACCGCCGAGGCCGGTCCTGCAGGAGAGAAGGAAGCTCGCCCGGTCAAATCCGGTTCGGCTGACGATGCAACGTTCCTGCTGACCAATGCCGACACCGTGATCATCGTTCCGGGATACGGTCTGGCGGTAGCACGCGCGCAGCATGCGCTGAAAGAGCTGACGGAAAAACTGACCCATCGCGGTGTGACCGTGAAGTACGCGATCCACCCGGTCGCGGGTCGCATGCCCGGGCACATGAACGTCTTGCTGGCAGAGGCGGAAGTGCCTTATGACCAGGTGTTCGAGATGGAGGACATCAATTCCGAGTTCGGTCAGGCCGACGTGGTATTGGTTCTCGGCGCGAACGATGTGGTCAACCCGGCTGCAAAAAATGATCCGAAATCGCCAATCGCCGGCATGCCGATTCTCGAAGCCTTCAAGGCCAAGACGATCATCGTCAACAAGCGCTCGATGGCCAGCGGTTATGCAGGCCTGGATAACGAGCTGTTTTATCTGGACAAGACCATGATGGTGTTTGGCGACGCCAAGAAAGTCATCGAGGACATGGTCAAAGCTGTCGAATAACCCGTTCGGCTAAACAAACGCCCCGACGCTTCGGGGCGTTTTTGTTTGTGTCTGTTACAGATCCGGTAACGATGTTTTGTCTGAAACCCGCCAAATAGACGCCTCGAATGCGACCTTTGTAGCGGGACGAGCACTCGCTAAATTCACTAGACTGCGGACCTTGCTTTCGACACCCGAGAAACCCTCCATGTACCGTGATCGTATTCGCTTGTCTTCGTTGTTGAACAAAGTGATGAGTGCCGCTGAGGCGGCCGCGCTGATTGAAGACGGCATGACCGTCGGCATGAGTGGTTTCACTCGCGCCGGTGAGGCCAAAGCCGTGCCTCTGGCATTGGCCGAGCGCGCCAGAATCTCCCCGCTGAAAATTACTCTGATGACCGGTGCCAGCCTGGGCAACGACCTCGACAAGCAACTCACCGAAGCGGGCGTGCTGTCGCGACGCATGCCGTTTCAGGTCGATAGCACGCTGCGCAAGGCGATCAATGCCGGCGAGGTGATGTTTATTGACCAGCATCTTTCGGAAACGGTGGAGCAACTACGCAATCAGCAGCTCCAGCTTCCGGACATCGCCGTGATTGAAGCCGTGGCAATCACTGAGCAGGGCCATATCGTGCCGACGACATCGGTGGGCAACTCGGCCAGCTTTGCGATTTTCGCCAGGCAGGTCATTGTCGAGATCAACATGGCGCACAACCCGAATCTCGAAGGCCTGCACGACATCTATATCCCCACCTACCGTCCAACACGCACGCCGATCCCGCTGGTGAAGGTTGATGATCGTATTGGCAGCACCGCGATACCGATTCCGCCGGAAAAGATTGCCGCCATCGTGATCACCCATCAGCCTGACTCGCCGTCGACCGTGTTTCCACCGGACGTTGAGACCCAGGCCATTGCCGACCACCTGATCGAGTTCTTCAAGCAGGAAGTGGCTGCCGGACGCATGACCAACAAGCTCGGCCCGCTGCAGGCCGGCATTGGCACCATCGCCAACTCGGTCATGTGTGGCTTGATCGACTCCCCGTTCGAAGACCTGACGATGTACTCCGAGGTGCTGCAGGACTCGACCTTCGACCTGATCGATGCCGGCAAGCTGAGTTTCGCTTCGGGCAGCTCGATTACCTTGTCGAGCCGTCGCAATGCCGATGTCTTCGGCAATCTGGAGCGCTACAAGGACAAGCTGATTCTGCGCCCGCAGGAGATTTCCAACCACCCGGAAGTGGTACGGCGGCTCGGCATCATCGGCATTAACACGGCGCTGGAATTCGACCTGTACGGTAACGTCAACTCCACTCACGTGTGCGGCACGCGAATGATGAACGGGATTGGCGGCTCGGGCGATTTTGCGCGCAATGCGCACTTGGCGATTTTCGTCACCAAGTCAATTGCCAAGGGCGGAGCCATTTCCAGCGTGGTGCCGATGGTGAGTCACGTTGATCATACCGAACATGATGTAGACATTCTGGTGACCGAGACAGGGCTTGCGGACCTGCGTGGACTGGCGCCCAGGGAGCGGGCTCGGGTGATCATCGATAACTGCGTGCACCCGCAGTACCGTCAGGCGCTGGATGACTACTTCAAAGCCGCCTGTGCGTTGGGTGGGCATACGCCGCATGTCCTGCGCAATGCCCTGGCCTGGCACGTGAATCTGGAAGAAACGGGCAGCATGCTCGCGTCATGACGGGTACAGATAGCGGCTGACGTAATTACATTTAGAACGACACTCAATTGCCAGCCGCTGACCGTTACAAAACTGTACTGCTGTACCGGTCTTTTCCTACGTCCTTTCCCTATGAAATCGACTTTAAAGCACTAAAACGCACCAAATTGGTGCTCATAGGTACAGTTGCCTCAATATCGACCAGTACACTCACCTTTAACAGCTAACTGAACTCTCACAATACAGGTGAACTGTATCTAGTGAGGGTTGCTTAAACAGAGGATCATTGGCATCAGTTAAACCACTACCTAATCCCGCCACAAGCGGAAGGATGTCAATCATGGAACGTACACTCAGTTCCGACCTGTTCTTCGAAAACACTGCAGAAAAAACCCAGGCTTCCATGCCTTTGCGCGTAATCGCCAACCTGATGCTTTGGCAGCGTCGCATCGCCAGCCGCCATCAACTGGCTCGCCTGGACTCTCGCCTGCTGGCTGACGCCGGTATCAGCGAAGCACAACGCTACGAAGAGTTGAGCAAGCCGTTCTGGCGCTGAATCAGCGTCGCTGGCTCTGACCTATCGGGTCCACCGCCAGCACTAATCTAAAAAACAAAGCCCGTCGCAGGTAACCGCGACGGGCTTTGTCGTTTGTGGGCGATGAAATCTCCTAACGGCACAGTTGAAATTATTTAAATATAGACCAGTACAGTTAACATCGCGCCATTGGGGCCGATGCATCAATTAATTACTGACTGGGCGAATCCAGATGCGCAGGCCTAAAATGCACGCAGAAGTAACAAGCGACGTGTAACCGACGTCTGATCCAAAGCCTCACTTCTAATCAGATCAATCATAGGAGTTACACCATGTCCCGTCTTCGCCTGCTCAGCGCTGCAGCCCTGCTTGCCGTGGCTGCCAATTCCAGCGCTACCAGCTTCATTGTTACTACTGACTCGATAGTAGGCGCACTGAAGGCCACCTCAGACGCCACTTCAGACATAACTTCTTCGTTCCGCGATGACAAAATTGTCCGTGCAGCACGCGACGATGCCGCAAGTTTTGTCGCAAGCGAAGGCGTCATTCGCGGCGTGAAGCTGGAAAGTGCTCTGGATCACATCCGTGTCCAGGCTCCGCAATTGAACGCAACGGACTCGCAACTGGCCCAAGCCATCCTCACCTTGTAAACACGTTCCGACGGGGCATGCCCAGCGTGTCCCGATGTTTCGGAACTGGCCCTGGATCGGGCGTTGCGCTAGCCTTGGGGCTCATTTTCTGTCATCGAGTCCCATGCGTTTTTTCCAAAAGCTCCT
Organism: Pseudomonas fluorescens; assembly: GCF_902497625.1. Taxonomy (GTDB): domain Bacteria; phylum Pseudomonadota; class Gammaproteobacteria; order Pseudomonadales; family Pseudomonadaceae; genus Aquipseudomonas; species Aquipseudomonas fluorescens_BQ. The sequence goes on along the minus strand of NZ_CABVGX010000022.1, from coordinate 86,143 downwards.
GTTCATACCGATTCTGACCACCTGCTGGGCGGTATCGGCTCACGCGTATGACGCGTTCAATCTGTCGACTCAAGGCATTGTGGTCACGGGGTACGCCTCCAGCATGGTGACCTCGGCTCCGTTCGATCGTAAGCTGTTGATTGACGCGCAGGATGACGCGGCGGCGTTCATCGCCAGCAACGGCAAACTGCGTGGAGCGCGGCTTGAATCCGCGCTTGATTACCTGCGCACAACCGAGCCAAAACTTCATGCCAGCGACCTTGAACTGGCGCAGGCAATTCTCGTCCAATAGGTATCCTAATTTTTGCGGAGTCGTTCCATGCGTAGCCCTTTGATTGCTGCCGTTCTTGGCTTGCTGTTCATCGCCGATATGGCCCAGGCGCAGACCTTGGTTGCCACCAGTAATATTCTGGTCAATGCCACCCGCCGCACCATCGATTTCACTTCTGATACAACGACTTCCATCCGCGACTCGAAAATCATCCGCGAAGCCCATGATGATGCGGCCAGTTTTGTCGCGAGTGAGGGCGACATTCGTGGCGCTCACCTGGAAGCGGCCTTCAACACTTTGCGCACCCGGGTACCGGAAGCGCGTGACGCCAGTGATCAGGTGCTCGCCGAAGCCATCCTCGCACTGTGAAACCATCGTTAGCCTGGCTGCTGGCCGGGGTTGTGTTGCTGCTTGGCAACACGGCCCAGGCTGGCCTGCAACTCAAGCTCAAGACCGAAGGCTTGACCCCTGCGCAGCAGCAGGCGAGCCAGACACTGCTTGATGAAGCCATGCAGGCGTTGCCACCGCGCTTCATCGAGAAACTCGACCGACGCATCAATGTCGGTTGGACCGACAAGATGCCCAGCAATGCCTACGGTCAGGCATCGTTGGTCTCCGAGCTCGATCTGAACCGGAATCTTCTCGACAGCCTCACGGATGGCAGCGCTGCCACTCAGAAAACCTACCGACCTCATGGCACCGTGCGCCGGGAAATGCTTGCTACGGTCCTCCACGAGCTCACTCACATTTATGACCGCTCGCGGTTGTGGCCGGACGCTGAACGGACGTTGATCCTGCGATGCACGCAACGCAGCAACAGTTCTGGCTTGATCGGCATTCCTGACCAGTGTCGGGGGCAGCCTGATCGACGCTTTACCCTCAGCGACGATCCGCGCCTGCTCGACCTGGCTGGCTGGCCGCAATACGTCGGCCGTCGCGGTGAACGCGAACAGCACAACCGCCAGGTCGCTCGCAGCCCCGACATTTACGAGACCAGCAGTCCCAAAGAATTTGTTGCCGTCAACATGGAGTATTTCCTGCTCGACCCGAGCTATGCCTGCCGCCGTCCAGCGCTGTACCGCTACTACAAAGACCATTTCGGCTGGGCACCTGCCAACGAAGTCACCTGCGGTAAATCCTTCGCCTTTCTTAATGCCGGCAACGATTTCGCCAAGCAACCATTGGGGCAGGTCGATCCTGAGCGCGTCTATGCCGTCGATTACCTGCTCGCCGAGGCCAACCAGAATTGGGTCAGCCGGTGGGGCCACAGCATGTTGCGTCTGGTGATCTGCGCCCCAGGTCGGCCACGCGGTCCGGACTGTCGGCTGGATCTGGATCAGCACCTGGTGCTGTCTTATCGCGCTTTCGTGGGCGATGTGCAGCTGTCGAGTTGGGACGGACTGGTGGGCAAATACCCTTCGCGCCTGTTCGTCTTGCCACTGGCCCAGGTCATTGATGAGTACACCAAGACAGAACTGCGCAGCCTGGCGTCGATCCCTCTGAACTTATCGCGCCGCGAAGTAGAAGACGTGGTGGAACATGCAGCCGAGATGCACTGGAGTTACGATGGCAATTATTTCTTCCTGTCCAATAACTGCGCGGTTGAAGGCCTGAAATTGCTGCGCAGCGGTTCCAACAATGCGCAATTGGTGGGCCTCGATAGCATCATGCCCAATGGCTTGCTGGAAGTGCTCAAAGGCCGTGGGCTGGCCGACACCAGCGTTCTTGACGATCCTCGCGAGGCGCTCCGCCTGGGGTATCGCTTCGACTCATTCCGGGATCGTTATCAAGCGATGTTCGAGGTGCTGAAAAAGCATCTGCCGATCAAGCAGGACAAGGTTGAAGACTGGTTATCCCTCAAGGCCGAAGAGCGCCGGCCGTGGATCGATCAGGCCGACTTGCGCACCAGCGCAGCGTTGTTGCTGCTTGAACAAGCCAGTTTTCGCCAGCAAATGGTGTTGGCGCAGGATGAGGTGAAACAACGCTACCTCGGCGCCCGGGAGCTGAAGAACGGCGGTATGGACAAGGCCAACGCGACCTTGCAACAAATCCTCGCCAACAGTGGTTTCCTCAGCCGCCCTGCTGAGTTGCTGGGCACAGGCGGCTATGGATTACCGCAACCGAGCGAATGGCAGCGGCTGGAATCGGAAAGCAGTCTGCGTCAGAAACAGCTTCAGGCGCTGACCGGCGATCTCGACAAAGAAGTAAGGGCTTTGCTTGAGCCAAGCCGTGCAGCGGAAATGGCCGCCAACGAAGCCAACCTGAAACAGGTTGGCGAGCATTTGCGCAAATTGCACAAGGCTGCGGGCGGGCTGGAACTGCCCTGAAAAACAAAAGATCGTCTAGACACTGCCGCAGACCGGGGCGGAGTCCAGACGATCTCCTTTGACTCGCAATTACGCCGCAGCACTTACCCTGGCGTTGCGCACACCCTCGGCCAATGCCGCACAATGACTCAATACCCCATCAATGGCCTGCTCCGGGGTATCGGCTGTTGCGATGTGGTCAATCAATGCCGAACCCACCACGACGCCATCTGCCAGACGCGCGATCGCTGCGGCTTGCTCCGGCGTACGAATGCCAAAACCGATGCTGATCGGCAGATCGGTATGGCGACGCAAACGCGCGACGGCTTCTTCCACGTGCTCCAGCGTCGCCGCGCCCGCACCGGTTACACCGGCGACCGACACGTAATAGACGAAACCAGAGCTGCCATTCAATACGGTCGGCAGACGCACATCATCAGTCGTCGGTGTAGTCAGGCGAATAAAGTCCATCCCGGCCGCTTGTGCTGGCTCGCACAACTCGCCGTTATGCTCAGGCGGCAGGTCGACAACGATCAGGCCATCAACGCCGGCCTGCTTGGCGTCGGCAATGAAACGCGCTACGCCATACATGTGAATCGGATTGAAGTAACCCATCAGCACCAGCGGCGTTTCGCTGTTGCCTTCGCGGAACTCACGAACCATTTGCAGGGTTTTCGCCAGGTTTTGCTTGGCGGCCAAGGCGCGGATGTTAGCCAACTGGATCGCCGGGCCGTCGGCCATCGGATCGGTGAAGGGCATGCCCAACTCGATCACATCAGCGCCAGCGCCAGGCAAGCCTTTAAGGATTGCCAGAGAAGTGTCATAGCTTGGGTCACCAGCAGTGACGAATGTCACCAGGGCGGCGCGATTTTGTTCTTGGAGTTCGGCAAAACGCGTTTGCAGGCGGCTCATCAGTGTTTCTCCTGCTGGGAGCGCTCTTGTTGAGTCTGCTCCATGTGGTGCATGACGGTCTGCATGTCTTTGTCGCCGCGGCCGGACAGGTTGATCACCATCAAGTGCTCCTTTGGCAGATTCGGCGCACGCTTGAACACTTCAGCCAAGGCATGGGCGCTTTCAAGTGCAGGAATGATCCCTTCAAGACGGCAGCATTTGTGAAACGCATCGAGGGCTTCGTCGTCAGTTACCGAGGTGTATTGAACGCGACCGATGTCATGCAACCAGGCGTGTTCCGGGCCGATGCCCGGGTAGTCGAGGCCAGCGGAAATGGAGTGAGCGTCGATGATCTGGCCATCGTCGTCCTGCAGCAGGAACGTGCGATTGCCGTGCAGCACACCCGGTACGCCGCCATTCAGGCTGGCGGCATGCTTGCCGGTTTCAATGCCGTGACCGGCAGCTTCAACACCGATGATCTCGACACTTTTATCGTCGAGAAACGGATGGAATAAGCCCATGGCGTTGGACCCGCCACCAATGCACGCGACCAGACTGTCCGGCAGTCGACCTTCCTGAGCTTGCAACTGGTCACGGGTTTCTTTGCCGATCACCGCCTGGAAGTCGCGGACCATGGCTGGATACGGATGCGGACCCGCGACGGTACCGATCAGGTAAAAAGTGCTGTCGACATTGGTGACCCAGTCCCGCAGTGCTTCGTTCATCGCATCTTTCAGCGTGCCGGTACCGGCAACAACAGGAATCACCTCAGCGCCCAGCAGCTTCATACGGAACACGTTGGCCTGTTGGCGCTCGATGTCCGTGGTGCCCATGTAGATCACGCAGTCCAGACCAAAACGTGCGGCCACGGTGGCGGTTGCCACGCCGTGCATGCCGGCACCGGTCTCGGCAATGATGCGTTTTTTGCCCATGCGCCGCGCCAGCAGAATCTGGCCGATGCAGTTATTGATCTTGTGCGCGCCGGTGTGATTGAGCTCTTCACGCTTGAGATAAATTTTCGCGCCGCCGCAGAACTCGGTCAGACGTTCGGCAAAGTACAGCGGGCTTGGACGTCCGACGTAGTCGCGCTGGAAGTAGGCCAATTCCTCCTTGAACGCCGGATCTTCCTTGGCCGCTTCGTATTCGCGGGCCAACTCAAGGATCAACGGCATCAGGGTTTCGGCGACGTAGCGGCCGCCGAAATCGCCAAACAGGCCATTAACGTCGGGGCCGCTGCGCAGATTGGTCTGGGTCATGAGTCGCTCCAGTTGAATGCGTGAGATAACAATGATTCAACTCTACCGCTGACGCCTTAAGCTGAAAACCGATAAGATTGCCACAACCTGTTAGGAAAACTCACATATCTCATGAGCCACGACCTTCCTCCGCTGAACGCTCTTCGCGCCTTCGAGGCTGCCGCTCGCTTGAACAGCGTCAGTCAGGCTGCCGAACAGCTGCACGTCACTCACGGCGCGGTTAGCCGACAAGTGAAAGTGCTTGAGGAGCACCTCGGTGTAAGCCTGTTCGTAAAGGATGGACGTGGCATTAAACTCACAGATGCAGGCGCTCGCTTACGAGACGCCAGCACTGAAGCGTTCGAGCGACTGCGCACCGTGTGTGCCGAACTCACGCAAAGCACTGCTGATGCACCGTTCGTCCTCGGTTGCTCGGGAAGTCTGTTGGCCCGCTGGTTCATTCCACGGCTGGGTCAACTGAATGCAGAGTTGCCGGACCTGCGCCTGCACCTGTCCGCCGGCGAAGGCGATCTCGACCCGCGCCGCCCAGGATTGGACGCGCTATTGGTATTTGCCGAACCGCCCTGGCCAGCGGATATGCAAGTCTACGAACTGACCAGCGAGCGCATTGGCCCGGTCATGAGCCCGCGTTGTTCCGCTTATGAGTCGCTGAAAGAAGCGCCACCCAGTGCGCTGCTGGAAGAGCCGTTGTTGCACACCACCTCGCGCCCACAGGCGTGGCCAAGTTGGGCACGGCAAAGCAACCTCGACGCCAATGCACTGAAGTACGGCCAGAGTTTTGAGCATTTGTATTATCTGCTGGAAGCAGCGGTGGCGGGGCTTGGTGTAGCGATAGCGCCTGAACCGTTAGTGGCTGAGGACTTGAAAGCCGGTCGCCTGGTTGCGCCTTGGGGCTTCAGTGAAACCCCGGCGCAACTGGCGTTGTGGCTACCCAAGCGCGCCGCAGACGGGCGCGCCAGGCAATTGGCGCAATGGTTGAAAAATGAGCTGCGCCAATAAGATCAGTTACCGCGCTTGCACAGCAAATAAGCCGCCAGCAAACCGACCGCGCCAACTGCGACGCCGGCTGTAGTCCAAGGATGCTCCTGAGCGTAGTCCCGCGTCGCAATCCCGGTTTCGCGGGTTTTGACTTTGACTTCTTCGTACGCATCGCTGAGCAGGTGGCGCGAGTGCTTCAGCGCATTCTCAGCGTTGGTTTTCAAAACTTTAAGGGTTTTACGCGACTCGTCGGAAGCGTCGTCCTTCAGGTTTTCCAAAGACTTCAGCAAACTCTCGATCTCGGCTTCCATGCTTTGCAATGAGGCTTTACGTAAAGAAGTGTTGGCCATGGTGGCTCTCCTGCATTGGTGATGAGTGGCGTGTGTTGGTTGGGACTGCGGTGGTTCGAGAAAGTGCAGTAAATCTGAACTTTCATATCGGAATAACCCACAGAAGAAATAGGAAAAATCACTGCTAGGCTGTATTCAAACCCGAGGAGAACGCTATGACCGATCACCACACCTACAAGAAAGTCGAACTTGTCGGCTCGTCCGTGAACAGCATCGAAGAAGCAATCAACAACGCGCTGGCGGAAGCCAACAAGACCATCAAGAATCTGGAATGGTTCGAGGTCACCGAAACCCGTGGGCACATCGAAAACGGCAAGGCTGCCCACTTCCAGGTGACGCTCAAGGTGGGATTCCGTATTGCCAGCAGCTGAGTTTGAGCTAGTCTTCTGAACTTGCGCGCTGGCCGAATGCCATAGGGAATGGCAAAGCGCTACATGAATACATCCGGCGGATCGCCGGATGTCCCTAATGATCCGACCAGGGAATGCAACCGATGAAGAATTTTGTTTTGGCGATAGGTTTGTTGAGCCTTGCCGGTACAGCGTTGGCTGACGGCAAGCCGTGTGAAGAATTGAAAGCCGAGATTGCCGCTAAACTCGATGCCAAGGGCGTTTCAGGCTACTCACTTGAAATCGTGGATAAAGGCGCTGCTGCCGGTGCACAAGTGGTTGGCAGCTGCGAAGGCGGGACCAAGGAAATCGTCTACAAACGCTAGGCTGACGGCCAGGTGGATTAAAAAGGCCGACGCAGGACGCCGGCTTTTTTATGCCCGCAAATTAGCCTTTCATCGCCTGCGCCAGCAACTCATACGAACGTACCCGATCAGCGTGCTCGTATAGATCGCTGGTAAAAATCAGCTCGTCGGCTTGGGTCTGCTCGACAAGAACGCCCAGTTTCGCGCGGATTTTTTCCGGGCTGCCAACCATCGCCAGGCCGAGGAAATCGCCCACCGCTTCTTTCTCGTGCGGCAACCACAAGCCGTCCATGGTTTTTACCGGCGGGCGCTGGACCAGGCTCTGCCCGCGCATGAGCGCAAGAATCCGCTGGTAGACCGACGTCGCCAGGTAGTCAGCCTGCTCATCGGTGTCGGCCGCCACGAGCGGAACACCGAGCATGACGTAGGGTTTGTCCAACACCGCTGAAGGCTTGAAGTGATTGCGATAGACGCGAATGGCTTCATGCATGAAACGCGGTGCGAAATGGGAAGCGAAAGCGTAGGGCAAACCGCGCTGACCGGCCAGTTGTGCACTGAACAGGCTTGAACCCAGCAACCAGACCGGCACGTTCGTATTGGTACCCGGCATGGCGATGACGCGCTGGTCGGGGGTTCGCGGGCCGAGGTAACGCATCAACTCCGCAACGTCTTCCGGAAAATCGTCAGCGCTGCCCGAACGCTCACGGCGCAGAGCGCGGGCCGTCATCTGATCGGAACCGGGCGCGCGGCCCAAGCCCAGGTCGATCCGGCCCGGGTACAGACTTTCGAGCGTACCGAACTGCTCGGCAATCACCAGCGGCGCATGGTTAGGCAACATCACGCCGCCCGAGCCAACGCGAATGGTCGAGGTGCCACCAGCCAGGTAACCGAGCAACACTGAGGTAGCCGAACTGGCGATACCGTCCATGTTGTGGTGCTCGGCCACCCAGAAGCGGTTGTAGCCGAACTTTTCTACGCGCTGCGCCAAGTCCAACGAATTGCGCAAGGACTCGGCCGGGCTGCCATTTTCGCGCACGGGTACTAAATCAAGGGCTGAGAATTTGATATCGGATAGATGTTGCATAAGCCTGGTTCTCCAATTTGAAGACGCAGGTTTTTCTTGTAACCGAAAACCTGCCGAATCCATAAGCGTGTTCCATGCAATGAGGGCATATACCCGAGATTCAATAGCCGAGGCGAAATTTCCTACGAAATTATAGGACTAATCAGATCCAGTGAACTTTGCACCACCGTGTATCCTCACAATCATAGAACCGACAATCATCAGGGTGCGACTCTTCGCGCCTGAACTCGAGGAGGCAGACATGGCTATTACCAAGAAAGCATCGGCGCATTGGGAAGGTGACCTGAAAACCGGCATCGGTTCCATTTCAACCGAAACCGGTGTCCTCAGAGAAGCGCCCTACGGCTTCAAAGCGCGGTTCGAAGGCGGCAAAGGGACCAACCCTGAGGAGCTGATTGGCGCCGCGCACGCAGGCTGTTTCTCGATGGCATTTTCCATGATTCTGGGCGACGCCGGCCTGACGGCCGAGAGCATCGACACCGACGCTGAAGTGACACTGGACCAGGTCGAAGGTGGCTTCGCAATCACTGCGGTGAAGCTGATTCTCAAAGCGAAGATTCCAGGTGCCAGCCAGGCGCAATTTGAAGAGCTGAGCAACAAGGCCAAAGAAGGTTGCCCGGTTTCCAAAGTGTTGAATGCAAAAATCAGCCTCGATGCAACGCTGATCAGCTGATCACATAACCGCAATGCACGATCGCAGCCTTCGACAGGCTGCGATTTTTTTGTCCTGAAACAAAACCCCATTGGCGTCGCTGTGGTCCAATAACTGACAGCAGCTGAAGCGCACTTTCGTGCGTGCTGCATCAAGGAGCTTCAACCATGAAACGTTTTGCCCTGGCGGTTCTCTGCAGTGCGCTGGCAACGTCGGCTCTCGCGGCGCCGAAAGATTGTGAAGAACTCAAGAAAGAGATTGAAGTGAATATTCAGGCGAAAGCGGTACCCTCCTACACGTTGGAAATCGTTTCCAAGGAAGAGGCTGAGAAACATGATGTTGCCATGGTCGTGGGCAGCTGCGAGAACGGTACCAAAGGCATCATCTATCAAAGAAACGACGACTGATCGGATTCAGGTGATGCAGTAGGCCTGCCGATCTTCTGCCACAACTTCACGCTTGGCGTTATACAAGCGGGCACTCGGGGTGAACGATATTGATCGGGCTTCCAGCACGTAGCGCTGCCCTGCTTCGAAATTGTCGTAGCTGATGGTCAAGTAACACAACCGGTCACGGGGGCTGCTCATCCCGCTCAACCCGCCGCCGCCGGGTACTTCGAAGTCGAAGCGAACGATCAGCTCATGACTGCCGGGCGAGACCTGGAAGTAACGCCCGTCGCTCATCCGTTGATTGTCCAGGCGTTCTGCCATCAGCAATTTATCGTTGGGAAAGGGCGTTGAGAAATCGACCCATGCCATCTGCGGATTAACCGGCGGGAGCGGACTGGCACAACCGGCGATCAGAATGACGACCATTAACAACATCGACCTGCGCATGATAAATGTCCTGATGTTTAGTCATTCAGCATAGCGCTGTTCAAGTACGTTGGCAGCCAGCCGGCGTGCCTTGGCCAATCACCTTTCGCTGTTGATCATAGAGCTTTGCCCACGGCCGAAAGCCGATGTTACCCGCTTGCAGTTGGTACTTCTGCCCGGCGTTGAAATCGTTGAATTTCACGTTCAATTGGCAATCGCGCCACAGTGGCTGGGCGTCAGGTCCAATGTTGGTCGGCTGCACCGGGAATTGGTAGCGAACGGTCAACTCGTGGCTGCCGGGCTGCACTTCGAAATAGCGCTTGTCAGTAGAGGCTTTGTCGTCGACCTCCACAGCCTGCAGCGCGGTGTCTTCCTGCTGCGGATGCAGGTCGATCCAGGCTTGTGCCGGGTCTTGTTCAGGCAAGCCAAAACCAGCGCAGCCGGTCAGCATCAATAAGCCGCTCGTCAGTATCATCTTACGCATAGCGGAGCTCCAGTCAGGCGGGATAGTCTTGCGAGCAGACCTTCCAGGGATGATTTTATTTTGATCAGGCCGCTTCCAAGCCTTGGGTTACTTGATCGCGTTTTGCGCATTTTGTTTCCGGGCATGATGTTTTTGTTGCTCAGTGGGTGCACCAGCGTCAGCTATTACAGCCAATTGGCCAGTGGTCAGTTGCAGTTGCTGAACGCTCGTGTGCCGGTCGCAGAAGTGATCGCCGACCCTTCGCGCGGTGAGAAACTGCGCAACCATCTGGCTCAATCGCAAAAAGCCAGGACGTTTGTCAGCCAGCATCTGCATCTTCCGGACAACCAGAGTTACCGGCTGTACGCCGACATCGGTCGGCCTTACGTGGTCTGGAATGTCTTCGCCACGGCCGAGTTTTCCCTGGCTGCGCAGAACCATTGTTTTCCCATCGCCGGCTGCGTCGCTTATCGCGGTTACTACAAACAAGGCGCGGCTCGAGGCGCAGCGGCTTTGATGCAGTTGCAAGGTATGGACGTGTCGGTTGGCGGCGTCGAGGCTTATTCGACGCTCGGCTGGTTCAATGATCCGATCATGAGTTCGATGATGGGCTGGGGAGACGAACGGTTGGCAACCTTGATCTTTCATGAACTGGCGCACCAGCGCCTCTATGTGACGGACGACACCGAGTTCAATGAATCTTTCGCCACGTTTGTCGAGCAGGAAGGTACGCGGCAGTGGAGAGCGAGTCGCGGCCTGCCGCCCGAGAACAACGCCCGCGCGCAGCAACGAGAACAGTTTATTCAGCTGGTCCTGGATACCCGTTCGCGGCTTGAGCGGTTGTATGCCCAGCCACTGGCCGCCGAGGAAATGCGCGAGCGTAAAGCCACTGAGTTTGAACGACTACGCACCGGGTACAGGCAGTTGCGCGACAGCCGATGGGCCGGAGACAAACGTTATGACGCGTGGATTTACGGGCCAATGAACAATGCCCGGTTGCTGCCATTTGGTTTGTACGATCAATGGGTGCCGGCGTTCGCGGCATTGTTTGGTCAAGCAGGCGGCGACTGGGTGAGGTTTTATGCGGCAGCTGAGAAGCTCGCGGCGTTGCCGGTTGTGGAGCGCAAAGCAGCGCTGAAGGTGTTGGCAGAGGCGGGGATTTGAGGTAAGCCAGGCTTGCCTGCGAAACATTTTTAACCCCGCAAAAACGCCCGATGCATCTCATCCAGCGTCTCGAAATGATACGTCGGCCCTTCCGCGCTCAGCTCTTCCCGGCTGCCAAAGCCGTAACCCACCGCAGCGGCATGCAGCCCATTGCTGCGGGCGCCGATCAGGTCATGTTTGCGGTCGCCGATCATGAGCGTGTTGGCCGGGTCCAGATTTTCTTCAGCTATCAAGTGCGCGATCAGCTCGACTTTATTGGTCCGGGTGCCATCCAGTTCGCTGCCGTAAATCACTGTGAAGTGTTTGGCGAAGTCGAAGTGGCGGGCGATTTCCCTGGCAAACACCCATGGCTTGGACGTAGCGATATACAGCTTTCGCCCCTGGCCACCGAGGGTTTCCAACAACGGCGTGACGCCATCGAACACGCGATTTTCATAAAGCCCGGTGACTTTAAAACGCTCGCGGTAGAAATTTACCGCTTGCCAGGCCTTGGCTTCGTCGAAGTCATAGAACTGCATGAACGCCTGCAACAACGGCGGGCCGATGAAGTGTTCCAGTCGGGTCAGGTCCGGCTCATCGATCCCCAGCTTACTCAGGGCAAACTGGATCGAGCGGGTGATGCCTTCACGCGGGTCCGTCAGCGTGCCATCGAGATCGAACAATATCGTTTGGTAATGCATGAAAATTCCTGGCCAGTAGCGGGATGATTCAATCTTTGTCGTAGCCTTCGGCCAGATGCAGATCCTTGAGCTTCACGTAATTCGCCGCGCTGTAGGTGAAAAAGGCTTTTTCCTTGTCGGTCAGCGGGCGGATCTGTTTGACCGGACTGCCGACATAGAGAAAACCGCTGTCCAGACGCTTGCCGGGCGGCACCAGACTGCCGGCACCGATGATGACATCGTCGGCGACCACCGCGCCGTCCATGACAATGCTGCCCATACCGATCAACACCCGACTGCCAACGCTGCAACCGTGCAGCATGACTTTGTGCGCGATGGTTACGTCATCGCCGATCAGGCACGCGAAACCATCGGGGTTGAACGGGCCGGCATGAGTAATGTGCAGCACGCAGCCGTCCTGCACGCTGGTGCGGGCACCGATGCGGATGCGGTGCATGTCGCCACGGATCACCGTCAGCGGCCAGACCGAGCTGTCTTCGCCAATTTCGACGTCGCCGATTACCACCGCCGAGCTATCGACAAAAGCGCCTTTGCCAAGGCGCGGCGAGTGATTCTGATACTTGCGAAGGGTCACGATAGGCTCTCTCTCTTTTGCTGATAGCTGCGGTGAGCGTCGATTGTAATTAAGATGGGCGCATGTTTCTTCCAGCCAAGGTGCCAAACGTGAGCGTGAACAACCCTCTTTTGCAGTCCTACGACCTGCCGCCGTTCTCGACGATCCGGGCCGAACACGTGCAACCGGCCATTGAACAGATCCTGGCTGACAACCGCGCTGCCATTATCGAAATCCTCAAGACCCAGGGCAAACAACCGACCTGGGCCGGCCTGGTGCTGGCGATGGACGAGCTCAATGACCGCTTGGGCACAGCCTGGAGCCCGGTCAGTCATTTGAATGCCGTGTGCAACAGTGCCGAATTGCGTGAAGCCTACGAGTCGTGCCTGCCAGCCCTTAGCGCCTATTCGACCGAGATGGGCCAGAACCGCGAGCTCTTCCAGGCCTTCGAAGCCTTGGCAAACAGCCCGGAAGCCGCAGGTTTCGACGTGGCGCAGAAAACCATTCTGGAGCACTCGCTGCGTGACTTCCGTTTGTCCGGCATCGACTTACCGCCTGCCGAGCAACAGCGCTACGCCGAGGTGCAAAGCAAATTGTCCGAACTGGGCAGTCGCTTCTCCAACCAGCTGCTCGACGCCACGCAAGCCTGGACCAAACACGTTACCGATGAAACTGTCCTCACCGGCCTGACCGATTCGGCCAAGGCGCAGATGGCTGCAGCAGCACAAGCCAAAGGCCTCGACGGCTTTCTCATTACCCTGGAATTCCCGAGTTACTACGCGGTGATGACCTACGCACAGGACCGCTCCCTGCGTGAGGAAGTGTACGCGGCCTACTGCACCCGCGCCTCGGATCAAGGCCCGAATGCCGGTCAGAACGACAACGGCCCCGTCATGGAAGAAATCCTCGACCTGCGTCAGGAGCTGGCAAAACTGCTGGGCTTTGCGAGTTTCTCGGAGCTGAGCCTGGCCACCAAAATGGCTGAATCCAGCGATCAGGTGCTGACTTTCCTGCGCGATCTGGCCAAGCGCAGCAAACCTTTCGCCGCTCAAGACCTGACACAGCTGAAAGCGTACGCTGCAGAACAAGGCTGCCCGGATTTGCAAAGCTGGGACAGCGGCTTTTACGGGGAGAAGCTGCGCGAGCAGCGCTACAGCGTTGCACAGGAAGCCCTGCGTGCTTACTTCCCGATCGATAAAGTGCTGAGCGGCCTGTTCGCCATCGTCCAGCGCCTGTACGGCATCGAGATCGCGGAACAAAAAGGCTTCGACACCTGGCACCCGGATGTTCGCCTGTTCGAAATCAAGGAAAACGGCCAACACGTCGGCCGCTTCTTTTTCGACCTCTACGCCCGCGCCAACAAACGCAGCGGTGCCTGGATGGACGGCGCCCGTGACCGTCGCCGTACCGCTGAAGGCGTGCTGCAAAGCCCGGTGGCCAATCTGGTGTGCAACTTCACCCCGGCCGACAGCGGCAAACCTGCGCTGCTGACGCACGATGAGGTGACCACTCTGTTCCACGAATTTGGCCACGGCCTGCACCACTTGCTGACCCGGGTCGATCACGCCGGCGTCTCCGGCATCAATGGCGTGGCGTGGGATGCGGTCGAACTGCCGAGCCAGTTCATGGAAAACTGGTGCTGGGAGCCGGAAGGCCTGGCGCTGATTTCCGGCCACTACGAAACCGGCGAAGCGCTGCCGCAGGATCTGTTGGAAAAAATGCTCGCGGCGAAGAACTTCCAATCCGGCCTGATGATGGTGCGCCAGCTGGAATTCTCGTTATTCGACTTTGAACTGCACGCCACCCACGGCGACGGCCGAAGCCCGCTGCAAGTACTCGAAGGCGTGCGCGACGAAGTCTCAGTGATGCGTCCGCCAGCCTATAACCGCTTCCCTAACAGCTTCGCGCACATTTTTGCCGGTGGTTACGCGGCAGGCTATTACAGTTATAAATGGGCTGAAGTTCTGTCGGCCGACGCCTTTTCCAGATTTGAAGAGGATGGCGTGCTCAACGCTGAAACCGGCCGAGCGTTCCGTGAAGCAATCCTCGCACGCGGTGGCTCCCAAGAGCCGATGGTGCTGTTCGTCGACTTCCGTGGCCGTGCGCCATCGATTGACGCACTCTTGCGTCATAGCGGCCTGAGTGAGGACGCCGCAGCATGAGTGAGGTGCCTGTGATCACTAAAAAACGCTTCATCGCCGGGGCTGTTTGCCCGGCATGCAACGAGCCGGACAAATTGCGGATGTGGAACGAAGATGATGTTCCGCACCGTGAATGTGTGGCCTGCGGTTATGCCGACACGCTGAATGAACAAGGGCTGTCGGTGCCGAAGGAATTGGGCACCCGGGTCAATACATCTGCATTGAAAGCTGCGGATACCAAAGTACAGGCCGTGCAGTTTTTTCCCAATCCCAAGCTGAAGAAAAAGCCTGAATGAACACTACCGGCCCTCACGCCGAACAGCGTGAGAGGCGGTAATTATCTACCACCTTGCTTTGCGCTTCCTGAGTAGGCTGACCCGTTCAGACCTCACTCAAGGAAGACGCCATGACTACATCCAACCCACTGCTGCAGACCTGGACACTGCCGCCCTGGACCGCCATCCGCACCGAGCATTTGGTGCCGGCCATCGAAACAATCATTTCGGAAAACCGTCAGGCGCTTGCCGACATCATTACCAGCCAGTACGCCTTCCCGACATGGGATGACCTGGTGATCGCAGTCGATGAAACCGACGCGCGCCTGTCTGAAACCCTGGCCATCATCGAAACGCTCAATCTGGTGAAGCAGGATGACGCTTGGCACGTGGCAATTGCCGGAGCCCGCGAGGCTGCATCGGCTTACAACGCGGAGAAAATGAGCAACAAATTGCTCTACCAACGCTATCAGCAGCTGGTGGAGAGCCCGATTGCAGAAAATTTCGATGAGTCACGCACAGCGGTCTTAAGCAAAATTCTGCGCAGCTATCGTCTGTCGGGCATCGAGCTGGATGTCGAGCGTCAACAGCAACTGATGCGGATCAATCAGGACATCAGTGCGCTGGAGAGAGCCTGTTCCTAAATCAGCTGCAAAGCGCCTCGGCAGCCTGGACCAAGCATATCGAGGATGAGTCGGCACTAGCCGGACTTTCCAGTGCGATCAAGGCCCAGCTGGCATCAAACGCCCAACAGGCCGGGATCGAAGGCTGGCTGATGCAGCTGGACCAGAATACCTTTCAGCACGTGCTGGTCCACGCCGAAAACCGGGCGCTTCGCGAACAGTTTTTTGTCGCCTATGCCACCCGCGCCTCAGACCAAGGCCCCCTTGCCGGAGAATTCGATAACGGTCCTGTGCTCGAGTTGCTGCTGGCTGAGCGCCAACGCAAGGCTGAACTGCTCGGCTACGAAAATTTCGCGCAACTGGCATTGGTGAAAAAAATGGCGCGATCGCCCGCTCACGTCAGCGGGTTTCTGCGTCAACAGATCGCGCAATCGACCCGGCAATTCGACAGCGATGCCAAAGCGCTCGAAACCTTTGCCCTGACGCAGGGCATCACCGATGTCCAGCCATGGGACCGAGAATTTCTCGCCAGAAAGTTGCGTCAGAAGCTGCACGGTGACGCCCTGAAAAACCTGAAATCCTGGTTCCCGCTCGATGGGACGTTGCATCGTCTGTGCCTGTTCAGCGAACGCATGTTCGGCATCCGGATTGTGGAGCAGAAAGAATTCAGCCGTTGGCATGTCAGCGTCCGTTTGTTTGAGGTCAGAGAATACGACCGGGTGATCGGGCACATCTACCTCGACCCTTTTCACCGAACCGAAAGTACCGACTTCGCCTGGACGGCCACACCGCGTAATCGCCGCCGGGACGCCGAGGGCCTGGTCACCTTGCCGATCGCCATTCTGTACGGCAACTTCACGCCGGGCACGGGCGATCAGCCATGCCTCCTGGTGCATCAGGATCTACGGGTACTTTTTCACGAATTTGGTCACTGTCTGCAGCATGTTTTGACGCGCTCCCCTCATCACACGCTGTCCGGTGTTTCGCAATGGGGGCGTGACAGCGCCGAATTCGCCGGGCAACTGTTCGAGCTCTGGTGCCTTTCACCTGAGTTCCTGTCATGGCTCGCTGCCAACTACCAAACCGGAGCGCGCTTGGGTGAAGAGCGGGTCGGCCGCGTCCTGGCTGCTGTCCGCACCCAGACCAGTTGGCAAACCGCAGAGCTGTTGATGAGCGCGCTCTTCGACTTTGAATTGCATCGATGCCACGGCGATGGCCGTACCGTGCAGCAAGTGTTCGATGACATTCAAAAAGAGATCCCGCACCTGCAACTGCCGAGCTACTGCCGGTTCGCCAACAGCTTCGACTACATGGTGACGGGTTATGAGGCGTCGGTTTACGCCTATAAGTGGTCAGGGGTATTGGCAACTGAGGCCTTCAAACGTTTTCAACGGGACGGTGTATTCCATGTGGCAACGGGTAAGGCCTTTCGAGAGGCCGTCTTTACACCGGGTGATGCGCGCTCTCTGCTAACTTCGCTTGAAGTGTTCCTTGAACGTTCGATTGACCAGGATGTTTTCCCACGCCTTGATTAATTGAACGCGTGTAAATGCCGCGCCTTACTTTGGCATTAACCAAGTACACCTGAATGATGATCCATTCAGGGGTACTTATGAATCAAGGATTCACAATGCTGGAGTAAGCTTTTGCCAGCGCCAGCAGTTTTACCTTGTCGTCATTGTCGATATCACCATCTCCATCAACATCGCTATTGATCGATTTGATACTGAAAGAACGCCCGCCATCATTGGATACCGCATCAACGTAAACCGAGTCCACGAGAACATCCGTTACTGCGCCGGCCTCTGCGTCCCAGCCCGATTCCTTACGGCCCAGCTGCATAGATACGCGCGCCTCCCGCGTATTGGTAATAGTTGGGGCCAACAGCTGCATGAAGATACCGCGCTGATTTAAAAACGACATGATTAAATTCCATTTAAAAATAAGTAATTAGTATTAGGTAGTGCCGAACGGATACTACTAAGGCTTAATCACCACGCGCTATTCGTTATATGTTTCCCGGCATTGCTTTAAGTTACGCCAGGCTTAAGTACTGGCAGCAGGCGCCGAATGGTACTCGCCAATTTGGCGCCCCTCGGATACTGTATTTACATACAGCCCGAGAGTTCTATTCATGATCCCGCCATTGCCCCCCCGCGGCCGCGGCACAGCGACCAATCCGCACAACCGCTTTGCCCCCAATCGCACCGTGGCCGAGGACGACGGCTGGTATCAGGAAGTACCGGCGACGCAAGGCACCGAGGTGCGCATCGAGACAGCGAAAACCATCATCACCCGCAACAGTTCGCCAGATCTGCCATTTGATCGCTCAATCAATCCCTACCGGGGCTGCGAGCACGGCTGCATCTACTGTTATGCCCGGCCAAGTCATGCCTATTGGGACATGTCACCTGGCCTGGATTTCGAGACGAAACTGATCGCCAAGACCAACGCCGCCGACGTTCTGGAAGAACAGCTTTGCAGACGCGGCTATCAATGCGCACCCATCGCACTGGGCACTAATACTGATCCATATCAGCCGATCGAACGCGAACACCGGATTACCCGCAAAACCCTCGAAGTGCTGCTGCGCTATCGTCACCCGGTCACCATTGTCACCAAGGGCTCGCTGATCCTTAGGGACCTGGACCTGCTGACCGAACTCGCCGAGAAACGCCTGGTGGCTGTGATGATCAGCCTGACCACGCTGGACGACGAGCTGAAGCGGATTCTCGAACCTCGCGCAGCAGCACCCAAGGCACGATTGCGGGCGATTCGCGTGATGCGTGCGGCGGGTATTCCGGTCGGAGTGTTGTGTTCACCGATGATTCCGATGATCAATGACAGCGAACTCGAAAGTTTGCTGACACAAGCCCACGCCGCCGGTGCGCAGAGTGCCGCCTACATGATGCTTCGCCTGCCTCTGGAAGTAGCGCCGCTGTTCGAAGAATGGCTGGCGGCGCATTACCCTCAGCGCGCCGCTCACGTGCTGAGCCTTATCCGCCAAAGCCGCAGCGGCGAACTCTACGACAGCCGTTTTGGTACACGCATGCGCGGGGAAGGGCCATTTGCCGATCTGTTGGCGCAACGTTTCGCCAAAGCCATAAAGCGACTGGGGATCAATCAGCGTGAAGACTACAACCTGGACTGCAATTCGTTTTGTCCGCCGGGTCGCCAGATGTCACTGATTTAAGGACAATGTACCGATCGTTGAGTAACGGTAATATCGCTTGGACACTACGCCAGTCACGATTTTTGTGACCTGGAACACACGTTCTAGAGCGGTTTATTCAGTTTGAGTTAAGTTTCGACAGCTACCGTGTTCATCGAGTGACTGACGGGTCGAAGGTTAAGACCCGCTTGTTGTTTAACAGCCACTGGCTTCCAACCGGACAATAAGGGAACCTTCCCTGACTCCGCTCAAGAGGATGAATTCATGAGTGACAAGGATAAACAGCCGTTGGCTGCGTCGGCTTCAGCCCAATCAGAGGCGGAGACCGCCGATGCAGCGCTGAAGCATATCGTTGACGGCTTTTTGCATTTTCATCACGAAGTCTTCCCTCAGCAGGAAGAGCTTTTCAAGAAACTCGCCACGGCCCAGAGCCCACGAGCGATGTTCATTGCCTGTGCAGATTCGCGCATCGTGCCTGAACTGATCACCCAAAGTGCCCCTGGCGACCTGTTTGTCACCCGCAACGTTGGTAACGTCGTGCCGCCTTACGGACAGATGAACGGTGGTGTGTCGACAGCGATCGAGTACGCGGTACTCGCGCTAGGCGTGCAGCACATCATCATTTGCGGACATTCCGATTGTGGCGCCATGCGTGCGGTGCTCAACCCGCAAAGCCTGGAAAAAATGCCGACAGTCAAAGCCTGGCTGCGCCACGCCGAAGTGGCCAAAACCATGGTCTCGGAAAACTGTAACTGCGCGAACGAAAGCGAAAGCATGCACATACTCACCGAAGAGAATGTGATCGCTCAACTTCAACATCTGCGCACGCATCCCTCGGTCGCATCGCGCATGGCCAGCGGTCAGCTGTTCATCCATGGTTGGGTCTACAGCATTGAAACCAGCGAAATCAAAGCTTACGACGCGGATCAGGGTTGTTTCCTGCCGCTCGATGGCAGCCATCCGATTCCGGTGGCGACGCCCAAAGCGCGCTTCTAAATCCTCCTAAACACCCAGTGTCGTAGAGCCGTGGCTGCCAATTGAGCAGCACGGCTTTGCCATGCCTGAAGAAAATTTCGGGAGAATCATCATGCGTGCTGCGCAACTCAAAGCTGTTTTACCACGGGAGCTGCTGGCTTCAGTGGTTGTCTTTCTGGTCGCCCTGCCCTTGTGCATGGGAATTGCAATCGCCTCGGGGCTTCCGCCAGCCAAAGGCCTGATCACCGGCATCATCGGTGGATTAGTGGTGGGCTGGATCGCCGGGTCGCCACTTCAGGTCAGTGGGCCGGCCGCAGGCCTGGCCGTGCTGGTATTCGAACTGGTACGCCAGCATGGGATCGACATGCTCGGGCCGATTCTGCTGCTGGCGGGTTTCCTGCAACTGATCGCCGGGCGCCTGAAACTGGGCTGCTGGTTTCGCGTGACGGCACCTGCGGTGGTTTACGGCATGCTGGCCGGGATCGGCGTGCTGATAGTGCTATCCCAAGTGCATGTGATGCTTGATGCAGTGCCCAAGCCATCGGGGCTGGATAATCTGACCGCATTCCCGGCGGCCGTAGCTCAGGCATTGCCGTCATTTGGCTGGCAGGCCGGTCTGCTCGGCTTGTCGACCATCGCCGTGATGTATCTCTGGGAAAAACTGCGCCCGCACTCTTTACGCTTTGTGCCCGGAGCCTTGCTCGGTGTCGGGCTGGCGACCATCGCCAGCCTGGTGCTGGCACTGCAGGTAAAACGTGTGGAAGTGCCTGCGAATCTCACAGAAGCCATCGATTGGTTGAAACCTGCGGATCTGCTCAACCTGGCTGACCCGACTCTGTTGATTGCCGCTTTCGCCGTGGCGTTTATCGCCAGCGCCGAGACTTTACTGTCGGCGGCCGCCGTAGACCGCATGCACAGCGGCCCGCGCTCCGATTTTGATCGGGAGTTGTCCGCGCAAGGAGTCGGCAACATGCTCTGCGGCCTGCTCGGCGCACTGCCGATGACCGGTGTGATCGTGCGCAGCTCGGCCAACGTGCAAGCCGGCGCCACCACGCGCATGTCGACGATCTTCCACGGCCTCTGGCTGCTGGCTTTCGTGTTACTGCTGTCGAGCGTGCTGCAAAGCATCCCGGTCGCGAGCCTGGCGGGCGTTCTGGTGTACACCGGCTTCAAACTGGTCGATTTGAAAGTTTTCCGCGGCCTGGGCCGTTATGGGCGCATGCCGATGTTCACTTACGCCGCAACTGCACTGGCAATCATCTTCACCGACCTGCTGACTGGCGTGTTGATCGGCTTTGGTCTGACCCTGGCAAAACTCGCCTGGAAAGCTTCTCGACTGAAGATAAGCCTGATCGATTTGCCCCGGGAAGGCGAGATGGAGCTGCGCCTGATGGGTGCTGCAACCTTTCTGAAAGTGCCGGCGTTGACGCAAGTGTTAGGGACAATTCCTGCGGGCGCGACCGTTCATGTACCGCTCAATAATCTGAGCTACATCGACCATTCGTGCCTGGAATTGCTGGAGGACTGGGGACGGGCCAACGCGGCGAAGGGTTCGACGCTATTGATTGAGGCACGCGGGCTGAAGCGCAGGCTGGAGGGGCGTTTGCGCACCACCACCGGCGTCGGTTCAGCGGCATAAAAAACAAATGGATGGTGGGAGCGGGCTTGCTCGCGAAAGCGAAGTGTCAGTCGACATCAACGTTGAATGATCGACCGCATTCGCGAGCAAGCCCGCTCCCACAGGGGTATCGGTAGTCCTGAATGTCAGGCAGCCGGCTGATCCAGCTCCAGACCCACTCCCAAACGGCGCGACATGCACGGCCAGCGTTTCCACGCGGCACCAGTGTCGGGGCTGCTCAGTTTGTCACGGTAGGCTTCCACCGACTCCAGCGCAAAGCTCTCGTCGTCGAGCATTTGGTCTACTGCGTGATGCACGGCCTCATCGAGCTGGTTGGCGAACTCTTCGCCGATCAACTGGTGAGCAATCAGATTGGCCACCGTCATGTCCAATGGGATCAACGGCTGGCCAAAATGTTTGATGTACAGGTCGTTGACCTCTTCAACAAATCGATGCGCCAGGTACGCTTCATCCAGCAGGCCGTCGAGACCGACGTGACCGGTCATGATAGTCGGTGGTTGAAGGAAATATTGCTCGGCGATTTTCAGCACCGGTCTGATCTGCGATTCGATGCCCGCTTCCTTTGCCACTTCATTGGCCGCATCCAGCAGATCAGGCACTTCATCGATGTAAGCGGCGACAAAACGCGACAGCACGCCACTGGCATCGGCTTCCGGTAATTGGATCGAAGGGTGTAGATGAGGCAGTTTGCTTTCCAGCTGACGGGTTAACAGGCCGGTCTCGGCTTCGTGTTTTTGGGCTTTTTGGATCTGCTCGCGCAATGCGGCGGTGTTCATGAAAACTCCAGGAAACAAAGGCAATGAAATAGGAAAGACATAACTTAGCTGGCTTACGAAAAATGCTAAGACGCATTTGTCATAATTGTTTCATCCTTGAGACATCTCCGTTATATCCATTTGCCGCCACTCGTCTGCATCCTTCTCCATTCGTGACCTTGAGCGCAAGTCTCAGGCATTGCAGATCATTTGCGCGGCCACATTGCGAGGAGCCGGTCGCTGTCTATACTCGGGTTGGAATGGAGTTAGCTGATGACGCCCGACTGCACACGCAGCAAGGCCCGGCAATCAAGTTCGTAGTCTGAGACAGCCGCTCCCTTGCCGCAGGTGAAAGCCGGCGGGATAACAAGAACGATAAGGGGAACCCGCAATGATGCGACATCCACATGTCTGGATGGGCCTCCTGTTGTGGTCAATTTTCAGCCCTGCGCACGCCGCATGGACTGTGAATATGGCGCCGGGAGCGACTGAAATCAGTCACGCAGTATTTGACCTGCACATGATCATTTTCTGGATCTGTGTGGTGATCGGCATCATCGTCTTCGGCGCCATGTTCTGGTCGATGATTCTCCACCGTCGCTCGACCGGGCAGGTGGCCGCAAAATTTCATGAAAACACGACCGTAGAAGTGCTCTGGACCATCGTGCCCCTATTGATTCTGGTGGTCATGGCGGTGCCTGCGACAGCGACCCTGATCCAGATGTATGACAGCAGCGAGCCGGATATCGATATCCAGGTCACGGGCTATCAGTGGAAGTGGCACTACAAATACCTGGGTCAGGACGTCGAATTTTTCAGCAACCTGACCACCCCCGCCGATCAGATCCACAACAAGGAAGCCAAGGGCGAGCACTATTTGCTCGAGGTCGACAAGCCGCTGGTGCTGCCGATCGGCGCCAAAGTGCGCTTCCTGGTGACCTCCGCCGACGTGATCCACTCTTGGTGGGTACCGGCCTTTGCGGTCAAACGCGATGCCATTCCCGGGTTCGTCAATGAAGCCTGGACCCGGGTCGAAAAACCCGGGATCTACCGCGGCCAGTGTGCCGAGCTGTGCGGCAAGGATCACGGCTTCATGCCGATCGTGGTCGAGGTCAAGGAACAGGCCGATTACGAAAAATGGCTCGGCGAGCGCAAGGCTGAAGCTGCGCAGCTGAAGGAGCTGACCAGCAAGGAGTGGACCCTCGACGAACTCAAGGAGCGCGGCGACAAGGTCTATCACACCACTTGCGTGGCTTGTCACCAGGCTGAAGGTCAGGGGCTGCCGCCGATGTTCCCGGCGCTCAAAGGCTCGAAAATTGCCACCGGCCCGATCAAGGATCACTTGAATATTGTCTTCCACGGCAAGCCCGGCACGTCGATGGCGGCGTTCGGCAAGCAGCTCTCGGAAGTCGATATCGCGGCTGTCGTGACATACGAACGCAACGCCTGGGGCAACAACAAGGGTGACATGGTCACGCCGAAGGAAGTGTTGGAACTGAAACAGGCGGAAAGCAAATGACCCGGTCCATTGCGCACCTCAGGAACCGGTCGGGCCAATGCGCCCCGGCCTGCCCAGCCCATCTGTTTACAGGAGACAAGCCATGAGCGCCGTCATCGATGACCACGGTCATGTCGAACACGCCCACGGCCCAGCGAAAGGCCTGATGCGCTGGGTCCTGACGACCAACCACAAGGATATTGGCACGCTGTATTTGTGGTTCGCGTTCACCATGTTCCTGCTCGGCGGCTCGTTTGCCATGGTGATCCGCGCCGAACTGTTCCAGCCCGGACTGCAAATCGTCCAGCCGGAATTCTTCAACCAGATGACCACCATGCACGGCTTGATCATGGTGTTCGGTGCGGTGATGCCAGCCTTTGTCGGGCTGGCCAACTGGATGATCCCGCTGATGATCGGCGCGCCGGACATGGCCCTGCCGCGCATGAACAACTTTAGTTTCTGGCTGTTGCCGGCGGCATTCGGGATGTTGATTTCGACCTTGTTTACCGCCGGTGGCGGGCCGAACTTTGGCTGGACGTTCTACGCGCCGCTATCAACGACTTACGCCCCGGAAAGCGTGACGTTCTTCATCTTTGCCATCCACCTGATGGGCATCAGTTCGATCATGGGCGCGATCAACGTGGTCGCGACCATTCTCAACCTGCGCGCCCCCGGCATGACGTTGATGAAAATGCCGCTGTTCGTCTGGACCTGGCTGATTACTGCGTTCCTGCTGATCGCAGTGATGCCGGTGCTGGCCGGGTGCGTGACGATGATGCTGATGGACATCCACTTCGGCACCAGTTTTTTCAGTGCCGCCGGTGGTGGTGATCCGGTGTTGTTCCAGCATGTGTTCTGGTTCTTCGGCCACCCCGAGGTGTACATCATGATCCTGCCGGCCTTCGGCGCGGTGAGCTCGATTATTCCGGCGTTTTCGCGCAAGCCGTTGTTCGGCTACACCTCAATGGTCTACGCCACGGCGGCGATCGCGTTCCTTTCGTTCATCGTTTGGGCGCACCACATGTTCGTGGTCGGCATTCCGCTGGTGGGCGAATTGTTCTTCATGTACGCAACCATGCTGATCGCGGTGCCCACCGGGGTGAAAGTGTTCAACTGGGCCAGCACCATGTGGCAGGGCTCGCTGACTTTCGAGACGCCGATGCTGTTTGCCGTGGCGTTCGTGATTCTGTTCTCCATCGGCGGTTTCTCCGGCCTGATGCTGGCCATCGCCCCGGCGGATTTCCAGTATCAGGACACATACTTTGTGGTCGCGCACTTTCACTACGTGCTGGTGCCCGGAGCAATTTTCGGGATTTTTGCGTCGGCCTATTACTGGCTGCCGAAATGGACCGGCCACATGTATGACGAAACCCTCGGCAAACTGCATTTCTGGCTGTCCTTCATCGGCATGAACATGGCGTTCTTCCCCATGCACTTTGTCGGCCTGGCCGGCATGCCGCGGCGGATCCCGGACTACAACCTGCAATTCGCCGATTTCAACATGGTCTCCTCGATCGGCGCTTTTCTGTTCGGTGCCACGCAGATCTTCTTCCTGTTCATCGTGATCAAGACCATCCGCGGCGGCGCACCTGCACCAGCCAAGCCGTGGGATGGCGCGGAAGGTCTGGAGTGGAGCGTGCCATCGCCGGCGCCGTATCACACCTTCACCACGCCGCCGGAAGTGAAATGAAACGCTATGCCTTTGTGGGAGTGAGCCTGCTCGCGATGAACTCGATGCGGTGTGCCAGGTACACCGCTATCGCGAGCAGGCTCACTCCTACAGGGGTTAGTGTTGAGGATATGGAATCATGACTGATTCAATCTCGTTGAAAAAACTCGTCACGCGCCTGCTGCTTGTGGTGGTGGCCATGTTCATCTTTGGTTTTGCCCTGGTGCCGATCTACGACGTGATGTGCAAGGCGTTCGGCATCAACGGCAAGACCGGCGGGCAGTATGAGGGCGAACAGACGGTCGACACCTCGCGCCAGGTGCGCGTGCAGTTTCTGTCGACCAACTCCGCCGACATGACGTGGAATTTCTACCCAAAGAGCGATGAGCTGACCGCCAATCCCGGTGCAGTCAACGAGATGGTCTTCATCGCCCACAACCCCACCGATAAGCCAATGAGTGCCCAGGCCGTGCCGAGCATCGCGCCGAGCAACGCCGCCGCCTATTTTCACAAGACCGAATGTTTCTGCTTCACCCAACAAGTGTTGCAACCCGGTGAGCGGATCGAGATGCCTGTGCGGTTCATCGTCGATCGCGACATGCCCAAGGAAGTGAAGCACCTAACGCTGTCCTACACGCTGTTCGATATCACTGCCCGACATCCTCCGGTAGCAGTCAACACTGGCGGCTGAGCGTGCCCGATAAGGAGAACAATAAATGGCAACTCATGAGCATTATTACGTCCCGGCGCAGAGCAAATGGCCAATCATCGCCACGATTGGCCTGTTCACCACGGTGTTTGGCCTGGCGACCTGGTTCAATGATCTGAAGGCCGCCCGCCCGGAGTCCAATGGCCCGTTGATTTTCTTCGTCGGCAGCCTGCTGGTCGCATACATGTTGTTCGGCTGGTTCGGCACTGTGATCAAGGAGAGCCGTCAGGGCTTGTACAGCCCGCAAATGGATCGCTCGTTCCGCTGGGGCATGGGTTGGTTCATTTTCTCCGAGGTGATGTTCTTTTTCGCCTTCTTCGGCGCGTTGTTTTATGTGCGCGTACTCGCCGGTCCGGCGTTGGGGGGTGAAGGGCCCAAGGGCGTGGCGCACATGCTCTGGCCGGCATTCGAGTTCACCTGGCCGCTGCTGAACAACCCGGACCCGAAACTATTCCCTGCACCCAAGGATGTCATCAGCCCGTGGGGCTTGCCGCTACTCAACACGGTGTTGCTGGTGAGCTCCAGCGTAACCATTACTTTCGCCCACCACGCCCTGAAAAAAGGCCATCGCGGTGCGCTGAAACTCTGGCTGGCCGTTACCGTTTTGCTGGGCTGCGCGTTCCTCGGCTTCCAGGTCGAAGAATATGTGCACGCCTATAAAGAGCTGGGCCTGACCCTGGGTTCCGGCATTTACGGCGCGACCTTCTTCATGCTCACCGGCTTCCACGGCGCCCACGTGACCATCGGCACCATCATTCTGTTCGTGATGCTGATGCGCATTCTGCGCGGGCACTTTGACAATGAGCACCAGTTTGGCTTCGAGGCGGCGAGCTGGTATTGGCACTTCGTGGACGTGGTGTGGATCGGCTTGTTCTTCTTTGTTTATGTGCTTTAGAAGCAGCTGCAAGCCGCAAGCTCCAAGCCGCAAGTTGCAGCTACCAGGGGACCTGGGACACCAACTGGCCGCTGAAGAATCCCCAGGCGATCAAGCCCACGGTAATGGCGGCCAGGGCCACACGGACACTCAAGGCAATGACGAGGCGATTCGAACTGCTGTCGTCCTTGACCAGAAAAAACAGGCCGCTGAACAGGCTGACAACCGTGGCAATCAGCATCAGGCCGATGACTGTTTTGAGCATGGCAGGACTCCCGGGGGAAAGGCGATGCACTTGAGTATAGCTATCGCGACCAACGACTTTCTGGCGACGTCATGAAGCGCTTTCGGCCGGGTGTCGTGCCCACTTTGGTGGTAGCGGTCCTGCTGCCGTTGATGGTGGTGCTTGGAGGCTGGCAACTGAGTCGGGGCGCGGAAAAAACCGCGCTGCTGCATACCTATGCCGAACGCCGGGTAGCCGAACCGATGGCGAGCAACGCGCTGCTGCATAGCGAAGACCCGGCCTTCCGCCGCGTGCGTTTGCACGGCCAGTTCGATGCTGCGCACAGCCTGTTACTGGACAACCGCCAGCGGGGCGGCAAGGTCGGCGTGGAATTGCTGCAACCGTTTCAGGATCAAGCGACCGGGCTCTGGATACTGGTCAATCGCGGCTGGCTGCCTTGGCCGGATCGGCGCACACCGCCGCAATTCACCACGCCTGAACTCGCCGTGAGTCTCGACGCCTGGGTTTACGTACCGCCCGGGGCGACGTTCCAGCTGCATGCCGACCCGAGCAGCGCCACTTGGCCGCAACTGGTCACCGCCATCGAGCCGGCCCGGCTATGGGCGACGCTCGAACGTGAAGGTTTTGCCCACGAATTACGCGCTGAACCCGGCGCCGTCACGTATCAGGCTGATTGGCCGGTCGTGGCCATGGGCCCGGAAAAACACCTCGCTTATGCCGTGCAATGGTTCGCCATGGCGATCGCCCTGCTCGGCCTCTATCTCTATCTCGGCTGGCACAACGCAAAGGAGAAACACCATGGGAGCGACCATGAATCCACCCAGCATGTCTGAGGCGAAAACGCCGCTGAACCGGCGCAAGGGCCGCTTGCAGTTGTTGCTGATTCTGCTCGGCGTCATCGGCCCGATGATCCTCGCGACCGGCATGTACAAGTTGCAGTTCTGGGTGCCGGAGGGCCGCAGTTATCACGGGGAACTGATCGGCAATGGCCAGACCCGCGCCGACCTTGGCGTGCACGCGCAGGAGGAGCGCTGGCAATTGTTGGTCACTGCTCCAAAAGGCTGCTCGGTGGACTGTCAGCAACTGGTGTATATGGCGCGACAAATCCAGATCGGCCTTGGCCGTGAAGCTGGACGCGCCACCCACGCACTGGCCGCGGCGCAACCGCTCAGCAGTGACTACGACGCCAAGCTGACGCGCGAGTATCCGCAATTGCAGCGTTATCCACTGGATCTCACCACGTTCAGCAAGGCCACGGGCGATCAGGCGGTGCCGCAGCTGTGGATCATCGACCCTCACGGCAATCTGGTGCTGCGCTACGAGCCGACGGTCAAAGGCAAGGACCTGCTCAACGACCTGCGCCACCTGTTGAAACTGTCGAACATCGGATAAGGGCATCGTCATGGCCAAACCTGGATTTCGCCTCGCGCTATTTGCCACGTTGCTGGCACTGATTGTCGTATTGCTCGGCGCCTACACACGCCTGACCCACGCCGGACTAGGCTGTCCGGACTGGCCTGGGTGTTATGGCTTTATCAGCGTGCCCAAAAGCGAAGCCCAACTGGCGCATGCCGAACTGCATTTCCCGGACGCACCGGTCGAGGCTCACAAGGGCTGGAACGAGATGATCCATCGCTACTTCGCCGGCACTCTCGGCCTGCTGATTGCGGTGCTGGCCGGACGCGCCTGGATGCATCGGCGTGATCCCGGCCAACCGGTGAAGTTGCCGTTGTTTGTGCTGGCGGTAGTGATTGCGCAAGCGGCGTTCGGCATGTGGACGGTGACACTCAAGCTGTGGCCCCAAGTGGTCACCGGGCATTTGCTTGGCGGTTTCGCGACCTTGAGTCTTCTGTTTTTGCTGACCTTGCGGTTGTCTGCCGTACTGCCGGCGCTCACCGTGCCCCGACGTTTGCAACACTGGGCGACGGCCGCCCTGCTGCTGGTGATCGGGCAGATCGCCCTCGGCGGCTGGGTGAGCTCCAACTATGCGGCGGTGGCCTGTATCGATTTCCCGACCTGCCACGGCGAATGGCTGCCACCGGCTGACTTCGCCAACGGCTTTCATTTGACCCAACACATCGGTCCCAACTACCTCGGCGGGCAACTGGACAGCGATGCACGCACGGCGATTCATTTGACTCACCGTATTGGCGCGCTGCTGGTGACGCTGGTGCTACTGGGTCTGGCGTGGCAGCTGAAAGTGGTCGGCATGAGCCGTCTGGCCAAACTGGTGCTGATTGCTCTGGCTGTGCAAATCATGCTCGGCATCAGCAACGTGCTGTTTCATCTGCCGCTGCCGGTGGCGGTCGCACATAACGCCGGTGGCGCCGCGCTGTTGCTGACGATGGTGCTGGTCAATTATCACGCGCGAACCAGCCTGGTTCGGGTCAAGCAACAACGCTTTGCTCGCTGGCGATTCAGCCCGCGCAAACATTCGGCCGGGCCCATAACAATAAAAGGAGAAATGCCATGGCGACTCTGATTGGCGAACGACATAGCCAGGCGATCTGGCGTGATTACCTTGAGCTGACCAAGCCGAAAGTCGTGGTGCTGATGCTGATCACCTCGCTGGTCGGCATGTTTCTGGCAACTCGCGCCGGGGTCCCCTGGACGGTGCTGGTGTTCGGCAATATGGGCATTGCCCTATGTGCGGGTGGCGCGGCGGCGGTCAATCATGTGGTCGACCGGCGCATTGATGCAGTGATGGCGCGCACGCATAAACGTCCCTTGGCTGAAGGCCGGGTCTCACCCGCCGCCGCGCTGACCTTTGCATTGGTACTGGCGCTGCTGGGGCAAGCCTTGCTACTGACCTTCACCAACCCACTGACGGCCTGGCTGACCCTTGCCTCACTGCTCGGTTACGCGGTGGTGTACACCGGTTTCCTCAAGCGCGCGACGCCTCAAAATATCGTCATCGGCGGCCTCGCCGGTGCCGCACCACCGCTCCTGGGGTGGACCGCTGCCACCGGTCATGTCAGCGCCGAACCGCTATTGCTGGTGCTGATTATTTTTGCCTGGACCCCTCCGCACTTCTGGGCGCTGGCCATCCATCGCAAAGAGGAATACGCCAAGGCCGACATTCCCATGCTGCCGGTCACCCATGGCGAGCACTACACCAAAGTCCACATTCTTCTTTACACCTTTGTGCTCCTGGCCGTGAGCCTGCTTCCATTTGTGATCCACATGAGCGGCATGCTCTACCTGATCTGCGCACTGGCACTCGGCGCGCGGTTTCTGCAATGGGCCATCGTGCTGTACCGTGGCACTCGGCCGCACGCGGCGATCAACACCTTCAAGTACTCTATCTACTACTTGTTCCTGCTGTTCATCGCGCTGCTCGTAGATCACTACTTACTGTTGAACCTATGACCCGAACCCAGAAAACCGTCTTCATCCTCGTCGCCCTGGTCGCACTGATTCTCGGCCTGACCATCAACAAAGTACTGTCCGGCAAAGGCCAGGGCGACCCGACGGCGCTGATCGACGCCGGCATTATCCTGTTGCCGCAAAGCCGCAACCTTCCTGATTTAAAGATGACCGATCAGGACGGCAAACCGGTGCTGGTCAACGAGTTGAAAGACAAGTGGAGCCTGCTGTTCTTCGGCTACACCTTCTGCCCCGACATCTGCCCGACCACCCTCGCCCAGCTGCGTCAAATAAAAAGCGAACTGCCGGCAGACGTCAGGGACAAATTGCAGATCGTCCTGGTCAGTGTCGACCCGAATCGAGATACGCCCAAGCAACTCAAGCAGTACCTGGGCTATTTCGATCCGCAGTTCATTGGCCTGACGCCGACCTCGATCGAAGACCTGCAAAAGTTCGCCAACGCGGTGAGCATTCCGTTTATCCCGGCAGACACCAGCAAGCCCAATTATACGGTTGATCACAGCGGCAACCTGGCAGTGATCGGCCCGGACGGCACGCAGCGCGGGTTTATTCGGGCGCCGTTGAATAACGTGAAACTGGTGGCGCAATTGCCGGTGATGCTGAAGCGTCAGTAACGACACACACTTGTAGGAGCCGGCTTGCTGGCGATAGCGATTTCACCGACGCCATCGCCAGCAAGCCGGCTCCAACAGGGTCCGTATTTTCAGGCATAAAAAATGGGGCGCAATCGATGCGCCCCATTTTTTTAACGCATCAAATCAGAACGCCGGCACGACCGCGCCTTTGTACTTCTCGATAATGAACGCTTTGACTTCCGGGCTGTGCAACGCGGCGATCAGCTTCTGCATTGCAGCGCTGTCCTTGTCT
This sequence comes from Pseudomonas fluorescens, assembly GCF_902497625.1. Lineage (GTDB taxonomy): Bacteria > Pseudomonadota > Gammaproteobacteria > Pseudomonadales > Pseudomonadaceae > Aquipseudomonas > Aquipseudomonas fluorescens_BQ. The sequence goes on along the minus strand of NZ_CABVGX010000022.1, from coordinate 55,158 downwards.
TCCGGACGCGCCACCAGGATGTTCACGTACGGCGAATCGCTGCCTTCGATGACCAATGCATCCTTGGCCGGATCAAGTTTGGCTTCCAGCGCGTAGTTGGTGTTGATCAACGCCAGGTCAACCTGAGTCAGCACACGCGGGATGGTCGCGGCTTCCAGTTCACGGAATTTCAGGTCCTTGGAGTTCTCGGTGATGTCCTTGACGGTCGAGAGGATATCGCTGGAGTTCTTCAGTTTGATCAAGCCAGCCCGCGCCAGCAGCAAGAGTGCGCGGCCGCCGTTGGTGGCGTCGTTCGGGATCACCACATTGGCGCCGCCAGGCAGTTCGGTCAGCGACTTGTACTTGCTTGAGTAAGCGCCCAATGGCTCCAGGTGCACACCGGCAATCGAGACCAGACTGGTGCCCTTGGCCTTGTTGAACTCATCGAGGTACGGCTGGTGCTGGAAGAAGTTGGCGTCAAGGCGTTTTTCGGCCACTTGCACGTTCGGCTGAATGTAGTCGGTAAAGACTTTCACCTGCAGATCCACGCCCTCTTTAGCCAAAGCCGGTTTGACGAATTCCAGGATTTCCGCGTGCGGGACAGGGGTGGCCGCGACAGTCAGCGTGTCGGCGTGGGCGGAAAACGCGGCAACGGCGGCCAATGCGACGAGTAATTTTTTCATTCAGCTAACTCCATGTGGATGCCCGTTTGGCACCTGCCAGCGAATGGCCGGCTTATGCTTTTCATTAAAAACTTATTTACGTGAGAAGTGGACGACCAGCTTGTCACCTACGGTTTGCAGCACTTGAACCAGCACCAGCAACAACACCACGGTAACGACCATTACGTCCGTCTGGAAACGCTGATAGCCGAAGCGGATCGCCAGGTCACCCAAGCCGCCCGCGCCGACGACACCCGCCATGGCAGTGTAGGAAACCAGTGTAATCGCTGTCACCGTAATCGCTGCGAAGATGCCGGGGCGCGCTTCCGGCAGCAGCGCATTGGTGATGATCTGCCGCGTGGTGGCGCCCATGGCCTGGGTCGCTTCGATGATGCCGCGATCAACTTCACGCAGGGCGGTTTCCACCAGTCGCGCAAAGAACGGCGTGGCGCCCACCACCAGTGGCGGGATGGCGCCCGCAACGCCCAGGGACGTACCGGTAATCAGCACCGTGAACGGAATCATCACGATCAGCAAAATGATGAAGGGCAGCGAACGCAGAATGTTCACCGCCAGCGACAGCATCGCGTAAATGCCTTTGGCCTCGAGCAACTGCCGCGGGCTGCACAGGAACAACAGCACGCCCAGAGGCAGGCCCAGCAGCACGGTGAACAGCAGTGAACCGAACAACATGAGCAGCGTGTCGCCGGTGGCCAGCCAGATTTCGAACCAGTCGATATTGGCGAAGAATGTGGTAAGGGCTTCCATCAGCGCAGCACCTCCATGTGGACATCAGCCGCGGTGAAACGGGCAAATGCCGCCTCCATATCGCCACCGGTGACCGCCAGGGTCAATTGGCCGTAAGGCACGTCTTTAATGCGGTCGATACGACCGGCGAGGATGCTGTAATCCACACCTGTTTCGCGAGCGACGGTGCCGAGCAATGGCGCGTAGGTTGCTTCGCCCTGGAACGTCAGGCGCACGATCCGGCCGGGTACGTGAGCGAAGTCATCGCGTTGCTCGCTCTCATCGATTTGCTCGCTTTCCTGCACGAAGCGCTTGGTAGTCGGGTGTTTCGGATGCAGAAACACTTCAGCGACCGAGCCTTGCTCGACGATCACACCCGCGTCCATCACCGCGACCTGATCGCACACGCGGCGGATCACGTCCATTTCATGGGTGATCAGCACGATGGTCAGCTTCAGCTCACGATTGATCTCGGCCAGCAGTTGCAGGACCGACGCAGTGGTCTGCGGGTCCAACGCGCTGGTGGCTTCGTCGCACAACAGAATTTTCGGTTTGGTCGCCAACGCGCGGGCGATGCCGACGCGCTGCTTCTGCCCGCCGGACAATTGCGCCGGATACTTTTTGGCGTGGTCAGACAGGCCGACTCGCGCCAGCAGCTCTGCGACGCGCAGGTCGATCTCGCTACGGGACAGTTCACCGGCCAGGGTCAACGGCAGGGCGACGTTATCGGCCACGGTCTTGGAGGCCAGCAGATTGAAATGCTGGAAGATCATCCCGACCTGCTGACGGAAACGCCGCAAGCTGTTGGCATCCAGCGCGGTGACTTCTTCGCCGTCGACGAAAATCTTGCCGCCGCTTGAGTTTTCCAAGCGATTGATCAGACGCAGCAGGGTACTTTTCCCTGCACCGGAATGGCCAATCAGACCAAAGACCTGACCGTTCTCAATCGTCAGACTGGTCGGATGCAGGGCGGGGATATCCCTACCGGCGACGCGGTAGGTTTTGTGGACGTTTTGAAACTCGATCACGTAGCGAACCTTGTGGGGCGCGTTGGAAAAGGGTCAGCGGTTAGCCGGGCGCGCATTTTAGCCTGTCCGTATAGAGGTTCTTAGCATTTATTTCGCATTGATCCTGCCATTTGGCAATAACGCGATCAAAGGTAAGAAAAAAGGAACGCCGTAAAAGGTCGTCAGTCACTAATAAAGCAACTCACACCGCCCCGGTGCCGTGATCGGGGAATGGACCAGCATCCTGGCTACGACGGGAATCGCAACGAGGAGTTTACGACTGATGAGTACGAAAAAACCTGCCGCCCCAACAAGCGCGCTGGCCGGGACCGACACCCTGGACCGCAGCAACACTAATACCAAGCTGGAAAGTCTGGAACAGTTCCGCTCCGATGCCACCGATCAGGCCCTGCGCACTAACCAGGGTGTAAAGATCGCCGATAACCAGAACACCCTGAAAGTCGGAGCCCGCGGCCCATCGCTGCTGGAAGATTTCATCATGCGTGAAAAAATCACGCACTTTGACCATGAACGCATTCCAGAGCGCATCGTGCATGCCCGCGGTACTGGCGCTCATGGGTACTTTCAGACGTACGAAAATCATTCCGCACTGACCAAGGCCGGTTTTCTGCAAGACCCTGGGAAAAAAACCCCGGTGTTCACGCGCTTTTCCACGGTGCAGGGTCCACGCGGCTCGGGCGACACCGTGCGCGACGTACGCGGTTTTGCCGTTAAGTTTTTCACCGACGAAGGTAACTTCGATCTGGTCGGCAACAACATGCCGGTCTTCTTCATTCAGGACGCGATCAAGTTTCCTGACTTCGTGCACGCGGTAAAACCTGAACCGCATAACGAAATCCCTACCGGCGGCTCGGCCCACGATACCTTCTGGGATTTTGTCTCGCTGGTGCCGGAATCGGCGCACATGGTTATCTGGGCGATGTCCGACCGGGCGATCCCGAAAAGCCTGCGCAGCATGCAGGGCTTCGGTGTGCACACGTTCCGTCTGATCAACGCCGAAGGCAAATCGCGCTTCGTCAAATTCCACTGGCGTCCGTCTGCCGGTACCTGCTCGCTGGTCTGGGATGAAGCCCAGAAACTCGCGGGTAAGGACACCGATTACCACCGTCGCGACCTGTGGGAAGCGATCGAGATGGGCGACTATCCGGAATGGGAACTGGGCGTGCAGATCGTCGAGGAGGAAAACGAACATTCCTTCGACTTCGACATCCTCGATCCGACCAAAATCATTCCAGAGGAAATCGTTCCGATCACCCCACTGGGCAAAATGGTGCTCAATCGCAATCCGGACAATTTCTTCGCAGAAGTCGAACAGGTCGCGTTCTGCCCTGGCCATATTGTCCCGGGCATTGATTTCTCCAATGATCCGCTACTGCAGGGTCGGCTGTTTTCCTACACCGATACGCAGATCAGCCGACTGGGCGGGCCGAACTTTCACGAGATCCCGATCAACCGTCCGGTCGCCCCGTTCCACAATGGTCAACGGGATGCGTTGCATCGCACCACGATCGACAAGGGACGTGCTTCCTACGAGCCGAACTCCATCGATGGCGGCTGGCCGAAAGAAACTCCGCCGGCGGCTCAGGATGGCGGTTTCGAGTCGTATCCAGAGCGCATCGACGCGAACAAGATTCGTCAACGCAGCGAATCGTTCAGTGACCACTTCTCGCAAGCGCGGCTGTTCTTCCACAGCATGAGCAAGCACGAGCAGGAGCACATCATCGCGGCTTACAGCTTCGAGCTGGGCAAAGTCGAGCGCGAGTACATCCGTGCCCGTGAAGTGAACGAGATTCTCGCCAACATCGACCTGGAACTGGCGGCTCGTGTTGCCAAAAACCTTGGCCTGCCAGCACCAAAAGCAGGCACTGTCGATGTGCCGAAAACCTCTCTGGACCGTTCGCCGGCGCTTAGTCAGGCCAACCTGCTGCCGGGCGATATCAAGACGCGTAAAGTTGCGATTCTGGCGGCTAATGGCGTCGATGGCGCGGCAATCGACGCGATGAAAGCTGCGCTGAAAGCTGAAGGCGCGCATGCCAAACTGCTCGGCCCTACCTCGGCGCCGGTGACCACGGCTGACGGCAAGGCACTACCCGTTGATGCGTCGATGGAAGGCATGCCGTCCATTGCGTTCGATGCGGTGTTTGTGCCGGGCGGCGCGGCGTCTATCAAGGCGTTGAGCGGTGATGGCGTCGCGTTGCACTACGTGCTCGAAGCGTACAAGCACCTGAAAGCAATCGCCCTGCATGGCGAGGCCAAGCAGTTGCTGGATGTGCTGAAACTGGAAGTCGATGCGGGACTGGTCGTGGGGACGGATGCGAGCTTGATCAAGCCGTTCTTCGCTGCAATCGCGCAGCATCGGGTCTGGGATCGCGAACCTAAAGCCAAGGCTGTTCCGGCTTAAGGTCATGCTGCGATAGCACGGACGCTTTCGCGAGCAGGCTCGCTCCCACAATTCATCTCAGTGGCTCACAAAATTGTGTAAGCCGGAGGTCAAATGTGGGAGCGAGCTTGCTCCGGGCAGCTTTCCGACGATGCTCTTACGGTTTACGCGGACTCAATACCATCTGCGCCGGAATATTGCGCAACAACTGCTTCTCCAGATTCAGCTCGAACGCCGAATCCAGCTTTTTCACACGCTTGTTCAGCAATGTCGTCAACCAAGGGAAATCCTGGTTGCGCGGCGCCTGAATACTCACATCACACTGGTAATTCACCACGTCGGCCGCAATCGCGTCCAACTGCCGGCGAAGCTTGGCCATGTCAGTAAGATTCAATGCCACCGTAGTGCTTTCTGCAGTCGGATCGATCACTTTCGCCGGCGGCTTGGCTTCGGCTGCTTGAAGTGCAGCTTCAGCTTTTTCCAGCTCGGCTTTGCGTGCCTCAGCAATGGCTCCGTTTACTCCGCCAGTCAGCGCCGGTGCCTTGGGCATCAATACCCGCGCGCGGCTCAGTGCTGTCGCGGCCGCGTTGACATCGCCTTTCTGCAGAACGATCTGGCTGCGGCGCAGATAGGCTTCAGCCAATTGCCGCTGGTATTGCTCTAGGGATTGATCATTCGGTGATTCGGCCTGCAAAGCGGCCAACTGCCCTTCGGCGGTGGCCAGCTCACTGCTGGCCAGGCTTTGCTCCAGCTGCGCGATGGCCGTGGCCCGCGCATCGGGGGCTTCAATGGCCGCCGGCGGCGTGCTTTGACAGGCACCCAGCAGCAGAGAAAATGCGACAAGGAGCAGATAACGGGAGGCGAACGGCTTCATTCCTGCGACTCTCTATTTGCGCAAAAAACGAGCAAGTCTACACCCCTCGACGGGGCAGAACAAAACTCAGCAAAAACAATGCGGCCGCCGCCACCACAATCGATGGCCCGGCCGGGGTGTCCTTGAACCAGGACAAGGCCAGCCCGCCACACACCGCGAGCATGCCCAGCAGGCTCGCGCCGAGTGCCATCTGCTCGGGCGAACGGGCGTGACGCTGCGCCGCAGCGGCCGGAATGATCAACAGCGAAGTAATCAGCAACACGCCGACGATTTTCATCGCCACCGCAATGACCACCGCGATCAGCAACATCAATACCAGGCGCAAGGCCGGTACCGGTAAACCTTCCACTCTTGCCAGCTCTTCATGAACGGTGACTGCCAGCAACGGGCGCCACAACACCACCAACAACCCCAAGACTGCCGCGCTGCCGCCGAGAATCCACGCCAGGTCGGTCGGACTGATCGCCAGTAAATCGCCGAACAGATAAGCCATCAGGTCAATCCGCACTTCGTGCATGAAGCTTAGTACCACCAAGCCCAAAGAGAGCGTGCTGGGTGCGAGAATTCCCAAAAGCGTGTCGGACGCCAGCGGCTGGCGCTGTTGCAAGGTGACCAACAACACCGCCAGGAGCAGACAGCCTACGGTCACCGCCACCGTCGGGCTGACGTCCAGCAGGAAGCCCAAGGCCACGCCGAGCAATGCTGCATGGGAAAGGGTGTCGCCAAAATAGGCCATGCGCCGCCAGACCACGAATGATCCCAACGGCCCAGCGACCAGCGCCAAGGCCAGGCCTGCAAGCAGGGCGTAGAGCAGAAAATCAGCCATGCTTGCAGCCATCTCCGTGAACGTGGGGTTGGGCCGCCGGGGCCGTAGTGACAACCGAGCCATGCAGATCGTGGGCATGATCGTGATGGTGGTGATAAATCGCCAGGCTTTGCGCGTTCTTGCCGAACAGCTCGACGAACGCCGGGTCGCCGCTGACTTGCTCTGGGTGTCCGGAGCAGCAAACGTGGCGATTGAGGCAAACCACCTGGTCGGTGGTGCTCATCACCAGATGCAAATCGTGTGAGACCATCAACACGCCGCAGCCGTGACGGTCGCGCAACCGGGTAATCAGGCTGTAGAGCTCGGCCTGGCCGGCGACGTCGACACCTTGTACGGGTTCGTCCAGCACCAGCAGCTGCGGCTCGCGCAACAGCGCCCGGGCCAGCAGCACCCGCTGCATTTCACCACCGGATACACTTTGCACCGGACTGTCGATCACGTGCTCGGCACCAACTTCCCTCAGCGCAGCCAAAGCGCGGGGGCGATCGACTCCCGGCACCAATCGCAGGAAGCGCAGCACCGACAGCGGCAACGTCGGATCGACGTGGAGTTTTTGCGGCATATAACCAACGCGCAACTTTGGCCTGCGCCAGACGCTGCCGTTGTCGGGCTTCAACAAGCCGAGCACGGCGCGCACCAAGGTGGTCTTGCCGGCGCCGTTAGGGCCGATCAAGGTGACAATCTGCCCCGGCTCAACGCTCAGCTGAATATTATCCAGCACGTTTTGCCCGGCGAACGTGACGGTCACCTGCTCGAGACGGATCAGCGCATTGCTCATCAAGCCCCCTGACAGCCCGAGCAGAGACCGACCACTTCGACCGTCTGGCTTTCCACTATGAATCCGACATCCAGGGCGCTGCTGACAATGGCGTCGCTGATGGATTTCTGCTCCAGCTCAATAGCGGCGTGGCATTCGCGGCAGATCAGGAACTGGCCCTGATGCGCATGCTCCGGGTGATTGCAGCCGACAAAGGCATTCAGCGAAGAGATGCGGTGAACCAGGCCGTTTTCCAGGAGGAAATCCAGTGCGCGGTAGACAGTCGGCGGCGCGGCACGGCGACCGTCCTGCTCGCTGAGCACGGCAAGGATATCGTAGGCGCCCAACGGCTTGTGACTTTGCCAGACCAATTCCAGCACCCGCCGACGCAGTGCGGTCAAGCGCAGGCCTTGACGGGCGCACAAGGCATCGGCCTCCGACAGAGCGCTGTGAACGCAATGAGAGTGGTCGTGGGGACGGCTGGCTATCGGAGTTTTTGGCATGGGCGGCGACGAGTTTTGTGAGAGACGTTATTATGTTACCCGTTCTCGCCTCTTCGAGTGGTCATCGTGTCCCGACTTTTTTCTGTGTTTGTCGCTTTTCTCGCAAGTTTTTTACTGATTGGCTCAGCCCATGCCGAGGTCAGGGTCCTGACCAGCATCAAGCCGCTGCAGCTGATTGCTGCGGCCGTGCAGGACGGCGTGGCGATTCCGGAAGTGCTCTTGCCGCCAGGTGCATCACCGCATAACTACGCGCTGCGCCCTTCCGACGTACGGAAGGTGCAGTCGGTCGATCTACTCTATTGGATCGGTCCGGACATGGAAGGCTTCATGCCCCGCGTGCTCAACGGGCGCACGTTGCCGAGTGTTGCCGTCCAGGATCTTCCAGGCATGAAACTTCGCCGTTTCGCCGCAGATAGCCACTCTCATTCAGAAGAAGCTGATGACCATGACCACGATCATCGTCCTGGCACCCTTGATGCGCATCTGTGGTTATCCCCGATCAATGCTCGGGTCATCGCAGCGAAGATGGCGATTGACATGAGCGCCGTCGATCCTGCCAACGCAGCGCGTTATCAGAGCAACCTGAAAGCATTCGAGGAGCGGCTGGATGCACTGGACCTGCGTTTGAAGGCACGCTTGGCGGGGATCGCGGGCAAGCCGTATTTCGTTTTCCACGAAGCGTTCGACTACTTCGAAGAAGCTTACGGCCTCAAGCACACCGGCGTGTTCAGTGTTGCCGCCGAAGTCCAGCCCGGTGCGCAGCACGTGGCGGCGATGCGCACTCGATTGCAAGAAGTGGGCAAGACGTGCGTGTTCAGTGAGCCGCCATTGCGCCCGCGACTGGCAGAAACGCTGGTGGCGGGTTTGCCGGTGAAACTGGCGGAACTGGATGCGTTAGGCGGATACACGCCAGCCACTGCTCAGGGCTATGAACAGGTCCTGGAGAAATTGGGGAATGATCTGGCGGGGTGCCTGGAGTCGCTTTAAATTTTCCGATGATTGTGTGGCGAGGGGGCGGTGCGACGTTTCGCCAAGCCCCCTCGCCACAATTAAAGGGCGAAAGGCAGCGGTGTGCTGACCTTTTGCCGCTGCGCCAACCGCCGCTGAAACTCCTGCGGGTCATGAATCAACACGTCCTGGCCGGCAAACGACTGCGCCGCAATCAGGCGCGACAACCAGAATCGCACACACGACACGCGCAGCATGGTCGGCCACAATTCGGCCTCGGCTGCCGTGAACGGCCGCAGTGCCGCGTAAGCCCCCAGCAACGCCCTCGCCCGCGGTCCGTCGATAATGCCATCGTCGTCCGAACACCAGTCATTCAGCGCAATAGCTACGTCGTACAGCATCGGACCCGAGCAGGCGTTGTAGAAATCGATCAGCCCGGTCAGGTGCGTGCCTTCGAACATGGCATTGTCGCGGAACAGATCGGCGTGAATATTCGCGCGTGGCAATGCCAGGATTCTTGCTTTCTGCTGTGCAATTTCTTCCAGCGCCCGCTGCAACAGAGCTTGCTGCTCGTCATTCAGATGCGACAGTAGCTGCGTGCCCTCTTCCTGCATCCAGTCCAGCCCACGATCGGTTTTACGCTTGATCATGTTGTCGCGCGTCGCCAGGTGCAGGTGACCCAGCAACTCGCCGACCTGTACGCAATGCTGCGCATTGGCCTGCTTGATGTGTTTACCGGCCAGACGCGGCTGCAACAGGGCAGGTTTGCCGGCGAGCTCACGCAGGGCGACACCGTCGGTAGTGCGCAACGCGTAAGGCACCGGCAGATCGGCGCCGTGCAGCACGTCGAGCAGCTCGATGAAAAACGGCATTTCCTGGACCGGACCACGCTCAACCAGCGTCAGGACGAATTCGCCCTGCTCCAGGCTGATAAAGAAATTGGTGTTTTCGCTACCGGCGGCAATCCCCTGGAAATCAAGCAGGCGGCCGAGCCCGTAGGGGGCGAGAAAGGTTTCCAGCTCAGGCCGAGCCAGCGGGGTGAACACAGACATTTTTAAACTGCCAGTACGGGCGTCGCTGCCTGAGCCAACGCCGGTTGAAGTTAAGAAACTATTTCCACTCGAAGATCTTCCACGACGGAATCAGCATATCCGGCTGATCCGAGCGGATGAAGTTTGCATCGGTACCGTCCGCACGCACCAGAAAATAAGGCGGCGCGCCCTTCGGCGTGACCTTGATCGCGTACAGGAATCCGTTTTGGCGGTACTCCTGAATAACCTTGTCCCCTTCCGTGCGGATCGTGACTTCAGGTTCGGATGTCGGCGCATCATCGGCAGCCATGACAGCCAGCGGTGCGATTGCAAACAAGCCAGCCAGCAGCAAGCGATTTAGTGTGCGCATGATAACCTTGTCCCTTTGTCGTCAATGGTCCCGCTATTCTAGCGCCGGACCCGCCGAAAAGGTTGATCGTGCTCATGAGCCAAGCCCCCCTCGTCCTGGTGGACGGTTCTTCTTACCTCTATCGCGCCTTCCACGCGCTGCCACCGCTGACCACGTCCAGAGGCCTGCCGACCGGTGCGGTCAAAGGCGTATTGAACATGCTCAAGAGTCTGCGCAAGCAGTACCCGGACAGTCCGTTCGCCGTGGTGTTCGACGCCAAGGGTGGGACGTTTCGCGATGACATGTACGCCCAATACAAGGCCAACCGGCCGAGCATGCCTGACGACATGCGTGTACAGATCGAGCCGCTGCACCAGAGCGTCAAGGCTCTGGGCTTCCCCTTGCTGTGCGTCGATGGCGTCGAGGCCGATGACGTGATCGGCACCCTCGCCCGCAGCAGCGCGGCGGCGGACCGACCGGTGGTCATCTCCACCGGCGACAAGGACATGGCGCAACTCGTTGACGGGCACATTACCTTGGTCAACACCATGACCGGTAGCGCGCTGGACGTAGACGGCGTGAAGGAGAAATTCGGCGTCGCTCCCGAGCAGATCATCGATTATCTGGCACTGATGGGCGATTCTTCCGACAATATCCCGGGCGTGCCAGGCATTGGGCCTAAGACTGCGTCTGGTTTGCTGATGGGCGTCAACGGTGGCCTGAAAGAGCTTTACGAGCAGCTCGACATCGTGCCGACGCTGCCGATTCGCGGCGCAAAAACTTTACCGGCCAAGCTTGAAGAGCACCGCGAGATGGCTTTCCTCTCGTACCAACTGGCGACGATCAAAATCGACGTGCCGCTGGATATCGGCCTCGATGACCTGCAGATGGGCCAGCCCGATCACGACAAGCTCGCCGAGCTCTACGCCCTGCTGGAATTCAAAAGCTGGTCCGACGAAAATCAGCGCGATGCCAAGCGCTCCGGTCAGGAGATTGTCGAAGTCGCCGAGGCGCAGCCGGCGGACGCTGTCGAAGCCCGATACGAAACCATCCTCGATCAGGCGCGCTTCGATGTCTGGCTGGACAAGCTCGACAAGGCGCCGCTGATCGCTATCGTCACCGAAACCAACGGTATCGATGCGCAACACGCGCAATTGGTGGGGCTGGCGTTTTCCGTTTCAGCCAACGAAGCGGCCTACATTCCGCTGACTCATTCCTACATGGGCGTGCCGGATCAGCTGGACCGCGACAACGTGCTGCGGGCCCTCAAGCCGCTGCTGGAAAACCCGCAGAAGCTGAAAGTCGGCCAGCACGCCAAGTTCGAAACCAACATCCTCGCCAACTGCGCGATCGGTGGCGATCAGGCTAACGGGATCCTCGTCCAGGGTATTGCCTACGACACGATGCTCGAGTCCTATGTGCTTGATTCGACCGCCACCCGTCACGACATGGACAGCCTGGCGCTGAAATACCTGGGTCAGAGCAAAACCGATATCCAGGACATTGCCGGCAAAGGCGTCAAACAACTGAGTTTCGATCAGATTTCGCTGGAGCTGGCCGGTCCTTATGCGGCAGAAGATGCTGATGTCACGTTCCGTTTGCACCTTGCCCTGCAGGAAAAACTGGCAGCGACGCCGAGTCTGAACAAAGTGCTGAACGAAATAGAAATGCCATTGATGCCGGTGCTGGCGCGGATCGAACGTCAGGGGGCGCTTGTCGATGCCAACCTGTTGGGCATCCAGAGCGTCGAATTGGGCGAGAAACTGGTGGCACTGGAGCGTGAAGCCTTCGCTATCGCCGGCGAGGAGTTCAATCTCGGCTCACCCAAGCAACTGGGCGTGATCCTTTACGAGAAACTCGGTTTGCCGGTACTCAGCAAAACCGCCAAGGGCCAGGCGTCTACCGCTGAAGCGGTGCTCTCCGAATTGGCCGAGCAGGATTATCCGCTGCCTAAAGTGCTGATGCAGTATCGCTCGCTGAGCAAGCTCAAGAGCACGTACACCGACCGCCTGCCAGAACAGATCAACACGCGCACCGGCCGTATCCACACGACTTATCAACAGGCCGTCGCCGCCACCGGACGCTTGTCGTCGATCGATCCCAACCTGCAGAACATCCCTATCCGCACTGCCGAAGGCCGACGGATTCGGCAGGCTTTTGTCGCGCCGAAAGGTTACAAACTGTTGGCCGCTGACTATTCGCAGATCGAACTGCGGATCATGGCGCACCTGGCCAAGGATGAAGGTTTGCTGCACGCCTTCCGTAACGACCTTGATGTGCACAGGGCCACCGCAGCGGAAGTGTTCGGGGTTGCGCTGGCGGACGTCAGCAATGATCAGCGCCGGAGTGCCAAGGCGATCAATTTCGGGTTGATCTACGGCATGAGCGCATTTGGTCTGGCCAAGCAGATCGGGGTGGATCGCAAGCAATCCCAGGCGTATATCGACCGTTACTTTGCCCGCTATCCCGGCGTGCTGGAGTATATGGAGCGCACTCGTGCGCAAGCTGCCGAGCAAGGCTTCGTTGAAACCATCTTCGGCCGCCGCCTGTATTTGCCGGAAATCAATGCGAAGAACCCGGCCTTGCGCAAAGGCGCCGAACGCACCGCGATCAACGCGCCGATGCAAGGCACCGCAGCTGACATCATCAAGAAAGCCATGGTGGCTGTGGATAACTGGCTGACGTTGTCCGGTCTGGACGCCAAAGTCATCCTGCAGGTGCACGATGAATTGGTGCTCGAAGTGCGTGAAGATCTGGTCGACAAGGTTCGCGAGGAAATTCGTCTGCACATGAGCGAGGCAGCGAAGCTTGATGTGCCGCTGCTGGTCGAAGTAGGTGTGGGAAACAATTGGGACGAAGCACATTGATCGTGCTTTCGTAGGAGCGAATTCCGGAAAGGGATCTGTGGCGAGGGGACTTGTCCCCGTTGGACTGCGCAGCAGTCCCTTTTTGGGGATCGCTGCGCAATCCAACGGAAACAACTCGCAACAATCAGGTGCAAAGATGAGCAAATCAGGTGGCCACACGGGCAAGCTATGCCGCGAGAGAGACTGGCATATTCAAAATATCGAACCGGTTTATTTCAAATGGTTTCTGATCGCCCGGAACTAAACCTGTGAACGCTCACTCAGAGTAACTGAATGGCTGGTGAAGCCGTTCAATGCTCCTATGTTGTGTTAAGTGTTGGCAGATATCCGGACCCCGCCCTAGCGGTCCGGAGCTTGGACCCCGAACTTCCCCCTCCCCATAAGAAGTCCGGGGTTTTTTTTGCCTGCAGTTTATTGCCCGACAGGCTCCGCGCCCTTATCCGCCAGTTCCATCCAGCCCGCCAGTACAGTGTAGGCGTCTTCCAGGCCCAGTCGTTTGGGTGCCGAGAACAGCTGAATGCTGATCGCATCGCCCCAACCCTTGCGGATCTCTGCCTGGACTTTGAGCAACACGTTCTTCGCCGCGCCGTAGGTCAGCTTGTCGGCTTTGGTCAGCAGAATGTGCATTGGCATGCCGCTGGCGACTGCCCAATCGAGCATCAACAGATCGAAATCGGTCATTGGATGACGGATGTCCATCATCAGGATCAACCCTTTCAGACTCTCGCGACCACCCAGATAAGCTTCCAGGTGACGCTGCCAGTGCAGCTTCAGCGGAATGGGCACTTTCGCATAACCGTAACCCGGCAGGTCGACCAGACGACGATCATCGTCTAGCTTGAAGAAGTTCAACAGTTGCGTGCGACCCGGGGTTTTCGAGGTCCGCGCCAGGCTGGCGTGCGTCAGGGTGTTCAAAGCGCTGGATTTACCGGCGTTGGAACGGCCGGCAAAGGCCACTTCGAAGCCTTCATCGTCAGGGCATTGATCGACTTTGGCGGCACTGAGCATGAAGGTGGACTGTTGGCACAGGCCGAGGATGGGATTCTTGAGTTGCATGGGATTTCCGATGTGGGCGGCGCCAGGAATGGACGCGGCAAGCGGTGTCGTTTCCGTTTCAGTGACGCCAGTATATAATGCCGCAGATTTTGTGTGCGCTTTGTCCCAGCGTAGGATGAAGTTCACGAGAGCGATTGACCCTGATTGCGCATTAGAACGCAGAACGCTCTCAACCCTGAAAAGGTCGTTTTATGACGAAATGGCTGCTAGCTGCCGGTATCTTGATGCCGCTTTACAGCGCTCAGGCTACACAGGATCCGGAAGCTGTGTACAACCGTGTTTGTGGTGCGTGTCATTCCGGCCAACTACCCTTGGCGCCCAGAAAAGGCGATCAGGCAGCCTGGACGCCGAGGCTGGCGAAAGGTATGGAGACGCTGGTGCAACACGTTACCCAGGGTTTCAAGGCGATGCCGCCGCGTGGTTTGTGCATGGACTGCAGTGCCGAGGATTACCGAGCCATCATCCAGTGGATGAGCGAGTGATCCCGGCCCATAACTCTTTAACCCTTAGCCGTAGTTGGATTAGCTGATGAACAAATTGATCGTGAGTCTGCTGTTGACCGTGGGGATCTCGGGCGTAGCCCATGCTGCAGGTGATGCGACTGCTGGTCAGGCGAAAGCCGCAGTATGTGGCGCCTGTCATGGCCCGGATGGCAACAGCATGGCGCCTAACTTTCCGAAACTGGCAGGCCAGGGCGAGCGTTATCTGAACAAGCAGTTGCATGACATCAAATCCGGCAAACGTGTCGTACTTGAAATGACCGGCCTGCTGACCAACCTGAGCGATCAGGACCTGGCTGATATATCTGCCTACTTCGCCAGCCAGAAAGGCAGCGTGGGCGCCGCCGACCCGAAACTCGTGGCTCGCGGTGAAGCATTGTTCCGTGGCGGCGACCTGGCCAAGGGCCTGCCAGCCTGCACCGGCTGCCACTCGCCAGACGGCAAAGGCAACGCACCCGCCGGTTTCCCACACCTGGGCGGCCAGCATGCTCAATACATCGCCAAACAACTGACTGACTTCCGCAAGGAAGAAGGCGGCCGCAATAACGACGGCGACACCAAAACCATGCAGACTATTGCCAAGCGACTGAGCGACGAAGATATCGCCGCAGTGTCCAGCTACATTCAGGGCCTGCACTGAGTCAGTGCGGATTGAGCGTCGCCAGGGGCGTACATCTCCTGCAACGTTAACGCTCTATTAATCCGTCGCAGCAAGTATAAAAAGGGTGGCTGCGGCTGCCCTTTTTTATGGCCGCTACCGTTACACTACAGCACTCGAGCCCGCCATGATCTGTCTGAAAACAGGTCGCGCGAGGTGACCCCATTTGTCCAGGAGTAAAGCATGCGTAATCTGATCATCAGCGCCGCTCTGGCCGCTGCCAGCCTGTTCGGCATGTCCGTCCAGGCTGCCGAAGCACCCGCCGCACCTTATGTCGAACTGGCCAATCCGGTTCAGGTAGCAGTGCCCGGCAAGATCGAAGTCGTGGAGCTGTTCTGGTATGGCTGCCCGCATTGCTACAAATTTGAGCCAGTGATCAATCCTTGGGTTGAGAAATTGCCCTCCGACGTCAATTTCAAACGTATTCCAGCCATGTTCGGCGGCCCATGGGATGCACACGGGCAAATGTTCCTGACTCTTGAATCAATGGGCGTCGAGCATAAAGTTCATGCTGCGGTCTTCAAGGCTATCCAGGAAGAACACAAGAAGCTGGTAACGCCGGAAGAGATGGCCGAGTTCCTGGCTACCCAAGGTGTCGACAAGGACAAATTCCTCGCCACGTTCAACTCCTTCGCCATCAAGGGGCAAGTGAATCAGGCCAAAGAGCTGGCCAAGAAATATGAAATCACCGGCGTACCTACCATGGTCGTCAACGGCAAATACCGCTTTGACATCGGCTCCGCCGGTGGCGCTGAACAAGCTCTGCAACTGGCCGACAAACTGGTCGACCAGGAGCGAGCGGCAACCAAGGCTGCTGCCAACTAAGCGCGGCGACTGCCATGCGCCGCTGGAGAAATGAACGCGTCGTTGGCCTGCATGATCCGCGGGTCAACGAGCATCATCTGGAATCGACGGGCCTGCCCGCAGACAGCCGTCTGCGTTTGCTCAGTTTCAACATCCAGGTCGGCATCAGCACAGAGCGCTATCGGCACTACCTGACCCGGGGTTGGCAGCACTTGTTGCCGCACATCGGGCGTGCCGACAATCTGCAAAAGATCGGCAACCTGCTAGGCGACTTCGATCTGGTCGCCTTGCAGGAAGCTGATGGCGGCAGCCTGCGCTCGGGCTATGTCAATCAGGTCGAGCACCTGGCTCAACTGGGCGCCTTCCCTTACTGGTATCAACAACTCAACCGCAATCTCGGAAGACTCGGCCAGCACAGCAATGGTGTCCTGAGCCGCCTGCGCCCGTGGGCGATCGAAGATCATCCGCTGCCGGGGCCGAAAGGTCGCGGGGCCATTCTGGTCAGGTTCGGCGAAGGCCCGGAAGCGCTGGTGGTGGTCATGATGCACCTTGCACTTGGGCCACGTACCCGCAGCATGCAGTTGGCGTATATCCGTGAGCTGATAGGCGGCTACAAGCATCAGGTGTTGATGGGCGACATGAACACCCACGCCAGTGACCTGCTGCAGAATTCGCCGTTGCGCGATCTCGGCCTGATCGCACCGCAACTGGAAGCTACCTTCCCGAGCTGGCGTCCGCAGCGCTGCCTGGATCATATTTTGTTGAGTCCGACCCTGACCCTTGAAAAGGTCCAGGTGCTGGCACATCCCATTTCCGATCACCTGCCGGTCGCGGTAGAGATTCGTCTGCCGGGTTCGCTCACGGCCGATGCATTGCCCGCGCTGAGTCCTGCCCATCGCGGAACCCTTGAATGAGCGACGAAGCACAGCGCTGGAAAGAGAAATACCTCAAAAGCATTGAGCAACAGGAAAAGCTAGAGCGGCGCTGGGAGGCGCGGCTCGACTTGCTGCGTCGCGGGCTGGTGCGCAGCACTCTCGCCGCAGAAGGTACAGACCGCGCGGTTGATCAATGCATGAAGGAAATGCGCGACGTTATCCGTACCAATGACATGGATGCCGGCTTGGCGGCCCTGCTCCCGCGCCTGGAAAAAGCCGTACTCGACTCTGAACAACGCCGAGAAACCCGTGTCAGCCAGACCAGTGCCGCGCTGTCTGCGCTGGTGACGCAATTGCAGACGTTGCCGCTGCCCCGCGAAGTGAGCCGGCCCCTGAAGAGTTTCGCCAAGCAGCTGGATGACCGCGTCAGCCACGCCCGCGAAATTCCGCTGCTACTCAGTGAACTGAGCGGGTTGCAGGGCAAAGCGTTAAGTCAGACAGAGTCCCGCGCCGAGCCTGAGCGTCCGGGTTTGCTGCAGCGCTTGTTTGGCAGTCGTGAAGCGCAAGACACAGTGCAGCAAGCCACCGTCGCCGACACCTTTGCGTCCAGGCCTATGCCGATTGAAGCGATCGTCCAGCCGGCTCCAGAGGCAACGCCGGCGATTGCAGAGTCCACCAACGCGCCACTGGCGCGACCAATTGCGCCGACCGTTACCACCGCCAGCCACTTTGAAACCGATGTCCCCGCGCCCGCAGAAATCGTCGAGCTCCCCACAGTCGAAGCGCTGCAACCGGCACCGATTGCACCGCCTCAGCGCCAGCCCGAGATAACCCTGGCAGAACAAGCGGACATCGTCCCTTCCCCACGCGTCCAGCCGAGCGACAATACTGACGAATGGGCGGCGGCGTTGTTGCTGGACCGTTTGCCCTTGCCGCCCGCCATGGCGCAGGCATTGGCGGCCATCGATCCGGAACAAGCGGAACTCGACATTCTCTACGCCCTGCCGGATTCTCCCGAACCCTCCTACAGCTCGGTCGCCAGGCATATTGAAGATACATTGTTGGGCCTGCTCGACGACTTGTCCTTGCCGGAGCGGCATCAGCCACAAGCCGAGGCCATGCGCGAGCGTTTGCAGAACGGGCTGAACTGGTACGAACTGCTGCCGATTCTGGATGATCTGGCCACCCTGATGCTGGCCATTACCGACAGCGGCCAGCATGAATTCGAAACCTATCTGCAACAGCTCAACGAACGCCTGGAAGCCTTCCAGAGCAATCTGCGAGCCGCCAGCGACGGGCATGCGGACAGCCGCTCTGCGGCGCGCGAGATGGACACGCAGATTCGTGAACAGGTCGACGGTTTGCACTGCAGTATGCAGGAAGCTGCCGACCTGGAAGGCCTCAAGCATGTGCTGGAAAATCATCTGGAAGGTTTGCTCGGAACGATGGACCAGCACCGCCAGCAGCGCGATGAGCGTGAGCAGGAAGTGGCGGCCCGCTTGCAAGGGCTTGCCGAACGCGTGGCCCACATGGAGCAGGAAGCCATGGGTTACCGCGAGCACCTGGAAGAACAGCGCCAGAAAGCCTTGATCGACCCGTTGACCGGGCTGCCCAACCGCGCCGCCTGGGGCGAGCGGCTCGAGCGGGAAATCAATCAATGGCAGCAACACGGCAACACCCTGCTGTTGGCCATAATCGACCTCGACCACTTCAAACGTATCAATGACAGCTATGGCCATCTGGCCGGTGACAAGGTGCTGAAGATCATCGCCGGCGTGTTACGCAATCGCTTGCGCGGTACTGACTTCATCGCCCGTTTTGGTGGAGAAGAGTTTGTTCTGTTATTGCCGGATACCACTCCAGCCACGGGCCTCAAGCTTCTTGAACATCTGCGCGCCTCCATTGAGGCCTGCCCGTTTCACTTCAAGGGCGAGCCGGTCACCATCACCCTTTCAATCGGCTTCACCGCGTTCAGATCGGGAGAACACAGTGATCTCGTGCTCAAAAGAGCCGATCAGGCGCTGTATCGCGCCAAACACGCCGGGCGCAACCGCATGGAATCGGGTTAAGAGAAAATGTTCCGTTTCATTTAAATTGAAGCGCCGTCCATCCTCAGGCAAGGCGGTACGTTACACTGTTGCATTAATGTCATTTACGTGTTGCCTTCTGCCATGAAATTTTTTGCTCTCATCACGTCGCTGATTCTGCTGGCCGGTTGCAGCAGTGGCCCGAAATTCGACACCAGTCACGCTTCCGTCAATTACGACAGTCGCATCCAGTTTGTGGTGGTGCACTACACCTCCGCCTCGCTGGAACGCTCACTGCAACTGTTGACCCACGGCGAAGTCAGCAGCCATTACCTGATCGGCGACGACAACGACGCTACGATCTACCGGCTGATGGATGAAGGCGTGCGCGCCTGGCATGCCGGTGAAAGCGAGTGGCAAGGCCGAACATGGTTGAACTCCAGCTCGATCGGCATCGAGATCGTCAACCCCGGCTTTACTGAAAATCCTGACGGAAGCCGCCTCTGGTACCCCTACAGCGAGGCGCAAATTCAATCGTTGATCGTCCTGCTCAAAGACATCAGCAAACGATACGCCATCAGTGCCCGCAGCATCATCGGCCATAGCGACATTGCGCCGTTGCGCAAACTCGATCCCGGCCCCCTGTTCCCCTGGAAACGTTTGGCCGCCGAAGGTCTTGGCGTGTGGCCGAACGAACAGGCTGTGGCACGAAAGCAACAACAGTTCAACACCCTACTGCCAAGTATCGGCTGGTTTCAGGGGCAACTGTCCCGCCTGGGCTATTCGACGCCACAAACCGGGGAACTGGATGTAGCGACACGTCATGTACTTTCAGCGTTTCAAATGCACTTTCGACCTGCGCGATTCGACGGTATGCCGGATGCACAGACAGCCGCGCTGTTAGCGGTTCTAAACCAGACAAAATAATGACGGCCGCCCGACGGTCAAGGCGTTTTCTCAATCAACAGCTATAACTCATTGGTAATTCTTCGGATTCCCTAGATGACTGTAGCTCGAGAGACGTTACGCAGCTGGTTCTATCGCCCGTGGTTTTTGGCGATGCTGGCTGCCGCCTTGAGTGCGACGCTGCTGATGGCGCTCAGTCTTTTCGTCGCCATGCGCCAAGTGGAGCTGAATGAAAGTCAGGAAATGAACGCCCAGGGTGAGCGCTTTCTGGCAAGACTCGAGCAATTGTTCGGCCAGCTACGCGAGAGCCTGGATGATCTCGAGGCGCAACCGCTGCGAGGTTGCGACGACGACATGATCGCGACATTGCAGCAGGTCACCTTCAATTACCGTTTCGTCTATGAAGCCGCCTACATGGATGCTTCGCGCATCTGTTCAAACCGCCCGCGCCGGGAAGGATTGGCGCTTATTCGCGCACCGGATATTCAGGGTCCCACCTACAGCTATTGGCTGAATACCACCACGGAACCCGATGAAAATCGCGCAGCGCTCATGCTCGGGCGCGGCAACTTTCGCGTGGCAACCTCTCGGGGGCATCTGACCGACATGGTCGACCTGTCTCCGGGAAGCAGCTTGCTGGTAGTGCTCGACCATGGCTCCCGGGCGATTCCGGTGCTGGGCACTGCACAACGATGGCCACCCACTGCACCGTGGCCGCCGAGCAGTCGTGATGCGCTGCAAGTTACCGAAAGCCGACTGATATACCGCATGCCGACCAACAACCCGGAATACCAACTGGTGCTGATCACGCCGCGGACCGGTATTCATGTACCTGCGGTCTGGTGGTGGCTGTTGCCTGGGAGCCTGGCGTTAGGCGGCTTAATGGGCTTTCTGGTGTTCTTGCTTGTACGCCAGCGCCAGTCACTCGATGCCGAGCTGGCAGGCGCAATCCGCCGCGGGGAATTGCAGGTGCTCTATCAACCGATCTTCGACCTCGACAGCCGTAACTGCGTTGGCGCCGAAGCCCTGCTGCGCTGGCGCCGACCAGATGGCACGTTGACTAGCCCCGACCTGTTCATCCCGATGGCAGAGAACACCGGGCAGATCCGTCAGATGACTGATTTCGTTCTGCAGCGCCTGCTGGAACAGCTGGGACATTTGTTGCGGGCCAATCCTCAACTGTACATTTCGGTCAACCTGGCCGCGTGCGACGTCATGGTGCCGCGGATCGGCCAAGTGATGGCGCGATTGTTGACACTGCATCGGGTTGCCGCGCGGCAGATCGCTTTCGAGGTTACCGAGCGAGGCCTGGTGGATGTGGTAGTGGCCAGGGAAAATTTGCAGGCTTTACGCGATGTCGGGCATCAGGTGCTGATAGATGATTTTGGCACCGGTTACTGCAGCCTCGCTTACTTGCAGACATTGCCGGTGGACTGTCTGAAAATAGACAAGGCTTTCATTGATGCACTGGGGCACGACGCCGCCAGTAGCGGCGTGGCGCCACATATCATCCACATGGCCCAGGCGCTGCAACTCAAGGTGATTGCCGAAGGCATCGAGCATGAGGCGCAAGCCGCTTTTCTCAGCAGCGAGGGGGTTAAATTTGGGCAGGGATGGTTATTCGCCCACGCCTTGAGTGCCGTGCAATTCATTGAACTGATTACCCGGGGTCGACGTATGGCCGGGCGGCGAATTAATGACGAAGCGTAAAAGGCCTCAAACCGCCAAGGCCATGTAGAACTGCGTCCCCTGCCCCGGCCGCGAATAAACGCCCATTCGCCCGCCATGCAGTTGCACAATTTCCTTGCACAGTGCCAGACCAAGTCCGGCCCCACCCTTTTTGCGGCCTACCTGCACGAACGGCTCGAAGATGCGCCCCTGCTGGCCGTACGCAATGCCCTCGCCATTGTCTTCGACGCTGATGATCACCCGCTCACCATGACGTCGGGCCTGAAGGCGAATCTGGCCGTCCGTGCCAGTATGGCGAAGCGCGTTATCGATCAGGTTGTCGAGAACCCGGTCCAGTTGCGGTTGATCAGCCTGAAGCCAAGGCAAAGGCCCCTGCACTTCCACTAACAGATCAATGCCCTGCTCGCCGGCGACATCGGCAAAACGAACGCGTGCCTGCTCAAGCAACTCGTCGATGGAACATGGCGCCAGCGTGAGTTTTTGCAAACCGTTCTGGTAGCGGGAAAAATTCAGCAGATCGTTAATCAGCTGCATCAGCCGCTGCATTTCTTCGTTGACGGTATCGAGCAGATCGGCTTCCCGTGAATCGGCAGCAAAATGCGCACGCTCGCGGAACAGGCCGAATGCCATGTGCATGCCCGTCACCGGGGTACGCAGTTCATGAGACGCGCGCAGGACAAACTCACTGCGCACCCGCTCGAATGCACGTTGCTCGGTGACGTCATGCAACACCATCACGGCGCCGAGGATATGGCCCTGTGTATGGCTGACCGGGGTCAGGCTGTAAGTCAGCAAGCGAGATTCGCCGTCTACTTCGATACTGAGGTCATCCGGTGCGCGCTCCAAAGTGCCACCGCGCAGCACCATCTGCAGCTGCGCGTCGAGTTCCGGACGTTCAAGTGCCGAACCGAGTCCCTGACCCAGACGGTCGGTGTCCCAGCCCAGCTGCCGCTGCGCTACCGGGTTGAGGTGTTCGAGACGGCCCTCGCGGTCAATCATCAATAAACCATCATCGATGCTGTCGAGCACTGCTTGCAGACGCTGTTGCCCAGCGAGCAATTCATCAATGTTGGTTGCCTGATGCTGACGTAATGCTTCGGCCATGATTCCAAATCGCTGGGTCAGCTGATTCATTTCCTCTGCGGAAGAAACAGGCAGGGTCACCTCAAAATTACCTTGGCCGATATCGTCTGCCGCCTGGACCAGCGCCTCGATGGGCGCACCAAAACGCCGCGCGATCCCATGGGCGGTGATGAAACCGATAATCAGCACCGCCAGTCCGACCAGCCCTAGTGTTCCGGCAATCAATAGTGCCCGCTCACGGGCCTGGCGCTGGGTGTCGTTGATGTTATCCAGCGCGTCCTTGTGCTCCATGATCAGGCCGTTGCGCAAGACGTTGAATTTTTCGGTGAGGTCCTGATTGCCGCTGAGTACATGCGCCGGATCGCGCGAGAAATCCAGCGCCTGGAGAAAACTTTGGTAGTCAGTTTTGGCTTGGACAAAACCGTAGTTACCCCGATTCCGGCCCTGTTCATGGGCAATGCCCTGATCAAGCAACTGAAAGTACTGCTGTCGGGATGCGTCAAACGCAGCCATGTCGGGATTGTCGCGCAGCATCATGATCAACTGATCGCCCAGCGCCTGGCGCAACTTTAGGCCCAGGTCGAGGGTGATGGAATTGTCGCGAATCAGCGCTTCCTGGGTGGCGCTCATCTGCAACACGCTGGCGAGGCCAAGCAGCAGGCCCAGCAACGCTACGGTGATCAGTGCTGAAATACTCAGGAAGAGCCGTGTTCGCAACTTCATCGCCAGTTTCATCCGAGAAGGCTCACAGGTTGTACTGCTTGCGTTTGCGATACAGCGTTGAAGCGTCAATCCCAAGTGTTTTAGCGGCTTGGTCGAGAGTATCCGCCGTAGCCAGTACTGCGCCGATGTGGGCCTTTTCCAACTCATCCAGACTCAATGCAGCACCGATGCGTGGCGCATTGTTGACTGGAGTCTCGGCCATACCCAAATGAGTGATCTCGACCTTTTCCTGTGGGCAGATGATGCTCGCTCGCTCCACCACGTTGCGCAGCTCTCGAATATTGCCGGGCCAGCGATAACCGAGCAGCGCCTCACGCGCCTCCTCGCTGAAACCGCGTGCCGGCCGCGCATACTCTTTCACGAAGCGGGCCAGGAAACGGTCGGCGAGATTGAGGATGTCTTCGCGCCGCTCGCGCAGCGGCGGCAGGTGCAGAGTGATGACGTTCAGGCGATAGAGTAAATCTTCGCGGAAGCGACCATCGCGGACCATGTCTTCCAGATTGAGGTTGGTAGCAGCGAGTATCCGCACATCAGCCCGCCGGGTGACCGGATCGCCGATGCGCTCATATTCCTTGTCCTGGATGAAACGCAGCAACTTTGGCTGCAGCGCGAGGGGAAAGTCGCCGATTTCGTCAAGAAACAATGTGCCGCCATCCGCCTGGTTGACACGCCCCAAGGTACTTTCACTGGCACCGGTAAAAGCGCCGCGGGTGTGACCGAACAGTTCGCTTTCCATCAATTCAGTGGTCAGGGACGGGCAGTTGATGGTTACACAGGACTTTTTCGCACGCTTGCTCCAGCCGTGAATTGCCTGGGACAACTCCCCTTTACCAGTGCCCGACTCACCGAGAATCAAAATGTTGGCGTCCGTACCGGCGACCTGACGCGCCGTTTCCAGCACCACCTTCATGGCGGGGCTGTGGGAATCCAGACCATCCTTGGGTTTGCGTATTTCACCTTCAAGAGCTTCCAGACGCGCCGAAAGTTGCCGCACTTCCAGTTGCTTGGCAGTCGCCAGGCGCAACTGGTCCGGACTGCAAGGCTTGACCAGATAATCAGCAGCACCAGCCTGAATCGCATCCACCGCGGTATCGACCGCCGAGTGAGCGGTAACTATGACCACCCGCATCCAGGGTGCCTGGATGCGCATCTGCGCCAGCACATCAAGACCGTTGTCTTCACCGAGACGCAAATCGAGGAAACAAAGATCGAACACCTGCCGTTGCAACAGCGCCTCAGCCTGGGTCGCACTGTTGGCAGTAGCAACGCTGTAGCCCTCGTCTTCCAGGCAATAACGAAAAGTACGCAGGATGGCGGACTCGTCGTCCACCAGCAGAATGCGGCCTTGATTCTCAGTGGCTGATTCCATCTTTCCTACGCTCCTTAATGAATGATCTTGGTTAGTCCCGGAAAAATCGGGCAAGTTGCATGGTTAATTCTGGTCGATTTCGGCCACCTCGGGATAGCTCTCTCTTCACACTACGGCTAATCCACTGATTTTGTTGTTTTTTTATCGGATAAGCGGCCTGCGGCCTGGCTCTGACGTCCCCTTCTGACATCCGCTACGCATCATCAATTCAAAAATAACGAAAACTCCTACGAATTTATCGTGCATTACGCACGACCGCAAAAGAACCATCGTGCAGGATGCGTCCGACAACATTTTGGTAATTAGCGTAAGCCATTGATTTGCATACATTTTATCGGACGCAGAAAACTGGCATGCAGGCTGCAATGGTCTGTTCATCCAAGGCACTCCAAGCGATGCCTTTTAACAAATTCACCCGATGTGGGAGGAGCTTCAGGATGACTCGCCAACGTGCCGCCCAATTGCGTATCTCGCCACTGCATATCCAACAGGGGCTGTTTGCTGTCCTGGCGCTGCTGATCACCTTGATCGCCGTCCAGCAGTACCAGCACTGGAAGCAGAGCCAGGAACAGGAAGCGCCACGAGTGTCGATGCAACATCCGATGCAATCCCACTTCAGCGCCACCAACGTGACTGCTGCCGACAGCGCTTCGATGCGGATGATGGACGTTGACCAGGCTCAGACGGTCGATGACGTACCGCATCAGGAACGTTGGGTTTTCTAAGTAATCAACCTTGGCGAGCTGCAGGCGCCGGGAACAGCACCACAAGCATTATCTCAAAATAGCAATGTAAGGAGAATCACCATGTTGAGTTGGGCAATTACATTCTTGATCATTGCCATCATCGCTGCAGTGTTGGGCTTTGGTGGTATCGCGGGCACCGCCACGGGTATCGCCAAGATTCTCTTTGTCGTATTCCTGGTGATGTTTGTTGTCTCGTTCTTCTTTGGCCGTCGCGGTCGAGGGTGAAGATGAACGTTTCACTGAAAATGCTGGCAGCCGCCCTGTTGCTGGGCGGCAGTGCCATTGCATCGGCGGCCAATGATGGCCAGGCGCGGGTCAACGAGCTGTTGAATGCCGACCCGCAATACCGCGAAACATGGACGGATGTGGTGAAAAAGGAAGAGCGCCTTCCGGAATGGGTGATGAACCTGACCGGCGACGCTCAGCAAATGAATGCAGTTGAAGAGGATGGCGACAAGTATCTGGTCGGGCCGCTTTGCGAAACTCAAAGCACTTGCCTGAACAAACGCTTGATCGTGGCCTTCAGTTTCGACAAAGAAGATGCTTACGCAATGCTGGTGGAAGTGCCTGCAGGGTTACCTGCCGACAAATCGCCAACGCGACATGCCGACTATCGGTTCCTGGGCGAACCGGACGAAGGTATGCAGAAGCTTCTGATGGAACAGCTGAAAAAAGATCCAAACTGGTACTGATTTCAAAACTTGAAGGAAGCTACGCGGCTTCTTTCAACATGCGCCACCTAATAAGGTCGGTGCACGACCAAGGGGTCGGGACGTTCTGCCTGTTTCAAGGGCGGAGTGACCTACGGGCACATGGAGTGCCTGCGCAAGGGCCGGGTCAGGAAATAGCTGCGTCGCAAGTTCGCCGGGCCTGTGCCCGTCGAACTTGCGAAGGGCTTATGTTGTAAATGCTATACAGGCGACGATCCATTCGGCACCGATGCCTTCTCCTCCTCGCTATTACCCCCCTTGTACTTTTTCCAAAGCCTTCGTACGACCGTATATCGAGAAAATCTTGCTGTTTTCTATAGCAATTTTTTTTTCAGGCCCGGTCGAAGAGCACTCGAATATCGCTGATTTCCATCTCCTATAACTGCCCGAATGGTCCGCATGTGGCCGGTTCACCGTACTCTCGCCTGCCGAAATGTCGTATTCCAATCAGGATGGACGCGACTTTGTAACAAAATGATCATGCCGATTCGGCATAGGGTAATCGTTTACGGCATTAGACGTTGCTTCCTTGCATCGGAATAGTTGCGCCTTTTTTCGCCTGCCAGAGAGCCG
This sequence comes from Pseudomonas fluorescens, assembly GCF_902497625.1. Classification (GTDB taxonomy): domain Bacteria; phylum Pseudomonadota; class Gammaproteobacteria; order Pseudomonadales; family Pseudomonadaceae; genus Aquipseudomonas; species Aquipseudomonas fluorescens_BQ. The sequence goes on along the minus strand of NZ_CABVGX010000022.1, from coordinate 28,488 downwards.
TGGAAATGCGGATCTGGGCACCTTATACGCGGCAGCTGCGTTGAATTTTTTCGCCACAAGCGTCCCGGTTCCCGCATCTGCCTGATTCAAACGCAAGTAAGGGTAAAGATATGAAGAAGGCAAAAATCAGCCTCGCCTGGCAGATCCTGATAGGTCTGGTGTTGGGGATTGCAATCGGTGCACTGCTCAACCATTTCAGCGCAGAAAAAGCCTGGTGGATCAGCAACGTCCTGCAACCGGCAGGGGATATCTTCATCCGCTTGATCAAGATGATCGTGATCCCGATCGTGATTTCGTCGTTGATCGTTGGGATCGCCGGCGTTGGTGATGCGAAGAAGCTCGGCAGCATCGGCCTGAAGACCATCCTCTACTTCGAGGTCGTCACCACGATTGCCATCGTGGTCGGTCTGGTTCTGGCCAACGTGTTCCACCCCGGTGCTGGCATCGACATGAGCACCCTCGGAACCGTGGATATTTCCAAGTACCAGGCGACGGCGGCCGAGGTTCAGCATGAACACGCGTTCATCGAAACCATCCTCAACCTGATTCCTTCGAACATCTTCGCCGCCGTTGCCCGTGGCGAGATGCTGCCGATCATCTTCTTCTCGGTGTTGTTCGGCCTCGGTCTGTCGAGCCTCAAGCCGGAATTGCGCGACCCGCTGGTGACGATGTTCCAGGGCGTGTCGGAAAGCATGTTCAAAGTCACCCACATGATCATGAACTATGCCCCGATCGGCGTTTTCGCACTGATCGCCGTGACCGTGGCCAACTTCGGTTTCGCCTCGCTGTTGCCGCTGGCCAAACTGGTGATCCTGGTTTACGTCGCGATCATCTTCTTCGCCTTCGTGGTACTGGGCCTGATTGCGCGCCTGTTCGGGTTCTCGGTGCTCAAGCTGATGCGCATCTTCAAGGATGAGCTGGTACTGGCTTACTCGACCGCCAGTTCCGAAACCGTGCTGCCGCGCGTAATCGAGAAAATGGAAGCGTACGGCGCGCCGAAAGCGATCTGCAGCTTTGTGGTGCCGACCGGCTACTCGTTCAACCTCGATGGGTCGACGCTGTATCAGAGCATTGCGGCCATCTTCATTGCGCAGTTGTATGGCATCGATTTGTCGATCAGCCAGCAATTGCTGCTGGTGCTGACGCTGATGGTCACCTCCAAAGGTATCGCCGGTGTTCCGGGCGTGTCCTTCGTGGTGTTGCTGGCCACACTGGGCAGCGTTGGCATTCCGCTGGAAGGTCTGGCGTTTATCGCTGGTGTCGACCGCATTATGGACATGGCCCGTACCGCACTGAACGTGATCGGCAACGCACTGGCCGTGCTGGTCATCTCCCGCTGGGAAGGCATGTATGACGACGCGAAGGGCGAGCGCTATTGGAACTCCCTGCCGCACTGGCGCAGCAAGGACCCTATGCCGGCAGGTCAGATTTCCAGGAATTGACACCACCCCTTGTAGGAGTGAGCCTGCTCGCGATAGCGGTACACTAGACAACAGAGATGTTGCATGTGCTGCCTCATCGCGAGCAGGCTCACTCCTACAAGCGAACGAGTCGAACATGCAAACCCCGGAGAAATCCGGGGTTTGTCGTTTGTGGCGACCCCGTTATCATTCGCCGCATTCTTCGGGGGATTCAACTGATGCTCAATGGCCTGTGGCTTGGCTTCTTCATCGTGGCAGCCGTGTCGGCGCTGGCGCAGTGGCTGATTGGCGGCAATGCCGGGATCTTCGCGGCGATGGTGGAAAGCATCTTCGCCATGGCCAAGCTGTCGGTCGAGGTCATGATCCTGCTGTTCGGCACCTTGACGCTGTGGCTGGGCTTCCTGCGCATTGCCGAAAAGGCCGGGATTGTCGAATGGCTGGCCAAGGCGCTGGGGCCGCTGTTCTTGCGGCTGATGCCCGAAGTCCCGGCCGGTCACCCGGCCATCGGCCTGATCACGCTCAACTTCGCCGCCAACGGCTTGGGCCTGGACAACGCCGCCACGCCGATCGGCCTGAAGGCCATGAAAGCGCTGCAGGAACTCAACCCCAGCGCCACGATCGCCAGCAACGCGCAGATTTTGTTTCTGGTGCTCAACGCGTCGTCGCTGACGCTGTTGCCGGTGACGATCTTCATGTACCGCGCCCAGCAAGGCGCGCCGGACCCGACGCTGGTGTTCCTGCCGATCCTGCTCGCCACCAGTTGCTCGACGCTGGTCGGGTTGCTCTCGGTGGCGTTCATGCAACGCCTGCGCCTGTGGGACCCTGTGGTGCTTGCGTACCTGATACCCGGAGCCCTCGCACTCGGCGCGTTCATGGCCTTGCTGGCGACGCTCTCGGCAACCGCGCTGGCGGGCTTGTCATCGATCCTCGGCAACCTGACCCTGTTCGGCCTGATCATGATGTTTTTGATCGTCGGCGCGTTACGCAAAGTGAAAGTCTATGAAGCGTTCGTCGAAGGCGCGAAAGAAGGCTTCGATGTGGCGAAAAATCTGCTGCCGTACCTGGTGGCGATGCTCTGTGCGGTTGGCGTGCTGCGCGCATCCGGCGCTCTGGACTTCGGCCTCGACGGGATTCGGCATCTGGTGGAATGGGCCGGTTGGGACACCCGTTTCGTCGACGCGCTACCGACGGCCATGGTCAAACCGTTCTCCGGCAGCGCTGCCCGGGCGATGCTGATCGAAACCATGCAGACTTCCGGCGTGGACAGCTTCCCGGCACTGGTGGCGGCGACGGTGCAGGGCAGTACCGAAACGACCTTCTATGTGCTGGCGGTGTATTTCGGCGCGGTGGGCATTCAGCGGGCGCGGCATGCCGTGGGGTGTGCGTTGCTGGCGGAACTGGCCGGGGTGATTGGGGCTATCGGCGTTTGCTACTGGTTCTTTGGTTGACCGAAAACCTCGTAGCAGCTGGCGAAGCCTGCGTACGGCGGCGAAGCAGCCGTCAGCCGTCAGCCGTTATCCGGAATCTGTACGGTATGGTTTGCGTACGCAGGCTTCGCCAGCTGCTACAGGGGCTCTGCGGCGTTCCTGACGGGCGGGGCGATCTTCTGGCCTTGCTCTACAGCCCAGCTCACCACTTGCGCGGTCAAGCGGTCGCTGGCCTGACCAAATCCGACGACTACCGCAGGCACTTTTACATCGCCCAGCTGCTGTCTCACTTCAAAGCGGCGACTGGCCAGAATGCGCTGGTCGTAACTGCGCACCAGCAAAGCGTCAAGGCGCACCACGACAACCGCCGTGCTGCCCTGATATTCGGTCTGGAACGCCTGCAAATTACCGCCCAACTCCAGATCCGCCTGGAAATTGCTGTCGTCAGTGCTCAACAATGACACCCGACCATCACGCTGAAACCCATCGAGCAGACGATTGCGCAGCAGCACCGGTGCCGGATCGCTCCAGCGCGAGGCGGCGTAGCTGCTGATCAGATCACCCTGCGGAATCACTGCTATTTTCGGGCTGTTGAGCACCTCGCTGGCCTGCAGTTTGTTCAAACGCAACGACCAGCGCTGTGCCATGCCGTTGCTCACCGCAGCGCTCTGCGCCGACGGCAAGCGATACACATCCGATGGCGTCGACTCGGGCAGGATTGAGCAGGCACCGCTCAGCGCAACAGCAGCGAGGAGGGCAGCGAGGCGCAGGTTCATGGCGTGAATTCCTTGTTCTTGTCATTGCCCAGCAGATATCCGCCGGGGTTGGCTTCCAGTCGCTGGGAAATCGCCCGCAACGATGCCAGCGTCTCGCGCAGCTCGCGAATGGCCGGGCCCAGCCCGTTGAGGCCCTGCATGCCGCTGTTGAGTGAATCCTTGTTGGTCGTCAGCAGTGTATTGATCGTCGCGCTGCTGTGCTCCAGCGATTTCATCGCCTGCTCGGCACTGCCGAACATTTGCTTGCCTTGATCATTGAGCAAACCGTTGGCGTTACGCATCAACGCCGCCGTCTGCTCGAGCGTGGCTGACGCCTGTTTGCCGACGGCGCCCAGTTGCTGCATGGCCTGGCGGATGTCGCCGCGTTGATCGGCGATGGTCCCGGTGGTTTGTTCCAGGTGCTCGAGGGTCCTGCTGATGCGCTCGATATTTTGCTCGGAGAACATCAGGTTGGCGTTGTTCATCAAGCTGCTCACGCCCCCTATCAAATCATTGCTCTCATTGAGCAATCGGGCGATGGGCGAGGGCGACGCAATGATGGTCGGCAAGTTGCCGTCCTTGGCTTCCAGTGCCGGGCTCTGCGGCGTGCCACCGCTGAGCTGGATAATCGAGGTGCCGGTGATGCCGGTGAGTGCCAGTTTCGCCTGGGTGTCCTGCTTGATCGGCGTGTCGCCGCCAAGGCGGATTCGCGCCAGCACCCGACGCGGGTCTTTCGGGTCCAGGCGCAAGGTCACCACATCGCCCACCTTGATCCCGCTGTACTGCACCGCGCTGCCCTGGGACAGACCGCTGACCGCTTCGTTGAAGACGACTTCGTAATCCTTGAACTGGGTGTCGACGCTGGACTTGGCCAGCCATAAACCGAAGAGCAGGGCGCCGGCCACCACGAACACGGTGAACAGACCAATCAGAACATGATGGGCTCGGGTTTCCATGTCAGACCTCGTTGAGCTGTTGGGCGGCCGTAAGCGCCGCGCGGCCGCGAGGGCCATGGAAGTATTCGTGAATCCATTGATCGTCGGTTTCCGAGACCACATCGATGGCGTCCGCCACCAGCACTTTTTTCTGCGCCAGCACCGCCACACGGTCGGTGATGGTGTACAGCGTGTCGAGGTCGTGAGTAACCAGAAACACGCTCAGGCCCAACGCATCGCGCAGGGTCAGGATCAGTTGATCGAACGCCGCCGCGCCAATCGGATCGAGGCCAGCGGTAGGTTCATCAAGAAACAGGATATCCGGATCGAGTGCCAAGGCCCGGGCCAGCGCAGCGCGCTTGATCATGCCGCCGGATAACGATGCTGGGTATTTATCGGCCGCCGACAGCGGCAGCCCCGCCAGGGCCAGTTTCACCGCCGCCAGATGCTCGGCATCCTCGCGGCTGAGGCCTGCGTGTTCGATCAAGGGCAGGGCGACGTTCTCGGTGACCGTCAGCGAAGAGAACAGCGCGCCTTTCTGGAACAGCACGCCAAAACGCCGTTCGACCAGTGAGCGTTCGTGCTCGGAGAGCGTCGGCAGGTTTTTGCCCAAGACCCTGACCACGCCTTCGCTCGGCTGGCGCAAGCCGACGATGCTGCGCAGCAATACCGATTTGCCGCTGCCGGAGCCGCCAACCACCGCAAGGATCTCGCCTTTGTACAAGTCCAGGTCAAGGTTCTCGTGCACGCTCTGGCTGCCGAAACGGTTGCACAGCCCACGCACTTCGATCACCGCCTCGCAGGGCGCCCGGGATTGACGACTCACCAGCCCATCTCCATGAAAAACAGCGCGGCAATGGCGTCCAGGATGATCACCACAAAAATAGACTGCACCACACTCGACGTGGTGTGTGCGCCAACAGACTCGGCGCTGCCGCTGACTTTAAAGCCTTCCAGGCAACCGATCGCGGCGATCAGAAAAGCAAAAATCGGTGCTTTGACCATGCCCACCAGAAAATGCTGAACGCCGATGTCCGATTGCAGCAGCGAGAGGAACATCGCCGGCGAGATATCCAGCGACACCGCGCACACCACGCCACCGCCAATGATCCCCGAGAGCATCGCCAGAAAGGTCAGCATCGGCAGCGCCACCAGCAACGCCAACACACGCGGCACTACCAGCAGCTCCATCGGATCGAGGCCGAGGGTGCGGATGGCGTCGATTTCTTCATTGGCTTTCATCGAGCCAATCTGCGCGGTGAACGCACTGGCAGTACGCCCGGCCATGAGGATGGCGGTGAGCAGCACGGCGAACTCGCGCAGGAAGGAAAACGCTACCAGGTCCACGGTGAAAATCGTCGCACCGAAACCGGCCAGCACCGTCGCACCGAGAAACGCCACCACAGCACCCACCAGAAAAGTGAGGAGGGCGACGATGGGTGCGGCGTCGAGGCCGGTCTGCTCAATGTGCGCGACCATGGGCGTCAGGCGCCAGCGCTTTGGACGAAACAAGCCGCGGGCGATGGTTTCCATGATCAGGCCAACGAAACCCAGCAGTTGCAGGGTGTCTAGCCATACTGCATCGACTGCGCGGCCAATACGCGTCAACAGTTGGATGCCGACATTTATTTCCGGCTCTTTGATCGGTACGCAAAAGTCAGTCATCGAGCAATACACGGTCTGCAGCAGGGCACGATCGGCGGCCGACAAGGTGCAATCCGGATGCTCGGCGGATTTGCCGAGGCGTTCGGAGCCGAGCAACTCCACCAGCAGCGATGCGCCGGCGGTATCGAGCGCGCCGAGCCCATTGAGGTCGATGGGGGTGGTGTCGCTGTATTGGCCGCGGAGCTTTTCGCTCAGGCTTTTCAGATCGGCGTAATGGACGAGCGTCCAGTCACCCGTAATACGCAATTGCGCGGGTGTGTGCGTGGTCTCCAGTCGGGCATCGCCGGCCAATGGGGTGCTGATCATAAAATCCGTGCTTGCGTGGCTGTTGCGCAGGGTTAGGTAATATCACGAACCGTCCGACTTTTCTTTGACCGGTGTGCTGTCCTTGATCTGAAAGCGCAGCACGCCGATCAGTTGGCCATCCTCAGTCAGCACCCGCACTTGCCACTTGCCCGCCGGGTTGCCGGGGAAATTGCGCTTATGGGTCCAGGCGCGGTAGCCCTCTTTGCGCCCGCCGTGGATATCCAGCGGAATGCGGTCGACCTCTTTGCCGTTGAATTGCCAGACGTGGTAGATCCGCTCATCGAGGCCACGCGGGGCGTTGATCGCCGTATAGGCGTACAGGCCGTCGCCGCGAATCTGTTCGGCGCTGACCTCGTCCAGACTTTTGCCGGGCGTGCGGTCCTGCATTTGGGTGCTGATCGCCACGTCGGTCATCCACAAAGTCGCCGGCGGCACCCACGAACGCAAGACCCAACCGACGCCGCCAATGCCTACCGTGATGCACAGAATCGCCAGGGCATTACGCAGCGTGCGAATCGGAAAGATCGACGCAAGGCTGGGAAATGACAGCAGCACGGAGATGCCTAATGCCAGTTTGAAACTCTGTGAAGTAGTCAGGTGCAGGATGACCGGCAGCGCAGTGAGCAGGGCAGCAAACAGGGTCAGGGTGTGCAACGCCAGAAACGCCCAACGCCTCGGTGCGAGCCATTTATAGTAGATCGGATCGATGATGGAAATCAGTGCCGCAAGGCAGAGGATGCCGGTGAAGAACAACTGTCCGCTGTTCCAAGTGGTGGTGATGAAGAAGAATGGCAGGACGAAAAACAGGCTTTCCTGGTGAATCATCTGCGTGCCGTAACGCAGTAATGGCTGAGGAATTTCCCTTTTGAAAATTTTTGCGAACAGCCGGGTCAGGCTGTTTTCCAGCATCAGCCAGATCCAGCTGATCAGCATGATGACGGCGATCCAGGACGCCAGTCCTTGTTGGCGGTCGACCAGCATGAAACTGCCGACCCCGGAAATGAATCCGCCGAGCGCAATGACGCCTGGGTAGCGCTTCATCAACTCCAGAATGCGCTGTAGGTACACGTTCATTGTCTGCATTCGGCGATTCACAAATAGTCGTAGGGAAAATCCTCGCCAGAGTACCGCCCGATGGGGCGCAGTGGCGAGAATCGCGTTTATGTAGCAGCTGCCGAAGGCTGCGTCCGAGGACAAAGTCCTCGCCAACCAGCCCCCTATAATCTGCCTGACGTAACGAGGTGTCCGGGTTTACGACAGCTTCGCCCTCGGTCGCAGCCTTCGGCAGCTGCTACAGGGATGGCCGCGCTCGTCGATGCACCCGCCAACCCAACAACACCAGCACGATCAGCGCCAGGCTGCCTGCAACCGCCCAGACAAGCTGATCATCACTCATCAGCGGCCTCTCGACTCGCAGATAACCAGGCTGCATAAGCAGTTCGCGCATGGCCTTGTTGGCCTCGGCCAGCGTCACGCCTTTGAGCTCTCTGGCGGGATCGGCGAAACGACCGTCCTGATAATTTCCCAAAGCGCTCCAATAGTAATCGGCCAGCGCGCTGTTGCCTTGAACCGCCCAGGCCTGACGGGCGATGGCAGCCTGCTTAAGGCGGTCGAACGTTTCGGCATTCAAACCGTCCTTGAGCAACCCGGCCTTCAATTGCTCCAGCACCTGCTCGGCCTGGGGCACATCATCGCGCTCCAGGTCAGCGTTCAGGCTCAAGAAGCCCACCCCGCCGAATACTTCGCGCTCAGCCGACGGTCCGTAGGACAAACCATGGGCCAGACGCAGCTGTCGATAGAGCGCCCAATCCAGATAATCCTTGAGCAAATCGAAGGTTTGATCGTGCTGATTCTCCAATACCGGTTCCGGCACCAGCCAATGCAGCTTGGCTCCGCTGCCGACCAGGCCACGGCTTAACGTGCGCTCGTGCGCTGCACCGGCATTGATCTCCGACAGCGGCGGATGATCAGTCGGATCTACCGGTTCAAGTGCACCCCAGGCCCGTTCCAGATAAGCCGGCAGCAGACGCTCCAAATCTCCGACAATAATCAGGGTCATGTTGTTGGGTGCATACCAGGCTGCGCGCACCTTTTCCAGTTGCTCGCGGGTCAGGTGATCAACTTCCGCGCGCTCGGGGCATTTCAGTCCAAGCTCAATTGCCAGTTGATTGCTCGCCGTGTGCCCAAGGTCCTGGCGATCGAGCCACCGTTGCAGGTGCGTGTAGTGACCACCGTCCTCACGCTCGACCACTTGCTTGGCGGCGTTGACGGCGTTGTCATCGAAGCGTGTCTGAGTCAGCAGGGCGAGTAGAAGGTCGAGGACTTTGCGCTGGTTTTTTGCCGGCGCCTCTATCACGAAGGTGGTGTCGGCGTTGCTGGTGAAGGCGTTCCATTCCCCGCCCAGCGCCTGCATGCGTTCCTCAAGACCGCCTTCGCCTGTGGCGTCTATGCCGCTGAATAGCAGATGTTCAAGCAGATGCGGCAGCTCTTTTTCGTCGCAGCCGAAGTCATCAATGCCGACGCCGACCACCAGGCGTATCGCCACATGCCCGCGTTCCGTGCCGGGTTTGAGCAGCAGTTGCAAACCGTTAGGCAGCGTGTAGCCCTCGACCTGAAAACGATCCAGGGCGAGGGCGGGAAATGAGCCGAGTAACAGACAGGCGAGCAGCAGGCAACGCATAACGAGCTTCCATACGACTGATTGGAGATCCGTGTCGCTTTCCGGGCAGCCATCGCGAGCAGGCTCGCTCCCACAGTTGATGTGCGTTTCACCTTGGATCCACTATGGGAGCCAGCCTGCTGGCGATGATCTTGAACCGGAACCAAAGTTACTGACTGACCCCGCCGCCAGTCGTTCAAGGTGAATGCGTGATGTCGGCCAAATCATCCACAACCAGCGCCCCTGTATCGGATGATTCCAGCACCACATAGGCGCTACTGCAGAACAGTGAGTTGAGGCGTTTCATGTCGGCGATCAGCTCCAGGTGCAGCGAACTGGTCTCGATACTTTGCACGATCTTGCGTTGCAGGCGGCTGACATGCGCGTGGGCGAGACGGCGTTCCTGCGCGCGAAACCGGCGCTTCTCGCGCAACAACTGCCGGGCGCTTTCCTTGTCGGCGCTGAGAAATACCGACAAGCCCAGCCGCAAGTTGGCAATCAATTGGCTGTGCAGACCCGCCAACTCTTCCAGTCCGACGTCGGAAAACGACCGTCGTTGCGAGGTTTTTTGCTGCTGCACCTTGCGCAGCATGCGTTCGATCAGGTCGCCGGCGAGTTTGAGGTTGATCGCCAATTCGATAGTTTCCGCCCAGCGTCGGCTGTCGTGATCGCTGAGGTCTTCCCTGGGCATTTGCGCCAGATACAGCTTGATCGCGCTGTAAAGTGATTCGACATCATCGGTCAGACGGCGCATTTCCTGGGTCACGGCCGTCTGTTTGCCGCTCAACACATCGAGCATGGCTTCGAGCATGTTATCGATCAAGTCGCCGATGCGTAACGTCTCCCGGGCCGCGTTGGCCAGCGCCAGGCTTGGGGTGACCAGCGCCGTCGGGTCGAGATGGCGGGGTTTGGCGGTGCCATTGGTGTCTGGCCGCTGCGGCAGCAACCAGGCGCACAGCCTGGCCATCGGTCCGACGCTGGGCAGCAGTATCAGGCACCGCGCGGTGTTATAGAGCAGGTGAAAACCGATGACCATTTCCTGCGGACTGTAGTCCAGGCTGTCGATCCAGTGCACCAGCGGGTCGAGCACCGGAATGATCAATAACAGGCCGATCAGTTTGTACAACAGACTGCCCAGCGCAACCTGGCGCCCGGCGGCATTTTGCATACTGGTGCTCATGAACGCCAGAATGCCGCTGCCGATGTTGGCGCCGATCACCAGGCCGATTGCCACCGGCAAACTGATCACGGCCGCACCGGCCAGCGTTGCGGTCAGCAGGACGGCGGCGAGGCTGGAGTAGGAAATCATCGCGAACAGGGCGCCGACCAGGGCGTCGAGCAGAATGTCGCCGGTCAGCGAAGCGAAAATCACTTTCACGCCTTGGGCCTGAGTGATCGGCGCCGCCGCTTCAACGATCAACTGCAGCGCGAGGATTATCAGGCCTAGACCAATACTCACGCGGCCCATTTGGCCAAGACGGGTCTGCTTGCGCGACAGGAAAAAAATCACCCCGAGGAAGATCAGCAGCGGCGACAACCACGATAGATCAAGGGTCAGCACCCGCGCCATCAGGGCGGTACCCACGTCGGCCCCCAGCATGGTCGCGAGCGCTGGCGTCAGTGCCATCAGACCTTGGCCGACGAAGGAGGTGACGAGCATGGCGGTCGCGTTGCTGCTCTGCACCATCGCAGTCACGATGATCCCGGCGAGGAACGCCAATCCGCGTTTGGACATGTTCTGGCCAATTACATGGCGCAGATTGGAACCGTAAACCCGCAGGATGCCGGTTCGGACGATGTGCGTGCCCCAGATCAGCAGAGCCACGGCAGATAACAGATTGAGCAGGGTGAGCATAAGGGCCCCCTGGGGTGGTAGCGTCCCAAAAGGACAAGTTGACGGTGCCGCGCGACGATCTACGTTGGTGTATTTAAGCTGTAGTTGGCTAACGGTCTGCGCGCCAGCATCGCATAGCTAAAGAAGTGATTGAAACAAAAGTGTCATGAAAAGGTGCCTCTGTGCAGCCGCACAAAACAATGTGGGAGCGAGCCTGCTCGCGATAGCGGCCTGGCAGTCAGCATCAAAGCTGAATGCGAAGGCCCTATCGCGAGCAGGCTCGCTCCCACAGTTTGCGTTAACCGACAGACATCCGGTTACTGCCCGGGAACGTCCTTACGCAGTTTCACCGGGTCCTGCTGTTTGCGCTTTTTCGCCATCGCGGTGCGCATCTTGATGTTGACTGCTTCGACCGCCAGCGAGAACGCCATGGCGAAATACACGTAGCCTTTTGGCAGATGCACTTCGAAGGACTCGGCGATCAACACGGTGCCCACCAGCAGCAGGAAAGACAGCGCCAGCATTTTCAGCGACGGATGCTTGTCGATGAACGCGCTGATGGTGCCGGCTGCGAGCATCATCACCAGTACCGCGACAACAATCGCAGCGACCATGACCGGTACATGCGAGACCATGCCCACGGCAGTAATCACCGAGTCCAGCGAGAACACGATGTCGATGATCGCGATCTGGATGATGGTGTAGAGGAAGTTGCCACCCTTGACGCTCGGCTCGTCGTGAGTCTCATCCTCACCTTCCAGCGCGTGGTACATCTCTTGCGAGCTCTTCCACAGCAGGAACAGGCCACCGAAGAACAGGATCAGATCTCGCCCGGAAATGCCCTGGCCGAACATTTCGAACAGGTCGGCGGTAAGGCGCATGACCCAGGTGATCGACAGCAGCAACAGAATCCGCGTGACCATGGCCAGCGCCAGGCCAAAAATCCGGGTGCGCTGCTGCATGTGCTTGGGCATGCGGCTGACCAGGATCGAAATCATGATGATGTTATCGATACCCAAGACGATTTCCAGGGCGGTCAGTGTCAAGAAGGCAACCCAGATCTCAGGGTTGGTCAGCCATTCCATGTGTATTCCTTTGAGCGATTGTTAAACCACGAAGGGTCCCGACTTCAAACCACAAAGCCTGGACCCGTCATGATGGAGTCTTGGGCTTATAGAGTGCTGAACAGCGGAAAAATCCCCATCAGCAACGCGGCGACCAGTATGCACAGGCAAACCAGCACTGCCCACTTCAACGTGAAGCGCTGGTGATCGCCGAAGTCGATCCCGGCCAGCGCCACCAACAGATAAGTCGATGGTACCAGCGGGCTCAACAAGTGGACGGGTTGACCGACGATCGAGGCACGTGCCATTTCCACCGCGGTTATACCGTAATGACTGGCTGCTTCGGCAAGCACCGGTAACACGCCATAATAAAACGCGTCGTTCGACATGAAAAATGTAAACGGCATGCTTACCAGCGCGGTGATCACCGCCAGATACGGCCCGAGGAAGTCCGGAATCACTGCCAACAGGCTTTTCGACATCGCGTCGACCATACCGGTGCCGGAGAGGATACCGGTGAAAATCCCTGCGGCGAAGATCAACCCGACCACCGCCAGCACGCTGCCGGAGTGGGCGGCGATGCGGTCCTTCTGCATTTGCAGGCACGGGTAGTTGACGATCATTGCGATACTGAAGGCCACCATGAACAGCACCGGCAGCGGCAACAGACCGGCCACCAGCGTGCACATCAACACCAGCGTCAGGGCGGCGTTGAACCAGATCAGCTTCGGACGGCGAGCGTCCGGGAATTGCGACACGCTGATTTCACTGTGATCGATCTCATCGCCCACCAGGTGCAGCTCACCCAGACGCGCACGTTCACGCATGCCGTAGAAGTAAGCGATCGCCAGAATGGCAACGACGCCTGCCAGCATGGCCGGCACCATCGGCACGAAAATGTCCGAGGGGTCCACGTGCAGCGCACTGGCGGCACGTGCGGTCGGGCCGCCCCACGGCGTCATGTTCATCACGCCACCCGCCAGGATGATCAGGCCGGCCATGATCCGCGGGCTCATGCCGATGCGGCTGTACAGCGGCAGCATGGCAGCAACGCAAATCATATAGGTGGTGGCGCCGTCACCGTCGAGAGAAACGACCAGCGCCAGCACGGCGGTGCCGATCGACACTTTCAATGGGTCGCCCTTGACCAGTTTGAGGATCTTGCGCACCGCCGGGTCGAACAGGCCGGAGTCGATCATCAAGGCAAAGTAGAGAATGGCAAACATCAGCATTACGCCGGTGGGCGCCAGCTTGGTAATGCCTTCGAGCATCATCGGACCGATCTTCGGCGCAAAACCACCGAACAACGCAAACACAATCGGGATGATGATCAGGGCGATCAGCGCGGACAGGCGCTTGGTCATGATCAGGAACATGAACGTGATGACCATGGCGAAGCCAAGGAAAGTCAGCATGGGAATACTCCAGGCGTAGCGCGGCTAGGGAATGGGCGAACCGGGTGAGGTCAGCGCAGAACGGGAAGCACGAAACGTACGGACGGAGTGACAGCGAAGCGGCGGGTTGCGAAGGACATCAGGATCACCATTGTTGTTGTTAAATGGGCCGTGCGAGTCAGAAAAACCTGGCATTGGCCACCGGTCTGTTGCCGGCAGTGAGGGCGATCCTAATCGTGCAAGCTTTCACCGACCTTTCGCCGGTGAAAGCATTGACCGGAAGTACAACCGGTCGTCGGACGGGCAGGGCAGGGTTTGTTGATCAAAAAATAGACAGATTCAGCGGGCGAACCGCTCCCATCCATATCGCATGCTCGGTATGGTCGAGCAGATCGTTGCCCGTGTCGGGATGAAGGAATATCACCAGGCCTTTGCGATTGAGCGCCAGCCACGGCAGCACGTCGCCGATCACCTTCGGGTCAAAAGCCAATTGGCAGCTCCAGTCGGGGTGCGGACCGACCGGGCGTTCATGCACCCGCCCCATTTTCAGCGGGAATAGTTGCTCCGCCTGCTCACACAAGGCGCGCGCCTGATCGATGGTGCCGGCGTCGAAATAAACGTGAGCGTGATAGCCCTTGATCGCTTGCATCGGGTAACCCTCCAAATCTTCGAACCCTCAACGATGCGCGCAGGTCACACGCCATATACGCATAAAAAGAGGGGACCTCGGCCATGAAAAATGCAGAAACCCAGGTGGTGAAAGTGGTGCTCTATGGTGCCATGAGTAGCCTGGGCAGTGCGCTGATGGCTGAAATGCTGCGACGTCAGCACGAAGTGATCGCAATTCTCGATGACCTTACAGCACTCGCGCCGCGTCCCGGCTTACGCGCCAAGAGCGGGGATCTGTTTGACGCCGAGCGGGTCAAGCAAAGCGTCGCGGGCTGTTCCGCAGTGGTCTGCCTGCTGGACGCGCCAGGGCTGCCGTTCAACAGCGAGCATGTGGAGAAAGTCGTTCCCGGCCCGGTAGAGCAAGTCCTGGCCGTGGATGCACTGATCGATGGCATGCAGGCTGCCGGCATCGCCAGATTGTTTGTGGTAGGGGATTTCGAACTGTTGGACGACCCCGAGATCGAGGATCGGTTGCAGCGTCACGCCGCCGAAGAAATCCGTGAAGCCCTGGAAAGCAGCGGCCTGCAGTGGACCTTGGTGAACGCGCCGCGCGGCGTTGCGGGGCTGACGATTGAGCATTTCAGCCACGTCAGCAGCAGCCTGGAGCCCGGTTTGAAAGAACCTCTGGAGCGCTTGAACCGCGTAGCAGTAGGCATCGCCGACGAACTGCACCTCAACTTGCATGTGGGTGAACATGTGAATTTTGTTGCTGCCTCGACTTGAGGATTCAAACTGCAACGGAGGGCAGCGGCAGTCCATTCAACGACTGCGCGCTGGCAGCTTGTTCAGCCATCAACCAATCCAGAAACGCCTGAATCAGCTCTCCACGACGTTTACGCTGTGGCAGTACCACGTAATAACCCAATCTGGAGATGACTGAGTGTGCAACGGGGCGACACAGCAAACCTTGGGTCAACAAATTATCCACAAGGTGGCGCCAGCCGATCGCCACGCCCTGACCGCCGATTGCGGCCTGAATCAGCAATGTGTAGTTGTCAAAACGCAATTGCCCGAGGGCTGGCGCGGAAGAGATGCCCAGCTCGCGAAACACGCCACTCCAATTGAACCAGTTGCTACTGTTCTCCCCGCGCAAGTGGAGCAACGGCAGATCCAGCAAGGCTTCAGGGGGTAAGGGCAGAGGACGGTCTTTCACCAGCAATGGACTGCACACCGGGAACACTTCCTCGCTGAACAGCCAATGACTCACGCCCTGCTTGAAACGCCCCTCACCAAATAGCACGGCTACGTCGATATCGGTGCGCAGCATGTTATGGCTGCGTTCACTGGTGACCAGGCTGACGTCTACATGAGGATGTGCAGCGTGAAAACGATGCAATCGGGGCATCAGCCAGTACGCGGCGAAGGCAAAATCGGTAGCAACTTGAAGCACTTCATGTTGTTGCTGTGCGCTGATCGCGTATAACCCGGCGTCGATATTCTGCAACCCGAGCTGGACTTGCTCGAAAAGAATCGCTCCCGCCTCAGTCAGCTCGATCCCTCGATAGATACGGTCGAACAATCGCGCCCCCAGTTGATCCTCCAGCCGTTTGATTTGCTGGCTGAGGGCCGGTTGCGTAGTGCCAAGCTCTACTGCCGCTGCCGTAAAGCTCCGCTGACGCGCCGCAGCCTCAAAAGCGCGAAGCAAATCCAGCGATAAATCTCCCAACGCGTCGTACATAAGCTGTGCTTATCCTAGTCATTGCCTGACATGGGCTTTACCTTAAAGTACATGGACTCCATGCTCGATCGCAGCACTCTCGCATAAATATCCACTATGGAATGCCGCGATCACATGAAGCGCAAAAATATTCTTTTCATCATGGCCGATCAAATGGCCGCGCCAATGTTGCCGTTTTACGGCCCTTCGCCAATCAAACTGCCCAATCTCAGTCGTCTCGCCGCCGAAGGTGTGGTCTTCGATGCCGCTTACTGCAACAGCCCCTTGTGCGCGCCTTCGCGCTTTACCTTGGTCAGCGGTCAGTTGCCTAGCAAGATAGGCGCCTACGACAACGCGGCCGACTTTCCCGCCGATGTGCCGACGTATGCGCATTACCTGCGGCGCCTCGGTTACCGAACCGCGCTGTCGGGCAAGATGCACTTCTGCGGCCCGGACCAGTTGCACGGTTATGAGGAACGCCTGACCAGCGATATCTACCCGGCCGACTATGGTTGGTCGGTGAATTGGGACGAGCCCGATGTGCGCCCCACATGGTTTCACAATATGTCGTCGGTTTTGCAGGCCGGCCCTTGCGTGCGCACCAACCAACTGGATTTCGATGAAGAAGTGGTGTTCAGGGCCCAGCAATATCTGTTCGACCATATTCGTGAAGACGGCGATCAGCCGTTTTGCCTGACGGTGTCGATGACCCACCCACACGATCCTTACACCATTCCCAAGCCTTTCTGGGATATGTACGACGATGCCGACATCCCGATGCCAGAAACGCCGGCGCAGGCGGACCTCGACCCGCATTCGCAACGGTTGCTCAAGGTTTACGATTTGTGGGGCAAACCGCTACCTGTGGATAAGATCCGCGATGCGCGTCGCGCCTACTTTGGCGCTTGCAGCTATATTGACAGCAATGTTGGCAAACTTCTGCAAACGCTCGAAGACACCGGCCTGATCGATGACACCATCATCGTTTTCTCCGGCGATCACGGCGACATGCTCGGTGAGCGCGGCCTCTGGTACAAAATGCATTGGTTCGAGATGGCCGCACGCGTGCCATTGCTGATCAGTGCGCCGGGACAATTCGGGGCAGGACGAGTGAGTGCCGCCGTTTCAACGGCAGACTTGTTGCCTACATTTGTCGAATTGGCCGGCGGTTCGCTGGAGCCCGGCCTGCCGCTGGATGGCCGTTCGTTGGTCTCGCATCTGCAAGGGCAGGGAGGCCACGATGAGGTGTTTGGCGAGTACATGGCCGAAGGCACCATCAGTCCGCTGATGATGATTCGCCGTGGCGCCTACAAATTCGTCTACAGCGAAGACGACCCTTGCCTACTCTTCGATGTGCACAACGACCCGCGCGAACAGGAGGAACTGAGTCAATCGCCGCAGCATCGGCCGTTGTTCGAAGAGTTTCTGGCCGAAGCACGGGCCAAATGGGACATTCCGACGATTCATCAACAGGTGCTCGCCAGCCAGCGCCGCCGGCGTTTCGTCGCCGAGGCACTGACGGTCGGCAAGCTGAAGAGCTGGGATCACCAGCCGCTGGTGGACGCCAGTCAGCAATACATGCGCAACCACATCGACCTGGATGATCTGGAGCGCAAAGCACGTTACCCACAACCCTGCCAAAACCAATAATGTTAAGGGGAAGTCCATGCAAAAGTTATCCACGGTACTGACGGTCGGGCTACTGGCGCTCGGCAGCGCATCGGCGTACGCCGAGCAGGGCTGCGAGACGGTGAAGATGGCGGACCCTGGCTGGAGTGATATTGCCGCGACTAACGCCATCACCGGGTTTCTGCTGGACGGCATGGGCTACAAGGCCAAAGTCGACACGCTCGCCGTGCCGATTACCTTTGGCGGGCTCAAGGACGGTCAGGTGGATGTTTTCCTGGGTAACTGGATGCCGGCGCAGCAGGGCTTCTACGATAAGTTCGTCGCCACAGGCGATGTCACTCAGTTGGCGAAGAATCTTGACGGCACCGAATTCACCTTGGCCGTGCCGGATTATGTCTGGGACGCGGGTGTGCATAACTTTGCCGATTTGAACAAGTTCGCCGACAAGTTCGACAAGAAGATCTACGGCATCGGCTCCGGCGCGCCGGCGAACATCTCGCTGCAGGAGATCATCAAGAAGAATGACTTCGACATGGGTCAGTGGAAACTGGTCGAGTCCAGCGAGCAGGCCATGCTGGCTGAAGTCTCGCGCGCGGTGAAGAAGCAGAAGTTCGTGACCTTTTTAGGCTGGACGCCGCATCCGATGAATGTCCAACTGAAAATGCATTACCTGAAAGGCGGGGAGAAGTATTTCGGCGACACCGGCAGCGTTCACACGCTTACGCGTAATGGTTATGCACAGGCCTGCCCGAACGTCGGCAAGCTGCTCACCAACCTGAGTTTTACTCAGGACATGGAGAACAGCATCATGGCTGAGGTGGTAAACAAGAAAGTCACCAATGCACAGGCAGCCAAGGCGTGGATAAAAGCGAATCCGGCAGTGCTGGACAAGTGGCTGGATGGCGTGAAGACCATTGACGGGAAAGAGGCTCTGGCGGCGGTGAAAGCAAAACTCTGAACCCCATGAGTATCACCCTGTAATTCCTGTGGGAGCGAGCCTGCTCGCGATGGACGTTAACGATAACGCGGGAAGCCTGGTGCTCCATGGTGCCATCAGGTTTTTCGCGGGCAAGCTCGCTCCTGCAATTATCTGCTCCTGTTACCCTTGCGCGTAAATCCAACCCGAGAGGACCCATGGCCTTACCCAGCCGCCATTCACTGTTTCCATTCCTCAGTTGGATGCCACGGCAGACTCGCGCCAGCGTCGGTCGTGACCTGATCGTCGGCCTCAGCGGCGCAATCCTCGCGTTGCCACAATCCATTGCCTATGCCCTGATTGCCGGCCTCCCACCGGAATACGGCCTATACGCAGCGATTATTCCCGTGTTGATCGCCTGCCTTTGGGGCTCTTCGTGGCATCTGATTTGCGGTCCCACGGCAGCCATTTCGATTGTCCTGTATGCCAGCATCAGCCCGTTGGCCGTGCCCGCGTCCCAGGACTACGTCACCCTGATACTGCTGCTGACATTCCTCGCAGGAATTTTTCAATGGCTACTCGGCCTGTTGCGCTTCGGCGCTCTGGTGAATTTCGTTTCGCATTCGGTGGTGCTGGGCTTCACCCTTGGAGCGGCCGTGGTAATCGCCATCGGACAAATGCCGAATCTGCTGGGGCTGGACGTGCCGAATCAGGCCACCGCGCTGGACAGTTTCATGATGCTCTTTCATCACCTCGGTGAAGCAGACAAGCCTTCGCTGATACTCGGCGTGGCCACTGTGCTGGTTGGCATGACGTTGAAAATGCTTCTGCCGCGCTGGCCGACTTTGTTGATAACTCTGGTACTAAGCGGGCTGTTGGTGTGGCTGTGGCCTTCGATGTTCGGTCATGTGCACCTGGTCAGCGCATTTGTCGGGCGCCTGCCGCCGTTGAGCCCCCTACCGCTGGACCTCGACCTGATCTTGCGTCTGTTGCCCAGTGCCGTGGCCGTCGGAATGCTCGGGCTGGTGACAAGCCTGTCGATTGCCCGCTCGCTGTCCGCGCGTTCGCAACAGATGCTCGATGCAAATCAGGAAGTCCGCGCCCAGGGTTTATCGAACATTGTCGGCGCGTTCTTTTCCGGTTCGTTGTCCGCCGGCTCCTTTACGCGTTCGGGGCTGAGCTACGAAGCGGGCGCCTGTTCACCGCTGGCCGGCGTTTTTTCCGCGGTGTGGGTCGCCCTGTTTGCGATATTCGGGGCGAAGCTCATCGCGCACATTCCGATCCCGGCCATGGCGGGTAGCATTCTGTTGATCGCCTGGGGATTGATTGATCATCGCGGCATCCGCGCGCTGTTGCGGGTCAGTCGCGCCGAGTTCGTGGTCATGGCGCTCACCTGTGTTGCCACGCTGCTGCTGGAATTGCAGACAGCAATCTACGCGGGTGTGCTGGCATCGTTGTTTTTCTATCTGAAACGCACCTCGCAACCGCGGGTTCAGCATTGGCGCAACGGCGACGAAGATGTTCTGCGCGTCGGCGGTTCAATCTTCTTCGGCGCCAGCCACTACCTGCAGGTGCGCCTGCAACGGATGCACGCCGAACGTGTGGTGATCGAGGCGCAGCAGATCAACTTTATCGATTATTCGGGTGTGGAAATGCTGCATCAGGAAGCACGGCGGTTGCTCAAACAAAAGCGTAGTCTGACATTGCGCGGGGCGCGGCCGCCGGTGATCGAGGAGTTGAGAAAACTCGAAGGCGCGGAGAAATGCCCGATCCGGTTTGAAGATTGATGAGCGACTGCAGGAGCCGGCTTGCTGGCGATCCGCTTCACCGCGGTATGCCTGAATCACCGCGGCTTTTTTATCGCCTGCATGCCGGCTTTTGCAGACTTTATGCAGCGAGTTGGCGGCGCAGTTCAGCCAGCACCGGCGCGGTGTCCGGTCGCACGCCGCGCCACAGGAAGAAGGCTTCTGCAGCTTGTTCAGCGAGCATACCCAAGCCATCCATTGCCACGGCAGCGCCATGCTGCGTAGCCCATCGGCAGAACGAGGTCAGCTCCTTGCCGTACATCATGTCATAGCACACCGTCTCACCCGCCTGGATCAGGCTGCTGGCTATCGGCGGCACCTCACCGGTCAGGCTGGCAGAGGTAGCGTTGATGATCAGGTCGACCGGCTCCTGCAACCAGTCGAAACCACTGGCCGACACCGGCCCAAGGTCGGCGAACAACTCGGCCAGCAACTCGGCTTTTTCTACCGTGCGATTAGCGATGATCACCGAGGCAGGGCGCTCGGCCAGTAAAGGCTCCAGCGCACCACGCACTGCGCCACCGGCACCCAGCAGCAGAATGCGTTTGCCGGTCAGGCTGAATCCGGCGTTCACCGTGAGGTCGCGCACCAGCCCGGCGCCGTCGGTGTTGTCACCCAGCAAAGAGCCATCAGCACGTTTGCTCAATGTGTTCACTGCACCGGCGCGTTGCGCCCGAGCGGTCAGGCTATGCGCCAGACGAAAGGCTTCTTCCTTGAACGGCACCGTGACGTTCGCGCCACGGCCTTCACGGAAAAATGCCAGGGCGAAGTCGGAAAAACCATCGAGAGGCGCCAACAAAGTGGTGTAGTCCAGTTTCTCCCCGGTTTGCGCGGCGAACAAACGGTGAATCAAAGGCGACTTGCTGTGGCCAATCGGGTTGCCGAAAACAACGTAACGGTCCATCGGTATTCCTCGTTCAGGCTTCGGCCAACCAGTCGCGGTCTTGCAGGAAATACTCGGTCAGACGCGCTTCTTCGCTGCCGGGCTCGGCTTTCCAGTCGTAACCCCAGCGAACCTGCGGCGGCAGTGACATCAGGATCGACTCGGTACGACCACCCGACTGCAAGCCGAACAGCGTACCGCGGTCATAAACCAGGTTGAATTCGACATAACGGCCGCGACGAAACTCTTGAAATTCGCGCTGTTTGGCAGTGAACGCATCGTTCTTGCGGCGCTGCACGATCGGCAGATAAGCGTCGATGAAAGCGTCACCGATGGCGCGCATGAAGGCGAAACTGGTGTCGAAGTCCCATTCGTTCAGGTCATCGAAAAACAGACCGCCGATGCCGCGCGGTTCATGGCGATGCTTGATGTGGAAATAGCTGTCGCACCAGGCTTTGTAGCGCGAATACACATCAGGGCCGAAGGGCGCGCAGGCCTGCTCGGCGACGCGGTGCCAGTGCACGCAATCTTCTTCAACGCCGTAATAAGGCGTCAGGTCGAAGCCACCGCCAAACCACCAGACCGGTTCTTCGCCCTCTTTCTCGGCGATGAAAAAGCGCACATTGGCGTGGGAAGTGGGCACATGCGGGTTGTGAGGATGGATCACCAACGAAACGCCCAGCGCTTCAAAGCCGCGCCCGGCCAGTTCGGGTCGATGGGCGCTGGCGGACGGTGGGAGACCGCTGCCAAACACGTGGGAAAAATTGACGCCGCCCTTTTCAATCAGCGCTCCATTTTCCAGCACCCGGGTCCGACCGCCACCACCGGCTGGTCGGGTCCAGGCGTCTTCAACGAACTGCGGCCCGCCGTCCTCGGCTTCCAGGGCAGCGCAGATGCGATCTTGCAGGTCGAGCAGATAGGCTTTCACGGCCTCGGTGCGGGTCGTCATGTCATCACCTTGAATCGGGCAAAGCTGCGCGACACTGCTGCCGGCGGCCAATTGCTGCAGAGGATAACACTGCAGCCTGTGTCACCGCAGTTGACGAAGATCAAGCTTAGGAGTCCGATAGAGCACTTCGCAAAAAACGACCCAGGGAGAGTGTTGATGGCAAAGCGTATCCAGTTCCGCGCACATGGCGGCCCCGAAGTGCTCGAGTATGTCGATTACCAACCCGCCGAGCCCGGCCCGCAACAGGTGCGCGTGAGTAACAAGGCCGTCGGCCTGAACTTCATCGACACGTATTACCGCAGCGGCCTCTATCCGCCGCCGGCGCTGCCATCGGGACTGGGCTCTGAAGGCGCGGGCGTAGTGGAAGCGGTGGGCAGCGAAGTTACCCGCTTCAAGGCCGGTGATCGCGTCGCCTATGGCAGTGGTCCGTTGGGCGCATACAGCGATGTTCACGTTCTGCCTGAAGCCAATCTGGTGCACCTGCCAGACGCGATCAGTTTCGAGCAGGCCGCCGGGGTGATGCTCAAGGGCCTGACCGTGCAGTACCTGCTGCGTCAGACTTATGAACTCAAGGGTGGCGAAACCATACTGTTCCACGCCGCCGCTGGGGGTGTCGGTTCGCTGGCGTGCCAATGGGCCAAAGCCTTGGGGGTAAACCTGATCGGTACGGTCAGCTCGGCGGAAAAAGCAGCACTGGCAAAAGCCAATGGCGCCTGGGCGACCATTGACTACAGCCACGAAAACGTTGCACAACGCGTGCTGGAACTGACTGACGGGAAAAAAGTCCCCGTGGTGTACGACGGTGTTGGCAAAGACACTTGGCTGACGTCGCTCGACAGTGTTGCGCCGCGCGGTTTGCTGGTGAGTTTCGGCAATGCGTCAGGCGCCGTTGATGGCGTGAATCTGGGGATTCTGGCAGCGAAAGGTTCGCTGTATGTCACTCGGCCGACGCTGGCGACCTACGCCAACAATGCCGAGAATCTGCAGCGCATGGCCGATGAGCTGTTCGAGATGATCAGCAGTGGCAAGCTGAAGGTGGACATCAGCCAGCAATACCCACTGGCTGAAGCGGCGAAGGCACAGACCGAGTTGTCGGCGCGGCGCACGACGGGCTCGACCATTTTGTTACCTTGAGACGTAGGATTGCTACCAGGGCCTCATCGCGAGCAAGCCCGCTCCCACCCTCGATTATTGTTGAACACGGAATCTGTGCTCACTGAAAATCCACTGTGGGAGCGGGCTTGCCCGCGAATGGGGCCACCTCGGTCTCAATCCGGGCGAATAACGTTCCCTGTCGCCAGATCGCGGATCACGCTCGGGTTCTTGCGCCCGCCCAGATTCCCGCCCAGCACCAGATCGATCTGCCCACGGAAATATTGCTCCACACGAATACGCGTGCGCGCCGCCGGCCGGCCTTGTGGATTTGCCGAGGTCGACACCAAAGGCCCGACCACCGCGCACAAATCCCGCACCAACGGATGATCACTAACCCGTAGCGCCACTGTTTCATGCACCCCGGTGATCCACTGCGGCAGCATATTCTGATGCGGGACCAGCCAGGTATTCGGCCCGGGCCAGGTGCTGGCCATGCGGTCCATCCACAACTCAGGGAAGTCGTCGAACAGGAAGTCGAACTGACGAATATTGTCGGCCACCAGAATCAGGCCCTTATCCACAGCCCGGCCCTTGATCAGCAACAGGCGTTCTACCGCTTCTTCATCCCACGGGTCGCAACCCAGGCCCCAGACCGCTTCGGTTGGGTAGGCAATCACCGCCCCTGCGCGAATGGCTTGCGCGGCTTGTTGCACACGCCAACTGTTGACCATGAAAAACTCTCCGGAATTAGGCTCTGCGCAGTTTACCGATCTTCCTCGTAAAACCTAGCTCACCCGTGCAAACCAGCGCCCGTTTTCACAGACCGCACGACCCTCCATCTCTAGCTCGGTCAACGCCGCCAGCACTTTTGGCAATGACCAACCGCTGCTGTCTGCCAACGCCTGGCTGGTATGGGGTGCGGCATGCAAAAGCTCAAGCAAAGGATGGCTCACCGCTGGAGCTTCAAGACACAGCGGCAACTGCTGCCAGCCACGCAGGGCTTCGAGGATGTGCTCGATGGTTTCGACCAGCACCGCACCGTCGCGAATCAACTGGTGACAACCGCGCGCACCGGGATGATGAATCGATCCTGGAATCGCGTACACCTCACGACCCTGTTCCGCAGCCAGCCTCGCCGTGATCAACGAACCGCTGGCTACACTGGCCTCGACCACCAGCACACCCAGGGACAAACCGCTGATGATCCGGTTGCGCCGGGGGAAGTTGCTTGCGCTCGGCCCGGCGTCCAGCGGGAACTCGGAAAGCACCGCGCTACCTGACGCAATCATCGCGTCGGCCAGGCGCCGATTGCGCTGTGGATAAAACTTTTCAAGTCCCGTGCCAAGTACCCCTACCGTTTGCCCGCCAACGTCCAGAGCAGCCTGGTGCGCGGCGGCATCGATCCCGAGCGCGAGGCCGCTGGTGATGACAAATCCGGCGCTGGCCAAGCTGCGCGAAAAAGCGGCCGCCGTGTCCACACCAGGACGTGATGCACTGCGACTGCCGACCATCGCCAGTTGTGGTTTTTCCAGAATACCGGGATCGCCGGCGACGAATAACAGCGGCGGTGCGTCGCTTATTTCAGCGAGGAGTGCAGGGTAGTCAGGCTGGTCCCACATCAGCAAATGCTGGCCCGGACGCTCTAGCCAGGCCAGCGCGTGACCGGCGCCGTCGCGCACTTCACTCGATCGCCTGGCCTCTGAACACGCCAGTGGCAAGCCCAAAGCACGCCAGGCGCTGGCAGGTGCAGTGATGGCGCTGGACGCCGATCCGAAGGCTTCCAGCAGTTTCTTGAAACGCGCAGGCCCGAGTTCCGGCAAACGATGCAGACGTAAACGGGCTTCCAGCTCCGCAGGGGAGACCGGTGCAAAAACAGACAGCGACATGGATCATCCTTGATCATTAAAGCCCCGTTCAAACGGGAACAAGCTGTGGATAACTCTGTTGGTAACTTGCGAAGCTGGCTAAGGATTCCGCACCTTGTCCAGCACCGCCAACGAGCGTGAGGCGTTCAATACCAGACCGTAACTGAGCTTGTCGTAGGTGCGAAAAACCATCAGCAGGCCAGCGCGTTCATCGGGAATTTTCACTGGCTGACCGGTGATGCGGTCTCGCACGGTTTCGCCGGTTTTCATCACCACCAGCACGTTACCCTCGGCGAGCCCGTCGCGCTGCCCCTTGTTCAGCGTGACCACGTCCAGCGCCCCGATCTGCGTTACCCCGCGTGGCACATCGATGATCAGGCCATCAATATCTGCCGTAGGCGCGCTGGGCATGAAGGTCGAATTGATCGAGCGTTCTTCACTGCTGAACAAGCGGTCGCCCAGCCTTACTTCCTGTGTGGTGCGCTGCAGCGCCAACGTTGCGACGTCACCTTCGGTAGCGACGATTTCACCGCCCCCGATGTCGTCAGCGTTGATGCCTAGGAATTCTTTGGTTTCGGGATCGGTATAAACCTTGCCCTGGCGGAAGATGCCATAGACCGGTTGAGCTGGATCAAACTGTCCACGCGCAAAAATTCGATCACCGGTACCGCTGAGCACACGCTCGGCATCGCCCGCGACGATGTATGGCGCCTGGTCAAAATCTTCAACCTTGTCGACGATGCGGTTGCTGAGCAGGAAGCTGTTGATCGACTTGAGCGGGATGCTCGGGATGGCATCGGCCACCGGCGAGCTGCGTACCTTCGGCGATAGCTTGATCGTACCTCTGGAGGCGCCGCGACCCAGCGTCAGACGCGGCTGACCGTTGACGTAGACCAGCGTCAGCAAGTCGCCGGGGTAGATCAGGTTGGGGTTGTCGATCTGCGGATTGACCTGCCACAGCTCCGGCCACTTCCATGGCTCACGGAGGAATTTTCCCGAAATGTCCCAGAGTGTGTCCCCGGTAACCACCGTGTATTGCTGTGGAAAACCTTCCCTGAGCTGCACTTGCCCATGCGCAAAACCGGCCGAAGCCAGAAGGAGCAGGGCGAGTAGTGATTTCCTCATGCGGTGAATCCCTTTATTATGTGCGTTCGCGTGAAACGCCGGAGCCTTCGTGGCTCGCTCCTGGCTTTTTTCAGGGAAGACTTTGCTGAAAAGGCTTCACGAAAGGAAGGGGGAGATTCGTTTCACAACGGTAGCCGGCATCTTCGGACCCGCCAGGCCATCGACCCGATTTTACCTCACACGTGCAGCAAATACGCTTATGGCCATTTTAGACATCCTCGAATTTCCCGACTCGCGTCTGCGCACTATCGCCAAACCTGTGGCCGTAGTGGACGACGAAGTGCGTCAGTTGGTCGATGATATGTTTGAAACAATGTATGAAGCGCCAGGCATCGGCCTCGCCGCGACCCAGGTCAACGTGCACAAACGTATCGTCGTGATGGACCTCTCCGAAGATCGCAGCGAGCCCCGGGTGTTCATCAACCCCGAGTTCGAAACGCTGACCGACGAGATGGAGCAATACCAGGAAGGCTGCCTCTCGGTGCCGGGTTTTTACGAAAACGTCGACCGACCGCAGAAGGTGAGGATCAAGGCACTGAACCGCGACGGCCAGCCCTATGAACTGATCGCCGAAGGCCTGCTCGCCGTGTGCATCCAGCACGAATGCGATCACCTTAACGGCAAATTGTTCGTCGATTACCTGTCCAATCTCAAGCGCGATCGAATCAAGAAAAAACTGGAAAAGCTCCACCGCCAGAACGCTTGATGCCCTCCTTTGCAAAGGCTTGCTGCGGCAAGCCTTTTTCTTTTGCGACTGCTTTGTAATAGAGAGTTTCCATGACTGAGCCACTGCGCATCGTTTTCGCCGGCACCCCGGAGTTCGCCGCCGAACACCTCAAGGCCCTGCTCGCCAGCCCTTACGAGATCGTCGCGGTCTACACCCAGCCGGACCGTCCGGCGGGCCGTGGGCAAAAGCTGATGCCAAGCCCGGTCAAGCAACTTGCTCTGGAAAACAACCTTCCGGTCATGCAACCGCCGACGCTGCGCAATGAAGATGCGCAAGCGGAGCTGGCCGCGTTGAAAGCGGATTTGCTCGTGGTGGTCGCCTACGGTCTGATCCTGCCGCAAGTGGTGCTGGACATTCCGCGCCTGGGTTGCATCAACAGTCACGCGTCGTTGTTGCCGCGTTGGCGCGGTGCGGCGCCGATCCAGCGTGCCGTCGAAGCGGGGGACGCTGAAAGTGGTGTCACCGTAATGCGCATGGAACTGGGTCTCGACACCGGGCCGATGCTGCTCAAAGCGACAACGCCCATCAGCGCTGAAGACACCGGCGGCAGTTTGCATGACCGTTTGGCCGAGATCGGTCCGCCGGCAGTGCTTGAAGCCATCGCCGGCCTCGCCGCCGGGACGCTGACAGGCGAAGGGCAGAACGACAGCCTCGCCACCTACGCGCATAAATTGAACAAGGACGAAGCGCGCATCGACTGGAGTCGCCCGGCCGTTGAGCTGGAGCGTCTGGTCCGTGCCTTCAATCCCTGGCCGGTCACCCACAGCACACTTAACGACGAAGCACTGAAAGTGCTGGCCGCGAGCCTCGCTGAAGGGCAAGGCACGCCAGGTGAAATCCTCAGCGCCAGCAAGGACGGCCTGATCGTCGCTTGCGGTGAGCAAGCGCTGTGCCTGACGCGCGTGCAACTGCCGGGTGGCAAGGCGTTGAATTTCAGCGATCTGTTCAACAGCCGTCGTGAAAAATTCGCTGTGGGCACGGTTCTCGGGCAAACAGCTCCCGGCCAAGCGGCGGACGCTCAATGAACCCGCGTCTGGCTGCCGCCAAGGCCCTGGCGGCTGTACTCAACGGAAAAGCCTCCCTCAACAGTTCGTTGCCCACGCAGATGGACAAGGTTGAAGACCGCGATCGCGGCTTCACTCAGGATCTGGCCTTCGGCACCGCCCGCTGGCAGCCACGATTGTCGGCGCTGGCGGCGAAGTTGCTGCAGAAACCCTTCAAGGCTGCGGACGCCGATGTCGAGGCGCTGCTGCTGGTAGGTTTGTACCAGTTGCTCTACACCCGCGTGCCGGCCCACGCCGCTATCGGCGAAACCGTCGGCTGTGCCGACAAGCTGAAAAAGCCGTGGGCCAAGGCCTTGCTCAACGCCGTGCTGCGGCGCGCCCAGCGTGAAAGCGAAACACTGCTCGCCGAGCTGGAACACGACCCGGTGGTGCGCACCGCCCACCCGCGCTGGCTGCAAAAGTCCCTCAAAGCGTTCTGGCCTGAGCAGTGGGAAGCCATTTGCGCAGCCAACAACGCGCATCCGCCGATGATCCTGCGGGTCAATCGACGACACCACAGTCGCGATGCCTATCTCGGCTTGCTGACCGAGGCCGGCATTGCCGCCACACCTTGCGTCTACAGCCTGGACGGCATCATTCTGGACGTCGCTGCCGACGTGCGCAGCCTGCCAGGTTTCGCCGAAGGCTGGATCAGCGTGCAGGAC
>NZ_CABVGX010000021.1 GCF_902497625.1 Pseudomonas fluorescens | reverse complement strand
CGTCAACGTACTCAACGTTGCGGCACCGGACACGGCATTGATCGCCGACAATCAACCGTTGCGCACCCGGGAGAGTTGCCATGGGCGCTGAAACCAGTAGTGCAAATCACGCCCGCCAAGCCGGCCTGACCCAGTCCTTGCTGCTGCTGTTGGGCAGCTGCCTGCCGGTGCTGGGCGCGGTGTTGCTGGCACCTGTTTTACCGAAGATGCAGGCGCACTTCGCCGAGGTCACCGGCAGCGCCGTGCTGGTGCCGATAGTGCTGACGCTGCCAGCGTTGATGATCGCGCTCCTGGCGCCTTTCGCCGGGGTGATTGTTGACCGTCTGGGGCGCAAACCCTTGTTGCTGGCAAGCATGGCGTTGTATGTGGTCTGCGGTGTGCTGCCGCTGTGGCTCGACTCGCTGCCGGCGATCGTCGCCAGTCGTGCGGGCATCGGCCTTGCCGAGGCGGGCATCATGACCTGCTGCACGACGCTGATGGGCGACTATTACAGCGGCGCCCGACGCGAACGCCTGTTCGCCTTGCAAATGGTTGCGACCTCGTTGTCTGCGGCGGTGTTCATCGCCCTGGGCGGCTTTCTCGGCCAAAACGACTGGCGCACGCCGTTCGCCCTGTATGCCGTGGGCCTGGTATTTCTGCCGTTGATGGCCTGGAAACTCTGGGAGCCTCAACCGCGAGCAGCCAGCGAGCAGCCTTCACCCCTCGCGGCCGTCGCGGCGGCAACCTTCCCTTGGCGTGCCCTGATGCCGATGTATGCGGTGTCCATGCTGGCGGGCCTCAGCCTGTTTATCGTGCCGGTGCAGGCGGGGTATCTGCTGAACCTGCTGCATGTGGATGCGCCACAGCAAATCGGCATGACCATGGGTGCGAACCAGTTGGGCGTGCTGGTCGGCGCGCTGAGTTTTCGGCTGTTCAGCGGCGTGCGCAGTCAGCATCTGTTGTTGATCGCCTATGTACTCGCCGGTGCGGGCGGCCTGTTGATGGCGAATGCCGCCAGTCACGCGCAGGTGGTCGTCGCCGTGTTGATCAACGGCCTGGGCATCGGTTTGATGCTGCCGACCCTGATCACCTGGATCATGGCGCAGGTCGATTTTCATCAGCGGGGCAGGGCGGCGGGCTGTTTCACTGCGGCCATCTTCGCCGGCGAATTTATCAGCCCGCTGGTGGTACTGGGTATCAGCGCCGGCGTCACGTCGGCGTTACCCCAGGCGCTGGCCGTCATTGGCTGGTTGCAGATTCTGGTGGCGCTTTTCTGCCTGGCGGTGCCGAGGCTCTGTGGTCTGACGCTCAGCGCCACCGCGTCTGGTCGCAGCACAATTGGCAATGGCCACTGAACGAGGAAAAATCATGCAAGCACTTCCAGAATTCAAACGCGTGGTCACCGGACACAACGGTAAAAGTCAGGCCGTGGTGGTCAGCAGTGGCCCGGCCGCCAACGTCTTCCCGTTAGCGGCGGTGCCCGGCACGGTGTTTCACGAGCTGTGGAGCAGCAGCGCCAGCCCGGCAGTGCTGGATAACGCCGATGACCCCACGGTAAAACCCCTGCAACTGAGCCCCGCCCCCCACGGCAGCGTGATCCGCGTGGTGGACATCCCGCCGGACAGCCTGCACAGCGCACTGAGCGCGGAAAATGCTGCGGCGGTCTTTGCCGAAATTGGCGAGTGCCAGGCCGGCACCGGCCAGACCAACGCGCGGCACAAACTCATGCACCGCACCGAAACACTCGACTACGGCATCGTCACTGAGGGCGAGGTATGGCTGGTGCTGGATGAGGGCGAGGTTCACCTCAATCGCGGCGACGTCGTCGTGCAACGCGGGACCAATCACGCCTGGAGTAACCGCACCGAAGCCATGGCACGCATGGTCTTCATCCTTCTCGACGGACGCTTTGCCGCCGAGTTCGAGCCACGCAATGACCATGGAGCTGAATGATGAAACTGGCAACCCTGAAAGACGGCAGTCGTGATGGTCAACTGGTGGTGGTGTCGAGTGACGGGCTATGGGCGCTGGATGCCAGTCACGTAGCGCCGACCTTGCAGCACGCGATCGAACACTGGAGCAGTGCCGCACCGCAGTTGCTTGCTCTGGCCAACGCGTTGAATACCGGAGATGTTGATCAACGGCTGCCGTTCGATCCAGCTCGGGCCATGGCGCCGTTGCCGCGCGCTTATCAGTGGTGCGATGGCTCGGCGTTTCTCAGCCACGGCGCGCTGATGCAAAAGGCTTTCAATCTAGAGCCCATCGACGGTGCTGAAACCACACCGTTGATGTATCAGGGCGCCGGCGACGATTTTATCGGCGGGCGTGACGACATTGCGCTGCCGAGCGAAAGTCAGGGCATCGACTTCGAAGGCGAGTTCGTGGTGTTGGTGGATGACGTGCCAATGGGCTGTTCGGCCGAGCAGGCACTGACACACATCAAACTGATTCTGCAGATCAATGACGTCAGCCTGCGCGCCTTGGCACCAAGGGAAATGCGCACCGGTTTCGGTTTCCTGCAGGCCAAACCGTCGTCCAGCTTCGCCCCTCTGGCAATCACTCCGGATGAGTTGGGCGATGCCTGGCACGACGGTCGTGTGCACCTGCCACTGCAAGTGCAATGGAATGGCCAATGGTTCGGCCAGCCGCACGGCGCGCAGATGACCTTCGATTTTGGCCAGCTGATCGCCCACGCGGCACTGACTCGCCGCCTGGGCGCAGGCACGTTGATTGGTTCCGGCACTGTGTCCAACGCCGAACGCAGTGCCGGATCGGCCTGCATTGCCGAGCGCCGGGCCATCGAGATGATCGAGCATGGCGCGGCCAAAACCGCCTACATGCGCTTCGGCGATCGCGTGCACATGGACGTACTCGGCAGCGATGGCAAGTCGTTGTTCGGGGCGATCGACCAGCGTGTCGTTCAGGCTCAAGGCTGAGGAGCGGCATATGCGTGTGTTGATTACCGGCGCCAACGGTTTTGTCGGTCGCGAGTTGGTCCGCTGCCTGTTGGCACGGGGCCGTTTGCGCGAACGGACGATCCGCGCGTTGTTGGTCCTGGATACAGAGTTACACGGCGTACCCGAGGACCCGCGAGTGCGCCGTCACCCCGGCAGCCTCAGCGACAAGACATTAATGCGTCGGGTGCTGGCCGACGGCATCGACGTGGTGTTTCATCTGGCGAGCGTTCCGGGCGGCGCCGCTGAAGACCACTATGAATTGGGTTATCAGATCAACTTGCTGGCCAGCCTTGAGCTACTCGATCAACTGCGCGACAAGGAGCGGCCGCCGGTGTTGGTGTACGCCAGCAGCGTCGCGGTGTACGGCGGCCAGTTGCCGGCGAAGATGAATGAGCACGCCGAACTGCGGCCCGAACTCTCTTACGGCGCGCACAAAGCCATGGTCGAGGCCGCTGTGATTGACCTGGGTCGACGTGGCGATGTCGACGGGCGTGCGCTGCGCCTGCCCGGTATCGTCGCCCGCCCGCGTGAGCCCAACGGATTGCGCTCGGCGTTCATGAGCGACTTGATGCGCTCGTTCGCCGAAGGCGTTGTCTATCGTTGCCCGGTGTCGCCAGAGGCCACCGCCTGGTGGATGTCGGCACGTTGCTGCGTGAATAACCTGATCCATGCGGCCGAGATGGACAGCGCCGCACAGCCTGGTCGGGTGTGGCAATTGCCGGTGCTGCATTTGTCGATCGGGCAAATCGTCGATGCCCTGGCGACGGCGTACGGCCAGGATCGCCGCCAGCTGATCAGCTACGCCGCCGACCCCGCCCTCGAAGCCTTGTTCGGGCGCATGCCTGCGCTGAAAACCCCACAAGCCCGCGCCGCCGGTTTCAGCCATGACGGCAACGCTGCCGGGCTGATTCGCAACGCCCTGAATCCCGCACCCCCACGGCACCTGCCGATCACCGGAGAGACTCTTGATGTCACAGCCAGCCAAGCCTGAGCGGCGCCTTGTCGACCTGTCGGTCACCCTCGACAACAATCCTTACACCGATCCGCCGCCGCTGCTGCCCAGGATCGATTACATGGACCATCAGCAAGGCTGGCCGGAAATGGCCGCGATGTTTCCCGGGCTGCAACTGGAGCAGATGCCCGGCAACGAATCCTGGGCCGCCGAGCGCCTTCAGATCACCACCCACAGCGGCACGCACATGGACGCGCCTTGGCATTACGCCTCGACCACCGATGGCGGGCAACCGGCTTTCGGCATCGACGAGTTACCGCTGGACTGGTGCCTGCAACCGGGGGTGAAACTGGATTTCCGGCACCTGGCGGACGGTCATGTGGTGACGGCAGCGCAGGTCGAAGCCGAACTGGCGCGCATCGACCATGTGCTGCAGCCGCTGGACATCGTGCTGGTCAATACCCGCGCCGGTGCGTTATTCGGTCAACCGGGTTATCTGGACGCGGGCATCGGCATGGGCCGCGAAGCCACGATGTATTTGCTGGAGCGTGGCGTACGTGTGGTCGGCACCGATGCGTGGAGCTGGGACGCACCGTTCAAATACACCCGCGAGAGATTCGCCGCCGGTGGCGACGCTTCGATCATCTGGGAAGGGCACAAGGCCGGACGCGATATCGGCTATGGCCAGATGGAAAAACTCGCCAACCTGGAGTCCTTGCCAGCCAGCGGCTTCACGGTGTCATGCTTTCCCTACAAGATCCGGCACGCGTCGGCAGGCTTCGTGCGCGCGGTGGCCATTTTCGAAGCCTAATCCGACTGATGCAGGCGTTCGTTCAATGACAATAAGAGAAAACCGATGGCTTTATTACGACTGCCGCTGACGGCACTGTTATGCGCGCTGAGCTTGGGCAGCGGCGCGGCCACGGCCGCCAGTCAACCCAATATTCTGCTGATTCTCGCCGACGATCTGGGGTATTCCGACCTGGGCACTTATGGCGGCGAGATCCACACACCCACGCTTGATCAACTGGCCAGTCAAGGCGTGCAATTCACCAGCATGTACGCAGCGCCGACCTGCTCGATCACGCGTTCGATGTTGATGTCTGGCACCGACAATCACCTTGTCGGACTGGGCACCATGGAGGAAGCCCTGCAGCCGTTTCAACGGGGCAAACCGGGGTATGAGGGGTATCTGAACCCGCGTGCCTACTCGGTGGCCGAAATGCTCAAGGCGGGCGGCTACGGCACGCTGATGGTCGGCAAATGGCACTTGGGGCTGGAGGCAGATCAAGGCCCGGATCGGCGGGGTTTCGAGCAGTCTTTTACCTTGCTGGAAGGAGGGGCGGCGCACTTCAAGCCATCAGCGCTTGAACCGACCAAACTCGAGCAGGTGCAGTACCGTGAAAACGGCAAACCGGTGGAGCTCCCGGCGGATTTCTATTCCACCGATTTCTACACTGACAAGCTGATCAGCTACCTGCAGAATAACCGCAAGGACGGCAAACCGTTTTTCGCCTACGCCGCCTATACCGCGCCACACTGGCCGTTGCAAGCACCCAAGGACTACCTCGACAAATACCGCGGTCGCTTCGATCAGGGCTACGACACTGTGCGCCTGGCGCGTATCGAGCGGATGAAGAAGCTCGGTTTGCTGGCCAACGACGCTCAACCGGCGCAGCCACTGCCGGCCAATCCAAAGCTGCCGGGTTGGGAGCTATTAAGTGGCGAGCAGCGAAAGATCGAAGCGCGGAAGATGGAAATCTACGCCGCCATGGTCGATAACCTCGACCACAACATCGGGCGACTGGTGGATTACCTGCGCCAAAGCGGCCAGTACGACAACACCCTGATCGTGTTCATGTCCGACAACGGCGCCGCTGGAGAAAACCATGCCCGGTTCTACCCGCCCGGCGCGCGCACCGACAACAGCTTCGCCAACATGGGGCAGGCGGGTTCGCAGATCGATTATGGCCTGCGCTGGGCCGAAGTCAGCGCCGCGCCGTTTCACTTGTTCAAGGGCACCACGGCCGAAGGCGGAATCAGTGTGCCGGCCATCATGCACTTGCCTAAAACACTGAGCCGCCAAGGCGTGGAACGGGGCGTGACACGGGTGGATGACCTGGCACCGACCTTTCTCGAGCTGGCGGGCATCGCCCTGCCAAGCGAGCAGACAGGCGAGGCGGGCAAGCACCCGATCACCGGCAAATCAATCCTGCCCATGCTCGAAGGCAAAGGCAGCCCGCACCGCGATGGCAGCCTGGCCGGAGAACTGTTCGGCAACGCTTACTACCGCGAGGGCAACCTCAAGTTGCTGGGCATGCGCCCGCAAGCAGGGTTCGGCGACCAGGCCCAGCCGCCGCAATGGCAGCTGTTCGATATCGCGAAGGATCGCGGTGAGACCCACGACCTGGCCGCGTCCCAACCGCAAACCGTCGAACGCCTCAAGGTGGCATGGATGAACTATGCCCGGCAGGTTGGTGTGGTGTTCCCGCCGCGCTAGCGCAGCAACATGGGTGAGTGCGGCACCGGAGCTTCAGTCCGGTGCCGCCTCGCAACCGCTCTCTTCAGCAACATCGTTGGGTTAGCACGAACACCTGCTCAGCCAGCCGTATTGCGCAATCGCTCGATAATTCTACGGGCACGGTTGGCCCCCACGTCGACGTGAATATCGATCATCGGACGCGTGCCGAACCGGCACATGTTCTGGTATTGCGCTTCGATCACCAGCTTGTCTTCGTCGAACGTCAGCATGGTCTGCTCGATTACTCTGGCCTTGACCGCTTCGGGATCGCTCTCAGGATTGGTGGCCATGGTCCAGAAGTAATGGCTCGATGTTTCGGTTTCCGGGGTCACGCCGTGGAAGCCGCGCATATGAAAGCCGCCGCGATCAGGGTTGTGCAGATCGTCGGTCCCGGCGTCTATCGCGCCAGTCCAGATGCGCAAGTGATTGATGTGGAATTCGATTTCCTGCCAGCGATCAATGTTGCCTTTAAACGGGTAGGCGGCGGAATAGGTCGGGGGCGGCACTGAATCGGGCATATGACGAACCACGCGAACCATCGAGTCGTCGCCGTCCACATTCATTTGCGCGTTCATGTGGATGCTCGCGTTGCCGCCGATGGTGCGCAGAT
Source organism: Pseudomonas fluorescens (assembly GCF_902497625.1). Taxonomy (GTDB): domain Bacteria; phylum Pseudomonadota; class Gammaproteobacteria; order Pseudomonadales; family Pseudomonadaceae; genus Aquipseudomonas; species Aquipseudomonas fluorescens_BQ. Next base: position 95,128 of record NZ_CABVGX010000021.1, on the reverse strand, counting down.
GCACATAGCCCAGATGGCTCAGGTCCATGAGGTTGTCGTGGATAAGCTGATAGGGCGCATCGTAGTGATAGACATCCCCGTCGAACAGGTATTTTCCGCTGCTATGGACGTCGTACGCCGGCGGCGCGAAGGTCGGTTCCGGATGATCGGCGCTGCCGAACCAGATCCAGATTATCTGATCCACCTCGCGAACGTGATAAGCCGGCACCCTGGCTTTGCTCGGAATCTTGTCCTGGCCGGGAATCTCGATGCATTGGCCGCCGTCGTTGAACAGCAGGCCGTGATAGCCGCAGCGCAAGCCACGTTCTTCCACCGTGCCGTTGGACAGTGGCAGCGCCCGGTGGCAGCAGCGGTCTTCGAGTGCGGCAACCTGGTTATCAGCCGTGCGAAAGAGCACCACAGGTTTGTTCAGCAGCGTGCGGCCGATCGGTTGATCCTTGAGTTCCCAGCCCAAGGCTGCGACGTACCATTGATCAAGGGGAAAACTCGGCACGGCGGGCGGGGCAATCTCAAGGGCAAGGGGCAGGGTAGCGGTAGTCATGGTGTTCTCCAGCGAGCGGTCACGGCTCGGGTCAGGGTCAAAGGTCCAATACCAGGCGCGGCGATTTGGCACGTGAACAGCAAGGCGTGAACCGGTCATTGCTGGCGTGTTCTGCGGCTGTGAGGAACTGGTCGCGATGATCGGCAATGCCGTCGAGCAGGCCGGTGATACAGGTCCCGCAGACGCCTTGCTCACACGAGGACTCGATCTCGATTCCGGCCTCATCGAGCACCTCGAAAACCGTGCGGTCGGCAGGGATATAAAAAATCTGCCCGCTGCTGGCGAGCTGAACTTCGAAGGGCGTATCGCCGCGTTGATCGATCGGCGCAGCAGCGAAGAATTCTCTGTGCACCTGGTCTTCGGGCCAGCCAGCTGCCTGCGCGGTGTCGAGGATGAAACTCATGAACCCGGCCGGGCCGCATACATACAGGTGGCTCGTACGGTCCGGCGCGGCGAGCAGCGCGGCGGCAGCAAGTTTCTGCTCGGGCGAACCGCTGTCGTCGTGCAAATGCACGCGACTGGCGAAAGGCGCTTGTCCAAGCAATTGAAGAAACGCCGCGCGCTCGCGGCATCGGAAGCTGTAATGGAGCTCGAAATCCGCACCTTGCTGGTGAAGCTCATGCGCCATCGCCAGCATCGGCGTGATGCCAATGCCGCCGCCAAACAGTAAGTGGCGTTGCGCTGAGTTATCGAGCGCAAAAAGGTTGCGCGGCGCGCTGATGCTGAGCGTCTGCCCTTGGCTGATCTGCTCGTGCATCGCACTGGATCCGCCGCGTGAGGCCGGGTCCTTGAGGACGCTGATCACATATCGATGGCGCTCCCTGGAGTCATTGCACAGCGAATACTGGCGGATGAGACCGTTGGCAATGTGTATGTCGATATGCGCACCTGCTTCGAACGCTGGCAGTGGACTGCCGTCGGCAGCGCACAGCTCGAAGCTGCAAATGCCGTCGGCTTCGACTGCTTTGCGGGTGACGTTGACTTGAAGCATGAGTTCTCCCTCCACAGTGAAGTGGCTGCTGAAAAAACGAGGCGCAAAAGGGGTGGCGCGGGTGACTAATCAACCAGGAGAAAAGGCGCAGGGAAGTGGGGAAGTCGCGGACACCAGGAAGAAGCACAATTGGCGAAGGTTCATGAGCAAGACCTGATAATTATTTTTTTGAGGTTGTGCTACGGCGTATCATGCGGGCTATTGCCCGTAGCGCCTGGCGGAGTAAATCTTCAGCCTAGATGGTTGCGGTGTCAACCAATTTTAATGGTCTTCGACCTGTGGTGTTTTGTTGATGTCTACTGATACACAACTGAACCTGTCGCGCTACGTGCCCGGCCTGGTGACCTTTTTGGCGAACAAACTCGCTACGGGTGCTTCCCAGTGCTACCGCAAACATTTCGGAATTGGCGTGGTGGAATGGCGAATGCTTTCGATGCTGGCCGTTGAATCCGACATCACCGCTAACCGAATCTGCCAGGCCATCGGGCTCGACAAGAGCGCAGTCAGTCGTTCATTGCAGAGCCTGGAAGCGGCCGGGCGAATCACCAGTCAGCTTGATCCAAAGGATGCACGACGTTACACCGTGCGCTTGACCGCCAGCGGTAAAGAACTGCATGACCGGGTGCTCAAAGTGGCGCTTGAGCGTGAAGCTCGACTGCTCAGCGGCCTGTCCGCCGCAGAGGTCGACACGCTGGTTGATCTGCTCGGTCGCCTGCATCTGCAGGTGCCCAATGTGAATAGTTACGACCCGTCCGAGATGTAAGCCGGTGAGCGTTCTTCAACAGGTCGCTCCCGCCATTGTTTCACCCTGCACAATTAAGCCATGACATCTCTGCCCGTTCTCTGAACTGCCTTTGTTGGTGAAACTGATCCCACACGCAAGCGACAACTTGAGTTGCCGCAGCGCTTTCTGCAACCGGGAGATTTCCAATGATTGGCACCACTGAACCTTGCACGCGTAGCGCTTATCCAGACACTTCAATCGTGCTTCATCGCGAGCATGAAGCGGGTTTCCTGCTGCCCCAATTCATGGGCGCTCTGGCGAGCGAAACCAGCGCACAAGGGATGACAGACGGCTGCCAGTCACGCTCAGACAAGGGCCTGCTCTCAAGGCTTTTCACCTCGGTGATACAGCGCTTGTTATCCCGTGAATGAAAACCTTGTGCAGTCCTGACAGAGAACTGAAATGAGCGAGCATGCGATTACCTCCAATGAAGCATTCTTCCTGAAACAACTACCTAAGCGCATCCTGGTGGTCAGCGGTGGTTACTTCGCGATGGAATTCGCTGGCATCTTTAATGGGCTGGGAGCCGACACCCGGCTGCTGTACCGAGGCGATCTGTTCCTGCGAGGATTTGCTCAGTCAGTACGAACCCATTTGGCAACTCTCGGCACGGCGGTGGTTAGTCAGTGAAGGGGCGATATACACTGCATTTCCGTCTTTAACCTTCAGGTAACCCCATGCTGCTGAGACATCTGCGGTATTTGCTGGCAGTTGCTGACCACGGTGGCTTTACCCGGGCTGCAGAAGTTCTTCATGTGTCTCAGCCGACATTGTCGCAACAGATACGGCAACTTGAAGAAACCCTTGGCGTCAGCCTGTTTGATCGAACTTCCCGTACTGTCAGGCCCACCGATGCAGGGCTGGCCTACATCGAGTGTGCCCGTCGCGTTCTGGTGGAACTGGCGGCGGGCAAACGGGCCTTGCACGACGTTAAGGACCTGTCCCGCGGCACATTAAGGCTCGCCATGGCCCCCACTTTCATGGCGTACGTTTTGGGCCCATTAGTGCGCGATTACATCTCGCAATTCCCGAATATTCATCTGGAGATTTTCGAGCTGTCGATGGGCGACATCGAAACGGGGCTCGTCAATGATTCGCTGGACATTGCGGTTGCATTTGACCAGGTGCGCAACGCCGATATCGAATCAATCCCGGCTTTCATTGAGACACTGGGGCTGATGGTCGGCCACGCTCATCCACTGTATGACTACCAGGACGCCTTGACGTCCGAGCAACTGGCGCAACTGGATTTCGCCTTGCTGACCCCGGATTTCGCCACCCGCGTGTGTATCGACGAATACTTCGCCCGGTTGAACATCACGCCAAAGGTGGCGATTCAGGTCAACTCCGTGAATACCTTGCTGGAAGTCATCCGCAACACGGCTGTCGCTACCATCCTCCCGGAACCCATCGCCACTCAGGATCGCGCGTTGCACAAACTGGCCTTGCTCGACAGAGCGCCTCAACGTGGCGTGTCGGTGCTCAGGCGCAAGAATAACTACCACAGCGCAGCCTCGGTGGCGTTCATGGATCTGATGCTGGGATCAGCAAGCGTGAAGTAACTGGAGCGTATTGATCATTACGCCGGATGAAATGCTGGATTGTGAATTGTGGTAATTCCGCTGTTTGGAAGACAGAGGCAAGATCGCTCCATCGACGCGATCACCGGGTCGAACTCATAACAACCGGAGCAGGTCATGTCCCAGCAACCTATCAAACTCTACCGTCACCCATTGTCAGGCCACGCGCATCGCGTCGAATTGATGCTGTCACTGCTCGGCCAGCCGACGGAGTTGATATTCGTGGATCTAATGAAAGGCGCGCACAAGACGCCCGAGTTCCTGGCGCTCAACAGCCTCGGCCAAGTACCAGTGATCGATGATAACGGCACCGTACTGGCTGACTCGAATGCGATTCTGGTCTATCTCGCTGCAAAATACGGGAACGGTGAGTGGCTGCCCAGCGATCCCGTTGCGCAAGCGAACGTACAGCGCTGGTTGTCGATCGCGGCCGGGCAGATCAACTCGGGCCCTGCTACAGCGCGACTGATTACTGTGTTCGGCGCTGGTTACAACGCTGAGGACGCAATCAGTAAATCCCACAGTTTGCTCACGGTCATGGAGCAAGAGTTGGGTAAGAGTAAATTCCTGGCGGGCGATAAACCGACCGTCGCTGATGTCGCGGCTTATACCTACATCTCACACGCCCCGGAAGGCAATGTGGCGTTGACTGACTATCCTAACGTGCGTGCCTGGTTAAGCAGTATCGAGGCGCTGCCCAATTTTGTGGGTATGCAACGCACTGCCAAGGGCTTGCAGCAAGTTTGATCGAAGTGTTGGAGCGGCCCGGGAAACCTGCCGGGCAGGCTCCATTGATCGTCCAGGATGTGTGTCACGGCAGAGTCGCCTATGGATCGCTTTCAAGAAATGCAGATTTTCATGACGGTCGCCGAAGAAGAAGGTTTCGCGGCCGCTGCCCGTCGTCTGAATATATCCCCGCCCAGTGTTACCCGTGCCATTGCCGCGATGGAGGAACGCATCGGCACTCAGTTGCTGTCGCGCACCACACGTAGCCTGCACTTGACCGAGGCGGGTCAACGCTATCTGGATGATTGCCGACGCATACTCGGTGAGCTCAGTGAAGCGGAGGAGGCCGCGGCCGGCAGTTATTCGATTCCCTGTGGTCACCTCACGGTGACCGCGCCCGTGCTCTTTGGTGAGTTGTACGTTGCGCCTTTGCTGGCTGAGTATCTGGATCAATTTCCTTCCGTTAATCTCAACGCGTTATTGGTTGACCGCGTGACGAGCATGGTCGATGAAGGCATTGATGTGGCGATCCGTATCGGCCACTTGCACGAGAATAATCAGCACGGCATCAAGGTGGGCGAAGTGCGCCAGGTGATTTGTGGCGCTCCGGATTATTTCCAGCGATTCGGCAGGCCCCGTCACCCTGGTGAACTAAGCTCGGCCAAAATCGTGATGTCTTCGGCGAGTCATTTGTTAAGCGACTGGCAATTCGAGCATGAAGGCAATCCATTGAGCTTTCGCTTCGATCCGCGTCTGGTGGTGACCGCTAATCAGGCGGCTATCAACATTGCCTGTCTGGGCTGGGGAGTGACGCGCGTGTTGTCCTACCAGGTGGCCAGTCAGGTGGCGGCCGGCGACCTGGAAGTGGTGTTGCAGGATTTTGAACCACCGGCTTTGCCCATTCAGGTCGTGTACCTCAAGAGCAACCGCGTGCCCGCAAAGGTGCGCACCTTTGTGGATTTCCTTACGGAACGTCTGAGCGCTGACAAAGCGCTCCGGCCCACTGCAAAAAGTATCCTCTGATGGATCGCTTTCATGAAATGCTCATGTTTGAAGCGCTGTCGGAGCGCCCGAGCCTGGCGGCAGCCGCACGTCGTCTGAATGTCTCCGGGCCGACAGTTGTTCGCGCAATTGCCCGGCTGGAGGCGCGTCTTGGCGTGGCGTTACTGCAACGAAGCACGCGTGGCGTCTCGTTGACTGAGCCGGGGGCGGCATTCATGGCCGATTGCTCGCGCATCCTCAAAGGCATCGAAGACGCAGAGGCATCTGCCAAAGGCCTGCATGTTCAGGCCCAGGGCAATCTGACGGTATTGCTCCCGCTTCTTTTCAGCCGCTATGTCATGACGCCGCTACTTGCCAATTACATGGAGGTTTATCCCGAGGTCAAAGTATTCGCCCATTACCATGATCGTTTTCCGAACATGAACGAGGAAGGTCTGGACGTGGCCGTGCTGGTGGGAAGACTGCCCAATTCATCGTTGATCGCACGACCTGTTGGCTACGTTCGTTCGATCGTCTGTGGAAGTCCCGAATACCTGGAAGCCAACGGTGTGCCTGTCGATCCGGAGGACCTGAAAAGTCATCGGCTTATTGGCATACAAACGTTCAGGGAGAAGATCCACTGGGATTTTTCCACACAAGGTATTCAGAGCACCTTAAAGGCCCGCTCACGTATCAGTTGCACCACTGCGCAAGCGGCTCTTGATGCCGCAGCGCACGGCGCGGGGCTTACGCGCTGTCTGAGTTATCCGGCTTACGATTATTTGCAAAACGGCCGATTGTGCCGGGTACTGCAACCTTTCGAGCTGCCAGCGCTTGCGGTGCATGTGGTTTACCGGGAAAGGCGCAGGGCCTCCATGAGAGTGCGCAGCTTCGTCGACTACATGGTCGAGGGCCTGCGCGAACATCCGGCACTGCTGCCGGATGCGCTGTAAACGATCAGCGACCCGAACCTTAAGTCGCTGACAACCATCATTTAGCGGTCGCTGCCTTTTCGATCAGGCTGGCAACCACTTTCGGGTTGGACACCATCACCACGTGCGACGCGCCTTTGACCACTACGGTCTGCTTCGCATGCGCCCGCTCAGCCATGAAGGCCTGCGCTTGTGCCGGGATGTTTTTATCCGCGTCGCCATAAACAAACCAGGAAGGAATGGTTTTCCAGGCCGGCTCGGTCGATGCTTCGTTGAGCGCGGCTACTGTGACCGGACGTTGAGTCGCGGCCATCAATCTGGCGTCCGCGTTAGAGACGTCCGCCGCAAATTGCTCGTGGAATTTATCTTGTTGGATATACAGATCCTTGCCGCCGTCAGCCAAGGCTACCGGAGGGGCGAGGGTCGGGCCCAGGGTGCCGCCGGGAAAACGACCGGACAATTGTGCAGTGGATTCGCCTGCTTCGGGTGCAATGGCGGCGACGTACACCAGCGCTTTGACGTTGGCATTGCCGTAAGCCGCTTCGCTGATGACCGGGCCACCATAGGAATGCCCGACCAGCACGACCGGCGTTTTGATGCTGGCGAGCACATCGGCCACCGACTGCGCATCACCCTTGAGTGAGCGCAGCGGGTTCGCAGCTGCGATCACGGGATAGCCATCTTTTTCCAGAATTTTGACAACGCCATTCCAACTGCTGGAATCGGCAAAAGCCCCGTGAACCAGTACGACCGTCGGTTTGACCGGCGCAGCCAGCGCAGCGTTGGCACTCACCATTGCGGCAGCCAGGGCAAGACCTGCAAAAATCTTTTTCATCGGATGTTCCTTTGAGAGCGCGGGATAGAAGCGACGGGGATATTTGAACCGGTCGTTGTGTTCCCTGTGTGTCCGATTCTCAGTGCCCTGCATGGAAACGTGTCTGAACCCTCAGTCGCTACATACCGATACAAACCAGCATTTCAGCCAGCGAAACAGTGGATTGCGTTTTATGGCCGTTCTCATCAAAGCGATAAAAGCAGAGCATGCGTCCAGGCAGTTTTTTAAAGGCTTCACCGCGGAGATAACTACCCGATGAAACGCGTACTCATGCTGCTCGCCAATGGCGTCGAACCGATGGAAATGGCCGCTTTTACCGACGTGCTCGGCTGGGCCGACCTGATCGGTGATTGTCCTCTAGAGTTAGTCAACGCAGGCCTTCGCAGAAAAATCGTTACCACGTTTGGTCTCAGCATTAATCCGGGATCTTTGTTGTGCGATCTCGATATCAGCAGCTTCGACGCGCTGGCATTGCCAGGCGGTTTTGAACCGGCGGGATTTTATGAAGAAGCACTCAGTGAGCCATTTCTGCAGACGATTCGCCATTTTGTCGAAGCCGGCAAACCCGTTGCCAGTGTTTGCGTGTCGTCGGTATGTCTGGGTGTAGCGGGGGTGTTGCGTGGCAGGAATGCGACGACCTATCACCAGGAAGGCGGCAAGCGTAAGAACCAACTGCTGGAAACAGGTGCACTGTTCGTCGATCGACCGGTCGTGGTTGACGACAACATTATTACTTCGAGCGGGCCAGGCACCGCCGCTGAAGTTGCTTTTGTGCTGCTGGAACAACTGACCAGTGCTGACAACGCGACGTACATCCGTCAGAAAATGCGCTTTGCCACGCCTGATCGTCATTGGTTCGAGACGCCACAAGTTGCAGAGCCCCTTATGCAGTAACGCAGCGACCACAAACAGGTGACCTACCAAGAGGTGATCATGAATACAACGGACGAGCCGGGGGCTTCACCCTGGCATGCCGGTGAGCGGCGGTTGCAGGAAAGTGTCGGCGTGGCGCAGCAGATGGAACACTTTGGGCGAAAGGTCGTTCGCGACTACATGCCGGATCAGCACCGTTCGTTTTACAGCCAGCTGCCTTATCTGGTGATGGGTGCGGTCGATGAGAACGGCATGCCCTGGGCGACGTTGATCGAGGGACCTCCAGGATTTGTTCACTCACCCGACCCACGCACTTTGCGACTCGACCGTCTGCCCGCGGACGGTGATCCGGTCAAGCCTGCCTTGCAAACGGGTGCCGCAATCGGACTACTCGGCATCGATCTGAAGACCCGCCGGCGCAATCGTATGAACGGCAACATCAGCGCCGCCTCAACGGGCGGTGTTGCCGTTTCCGTCGTGCACGCTTTCGGCAACTGCCCGCAATACATCCAGTTACGAAGTGTCGAGCCGGTCAGCGTTGGGCGTTCTTCAGCTGACGTTGCAGTGCAATGCCTTCACGAATTGGACGAGTCCGCGAAAGAGATGATACGCAAGGCCGACACTTTTTTTCTCGCCAGCTACGTCGACCTGGACGGCGACTCATCCAGGCGCTCGGTGGACGTCTCGCACCGCGGTGGTAACCCAGGCTTCGTCAGGGTCGAAGGCAATGTGCTGACGATCCCCGATTTTGCCGGCAATCTGCATTTCAATACGTTGGGCAACTTGTTGCTCAATCCCAAGGCCGGTCTGGTCTTTGTCGATTTCTCGTCAGGTGATGTGCTTCAGGTGGCCGGGCGCACTGAGCTTGTTCTCGACGGCCCCGAAATCGCAGCGTTTCAAGGGGCCGAAAGACTCTGGACCTTAACGGTGGAGCAGGTTGTCAGAAGGCCAGCCGTGCTGGCCCTGCGCTGGGCATTCGAAGGTTTCTCGCCGAACAGTTTGCTGACCGGCAGTTGGGAACAAGCCGAAGGTCGCTTACAGGCCGACGCCTTGCGCGATCAATGGCGGCATCTGCGCGTCACGCGAGTCGTCGAAGAGAGCAGCACCATCCGTTCTTTTTATCTGGAACCCGACGATGGCGCGGGATTGCCGCGATTCGAGGCGGGCCAGCATTTACCCGTCCGGTTTAGCCTGGTTGAAGGGCAGCCGCCCATTGTCAGGACTTACAGTGTGTCGAGCGCACCTTCGGATAATTTCTTGCGGATCAGCGTCAAGCGTGACGGGTTGGTTTCGTCGCACCTGCACAACCAGATCCGGGTCGGGGATCTCATCGAAGCCCGCGCCCCGCAAGGTCGATTCACAGTGCAGGCCGATGAGCATCGGCCATTGGTTTTACTGGCCGCTGGAGTGGGGGTCACGCCGCTGCTGTCCATGCTGCGCGAAGTCATCTATGAGGGAGAGCGAATTCGTCGCACCCGGCCGACCTGGTTTATCCAGAGTGCGCGTAGTCTGGCCGAGCTGGCATTTCGGGATGAGCTGTTTGAACTGGCGACCCGTGCGAAAGATAAAGTTCGCGCGTTACGACTTCTAAGTCAGCCGGAGCAACACGCTCGCGAGGGCGAAGACTTCGAATTGGCTGGGCGTGTAGATGTCGCTTTACTCAAGGCGCTGTTGCCGCTGGATGATTACGACTTTTACCTGTGCGGCCCAGGCGCGTTCACCCAGGCTTTATACGATGGACTACGCGAACTGCGCATTGGCGATGATCGCATTCACGCAGAAACGTTCGGGCCGTCGACGCTGGTGCGGTTACGCGATCAGCTGACCCCGGCGGTTGAGCAAGTTCCTGCAGCCAGTAGCCCGGTCAAGGTGCTGTTCGCGACTTCTGCGAAAGAGGCGCGTTGGGAGCCCGGCAATGGGAGCTTGTTGGAGTTGGCGGAAAGTCGTGGATTGAATCCGGACTTCAGTTGCCGCGGCGGTTCGTGTGGGACGTGTCGTACCAGATTGATCAGTGGCGAAGTGCACTATTTGAACTTGCCCGCTGAAATGCCGACGCAGGGCGAGGTGTTGATTTGCTGCGCAGTGCCAGCGCAAAGCAAGGAGGGCGATGCCCCCCTGGTGCTGGATTTGTAAACCGAAAGATCCTGGTGTGCTCAAGGGTGGTCCCCTGTGAAAATCTGCGGGTCTGTAGGTAGACCGCTGCTTTCAGGCGGCGGCTTCTTCCATGCGGCCGTGCATCGCGCAGGTATCAGGGTGCTGTGCCAATGATTTGAAACTGCGGTTGTCGCTGTCGAGTGCGTCGACCGATCCGGTTTCGATGTCATAAACCCATCCATGCAGGTTCAACAGGCCTTTTTCCTGCGCCAGACGCACGCTTGGATGCGTCTGGATGTTGGCCAATTGGGCGATGACATTTTCCCGAACCATCGAGCTGACTTTCGCCGCCTCATCGGCATGAGTGCGGGACTCGTTGATGACCTTTGCAGACTCCGCATGTTGCAACCAACCGGCCACAGCAGGCAGATGATCCATGCATTTGCACTGGGCAACAGCAGTCATCGCGCCGCAATCGGAATGGCCGCAGATCACAATATCTGTTACGCCGAGCACCGCCACAGCGTATTCCACCGTCGCCGACACACCGCCTGGATGAGGGCTGTATGACGGCACAATGTTGCCGGCGTTACGGATCACGAACAGCTCGCCGGGCTCTTGCTGGGTCAATAATTCAGGGACTACGCGGCTATCGGAACAGGTGATGAACAATGTGCCTGGATGTTGTTTGGTAGCCAGGTGTTTGAACAGGTCAGTGCGCTGCGGAAATGCTTCTTTCTGAAATTTAAGTAACCCTTCGATCAGCGTTTTCATAATGCGTGCCTATATAGTTGAATTTGCAGTGCGATCAGTTGGTGCAACCGCGACCTATTACGCTGTATTCAAGGATCCGGGTGTCGCCGTGGGAATCTTTGTAGGTCATTTGCACGGGCACCGGGCCGCAGACGTCTGCTGCCTGAGTAATGTCGATGACCTTGGCAATATCCAGGTGCATGCCATAAACATAGGGCGTGACTTGCGGGGCGGCCGAAGCTTGCTGTGCGTAGGCCGACAGCGATGCGGTCAGGGACAGGGCGAGAAACAGAATTTTTTTCATGGCGAATCCTCCAGGCGAATTTGGTGAACAGGTGAAATGAGTAAGTTGTGTTGAAGCAGGCCCGCGAAAGTTGTGGGCCCTATTACAGTTTCAGTCGCGTTATCAGAACGGACGTAGTGGCAGGAACTTGCCGTCAAGCGTAATCACTGCGCGGTGGCCACCTTCAGGATCTTCAACTTTTTTCATATCGAGCTTGAAGTTGATCGCACTGATGATGCCGTCGCCGAACTGCTCGTGAACCAAGGCTTTGAGCGTTGTGCCGTAGATCTGAATCATTTCGTAAAAGCGGTAGATGGTCGGGTCGGTAGGCACACCCGACAAGCTGCCACGCAGCGGAATGATCTGCAGACGTGCTACCGAGTCGGCGTCCAGGTCCAGCTTTGCGCCGATTACTTTGGCTGCATGCTCCGGCAGTGGGTGCTGGCCGAGCAGGGCCGCGGTCACGTAAGCCAGACCGAGGCCGGTACCTTCTGCCATGTCTTCGAATGAAAGGTTTTTGCGGGCTTTGACGTCGAGAATTCTTGCGGTCAATTCAAGGCTGGTGTCGTTGTAAGCGTGGGACTGTTGCATGGTGATACTCCTTTCGGAACGTTTGTTTGTGTAGCTGAGTAGGTGTTGTCTGGTGTGAAGCCATGTTCTGCCGTTTGCTCGATAGCGTCCAAGACCGATATGCAATGCTTCGCATAGGTCGTGCCTATAGATCGCAGCAGCATGTGTAGTTTTATGCAGGAGCGCAGTCATGAAAAAACCCGCACAAGGCGGGCTCAGTGGCAATGACTGCATTAGTCTGGGAAGCCGGTAGTCTGTATGTTCACCAATTGACCGACGGCAACCTGCGCATACCGAAACGTCACGTTTTCAACTTATTGCACTGAAGCGATCACTCAGCTCGCCTTGGAAGTGTTCCAACATAAAGTCTATAAACACCCGTGTTTTTGCCGGCAGTGCTTTGCGCGCGGAGTAGTACAAAGATATTGAGCCCAGATCAACGTACCAATCTGGCAGCAGTCGGATCAGCTCGCCGCGCTGTAACCAGGGCCAGGTCCGTTCCAACGGTACCAACGCCACGCCCAGACCCATCAGCGCGCACGCGTTCAAGGCTTCTGGATCATTCATGATTGCGGTGGGTTGCAGGCTCAAATCAAACGTCTCTCCACCCGCGTTGCGCAACGTCCAGGTACGTAATCTGTTGGTGTCGGTAGATCGCATGACGATACCTTCCTGGCCTTGTAAGTCCGCTGGCACAAGGGGCATTTGCCTGCCCTCAAGCCAGTCCGGAGCCGCGACAGCGACCAGGTGCAGTTTGGCCAACTCTCGCGCAACGACACCCGGGCTTAGTTCCATACCGCCGCCAATCGCAACGTCAAAACCCTCCCCGATCAAATCAACGCGGCGGATTTCAAGGTGCCAATCCGGCACAACCGCAGGGTAATGTTGCTTGAACGTTTTAAGCAGAGGCAGAACGTAATCGTAGGCAAACGACGGCGCCACGTTCACACGCAGTCGGCCCGCCGGCACATCACGTGCGTCACCCAGTTGAGCCAGGGCGCCCTGGCTGGTCTCGACACTGCTCGCTACTTGTTCATAAAGCGCCTCACCGGCTTCGGTGAGAGAGAGGCTTCGCGTGCTGCGCTGAAACAACCGGGTGCCTAGCCTCGTTTCAAGGCGAGCGATGTTTTTACTCACTGCGGCAGCGGAAATTCCCATCCTCCGGGCAGCTTCGGAAAAACTGCGAGCTTCAGCTGCTCGTACAAAAGATTCAAGATTTCCCAGATGGTCCACGCTGATCTCCAACTTTTGGTTGAAGCTGATTCTACCTATTCATGACTAATTGGCAGCGGCCGTTGAGCCCATAGTGACGTAGATTCATTTATCCGGAACAGGCGAAATCTAATGGGCAAAGTGTTGATTACCGGCGCGTCCGGCAAGTTGGGTAGTGCGGTAGTGCGATCGCTGGTGACGAAAGTATCCGCGGCTGATGTCGTGGCCATGGTGCGGGATACGAGCAAGGCGCAGCGGCTGGTGGACTTGGGCGTGGAAATTCGGTCAGGCGACTACATGAATTTCGAATCTTTGGTGAGTGCCTTTGCCGGGGTCGAGAAACTCTACTTGGTGTCGGCCGTCGCTTTCAGCGATCGTGTGCAACAGCACAAGAACGTCATCGATGCCGCACGTATGGCTGGCGTACGGCATGTGATCTATACGAGCATCCAGCGGATCAGCGATGACTTTTGCCCCATTGAGGGAGTGACCGCCAGCGACCTCGAAACCGAGGCGCTGCTGAAGTCATCCGGGCTGGATTACACCATCGTCCGGCATCCGCTGTACGCCGATGTGCTGCCCATGTATATCGGCGACGATGCTGCCAAGGAGGGCTTTAGTGCCCCTGCCGGTCAAGGTCGTGTGCCGCTGACAAACATCGACGAACTGGCCGAAGGCGGCGCTGTGCTGCTGAGCCAGTCAGGGCACGAACACCGCGTTTATCTGCTGAACAGTGGGCAAGCCTGGTCTTTTGCCGAAATCGCCGCCGCACTTTCGCGAATGACCGGGAAAGCCATTGGTTATCAGCCGATTTCGAACGAAGCTTTTATCGCTGCGCGGGAAGCTGAAGGCTGGCCTGCGCATGTCGCGAACTTTCTTGGCGGCTGGTTTAACGCCATCGAGAAAGGCGCATTTGATCAAACCAGCCGTACCCTTGAGGAACTCATCGGCCGCAAGCCCAAAGGGCTTGAAGCCATCATCCGGGACGCGTTCAAGCTCTGACATCCTTACCGCGCAACTGCTTGACTGCAGGATGACCATGGAGTCCGCGATCAACTCGAAACAATCTCGCGGACGACGTCGATGAACGCACGAAGTCCTGCCGGCTTGTGTCGGTTGGCGGGATAGTACAGGCGCAGGCCCGGATAGGCAGGTGTCCAGTCCTCCAATACGCGGATCAGTCTGCCTGACGCAATATGAGAAGCAGCGGCGAAATCATTGGTCCAGGCGATGCCGGCACCTTGCAGAGCGGCCTCTAACATCAAGTGATGACTGTCGAGCGTCAGCGATCCGCAGACATCTACCGATTGCTGTTCACCGCGCTTTTCGAATTCCCACTTATAGATCGTGCCGCTGGGGAAGCGTACACGTATGCAGTTATGCGCGAGTAGATCCGCCGGAACCTTTGGTTTTTTGCAGTTCGCGAAGTACTCGGGAGAACCCACTACCGCAAAACGCAGTGGGGGAGTGATCGCAACGGCGATCATGTCCTGCGGTACGCTTTCTGCCAGCCGAATGCCCGCGTCGAATCCGCCAGCAACGATATCGACCAGGCTTCTATCGGTGACGATGTCCACCCGCATGTCTGGGTAACGCCGTAAGTACTCAAGCACTACCGGGGTCAGCACCATCTGCGCGGCGCCTTCGGAGGTATTCAAACGCAGGGTTCCTGCCGGTGTATCGCGAAATTCGCTCGCCGCCTCCATGGCGGCCGATATGTCACGCAGCGCGGGCTGCACCCGAGCCAGAAACTGCTCACCGGCTTCGGACAGCGAAACACTGCGCGTGGTCCTGTGAAACAACCTCACGCCCAGGCGCTGCTCCAGCGCGGCGATCGCATGGCTCAGTGCTGATGGCGACATTCCCAATTCCACTGCCGCACGACGAAAACTGCGATGAGCCGACACCGCAACGACGGCGTTTAATTCAAGAAGCCCTGATTTCTGCATTGTCCTGATTCCTGCATCAGTTCATCCGATATTAGCCGGATTGTTCGCCACAGTAGTGAAGCTTATCTTGATCGCGGCAACTTAACAGTTCGAGGAAAAGCTAATGACGCGGATCAGCACACCCTTCGGGTTTCATTCAACTGCACAAGAGGTCATCAAAGGCGTCGACCTCACGGGGAAACGGGCAATCGTCACGGGTGGAGCTGCCGGTATCGGCATCGAAACTGTCCGCGCGTTGATCAGTGCCGGCGCACATGTGACGCTTGCCGTCCGGCGTCCGCAAGCAGCCGAATTGATCGCCGCAGAACTGCGCGCAGAGGGCAGGGGCACTGTTGATGTGCGTTCTATCGACCTGGCGGATCTATCTTCTGTTAGATCGTTTGCCGCAGCCTGGTCCGGACCCCTTCATATTCTGGTCAATAACGCGGGGATCATGGCCGTTCCCGAGCGGCAGCTGACATCACAGGGTTATGAGAGGCAGTTTGCGACCAACTTTCTCGGCCATTTTGCACTCGTGCTTGGGTTGCAGGACGCCTTGTTCAACGCAGAGGGCGCCCGAGTGGTGTCGCTGAGCTCAAGCGCGAACCTGCTAGGACCAGTCGTTTTTGACGATATCAACTTCGACTTCCGACCTTACGAGCCTTTCGCCGCTTACTCCCAAGCCAAGTCGGCGTGTGCGCTCATCGCGGTGGAGATCAGTCGGCGCTGGTCGGATCGGGGCGTTTTTGCGAATGCGGTGAATCCAGGTGCCATCGCTACCAACCTGCAAAAGCACACCGGCGGACTCAAAACCCCCGTCGAACGCCAGAAGACCGTGCAACAAGGCGCGGCGACCTCCGTTTTACTGGCAGCATCTGCATTGCTGGACGGTATGGGTGGGCGTTATTTCGAAGACTGTAATGAGGCGCAAGTGGTTAGCACGCGGCCTGCGGATTACACGGGGGTGGCGGCTTACGCCATTGATTCTGGTAACGCACGGCGGTTGTGGGAAGTTGCCACGCGAATGATTGAATGAAGGGACTGGTTTGACCAAGCCTCACCTGAGGCGCACAGCAGCCTGTCGCTACTCGGGCTAGCCGATGACCGTTCCATTTAGTGAAACAGTGGATTGCATTTTTTGCCCATTCTCCACCAGGTGCTTCAAGGCGAAGATGGCCACCCACGTCACCCTATCCGCTAGAGGAGGGGGAGGACGAAGCCCCTGGCCTTAGCCGCTGGCGCGAAAGTTGACGCTACGGGTATTAGGAGACACTGAATGGATGAACTCTCACAGCCCCAGTCGCCCTGGCATGAGGGTGAGCTGGCTTTGCAGCGAGCTGTCGGTGCGGTCGACATGATGGTTGGCGTCGGTCAGCGGCAAATGGCCCGTGCATGGATGCCCGACCAGCATCGCGAGTTCTATGCTCAGTTACCGTTCGTGGTGTTGGGGGCTGTGGATCAACAGGGCGATGTGTGGGCCACCATTCGTACCGGCCAGCCGGGCTTCATGAGTTCGCCAGCGCCCGAAGCACTGCACATCAAGCTCCAAGCCCAACACAATGACCCGGCTCAACAAGGGATGAAGCCGGGAGATGCCATCGGCATGTTGGGTATCGAACTGCATACACGGCGCCGCAATCGCATGAATGGCAACGTGCAGCAGCAGCGCGATGATGGTATTGAAATCTCCGTCACTCAGGCTTATGGCAATTGTCCGCGCTATATCAACCTGCGTCAGTTCGCCTTTGTTGAGCAGGCATCGGACACCTTGCTGGAACTAGAGTCTACCGACGCCAAAGTACGCCGTTTGATCACGGCGGCCGACTCGTTTTATGTCGCGACCTACGTCGTGCGCGAGGGCCAGAATCAGGTCGATGCTTCCCATCGTGGTGGTAAGGCCGGTTTTGTACGGATGGACGCTGATGGCACGCTGACCATTCCGGATTTTTCCGGAAATCTGTTTTTCAACACCCTTGGCAACATCGTGTTGAATCCGCGTGCGGGACTGCTGTTCATTGATTTCCACACGGGTGACTTGCTGCAAATGAGCGGCTCGGCTGAGGTGCTACTGGATGACCCGGAAATTGCCGAGTTCCAGGGAGCCGAGCGGCTATGGCGCTTCAAGCCGCAGCAGGTTGTGTACCGTCAGGCAGCAATCCCTTTGCGCTGGGTGGACAAGAACGAGGGTATCTCGCCTAATTCGTTGATGACTGGCAGTTGGGAGCAAGCCGCTCAACGACAGCAAGCCGAAGCCTTGCGCAACCAATGGCGACCGATGCGGGTTGTGCGCATCGTGGAGGAGAGCAGCAACATTCGATCTTTCTACCTGCAACCGAATGACGGCGCCGGCCTTCCCAGGTTTGAACCTGGTCAACACTTGCCCGTGCGGGCTTTGTTGGAGGGCCAGCAGGTACCATTGATTCGTCACTACAGCGTATCCAGTTCACCGTCGGATGACTTCTTGCGCATCAGCGTCAAGCGTGATGGAAGGGTGTCCTCGCACCTTCATGATCGGATTCAACTCCAGGACGTGATCGAAGCGCGCGCCCCCCAGGGCGATTTCGCAGTGGATGCCTCGCAGCGGCGTCCATTGGTGCTGCTGGGGGCTGGCATCGGCATAACACCTTTATTGTCGATGTTGCGCGAAGTGGTTTACCAAGGAGAGCGCATTAACCGGATGCGCCCGACGTGGGTGGTGCAGAGCAGTCGTTCGGTAAGTGATCTGGCGTTTCGAGATGAAATCGATGAACTCTCGGCTTGCGCTCCCGACAAGATTCAAACCCTGCGTGTTGTGAGCCAGATGCCCACCGGCGGCGCTGCCAATGGTTATGACAGGGCGGGCAGAATTGATGTTGAGCTGCTCAAGTCATTGCTGCCGCTCAATGACTACGATTATTACCTGTGCGGACCTGGCAGTTTTACCCAGTCGCTGTATGACGACCTGCGCAAAATGCGCATTCCCGATGATCGCATCCACGCTGAAACCTTCGGCCCGTCCACGCTGATTCGTGACGTCCTGGTCAATGTGCCAGCGGCACAGCAGGTAGCCATGGCCAACGAAGCAGTGAAGGTCTTGTTCGCCACATCCGGCAAGGAAGCGCGCTGGGAACCAGGCGCAGGGACGTTGCTTGAACTGGCTGAAGCAAGAGGACTGAATCCGGAATTCAGTTGCCGCGGTGGTTCCTGTGGCACTTGTAAAGTCCATCTACGAAAGGGAGAAGTGCATTACCTTAAAATGCCAGCGCAACGACTGGCTGCCGATGAAGTTCTGATCTGTTGCACAGTGCCAGCGCAAGGGAGCGAGACCGTTGTACTGGAGGTTTGATTCCGGGCAGGCAGGTTTTTGAACCGCACCGCAAACGCTCGATTCAATTGGAATGATCGGCCGCCATGAGAGTCCACCGACCACCACGGTTGCAACAGGTAGAGCCTTAGAGCATGGATACAGCGGATTCGGTATTGCTCGCGGCGCGTGCTCAGTTCGCGATCACCATCAGCTTTCATATAGTGCTGGCCGCCCTCACCATCGGCCTGGCCAACTTTCTCGTGGTGCTCGAGGCGCTCTGGTTGTGGCGCGGGCAACGGCTGTACCTGGATGTCTATCGTTACTGGTTGAAAGTATTCGCCCTCACCATAGCGGTGGGGACTGCTTCGGGACTGATTCTGGAATATCAGTTCGGCCTCAACTGGTCACGGCTCTCAACACAGGCGGGAGATATTCTTGGCCCGCTGATGTTCTACGAAGTGCTTGCGGCATTTTTTCTCGAGGCAGGCTTTCTCGGTATTATGCTGTTCGGATTAAAGAAGGTCGGTCCGCGCATTCACTTTTTTGCCACCTGCGCTGTCGCCATTGGATCGTTATTCAGCGCGTTCTGGATTCTTTCCGCCAATTCCTGGATGCAAACGCCTGCCGGCTACACCGTCGGGGTCGATGGCCGCTTGCTGGCCGACAACTGGTGGGCAATCATTTTCAACCCTTCGTTTCCTTATCGAATGGTGCACATGACACTGGCTGTGTTCCTCGGCACGGCCACGCTGATAGCCGGCGTCGCCGCCTGGCAGTTATTGAAGGAGCCAGGCAACCCGCGAGCACGCCTGCAATACTCAATGGCGCTGTGGGCGATAGTTGTGCTTGCCCCGTTGCAGATCGTCGCCGGTCACCTCCACGGTCAAAACAGCCTGGAGTTTCAGCCGCAGAAGATTGCGGCCGTCGAGGTCTCCTGGACGCGTCCGGCGCAAGGAGAGGGCGAACCCCTGCGCTTGTTTGCGATTCCAGATATGGCTGAGCGGCGTAATCATTGGGAAATTGCGATCCCGCGCCTGGGTTCGCTGTACCTGCGTCACGACCTGAGCGGCACCATCGCAGCGCTCGATGAGTTCCCGCCACAAGACATTCCGCCTGTGCCGGCTGTATTTTTCGCTTTCCGGATCATGGTGGGTCTGGGGATGTTGATGCTGGGGCAGGGCATCGCAAGCCTGGTGCTGCGCCGACGGCATCGGTTGTATGCCGCGCGCTGGATGCTTCGATGGGGTGTGTTGATGGCGCCGGCTGGTCTTCTGGCGATGCTCAGTGGCTGGGTGGTGACCGAAGTGGGTCGTCAGCCTTTTACCGTTTATGGATTGCTGCGTACTGCTGACAGCCTTTCCTCGGTATCCCGCGAGCAAGTGGTCAGCTCTACGTGGGGCATTCTCGCGTTTTATCTGGTGATATTCGGTATTGGCCTGTGGGTGCTGCTGCGAATTTTGCGAGAGCCACCGCACCCTGATGAGCCTGGTCCACAGCCTACACTGGCTGACGAGACAGGCAAGTCCTGAGGGGAGGAGTGCATGTTCGATAATGACGTCTTGACTCTGCTGTGCGCTGCAGCCCTCGGTTTCTCGATTTTGAACTATGTGCTGCTGGATGGCACAGATCTGGGTGTTGGCATGCTGCTCGGGCTGACCCGCGCCAGCCGCCAACGACGTGCAATGGCAGTGACCATTTTGCCGATCTGGGATGCCAACGAAACCTGGCTCGTATTGGGGGGCGGCGGACTGCTGGCGCTCTTTCCGGTGGCCTACGCGATACTGCTGCCGGCGCTTTATCTGCCTTTTATCATCATGTTCCTTGCGTTGATTCTGCGGGCCGTGGCGTTGGAGTTTCGCGACTACGCGCCCAGCGAAAGTGTGAAGCGCGCTGTTGACGGCTTGCACGCCTGCAGTTCGCTGCTGGCCGGCGGCGTTCAAGGAATCGTGTTGGGTACGCTGGTGCAGGGCGTGCCTCATCAAAACGGCCAGTACAACGGCGAAGGGTGGGAGTGGCTGAGCCCGTTCCCCCTGTTTTGCGGTGCGGTTCTGGTGGTGGGCTATACGTGGCTGGGTGCCTGTTGGCTGTACTGGCGTACCGAGGGAGATCTCCAGCTGCGATCGGTTCGACAGGCCAAGGTGCTGTCGATCGTGACATTGATTTTGTTAAGCGTATTGGCAGCGTGGACGGCGACACTTCAGCCTCAATATGCGCAGCGGCTCGCTGCGCATCTGGTCTGGCTGCCGGCCGCAGCATTGCTCACCGCGATGCTGAGCGGTTTTGTCTTCGGCTTTCGCAGCCGTCGGCATTACTTGCCGCTGTTCGCTGCACTTGGGGTTTTCGTGGTCGCCTTTGCCGTGATGGTCGCGGTGCTTTTCCCACTCATCATTCCACCGACCCTTACGTTACAGGCTGCCGCCTCAAGTCCGACCAGCCAGATGTTCATGCTGATCGGTATTGCCGTGCTGATACCGGTGACATTGGTCTACAACACCTACGGTTTCAGGGTGTTCAGCGGAAAGGTGGGTGCTGCTCGGGATTGATGATCCAAAGCTTGAGCGCCGCGGTGCAGTCCCAAGATTCCATGGCGAGGTGACCAATGCTATCGGGTGTTAATGAGGAGGACCGCGACCGGCGCTTCGAGCAATTTTACAGTCGGGGAAATCACCTGACGCGCTTTATGCTTCGCAGATATTTTCCGGGGAAACCACCCACACGCTGCAGGGTAACTTGTACAGTAGATTTTCCACCGTACTGCCAACCATGCGTTCCATGCTGCGGTGTCCGACACGTCCCATGACAATCACATCGGTGGCGTAGGCCTCGGCGTAACTGGTCAGCACCTTGGCTGGATTGCCCATGATCATGTGCTGGCGTTCCGGCGGTATTGCGTTGCGTTCAGAGAGTTCGCGAAACGCATCAGCCTGCGCATCGAACAAGTTTTTGGCTTTGGCCGAGGAGAAAAACGCCGAGCCAGTACTGAAACCGAACTCGCTCGCGCTGATGCTGGAAAGGTCATGGGCATAAATCACGTCGAGTTCTGCGTTACAGATGCTCGCCAGTTTGGAGGCCTCCCGCAGGATCCTGTCATTGAATCCTTTGTATTGATCGTCAGAGTGGAACGGGTCAACGGCTGCGACGATCTTGCGTGGCAGAACATTGCGCAAGTGACTGACAAAATGCAGTGGCACCGGGCATTCGCGCAACAGATGGATGTCCAGTGGCGTAAACATCAGGCGTGACAGCAATGATTCGTGCTCGAGGGCCTTGATCAATACGGCCATCGGCTGTTCTTTGATATGAATGAGGATCTCCTGCAAGGGTCTTTCTACCCAGACGACTTCCGTGGTGACGTGCACACCGATCTTGCGCAAGGGGCGGGCCTGGTCTTCGAGCCATTGACGATGGCGCTCTACATAGCCCAGGCGCATTTGCTCCAAGGCCTGTTCGTTGACCATTGCGGCAGTCGCCAGCCCTTCCAGATAATCGAACGCCACAATGTGCAGGGCAGCGCCTGAGGCCTTGGCCAAGGCAGCGGCACGGTCGAAGGCAGGGCTGTTTTCCATCAGCGGTGAGACGACCAGCATGAAACGCAGTTGATCGGACATGACAGATCTCCGGTAGATAATCGCTGGCCCCGACGGCTGCGGTGTTATCGGGCAGTGAAGCCTTGAACCTAGCCTGCCTCTCATCAAGGCGGCGGGCTTGATCTTTGTCAAATCCAATGGAAAGGACGGTATTACCTGACGTGCGGCTGTCCGGGCTTCGTCGCTTGAGGATTTGTTGACCATTATCAATTTTTCATAGGACTCCCCGGCGCAGTCTTGGGCTCATACAGGCTGCTGCTTACTCGTTTGGAGCGGCGGGTGACCCGTGGCGCAGAGTCCACACCACTTCGTTGTACGACCGCCATCGAGCTCCGCATGCACTCCTTCGCGCCCGGGCACAGGGTAGCGGCTGTCAGAGCTGATCTTGAGGCAATTGGGAGGTCTGCATGTTCATTGATATCACGCAAAATCCGGCCAGCCATTGCTGGGTCGTTTGCATGGATGCCTTGCTAGTGCACTTCAACAGGCTGGGAGAAGCGCAAGCGTGTGCTGAGACAACCCAATGACCGGAGCTATCGGCCTGACGGGCGCCGCCGCCGCACTAGGGATTGGCATGCTCATCGGTCTTGAGCGCGAACGGCATAAGGGGCAGGGTGAGACGCGCGCTTGTGCCGGTTTGCGAACCTTCTCCATCACTGCGTTGCTGGGGCATGTAGCGATGCAGGTCGGTGGCGGCTTGCTGGTGGGAATCGTGGCCATTGCTCTGGGATTGCTCGTCACAGTGGCTTATTGGCGAAGCCTGAGCGACGACCCCGGGATTACCAGCGAAGTGGCGTTATTGACGGTGTTGGTGCTGGGAGCGTTGTGCGGCACGAGCCCCGAGCTGGCGATCGCTATCGGCGTAGTGCTGGCGGGGCTGCTGACTTATCGAGAGAAGCTTCACCACTTTGCACGCAGCCAACTGACTGAGGCGGAGCTAAGCGATGGCCTCATTCTACTGACGGCTGCGCTAGTCGTTTTGCCTTTGGCACCTGACCGTTTCATCGGTCCCTATGCTGCGATCAATCTGCGTACGATTTGCAGCCTGACCGTGCTGCTCATGGCGGTGGGAGCGGTTGGGCATATCGCCGTTCGAACCTTGGGCAGCCGCTATGGATATGCAATCAGCGCCATTGCCTCCGGATTTGCCTCCAGCACCGCAACGATCGCTGCCATGGGCCATCTTGTCGCCCGGCAACCGGATAACGTAAAGGTACTGAGCGCAGCTGCAATATTGTCCAACATGGCCACCGTCATTCAGGTCGGCCTGATTCTGGCGGCAGTCGACCCCGGCCTGCTGCGCCACCTGTGGGCGCCCCTGACAGGCGGCGCTGTAGCAGCTGCCCTGTATGGCTTGTTTCTGATGTTCCCGAAACCGGCGTCCCGCACGAACCAGCCGATTCAGGTCGGTGGCGCGTTCAATCTCAAGCTGGCTCTGATGGTCACATTGACCATGACCGGCATCGCCATTATTTCCTCCAGCATGCTCAGCCATTTCGGTCAGGTAGGTGTGATGCTGACGGCCACGTTCAGCGGGTTTGCGGATGCGCATGCCTCCACGGCATCGATCGCCACGCTGGCCAAATCCGGCCAGTTATCGTTCGATGCCGTTGTCGCTCCGGTGCTGATTGCGATCAGCAGCAATTCCATCAGCAAATGCGTGGTGGCGTGGGTCAGCGGCGGCCGACGCTTTGCCGCTTGGGTGATTCCGGGCCAAGTGTTGATGACACTGGTCATGTGGGCAGGCATAGGGATTGGCTGACGGACATGGCGCACGTTACTGACAAAAATCAAATGCTCAAAACCGCCAGCGATCAGTCTGTGACTTTATTACTGGATTGCAAATGGCCGCGTGCCGAGGTGCCCCATGTCGCAGACTCATCGTTTACTGTTGATCGCTCCTCCAGCCATGACTCGTACCCCGGCCTTCGATCGGGCTGCAGCGTTGGCGGTGGCAATGCAATTACCTGTGCACATCGTGGCGTATGACTATTCACAGGCCTTGGCGGTGGCCGGGTTGTTCGCTCCGGAACAATTTGCTCGCGCCCGGGATGGCTATCTGCAAACCCATCGCCAATGGCTCGCCGATCAGGCCGGACTGATGAGCAAGCATGGCGTGGAGGTCACCAGCGAGGTGGTGTGGGTTCAACATCCTTACGAGGAAATAATCAACTTCATCAATGAGATGCCGCTGACGTTGATCATCAAGGACGCTCGAGAAGAATCGGCGCTCAAGCGAGTGTTTTTCACTCCACTGGATTGGCAGTTGTTGCGTGATTGTCCAGTGCCGGTGCACCTGGTGACCACGCCGTTGAATGCCCGGCCTCGCAATGTATTGGCCATCATTGATGTGCTGCGAGATGAGGATCAGGACCATGTGTTCAACGACCAGATTATCGATGCAGCCGCAAAACTGGCAACCATCTGCGATGCCAATCTCGAATTACTGCATGTGTATGACTGGACAGCTGTCTACGTCCAGGACATGGGTTTTGGCGCGTTGCCGTTGGCCACCGGTATCTATGAAATATTGGGTACGGCCCAGCAGCACGCATTTGCGGCCATTGCTGAACGCCACGGAGTGCCACCGGAGCGCAGGCACTTCAAAGAAGGAGCCCCGGTAGCCGGTATCTGTGAATTTGTCAGTGAGCACGACATCGATGTCATTGTCATGGGCACGGTGCAGAACAGGGGTTTAAGCAAACTGCTGGGCACCACGGCCGAGCAACTTCTGCATCGAGCGCCGTGCAGTGTATTGGCGATCAAGCCGGGCAGAGTGCTGCAATCCTGAGGGGCTGATCGCCCCACGATGAGCCGTTGGCCGAAACATCGTGGGGCGATTTTGTTACAGGTAAAGCCGGTGAATGACTTGACGGCTGTCATCGGGATCATTGCTCGTGTCAAAACCCAGCGACTTGGCAAGGTCGCGCATCGGCGCATTGCTGGCGGCATCCACCGAGTACATCTGATGAAAGCCGTTTTTTTGGGCAGCCTTGATCAGATGCTCCATCAGTAACGTGCCCAGCCCCAGATGGGTCCATTCATCCGCGACCGTTACGGCACATTCACACTCATGCTCGCGTGTGGCTGCGTATCGACTGACGCCGATCTCGATCAGCTGCCCGTTGTCATGGACCAGGGCGATATAGGCCACACGCTGCTTGTTGTCGGTGTCCATCAACTGATTGAGCATCGCGGCGCCGGGTTCATTGACCTGTGCGAGAAAGCGCATGTGCCGGGATTCGAGGGACAGCCGTTTGATGAATGCGTATTCACGGTCGCGATCCTTTTGCGCCAGTGGCCGGATCAACACATGGCGCCCGTCCTTGAGCGCTTCAATCCAGTGTTGCCCAATGACCGCGGTGTAAGCGGCGGCGGCCCGATCATTGTGATCTTTGACGGTAAGCATGGGGGGTACTCCTCCAGTACGGTAAGCAAGCCGGGAGCGCGACAAAAATGCCGCGTGTGATGCTTTTCTACACCGTTGGAAACGCTGCTATCTGATCTGGATCAGACAGCTGTGTCAGTGGCACTTGTTGACCTGCGCTTGATGTAAATCAAACGGCGCCAAATGAAGGCGCGCAGCATTGACCATATCGACACGCAATGGCCGACGCCGAAAGGAGACTGTGGTGGGAAAATATCAACGTTTTCTATTGATCGCTGATCAAACTCTGCACCCGTCACCTGCACAACAGCGCGCCGTCTCATTAGCCATCGCGGCCGGAGCCGTGCTGGATGTACGAGCCTTTGTCGAACCTGTGCCGGTGGTTCACTATTGGGAAGAAAAGGTGGACGACGCTGAGCTACAGCGCTATCTGCGTCGTTACCGCCGCTGGGAGGTCGAAGAGCTGGATCGGCTCAGCGAACGGGGGCTTGAGGTGACGGTAAAAGCCATCTTCACCACCCACCCGTTGCTGGACATTCTGAAGACGGTCGAAGATCTGAAACCCGATCTGCTGATCAAGGATGTCACCCTTGAGCCCGCGCTCAAGCGGGTTTTCATCACTCCACTTGATTGCCACTTGTTGCGTGAATGCCCGGTCCCCGTGCATCTAGTCAACCACGTTCGCTACGGCCTGCCTCACAGGGTTGTCGCGGCAGTCGACCCGTTCGACCCTTCGACCCAGTCCAGCGAACTGAACGACACCATCATTCAGACAGCTAACGCCTTGGCGCTGCAATGCGATGCGCCTTTACACCTGCTGTACGCCTACGATTTATCGCCCGCTTTCGATAGCGAAACACCCTTGGCCGGGGGGGGCTGGGGCGTGGACTTGGTCGAGGAGCTGCGACAATCCTTGCACCAGGCGTTCATGGCACTGGCGGAGCGTTATGGCGTGCCTCCCGAACGCCGACATTTCGTCATGGGGCTGCCGGTGCCTGTGATCGGCGAATTCGTCGAGCAATACCTGGCCGATGTCGTGGTGATGGGCACGGTGCACCGCACGGGTGTAGACCGGCTGATCGGTAGCAACACAGAGCGAGCGCTGTACTCTCTGCCAGGCAGCATCCTGGCGGTCAAGGCCAGTCACGGACGTTAACCTGTAGCGGGTTGCGTCGAAATAACCACCGTCACTTGGAGATTGATCATGAGCCAGTATCAACGTCTGTTGCTGATCATCAATCCGGCGCTGCGTCATTCCCCGGCCATGCATCAAGCATCATCACTGGCCAAGGCCAGCGGCGCGAGTTTGCATATCGCGGCGCTGATCCCTTCGCTCAAATGGTTATCGCTGCTTGAGGAGGGCGATCGAACATTGGCCCGCGAGCAATACCTGCAGGATCATCGCAATTGGCTTGAGGCTCAGGCGCAGAACTTGCGTGGCCAGGGAATTGTGGTGACCATCCAGGTAACGTGGGCGCAGGACATGAAGCAAGACATCATCGATCACGTCACGGACATTCATCCCGACTTGTTGATCAAGGAAATTGACCATGTGTCCGTGCTCAAGCGGGCGTTCTTCACGCCTTTGGACTGGCATTTGTTGCGTCACTGTTCGGTACCGGTTTATCTGGTGGGCGGCGGTGGCTTGAGCTTGCCGCGCAAGGTTGTCGCGGCAGTCGAGGTCACGGATGCCGAGTCGACCGACGACGAACTCAATGAGCGAATCATCAAGCAGGCGTGCTGTCTTGCCATGCAGTGCGATGCCGAACTGCATTTGCTTTTCGCCTGCGATATCTCGGCCGCTTTCCTGGCGGACATGGGCGGCCTGACGCTCGCGGAGCTTACTCAAGCGCTTCGCACGGACCTGGAAAAGTCTTTCGTTCATTTGGCAGGACAGTTCGGTGTGCCCCCGGATCACCGACATTTCGTAGACGGACATCCGGTCAGGGTATTGAGTGAATTTGCTGATGCACACAGCGTGGATGCGATCGTGATGGGCAGAGTTCAGTCCCATGGTTTGCACAAACTCCTGGGAAGCACCACCGAGCATATTTTGTATCAGGTGCCATGTTGTGTTTTGGCGGTTTAGATATGCTCAAGCTCAAACGTATTCTGTTGATAGCCCCGAGCGAAATGACCTACACACCGGCCTTTGGGCGAGCCCATGCCTTGGCATGTGCAACCGGTGCGCAGCTGCATTTTGTTGCGTTCGATTATGTTCAAGCGTTGGCGGTAGTCGGTCTGCTGGACCACGATGCGATGGCCCAGGCACGGGAAGGTTATTTGCAGGTACACCGTCAATGGCTGGAGCAGCGTGCCCGCTTCTGCCGATGCGCCGGCCTGCAGGTGAGCGCCGAAGTGGTCTGGGCAAGGTCGAGCCTGGCCAACCTGCTGGAATACGTCAGTGACTTCCATCCGGACCTGGTGATCAAAGACAGCCATTACGTGCCGGCACTTGACCGGGCATTTCACCGGCCTCTGGACTGGCGCCTGCTGCGTGAGTGTCCGACGCACCTGCATCTGGTAACCAGTGCCAGAAATCCCAAGCCCTTGAAAATCCTGGCGGCGATCGATTTGTCCCATCTGGAGGAGCTGACGCAGGGTTTGAATGACCGGATAGTCGATCTGGCTTCTACCCTGGCGGCCAGCTGCGGCGCCGAGCTGCACTTGCTTAACGTCAGTCGTTGGTCAGAGATCAGCGATGCACTGAAGAGTGTGCCGACAGGCAGTCTTGATGACAGCTTCAGGGATGCGATTGAGGATGCTCAGCAAGAGGCTTTCGATGTGCTTGCCGAGCGCTATTGCATCAAGGATGCACATCGACATCTCCTGACGGGCATTCCCCACAAGGTCATTGGATTGTTCGCACAACAGCACGCCTTCGACATGGTGGTGCTGGGCACGATTTATCATCAGGCGCCTGAACGGTTTCTTGGCGATACCGTCGAGAGCCTGTTGAACCGCGCGCCTTGCAGTTTGATGATCGTCAAGCCTTTACGCTCATTGAACGACGGCCATCGAGTCGGCTGTTGATAAAGCGCGAGAGTCAGTCATGGCAAACCACAAGTTATCCAGTCGGTATCAGGCGGTTCAGCACAGGAGCAGGGAAGCGGCGCACAAGTACCTGTGCCGGACCGGTAGCCTTTCCTGGAAGGGTGAGGCAATCCTCTTGCTTCACCGTGGCGGGCAGTATTGATGCTTCGCCCTGAAAGAGTGCCATCAGCGACGGTCAGGAGGAGGGCGATGGCAGCCAGCAATCAACTGTTTGAGACCTTCCAGATCGCGGATGTGGACGTCACGGCCGGAAATTTCCACGAGTGCCTGATCCCGCAGGTGGGCGATGCCCCGACAAATGGTTTCCAAGCGCAATCCAAGGTACGAACCAATCTCCTCGCGGCGCATTTTCAAGACGAAATCCGTCGATGAATACCCACGGGTTTTCAACCGTTGCGACAGGTTCAACAAGAAAGCTGCCAGACGCTCGTCCGAGTTCATGTTGCCCAGCATCATCAACATGTCGTGATCGCGAACGATTTCCCGGCTGAGGATTTTGTTGAAGCTGTGCTGCAGTGACGGCAGCTCATGGGCCAACTCTTCCAGGCGATTGAAGTTGATGGGGCAGACCTCGCTGTCTTCGAGGGCAACCGCGTTGCACGCATGCAAGTCCGTGCTGATAGCGTCCAGCCCCAACATTTCGCCGGGGATCTGGAACCCCGTGACTTGCTCGCGGCCATCGATAGAAAGAACGCTGGTCTTGAACGAGCCGGTTCGCACCGCATAAAGCGAGCGTAGCGGCTCACCAGCACGATAGAGCGCCGCTCCTTTTTTGAGCTTGACGCGTTGCACGATCAACGTGTCCAGTCGTTCGACTTCCGGGCCTGTCATACCGATCGGCAGGCATAGCTCCATCACGCTGCAAGTTGAGCATGCAGCCTTCAGGTAACGGGGTTGCAGAGCGCGAACGTCTGGCATGAGTAGTGAGGTCACTTGGGGGGCTCACTAAGGATAGGCGGCATGTCGTCTGACACGCCTGGGATTCTTCGCAATAGCAATGTAATAGACGAACGGAACATCCATTACCAACGTATACCCAAGCCCGACCTGGATATTTGATGTAGATCAAGTATCGAGTTGCCCAGACTCGCAGAATTGTTTAGTGCCTATCGATGGCCCGGTCCCTTGGCGGAGAGATTCATGAGCGATTTCCTGAATGCTGAACAACTGGCAGGGCTGGATGCTTATTGGCGGGCGTCCAATTACCTGGCCGTCGGCCAGATCTACTTGAGGGCCAACCCGCTACTCAAGCAACCCCTCACTCTGGCGCACATCAAGCCGAGACTGCTGGGCCACTGGGGGACGACGCCTGGGCTGAACCTGATCTATACGCATCTGAATCGCTTGATCAACCAGTACGACTTGAGCATGATTTTCATTGCCGGCCCCGGCCACGGTGGGCCGGCGGTGGTCGCTCAGACCTACCTGGAAGGCACTTACACCGAGTTCTGCCCCTCTGTGGAATGCAACGAAAACGGCCTGCTGCGCCTGTTTCGCCAGTTCTCCTGGCCCTACGGCATCTCCAGCCACGTTTCGGCACAGATTCCTGGATCAATCCACGAAGGTGGCGAACTGGGCTATAGCCTGGCTCATGCCTACGGTGCCGCATTCGATAATCCGGATCTGATTGTCGCCTGCGTCATCGGAGACGGCGAGGCTGAAACAGGAACGCTGGCAGCCAGTTGGCATTCCAACAAATTTCTCAATCCAGCGCGGGACGGAGCGGTATTGCCCATCTTGCACCTCAATGGCTACAAAATCGCCAATCCCACTCTGCTTGCCAGAATCAGTGAGGATGAGCTTTCAGCCCTGTTGTATGGCTATGGCTACGACCCTTACTTTGTTGAAGGTGATGACCCGATGCGGGTGCATCAGGCGCTGGCGCAGACGCTGAGCACGATGATTCTGAAGATTCGTGACATCCAGCTTGAGGCGCGGCGGCCGGGACGATCGACGCCGGCGCAACGGCCACTGTGGCCAATCCTGGTCTTACGGACACCCAAAGGCTGGACCGGTCCGAAGTTCGTCGATGGTCATCGGGTCGAAGGGACTTGCCGTGCTCATCAAGTGCCATTGGCCGATTTCCAGCAACCGCTGCATCTGCGTCAATTGGAGGAGTGGCTCGGCAGCTACCGCCCTGAGGAGCTGTTTGATGATAACGGTTCGGTGCTGCCCGAGATCACGGCACTGGCACCGACCGGGCAACGGCGAATGAGCGCAAACCCCCACGCCAATGGGGGTGTGTTGCTGCGCCCCCTGGATTTACCGCGATTCAGCGACTATGCCGTGAAGTTTGAAACACCCGGCAACCTGCGCGCGGAGGCCACCCGGGTAATGGGTAGGTACTTGCGCGATGTAATGAAAAACAACCTGACCTCCGGCAATTTTCGCCTGTTCGGCCCGGATGAGACCGCCTCGAACCGCCTTGATGCAGTTTACGAGGTCAGCGCCAAGGCGTGGATGGAGCCTCTGGAGCCGGATGATAGCAATCTGGCCGTCGAGGGGCGCGTCATGGAGATTCTCAGCGAGCAGGTCTGCGAGGGCTGGCTCGAGGGTTATCTACTGACTGGACGCCATGGGTTGCTGTCGTGTTACGAAGCCTTTATCCATATTGTCGATTCGATGGTCAACCAGCATGCCAAATGGCTGAAGACCGCCGCTGAGGTGCCGTGGCGCCGACCTATTGCTTCACTGAATTTTTTGCTGACATCCCACGTATGGCGTCAGGACCATAACGGCTTTTCCCACCAGGACCCGGGGTTTATCGATCTTGTGGCCAATAAAAAACCGGACATCGCGCGGATCTACCTGCCCCCCGATGCCAACTGCCTGTTGTCGGTGACGGACCACTGCCTCAGAAGCCGCAATTACATCAATGTCATCGTCTGCGGCAAACAACCGGAATGGCAGTGGCTGGATATCGATGCGGCCATTCGGCATTGCCAGAAGGGTATCGGTCGATGGGAATGGGCATGCCGTAATGATGAGGATCCCGACGTGGTCATGGCCTGTGCCGGTGATGTACCGACCCTGGAAACGCTCGCCGCCGTGACCTTGTTGCGCGAGTACGCGCCGGATTTGCGGGTAAGGGTGGTCAATGTCGTGGATCTGATGGTACTGCAGCCGCCATATCAGCATTCCCATGGCATACCGGACAGTGAATTCGATGATTTATTTACGCTGGACAAACCGGTGATTTTCGCTTTCCACGGCTACCCGGCGCTGATTCACCGTTTGATCTACAAACGCAGGAACCATGAGAATTTCCATGTGCGAGGCTTCAAGGAGGAGGGTGCGACGACCACTCCTTTCGACATGGCGGTGATCAACAATCTGGACCGTTATCGCCTGGCGCTGGATGTCATCGAGTGCGTGCCCCGTCTGCAGGATCAGATCCCGGTCAACAGGGCGCGATATTGGTCGACCATGGAGCGGCACAAGCTTTACCTCATCGAGCATGGGCAGGACCTGCCCGAAGTCCTGCATTGGCAATGGGCGCCAGCGGATCATTGACCATTACACGGCAGTCGCTGACGGCGCGGCGGCTTCTTGTCTGACCGGCGTCAGTGACGTCGCGACGTAGTGCAATCGAAGTGACTGCACACGTGCTCAGGGGCAGGCCACGATAAGGATATGCGCTGCTACGACCGTGCAAAACGAAACACCAGGTTGATGCTTTGCAATTATTCACTGGCTGGAATTGATAACGTCGCCCGCAAGCCTCCCTCTGCCCGGTTTACCAGTTCGATACGACCGTTCAAACGCTTGGCGATTGTGTTGACGATGGTTAACCCCAACCCGGCACCTTGCACAGTGCCACGGCTGTAGAAACGCTCAAACAATCGGTCTTTACTTGATTCATCAATTCCGGGGCCCTGGTCGTCGACGGTCAAATGACAGTAGCCATCAGCCTGGCTCAGTTGCACAGTGATTGCCCCGTGCTCGGGGGAGAAGTTGGCTGCGTTGGTGATCAGGTTGTTCAGCGCGATGTCGATGGCGGCGGGGTTGGCGAATACGTGAAAGGGCTGGTCGCTGACGTCGAATATCAGTTCAAGGTTTTTGCTCAACAACCAGGGTGTCAGCTGCACGAGGCTGTTGCGCACGGTTTCGCTGAGGTCGATGCGTTGTAGCGGTGGCGGATCGGGTTTGGGTTCCAGTCGCGCCATGGTCAGTAACTGGTTGACTAGACGGCTGGTGCGATCAACGCCCGAGATAAGGAATTCCAGCGATTCACGACGTTCCTGTTCGGTGCCTGCCTCCAGCAGGTTTTGCGCGTGCACTCGCAGCACGGCGAGTGGCGTACGCATTTCGTGGGCAGCGTCGGCAATGAAGCGTCGTTCGCGGCCAAGCACTTCTTGAATCTGTGCGAGCATGCGATTGAGTGCCGCCTGCATGGGCTCAAGTTCGCTGGGCAACGGTGCCAGTTGCAATGGCTCAAGGGAACCGCTGTGGCGGGCACGCAGGGTCTCAGCCATGTTTGCCAGGGGCTTCAAGCCCCAGCCGATAGCGAGCCAGATCATCGCCGCGAGGAGCAAACTGCCGACGATGTTAGGCCAAAGCGTATGACGCACGATGCGGCCGACCAGATCCGCGCGCACATCATCACGTTCACCGACCCAGATGCGCATGCCGTTTTGTGGGTCTTCAAGGAGGAATGCGCGCCAATGACGATGGTTCAAATCCACCACATCACTGAAACCCGGTTGCGTCGGCGGTGAACTGAAGGATGGCGCGCTGGCGGTGTGCACCAACACTTCACCGCCAGGGTTCCATACCTGAAAGGCAATTTTCCGTTCGTAAGGATGACCGTCGCCGCGCGGCACTGCTTCACCCAGCGCGGCGTTGAACGCCCGGTACAGTTCGGCATGCTGTCTGGATGCCAGCGGCATGCGCATCACGCCCTGCAACAGGCGCGCGTTCTGCGCGAGCTGAGCATCGTAGACTTCAGCGATTTCATGGTGGCTATCGTGCAGATTGAAAAGGCTGAGCACCGCCAGACCGGCCAGTAACAGGCCGATAATCAAGGTCAGTGTGCGGCGGCGGATCGAAGTCATCAGCGTTCCTCCACCAGATAGCCCACCCCGCGAATGGTGCGGATCAGCTCAGTGGAGAACTTCTTGCGCAGGTGATGGATGTGAACTTCCAGCGTATTGCTTTCAGCTTCTTCACTCCAGCCGTAAAGCAGTTGGATCAGTTGATCTCGAGTCATCACTCGACCCGGAGGTGAAAGCAGTTCATGCAGCAACTGATATTCCTTGGGCGTAAGTGCCACAAGCTGGCCGTGATAGCTGACTTGCCGAGTGCCTGGATTGAGACAGATGCCGGCATGTTCGATCAGCGCTTGCGCACGCCCGGCGCTGCGGCGCAACAAGGCCCGCAGTCGAGCTTTGAGCTCGTCCAGGTCGAACGGTTTGATCAGGTAGTCGTCGGCGCCGGCATCCAGCCCGGCAATGCGATCTTCGGTGGCGTCACGGGCGGTAAGAATCAGCACCGGCAGGTTCGAGCCGCTGGCGCGCAAGCGTCTCAGTACTTCCAGACCATTCATGCGTGGCAAACCGAGATCCAGCACGGCGACATCGAACTTTTCGCTAAGTAAGGCATGCAGCGCGCTGCTGCCGTCCTTGAGCCAATCTACCGTGTAACCCCCACGCCCAAGCGCTTGCTGAATGCCTTCACCCAGCGCCACGTCGTCCTCAATCAATAATAAACGCACGCAAACTCCTGTCAGTCGAGTTTCTTGTTGACGTCCACCAGCAGGGCGGCGATCTCCTTGCGGCGCCCCGCATCGGCCGTTTCACGGCCGCGCCGCGGGGCCGCTTGCAAGGCTTTTTGCAGCGCGGCTTTTGCTTCAGCGTAGCGTTTCTGACGGTAGAGGTGATCACCCCAGAAGTACAGGCTGTCGATGCCATCGGGATTGAGTTGCAGCGCCTGCTTGAGCAGTTGTTCAGCTTTGTCGCTGTCGCCGAAACCGATGGGCCAGCCGGGCACCCGATCATACAGCGCCGCCAGGCTGGTATAGACAGAGCCTTGCAGGGCCTTGGGGTCGAGGGTCAGGG
Source organism: Pseudomonas fluorescens (assembly GCF_902497625.1). Lineage (GTDB taxonomy): Bacteria > Pseudomonadota > Gammaproteobacteria > Pseudomonadales > Pseudomonadaceae > Aquipseudomonas > Aquipseudomonas fluorescens_BQ. The sequence continues at coordinate 60,674 of NZ_CABVGX010000021.1, read as the reverse complement.
ATTTCTCCAGGTCAGCCTTGGCCTCCTTGGCTTTGCCCAGCGCGCCGAGTCCGCCTTGGGCGCCGGCCCAACTGCTGGTGACGATGCCTTTCCAGATCCAGGCTTCGGCCACCGCCGGGCGCTGCGTAGTGAACGCCAAGGTTTCGGTGGACAATTGCTCAAACGCGTCGGCGCGCTGTTTTTCGGCCACTTCATATTGGATGTGCGCCCAGCTTTGTTGAATGCCACTCAGGCGCTGCTGGTCGGCCGCCTCCAGCGCCCAGACACTTGGGCTGAGAATTGCGATTAGCAGGCACGCAAAGATTCTTTTCATGGCTTAAGGGTCTCGTTATCGGTTTTTTCGCTAAGGCGGCGGATCAGCGGCAACTGCTTGCGCAGACCTCGATCGACCAGATGTGGCAGAAGATTGTTGAGGCGCACAAAAAAGCGTTCGGGCCAGCCCAGATACAGGTCGCGGCGGTCGCTGGCAATGGCGTGGATCACCGCCGAGGCCACGGATTGCGGATCATCGACGTTGGCCTTGAGCGCATCGTTCAGGGCTTGCGTCGCCGCGCTGTTCATCGACGTGCGGGTGGCCCGCGGTGCGACGTAGAGCACGCTGACCCGGGTGTCGGCCAGCTCCCGGCGCAACGCTTCGGAAAATCCGCGCAGGGCAAACTTGGTTGCACAATAGCTGGCGTATCCGGCATAACCGATCGAGCCATAGGTCGAGCCGACGTTGACTACCATGGCGCTGTCGGCCTGCTTGAGCGCCGGCAGCAACAGCTTGGTCAGGCAGATCGGCGCGCTGACGTTCACCGCGAGCATCGAGCTGATCTCGCTGTCGTCGAGCTGTTCGAGCATGGCGAAGTGATTGACCCCGGCAGCGTTGATCAGCATGTTGACGCCCCCAAGCGCTTCGGCGGCGGCGAGCACTTTGCGTCGGTCGCTGAGAAACGTCAGGTCAGCCGCTACCCAGCACAGGTTGTCGGGGTAGCGCTTGAGCAGCGGCGCCAGGGCTGCCTGATGCCGCGCCACGGCCAGTACCCGAGCACCGGCGGCGCACAAGGCATCGGTTATGGCCATGCCAATGCCACCACTGGCACCGGTCAAGACCACGCGCGCGCTACGCAGCTGCATGTTCAGCCTCCGCGTCACGCGGCAAGCCACGAAACATCTCGGTGTAGAGTCGGTAGACGACCTTTGAGGCATGAATCACCGCCGCTTGATCCTCGGGCTCGTCCAGCTGATTCATCAGGCGGCGGTAGGTTTGCATGTGTCCAATGTCGAGCGAACCGTGAGAACTCAGGTAACTGAAGGCGGTTTCCGGCAACGCCAGACGCTCCCGGATGCTCCCCGCCGCGTGCGTGGCCAGGGCAATGCTGGTGCCTTCAAGCACGTTGACCATGCCGAACAGACCCACCGGGTTGCCACGTGCGATCAGGTCATAAAGGAAGCTCACCATCAGCTCAATCGGCAGCGACGGCTGGCCATCAAGCACGGCCCCTCGATCACCTCCGCAGGCGGCAATGTCGTCGAGCACCCACTGTTCGTGGCCGTATTCGTCTTCGATGTACTCGCACACCGCTTTGCGCAACCATTCCAGACGCGTCGGCAAACGTGCGCCGCACGCCATCATCAACGGTACGGTGTGTCGCACGTGATAGAAGGCCTGTGCGAGAAAAGCCCGATAGCTATCGAGGCTGACCTTACCGTGCAACGCATCGAGGATGATCGGCAGGTTGAACAGCTCGTGGCGTTCACGCTGTGTGGCCTCTTGCAGGGTGTCGAAAAAACTCATGATGCGGATTCCTCCAAGACAACGGATTCGGTCAATTGGGCTTGGTACTGCGCGACAATGGCGTCGCGGCGTGGGCGGCCATTGGCGGTTAGAAAGCCATTGGCGGTGGTGAAGGGTTGCGGCAGGCGCGTCCACTGATGCACCTGGGCATAATCGGGCAACGCCGCGTTGGCTTCGGCGACGGCAGCGGCCAGTTCGGCATCGGTGCAGTCCGGGCGATGCGGCCAGAGCAGGGCGTGATTGCGCGGCGAGGCCTCGCCGTAAACGAACGCCTGGGCGATGTGGCGGCGCTGGGTCAGCTCGGACTCGACCCATTCCGGGTTGACGTTGCGCCCGTAGCTGGTGACGAACTGATGCTTCTTGCGGCCCTTGAGATAAAGAAAACCTTCCGGGTCGAACTCGCCCAGATCGCCGCTCGGCCACCACTCATCGGCGCAGGATGCGTCCCCTAGATAGCCGAGCAGTGTCGAACCCTTGATTAGCACTTCACCGTCCTCGGCCAACCGCACTTCGACATGGGGCAGCGGTCGACCGACGCTGCCGGGTCTCAGTGCACCCGGGCGGTTGAGGCACACCACCGAAGCGCATTCGGACAAACCGTAACCTTCAAAAACGGGCAGGCCGATCCGTTGCGCCCGGTACAGCAAATCTTCGGAGACACGTGCACCACCGACCGCCGCAAAGCGCAGGGTTTGAGGGGTGAACGCTTCCTGTTCGGCGGCGTTGACCAGTATCAGCAACAGCTGTGGCACCAGAATAAGGCTCTCCGGCGCACGCCCGGCGAGATAACCCAACAGGTGCGGGACATCGACGCCACTGGCGCCCTGAATGCCGAGGGTTCTCTGGCTCGGCAGGCTGAGCATCGCACCGGCATACAGCGCGGCGTAACAGCCGAGGTTCTCCAGCAGTATTGCCAATGGCAGCAGCGCCAAATGATGTTGCGCGCCGGTAGGTTCACTAGCCTGATCCAGCTCTCGTGCGACCCGCAACAGGCTTTCGGCACTCAGGCAAACACCTTTCGGCGTGCCGGTGGTGCCGGACGTGAAGGTCAGCTTGGCAGTGCCGATCGGCATGCGGCTGTGGCTGCTGAAGGCGCGGCACCAGAACTCGCCGCGTTGCTCATAACCGGCAGCGCGCAGTTCGGGTCCCAGCTGCGGTTCGGCAATCACGCGTTCGGCCTGACTCTGCTCCAGACAATGGGCGCGTTGTGCCGGGCTGAAAAACGGCGGCAGTGTCAAGCAGGTCAACCCTTCGAACAACACCGCCAGATCCCAGAGCATGGCGTCGACGCCGTTGTCCAGCGCAAGGGCGACCACTTGCACCTGCTCGTCGCGCAGGCGCTCCTGGCGATACAGCACTTGTGCATACACGGTGGCGTAATCGAGTTTCAGCGTGTCGCCCCACAGCGCGATCGCGTTGTCATTGCGTCGAGCATGCTCCCGCAAGGTTTCCTGAAAGCGTTGCAGTTCAAGCGACATGGCAGGCTCCTTCAATCGAGGTCGGCAAACCCAGGCGGCTGAACAGGCCGCTATTGCGTAAGTGGACGAACCCGGCGCGGATGTTGCCGAAGTGCACCCAGGGTTTGCTCTCGTAATAACTGCCCCAATGCTGACGCTCGTCACCCAGGCGATCCGGGTCAGCGGCGCACAATGTCACTGGTTCCAGGCCGAGACGGTGGAAGCTGTTGACCAGGCCGATACTGCCGGTGAACGTCACCCATTCCAGGCCACCCATGGCCAGCAGATAGGTAATGGCGATGATGCTCAGGCGCGCGCTGCCGGTGTCGCTGGCCGCCAGGTTGCCAACCTCGACAATGGCGTTTCGGTCTACCGAATGTTCAGCCGCCGCGCTGATCAAAGATTCGATCGGTTCGTCCAGATACCGCTCCAGAAACAGCGGCTCAAGGTGCGCGCGACGCACGCCGGCCACTGCGCACAACTGGCCCTCAGCGTTGTGCATACCGAACAACTCGGGCATGAAGTGGCGGATGTCGGCGCCGTGGGCCTTGCGAAAGCGCTGCTGGATAAAGGCTTCGAATGTCGCTCGCAAAGCGTCGTTCGGCAACGCACCCGTCAGTGCCAGCAGTGGCGTTTCAGCTTGGCCGAAATGCAAGGGCAGGGGGATGTTCCAGTCAAAATCGGGCATGGGGCGAACGCCTCCCTCAATGGGTTTGAGCGCAGTATCCAAGCCATTTCTTAACGAAGTCTGAAGGTGAAAGAAAGTTAATCCGAGAGCCGATCTTCAGACTCTCTTAAGACAGGACGGGCAGGGTATAGCGGCCGGTTCAAGGCAGCCGGATCGACCGTCCCTCACAACAATCAAGAGGCGTTTCTTATGACCCGCGACACCGCCGTAGCCCGATATGGAAAACTTTCAATCACCCTGCACTGGCTGATGCTGGTGCTGTTCGTCGGCGTTTATGCCTGTGTCGAAATCAAGGGCTATCTGCCCAAGGGCAGCGAAGCGCGAGGGTTGCTGATGGGCTTGCACGGCTTGTTTGGTGCAAGTATTTTCGCCCTGGTCTGGTTTCGCCTGATCGGACGCCTGAGCCCACGACCACCGATCACTCCGAAACCACCGGCCTGGCAGACCGCTATCGCGCACCTGACACACCTTGCGCTCTACGGGCTGATGATCGCCACGCCCATCCTCGCCTGGCTGATGCTCGCCGCAGGCGACAAGCCGTTCCCGTACTTCGGTTTTCACGTGCCGGCACCGGTAGCAGTGGACCCGGACTTCGCCAAACAGCTCAAGTACTGGCATGAGCTGATCGGCACTACGGGTTATTGGTTGATTGGTTTGCATATGGCGGCGGGGCTGTTTCATCACTATTGGATGAAGGACAACACGCTGGAAAGGATGTTGATTGAGCGAGATTCGTGAAGGACCGCTATTGGCCGTTTATCTGGATGTCGGGTTAGGGGGGAGGGCCTGCGCGGCATTGCACCGCGCAGGCGTAGTACTTAGAAGACGTGAAAAGCTCGACGGTCTGTCCGAGACGGTCTTTAAAGAACTAAGTATTAATCCAGATCACGCTAATACCGTGTTTTTCAAAAAAAAAGAAAAGGTTGTTGGTTGGAATAGACGCTGGTGGTTCTGCGGACTTTGTCTGCGAGCGGACATTACCAATGGACATGCCCCCGGGTGGCGTAAAAATTGGTGCTATCGAAATTCAACCATTTGTACGATTCATGGAGTCGATCTACAAAGGCTACTAGTTACACCTCAATTATGTCGCGCATGGGATGCCTTTTTACAGGGGCTAAAGTCCCGAAGGCTGGACGAGAACTGGACGTGCGAGCATTACTTACGGTTTAGGATTAGTATTGTTAGCAGATTAACCAATTGGAAGCGTAAACAAAGCGTTGTCGTTATTGATCTCTTTGACAGCTTGTATAATATTTTTTTGCTTGCTCCAGTATACAACGGTAATCAAGGCATGGCGCTAGATATGTTTGGCAAGACAAAGCCGTTCGTGCGCAATACGATGTCTAATTATCACGATGGTATTATGTATGGCGCTGAATTGGCCGGTTGCAAGGCCCGATTTGCCAGTTTGTTGCTAGCTGGATACTTGATGGGCGTGATAGGTGAGCAAGATTTTGAGTTTGCGGAAAACAAAAGCGCTGAGCTTAAAATATGGCGAAGTTACAATCCAGAAATAATTCGATCGATAAAATTTGGTTGCGCGAGTGCTGCAGACTATAGATCGCTCGAGTCATATCTGGCGGGTTATAGGGATATAGGTTGCATGCGGCTTATACGCGCAGTTGACGATTATTTAACTGGGTATTAAGTTATCTTGTAATATCGTCGGCGCAACGAGCTTTATAATGGCTTTTTTATACTTAAACTTTTGAATGCGTAGCCAATTCACGTTAATATTAACGCTTTTTTTTCAAGTGTCTTACTGAGCGCTTAGGTTCACTGATCATTCTTCGGTATTGTAGATAGCTCGACGAATAAGTTACTCGCTCTACTGGTTATTAGGGACGCTGCTTGAAACTAACCCATCTCCGTATGACACTGCGGTGCTCAGTCATAGCCGTCACCTCGCCAGCGGTACACACTTGCGGCTGGCTTCGGTGACGAAGCCCGAGCGCGAGCTTTGCGCTGCCTAATCACCCTTCAAGCTCGCCAGTTTTGCCCTCCGCTGTATGATGCGCGCAATTTGATTTGCCGCCAATCCGCTATCCTCTACCTTGTTGCCTTTTTACAGCCGGCGAAACAGTGGGCCGGAATCGGCCGGCGCCGCTGAGAGTCAGGCGGCCAAGCTGCTGCCGGTCCGCGCAGCGGTTTCTCAAGACGTACGCCGCGGTCAAAGCGTATAGCCAGGTGTCGGCCTCCAGTTGGCGCACATCGCCAACTCTCAGGCAAACCACTCCGAATGCCGCCGGCCGCCACCGCTCAAGGACAGCATTAGCAGGGCGCGATCACGCACGCCCTAGTCGCAAGTGGCCAGCAGCGACTGCAACGCCCTAGCATGATGGCAGTTTTTTTGCGCACGCTCATTCCCTGGCGTGATTGTGCTTTGCTTGCCTCACGCAGCGGTGTCCCCGCATCCTCACATGGATTGGCCCATTCGCTGATCCTATGCCATTTGCCATTTGCCATTTGCCATTTGCCATTTGCCCAGTCCGAAAGACGATGACTGACGGTGTTAAAGGCCAGCGGAACGACATTGGCTTTGATTCGCGAGGCCACTAGCGCGGTGTCGATTGATGGCGGCAACAGGTGTGCCTCAAACACCGTCGGCCATCAGCCGTGCCAAATGATCGAACGCAAAGTGCACGGCCACGGACGGGGATAGTAGCCTGTCGCCTAGCGCCTAGCGCTTGGCCATAACGTAGCTGCAGCTAGGCCGACCAGTAGGCGAGGGAGCTACGATAACTGTGCACGGTATTGGCCGCGGTACCAGCGGCGATAAAAGCAGCCGCGGCTTCCTGGCGTGGAGCGCCAAAGCATTTGGATTCAGCGGCGTTCCGGCAGTCCGCGATAACTGGTCTGTATTATTTGATACTTCCAAGTATTGAAAATCCATTCTTTTGGAAATATGGTCAAATAACATTTAATTATCAGACCTAATATAACTGTAGGTAAGCTAAGGCAGTGGGGGTACCAGAAAGTGATGTGTTTGCCGCTGCGGGTCCGGTGCTAGGCCGTGGCGAACGGCCGACGGTCGAACGCGTTCGTCTGGAGCTGGGGCGGGGCAACCCGGCGCGCGTCAGTGGGCTGCTCTATCAATGGTGGCGCGTTTGGCCGAGCGCTTGAGCGGTGAGACCCGCCTGCCGGCACTACCGAGAGACGTCTCAAAGGCCTTTGTTGCTGTGTGGCAGCAGGCAGTTCTGATGGCGCGGGCTGATGCCGAAGAGGCAATAGCGGAGCAACGCCAGGTGCTATCCGAGCGGGAAAGGCTGGCGGTGGTTGAGGACCGAGCGCGTCAGGATGCGGCGCAGTTCCGCCACCAAGCGGCGTAGGCGCTGACGAGGCGCCAAGCGGCTGAGACATGACTGGCCGACCTCGCCTTGTTGCTGGCGCAGCGTCGGACGCAGATCGAGTACCTGCATCAGCAGCGCGGCGATCTGTTTCGCGAGCGGGTGAAGCTCAGCACCAAGTCAGACAATCCAGCGGGAACTGCAGGCATTGCGGCTCAAGACCGAGCAGGAGCGTATCGCCCAAGAGAACTACGTGCGTGGCGTTGAAGCTCGCGCCCACCGGGTGGTCGATCACGCTAAGAAGGAGGGCAGGAGACGATTAACCAGCTAAAGATGCGCTGGCTCAGGAAGAGCTATTAGAAGTTAGGGGCAACAGCTGTCGGCTTGCAAACACCGCAAAGTCAACACGCGATTGATGTGGTTGGGCCGGCATGGCGGATGGAAGAAAGCATCGACGCGATCAGGACGGCGTTGAGCAAGTGTCAGAAGGATTTGACTGACGCCATGCGCAGCATCGCTTGAATACTGTCAGCAAGCCGGCTCCTACAGGTCTGGCGTCGAACCGAAATGTGACGTGGCAACCTGAACACGCTTCGGCAGACTGGCACGTTGCCTAGCCGCCGCGGATCAGCTGTAGGAATTCCTGTCGGGTGTTGTACGACTCCCTGAAGGCGCCAAGCATCACAGAGGTGGTCATCACCGAGTTCTGCTTCTCTACACCTCGCATCATCATGCACATGTGTTTGGCCTCGATCACCACGGCCACCCCGGCGGCATTGGTGACCTTGGCAATTGCATCGGCAATCTCCCGGGTGAGGTTTTCCTGGATCTGCAGGCGGCGGGCAAACATGTCGACAATTCGCGCGACCTTCGACAATCCCAGCACTTTGCCTGTCGGTATGTAGGCAACATGAGCCTTGCCAATAAATGGCAAGAGATGATGTTCACACAGCGAATACAATTCGATTTCACGAACGATGACCATCTCATCGTTATCCGACTCGAACAGTGCGCCGTTGACGATCTCTTCCAGCGTTTGCCGGTAGCCATGGCAAAGATAACGCATGGCCTTCGCTGCGCGTTCCGGGGTCTTGAGCAGGCCTTCACGCTGCGGGTCTTCGCCGACGTGCTGGAGAATTTCCCGGTAGTTTTCCGTCATTGGTTCGTTCATCGGTCGACCTTGTTGTTATGGGTGCGAAAGAAGCTGCTAAGCCTTTGGCCTGCTCAAACCGGTCAGCACCATGCTGGTGAACAGAGTCGTCAGACTTTCCAGAGGAGGCCGCGCGCCCTGCGGGTAACCGGCCACCACGCCATCGAGCAATGCTTGCATGCCCAGCGCCATTGGGGGGCGCTGGCCGGCCGGCAACCCACAATGACTGAGGATGTTTTCCAGCTGCCGGGTGCGGGTGTCGCGCAGCTGCTCGACGCGTTCGCGCTGCTCCAGACTGAGGCTGCGAAATTCCATGCGCGTCAGCGTGTGGCGCTGATCGTGCAAGCTGTTGAATTGCAGGTGCGCCCGCACGAAACGTTGAAGTTGCAGTCTGCCGTCAGCCTGCCGCGCGACCTTGGTTTGCAGCAACGCCAGCAGCTCGCTTTCATGCGTCTCGATCAGTTCGAACAGCAGCGCCTGCTTGCTTTCAATGTGGTTGTACAGTGACCCCGGCTGCAAATGCATCGCTGCTGCCAATTGGCGCAGGCTGACACTTTCGAATCCATGCTCGGAAAATAACCCGAGCGCCGTGTGGTACAGCAATTCGCGGGTTCCGACATCGCCATCCGGCTGCCCAGGCCAGCGAGGCTGAGGGCCGGCGGCCGTTGCGTCGCGGGCGCCAATCATGGACGTTCCAGCAAAAGGGCGACGCCCTGGCCACCGCCAATGCATAAGGTCACCAGGCCTTTTTTTGCGTCGCGCTTGAGCATTTCGTGCAGCAGCGTGACCAGCACACGACAACCCGAAGCGCCAATCGGGTGACCGAGGGCAATGGCGCCGCCGTTGACGTTCACTTTGTCAAAATCCCAATCCAGCTCTTTACCCACCGCCAACGACTGTGCAGCGAATGCTTCGTTGGCCTCGATGAGATCGAGATCAGCCAGGCTCCACCCGGCTTTTGCCAGACACTTGCGACTTGCCGACACCGGCCCGATGCCCATGATCGCCGGGTCCACGCCAGCACTCGCGCCCGCCTTGATCTTTGCCAGAACGGGCAAGCCCAACTCCCTGGCCTTGTCTTCGCTCATCAACAGCACTGCAGCGGCGCCGTCATTGATTGTCGAGGCGTTGCCGGCAGTGACGCTGCCGTCTTTCCTGAAGGCCGGTTTGAGCCCGGCCAGGCTGCCAGCAGTGGTTTGCGCGCGAGGTTGCTCATCCACGGCAAACAGCAGCGGCTCGCCTTTGCGCTGGGCAATCGGCACCGGGGTGATCTCCGCGACAAAACGGCCGGCCTCAATGGCTGCGCTGGCCAGTTGCTGCGAACGCAGGGCATAAGCGTCCTGCTGCTCACGGGTCAGGCTGTGAGCATCGACCAGATTTTCCGCAGTGATGCCCATGTGGTAGTCATGGAAGGCGTCGATCAGGCCGTCCTGCAGCAGCGAGTCGGCCAGTTGCGCGTTACCCATGCGCAAGCCGGTGCGCGCTTTGGCCAGCGTGTAGGGGGCCAGGCTCATGTTTTCCATACCGCCGGCGATCACCACTTCGGCATCGCCACAGCGAATCGCCTGAGCCGCCAGCATCACGGATTTCAACCCGGAGCCGCAGAGCTTGTTCAGGGTCATGGCCGATACGCTATGAGGAAGGCCTGCGTTCAGCGCCACTTGGCGCGCAGGGTTTTGCCCACACCCGGCCGTGAGCACCTGGCCGAAAATCAACTCATCGACCAGGTCGACGTCAATTGCGGTTTTTTTCAGCAACGCCTGGACCACCACGCTGCCCAATTCCACGGCACTGGTGTTGGCCAATGCGCCCTGGAAGGTACCGATGGCGGTGCGGGTGGCGGCGACTATCACGACTTCATGCATGCTGTGCTCCAGTTTTCGGTAGATACGGCGTGGTGCCTTTTCCGGCAAACGACGCCTGCCACACTCGGGCTTAAAGTTGGGTAACGGCTATTTTGCTGCCGGTCTGACTGGCATCGTGGAACTGCGCGTTCGAGCCATCGCGCCACCGTTCAAGCAATTGCGCCTGACGCTGTTGGGCGTGGACGAGGAAGCGCTCCTTGACCGGGCCATAACCGCGCACGCTGTCTGGCAGCTGTGCCAGGTCCTGGGCCAGGCTCAGGTTGTCGGCAGTCAAATCCATCAACACTTCGTCGAGGACTCGTTCGTAATTGGCCAGCCAGTTACGTTCCACCTTGCGTTCGTGAGTGTGACCAAACGGATCGGCCCAGGTGTTGCGCAGGAACCGGAACCTGGCCAGAAGCTTGAAGCCTTGCAGCATCCATGGGCCAAAACTGCGTTTTTTTGGCTCACGGCCACTGCCGTTGTCATTTAGCAGCGGTGGAGCGAGGTGGAAGCGCAGGCGGTAATCACCCTCGAAGCCTGCCTGGATTTTTTGCAGGAACTGGCCGTCGGTAAACAGGCGTGCCACTTCGTATTCGTCCTTGATGGCCAGCACTTTGAAGTAGTAGCGGGCGACGTTTGCCGACAGCTCGCCCGGTTGCCCGAGCAGCGCAGTCTCCGCCTGCATGAACTGCTCGACCTTGTCCCGGTAGCGCTGGGCATAGGCTTTGTTCTGATAGCCGGTGAGGAATGCCACGCGCCGCTCCAGCGTTTCTTCCAGGCTTTGCGACAACAGGCGGTCGGCATTCTGTACCTTGCCCGCTTCCAGCTTGCGCAATACCCGTGGCAAATCTTCGGCGCTGCGTCGGCCCCAGGCAAACGCGGCGAGGTTGAAGGGCACCGCCGTGCCATTCAGTTCGATGGCTTGCAGCAGCGCCGCTTCGCCAACCGGAAGCCAGCCTTTCTGGCAGGCATAGCCAAGCATGAAGGTATTGGTGGCAATCGAATCGCCCATCAATGCCGTGGCGATTTTGCTTGCGTCGATGAAGTCTGCCTGAGCATGACCGACCGCTTCAGCGATTTGTGCCGACATGGTCCGGGTCTGGAATGTCGGGTCCGGATGCTTGAGCAGGTCACCGCTTTCCGCCTGTTGCGCAAAGGTCCGCACAAAAGCGCTGGTGATGGTTTCTTCGCTGTTGATCAGCGCATGCGTAACGCCCTGGCGCAGCTTGGACAGGGTTTCGGTATTGGCGCTGACCACCAGATCACAACCCAGCAGCAGGGCCGCTTCACCTTCGGCAATCCGCGGTGCAAACAATTGGTCCTGATGCGCGGCAATGCGGATATGCGACCATACGGCGCCACCTTTTTGCGCCATGCCGGCCATGTCCAGGTTCAGCGTGCCCTTGCCCTCGATAAACGCCGCCATCCCGAGCAAGGCGCCAATCGTCACTACGCCCGTACCGCCCACGCCGGTCACCAGAATGCTGTACGGCACGTCCAGCGCGACAGTCGAAGGCGTGGGCAAGTCCCAGACTTCATCCGCTTTCGCTGCCAGCGCTTTGGGTTTGCGCAACGTCCCACCTTCGACCGTGACAAAACTCGGGCAGAAGCCGTTGAGGCAAGTGAAGTCCTTGTTGCATGAAGACTGGTCGATTTCACGCTTGCGGCCGAACTCGGTTTCCACCGCCACCACCGACATGCAGTTGGACTTGCTGCTGCAATCGCCGCAGCCTTCACAGACGGCTTCGTTGATCACCACCCGGCGTGCCGGATCGGGAAACTTGCCGCGCTTGCGCCGGCGACGTTTTTCCGCAGCGCACGTCTGGTCATAGATGATGGCCGACACGCCCTGGAACTGGCGCAGCTCCTCTTGCACTTCGTCCATCTTGTCGCGCCGCAACACCGCCACGCCGTCTGCCAGATCGTTGATGTGCTGGTATTTCTCGACATCTTCGCTGACCACTACCACGCGCTGCACGCCTTCGGCCACCAGTTGCCGGCTGATTTGCGCGACGCTGAGGCTGCCGTCGACAGGTTGTCCGCCGGTCATGGCGACGGCGTCGTTGTAGAGAATCTTGTAGGTGATTTGCACCTTGGCGGCGATGGCCGCGCGAATCGCGAGAATGCCGGAGTGAAAATAGGTGCCGTCACCCAGGTTGGCGAAGACATGCGCCGTGGTGGTGAACGGTGCCTGACCAATCCACGCGACGCCTTCGCCGCCCATCTGACTGAACGTCTGGGTCTGCGGGTAAATCCATGCTGCCATGTAATGGCAACCGATGCCGGCCAGTGCACGACTGCCCTGCGGGACTTTGGTCGAGGTGTTGTGCGGGCAACCGGAACAATAGTGGGGCACGCGGTCCATCAGATTGGTGAACTGACCTTTGCTGGCCCGCTGCGCATCGAGCACCGCCAGCCGTACTTGCAGCGGGCCGTTTTGATGCAGGCGCAAGATGCGTTTGGCCAAGGCCCGAGCGATCATCGCTGGCGTCAGGTCGCTGATCGCTGGCAGCAACCAGTCGGTGTGAGGCAGGCTCCACTCACCTTTGTCATCAAACTTGCCGACGATGCGCGGGCGGACGTCGTCGCGCCAGTTGTAGAGCTCTTCCTTCAACTGGTATTCGATCATGTGGCGTTTCTCTTCCACCACGACGATTTCCTCCAGGCCCTCGGCGAACTGGCGCACGCCTTCCGCTTCCAATGGCCAGACCATCCCGACTTTGTACACGCGCAGGCCGATCTGCTGCGCAAGCGTCTCGTCGATACCGAGGATTTTCAGGGCCTGGCACACGTCGAGGTACGATTTGCCGGAGGTGATGATGCCGATGCGCGCTTTGGGTGAGTCCATCACGATGCGGTCGAGGCGGTTGGCGCGGGCGTAGGCGAGGGCGGCGTACAACTTGTGCTCCAGCAACCGCTGCTCCTGCGCCAGGGGCGGATCCGGCCAGCGGATGTTCAAGCCGCCTTCAGGCAACGGGATTTGCGGAATGATCGGTTGTACGCGATGAATGTCGATGTCGACGATGGCCGCGCTTTCTACGGTATCGGCCACAGCCTTGAGGGCCACCCAGCACCCGGAATAACGCGACATGGCCCAGCCATGCATGCCGTAGTCGAGGTATTCCTGAACGCCCGAAGGTGCCAGCACCGGCATCATCACCGCTTTGAAAATGTGCTCGGTCTGGTGCGGCAGTGAAGAGGAGCGCGCCCCGTGATCGTCACCGGCAATGGCCAGCACACCGCCAAACTGTGAAGTACCGGCAGCGTTGGCGTGGCGGAACACGTCGCCACAGCGGTCGACGCCCGGGCCCTTGCCGTACCACATGCCGAACACGCCGTCGTAGGTCGCGCCTTCGAACAGATTGACCTGCTGCGTGCCCCAGATCGAGGTCGCGGCGAGGTCTTCGTTCATGCCTGGATGGAACACCGTGTGGTGCTCCTTGAGATAGTCGCGCGCCTTCCACAATGCCTGATCGAAACCGCCCAGCGGCGAGCCTCGATAACCGGAAATGAAACCGGCCGTGTTCAGACCGTTGGCCAGATCGCGCTGGCGCTGCATCAACGGCAGACGCACCAGCGCTTGAATCCCGGTGAGCAAAACTTTTCCAGTGTGCTGGACGTACTTGTCATCCAGAGACGGGGCCGCACTCATGTTCATTCTCCAGGCTTTATTGTCATGGCGGCGCCAGAGGCACGGCGTTGCCTTGTTATTGGCCGAAGTCTAGGGAGCGGTGTAGTCATCGTAAAATCACAAAAACAGGCAGTCGGTATTGGTTATTCCAATAACGCGCCACATCGCCGGCTTGTATTGCGCGATCCCTGTCTGGCGTTTGTGCATTTGACCAATAGCGAAATGCACTTCAGCAATGCTCCCTTTCGTTGTGCCCAAACCACCCCGTCCCGTCTACTTCAACCCACGCCGAATGCCCTGGGGCGGTGCTGATCAGCGAGGTCCACAGGGCCCGACGCCACGGCCGCCAATAACAACAAGAATGTAGAGGGAGTGTTGATGATCGACGCAAAGCTGAAGTCGTTAAGCCTGGTTGTCTGGTTCAGCGTGACCGGGGGAGCCTTGATCGTTGCAGACAGTCAGGCGGCCGAGTTTGATACCGGCAGTCCTGACCTCACAGCGCGCTGGGACAACACCGTGCGCTACAACCTCGGCATCCGGGCCGAAGGGCGCGACTCGGCATTGGCCAACAACGCCAGTTACGATGAGTCAGACGCCAAGTTTGATCGTGGCGACGTGGTGACCAATCGCGTCGATGTGATGAGCGAAATGGAAGTCGCCTACAAGCAATACAACGGCTTTCGCATCAGCGCCGCGGGCTGGTACGACCAAGCTTACGAAGACACCGACGTCGAAACCAGCCCGGGCAATGTCTACTATCCCGGCATTTTTCCCGGCACCAGCACGCCGAGTTACAACAACGGCAAATACTCCAGTTTCACCAAGCGTTACCACCGCGGACCGAGCGGCGAGTTACTGGATGCCTTCGCGTTTACCCGCTTCGATCTGGGCGACATCCCGGTCAGCGTGCGTGCCGGCCGGCACACCGTGTATTGGGGCAATGGACTGCTGATCGCCGGTCATGCCGTGTCCTACTCGCAGGCACCGCTGGATGGTCGCAAAGCGGTGAGCAACCCTGGCACCGAAACCCGCGAAATCTTCCTGCCGCTGACGCAGATTTCCACCCAGGCGCAAGTCACCGACAAGCTGTCAGTGGCGGCGCAGTATTTCTTCGAATGGGACACCACACGCGCCCCTGAAGGCGGCACGTATCTGGCCTCCGCGGATGTCGCGCTGGAAGGGCCGGACCGCTTGCCGCTGTTCAGTGGTTTCTCGCGGCCGCTGATTGACCCGCTCAAACCCAAGGACAAGGGTAACTGGGGTGTGATGGGCACCTACAGCTTCGACTTCCTGCATTCGGAAGTCAGTGCCTTCTATCGCGAGTTCGATGACTACAACCCATGGGGCCTGCAAGTGGCGCCGACTTTCGCCCGTTACGTGTATGCCGAGAACGTCAAACTCTATGGCCTGGGGTATTCCGCAGGCCCGGTGCTGGGTGGCGGGTCCCTCGGCGTAGACCTGTCCTATCGGCAAAACACCTCGCTGGTCTCCAGCAACATCAGTACGGCAGACAATCAGGGCGCACGCGGTGACACCTGGCACATGGTGGTCAACGGCCTGTGGCTGCTGCCGCGCACCGATTACTTCGACACCGGCAGCCTGATTACCGAAATGGCGTTCAGTCATGTGCAGCGGGTCACCAAGCACGAAGAACTCTTCAAGGGCGAGGGCTATGACGGCTGCCCGGCGGGCCAGGACAAGCACTACGGCTGCGCGACCAAAAACTATGTCGGCCTCGCGGTCAGCTTCGCGCCGCAATGGCTGGGGGTATTCCCGGGCTGGAATATTTCCACGCCCATGAGTGTGGATTACGGGGTCAACGGCAATGCCGCCACCGGCGGTGGCAACGAAGGCAAATACACCTGGAAAGCCGGTGTGAAGGGCACCTACGACGAGCGTGTCGACGTGACCCTGTCGTACATCGGCTACGGCAGCGAACGCAAATATGGCGAGGTTGCCGGCGTAGGCAAAACCGTGATTGGCGGGACCGGCGACGTGGGCCTGACCGACCGTAACTGGGTCTCGCTAACCCTCAGCACAGCGTTCTGAACCGCCCTTGAACTGCAATGCAGTGATTGCCGGGCTCGGCTATCACCCATCTGAATGGAGAACGTTATGACGGTTAATGCATATGCGATAGGCCTTGTGGCCGTTGCTTTGGCGGGGTCGGCCGTGGCCGATGAGGGCGCTACCATCGCCGACCTGGGCGGCAAGCTGACGACCTTTGGTGCAATTGTGGCGGGTAACGCGGCGGGCACTATTCCGCCCTACGAAGGTGGCCTGAAAGTGCCCGCAGGGCTGGTGCCCGGCGACGGCAACTGGCCAAACCCGTTCGCCAGCGAGAAACCACGACTGCGCATTACCGCGGCCAACGCCGACCAATACGCCGACCAACTGGCCGCCAGGCAAATGCAGTTGCTCAAGCAGAACCCCGACACCTATTACCTAGAGGTGTACCCCACCCACCGCACGGCGACCTTTCCGGCCAATTTTCTCGCCGCCACCCAACGTAACGCCAACCGCAAGGACTGCAAAACCGAGAACGACGGACTGTCGATCAGCGAGGGCTGCCGTGGCGGCCTGCCGTTTCCGTTGCCGCGAGATGGCCGAGAACTGATGTGGAACTACATCCTCAACTACCAGGGGGTGAATGGCTGGGACTGGAATCACAGCGCCTATGTTGTCAACGAGGGTCATGCGACGTTGACCAACACCAACCGCTCCACCGGCGAAAAACCTTTCTACCAGATGGATGTTCCGGGGCGTGATCCGAAAATAGCCCAGCGCATCTGGTCACGCATCGTCGCGCCGGCCCGTACGGCCGGGCAGGCTTCCGGGTATTGGGATTACCTCGATCCGGTCGCCGACTCTCGTTATGCGTGGAGCTACAGCACCGGCCAGCGCCGTGTCCGCAAAGCCCCGGAATTCAACTACGACACGCCCAACTCGGCATTTGGTGGTGTGGCGTTCTACGACGAAATCTTCCTGTTCTCCGGAAAGATGGACCGCTTCGACTGGAAGCTGGTGGGCAAGAAGGAAATGTTCATCCCCTACAGCAACTACACGCTGAAATGGGGCTGTGACATGGACAAGAAGCTCATGCCCAAGCATATCAATCCTGCCTGTGAGCGCTGGGAGCTGCACCGCGTCTGGGTGGTGGAAGCGACGCGCAAGGACGGCGTGCGCCACGCGCAGAAAAAACGCCGCTACTACATTGACGAAGACACCTTTGGCGCTGCGGTCTACGACGCCTGGGACGACAGCGGCGCGCTGTTTCGCACCGGCTCGCAATACAACATCCAGGCCTATGGCGTTCCGAATAATCCGCAACAGGATTCCTACTCGTTGTACGACTTCACCCGTGACCAGTACGGCATGTTCGGCAATGGCCCGACGCGCTACCGCGAGGCCCCGGTCGCTGAGCGTGAAGCCAATCCGCAGACCATAGCCGGTGGCCAGACCCGCTGACCTCATGCTCCTTTTCGGCGCTCGCCATGGGCGCCGATTTTTTTATCCGTCCCGAGATCCCTTTATGAGCGAGATTCACCAACGTTTAGCCGGCAAAGTCTGCGTGATCACCGGCGCCGGCAGTGGCATCGGCCGTGCCTCGGCCCTGCGTTTTGCCCAAGAGGGCGCCACGGTGGTGGTCACCGACCTGTTCGCTGAATCGGCGCAGGCCGTGGCGACTGAAATCGGCGCCAAGGCACTGGCCCTGCAGGTGGATGTCGGCGATGAAGAGGCGTTGCGGCTGATGGTCGAACAGACTGTGCAAACCTTCGGCCGAATTGACGTCCTCTTCAACAATGCCGTGTACCGAAACCCGGCCACTACCCGCGACATTGACTTCATCAACTTCAACACCGAGCTGTTCCACAACTGCATGCGCGTCAACGTGCTGGGTGGCGTACTGGCGTGCAAATACGCCTTGCCGCACATGCTCGCCCAAGGCAGCGGTTCGATTCTGTTCACCTCGTCCACCAGCTCGATTGCCGGGGAAATTTCCCAGTTCAGCTACGGCGCTTCCAAGGCCGCGCTCAACTGGTACGTGCAAAGCATTGCCGCCACCTTCGGCAAACGCGGCATTCGCTGCAACGGCATTTTGCCTGGAGTGATTCGCACGCCAGCCATGGAGAGCTGGGCCAACGAGGCCATGAAGGCCGCGTTTCTGGACCTGCAAAATGTACCGCAACTGGGCGAGCCGCAAGATATTGCCGCTATGGCGGCCTTTCTCGCCAGCGATGACGCCGCCTACGTCAACGGCACGCTGATGCGTGTTGACGGCGGCATGAGCTGCGGCACGCCGATGGTGCCGGTGGTGCGTAATTTTCTGCTGCCGCAAACCTCGGCTTGATCCCGAAATGCTGACGAGCAAAGCGCGGGCCATGTGGCGAGGGGATTTATCCCCGTTGGGACACGAAGCGGCCCTCCGCGACTGATCAGACAGAACAAGTCGCCTTGATCGGGGATAAATCCCATTGCCACAGATTTTTTGCTCGCCGGAAAATTGCCTCAAGTGACCAACATCACAATCTGACCCCGATCCATTCACTGCACTGGAGCCCGTTTAATGGCACTCGAACAGGAACGTTTCATCCTCGACATGCTCGCCGCCTGGGGCGACGGCAGCGATGGCAGCCGCCCGGATATCGAACGCATCATGGCCACCTTCGCCGACGACGCCGTATGGCAACTGTGGGTGCCGGGTGGCCCGGTGATCCGCGGAAGTCAGGCGCTGCGCCAGGAGATCGAGCGGCAGATGAGTTACGTCACGCATAACCGCTGCACCACGCGCCACATCGTCTCCTCCGAGCGCGTGGTGATGACCGAGCGCGATGACTACTGCGTCAGCAATGGCGTGCCGATGCCGCACTCCATGGTCGCAGTCTACGAGCTGGACGAGCACGGTCTGATCTGTGCCTGGCGCGAATACCTGGACACCGCCGATCTGGCGAAGAAAAAGGGTGTGGCGCTGGAGCACGTCGGCGGGCCGAGCGCTGTTACCACCAGCACCCATTGATACCGGCGCTGGACGACAGCGCGTGAGGAAGACCCCGTATGCCAACAATAATAAATACAAGCCCTGATCCGCTCGAAGAAAAGCTGCGTGCCTTTGTCGAAGGGCTGCTGGGCGGAAATATCACCTCCATGCAGCGCCTGCTGCGCTGGCGTCCGGCGTGGAACCTGGAGCTGCAACGGGCTGGCGAAACCCTGCAACTGCATATCCGTGGCGAACGGGGCGGCGATGTCAGCCCTTTTCCGGATCTGCGTCGTGAGGCGGACATTCTGACGTTGCTCGGTGAGCAAGGCGTGCCGGTACCGCGGATCTACGGTTTTTGCGAGGACCCGCCAGCGATCCTGATGGAGCTGGTACCGGGCAGCCGCGACGTCAAGACGGCAAAAAATGATGCCGAACGGCACGCCGTCTCACGCCAGTGGGTCGATGCCATGGCGCGTATGCATCAGCTGCCGTTGCAACCTTTCATTGACCAGGGAATTCATCTGCCGATCGGTGCCGAGGACATCACTCTCGCAGGCCTGGAAGCCTATTACCCACTGTATGCGCGCAACAAGACCCGGCCTCAGCCTCTGGCCGAATTCGCCCTCGGCTGGCTGCGCCGCAATGTGCCACAGCACCGTACCCGTCCAGCTTTCGTTCAATACGATTCCGGTCAGTTTCTGTTTGAGAACGGCAAGGTCCACGGGCTTTACGATTTCGAATTCGCCATGATCGGTGATCCGTTGGCTGATTTGGCATCGGCGCGGATGCGCGACAATTACGAGCCGCTGGGCGACAGTTTCGCCGCGCTTTATCTCTATTATCAGCAGGTGACCGGTGAGCCCGCAGACCCCGACGTCGTGCGCTACCACACGGCTCTGTTCGCCACGGTCAGCACGATGCAGTTCTCGGCATCGGTGGCCACGCCGCAACCGGGCGACCCTCATGACACCTACACCGAATTTGACATAGCCCTGCGCCGGGTGGTGGTGCATGCGCTGGCCGAAGCCATGGGTGTGGCGCTGCAAACGCCGGCGCTGGACATTGTCCAGAGCGGCCCGAATGCGCACTTGCTGACCATGCTCACCGATGCCTTGGCGCAGGTGGAGGTCGGCAGTGACTTCCAGAAAACCAAACTGCGCGCGGTGAGCAAGCTGGTCGAGTACCTGGGCCGTGGTGATGCCATGGAATTGCACTTGCGCGCGCTGGAGCTACAGGAAGCGCAAGTCCTGCTGGACCGCACCTTCAGTGACTACAGCGAGATCGATGCAGCGCTGGAAGCTTTCGTCAAAAGTGCCGGCCCTGAACACGACCAACCTTTGCTGCGGCTGTTCATGGCGCAGATCGAGCGGCGCGTGCTGGTGTATGGCAGCACCGCCATTGGTGCCTCCGCCAGCCACATCGACCTGCCGCCCGTCGTCTGACGCGGTGCAGCCTGTTTCGCCCGTCGGCTGATCGCCGGCCCCCTGTTTCTGGAGTGTTTATGTCTGTTCCTGATAACGCTTTCCTGCATCGGTATGGCCCATGGGCAGTGATCGCCGGGGCCTCACATGGCGTCGGCGAGGCGTTTGCCCACGCGCTCGGCGAGCGCGGCCTCAATTGCATTCTGGTGGCGCGCCGCGGCGATGCCCTGGCGCAATTGAAAGGCGAACTCGAGGATCGTTATGCCGTCGAGGTGCTGGTGGTGACCCTGGACCTTTCACATCCCGATGCCTGTGAACGGCTTTTAATGGCGGTCGGACCACTGCAAGTCGGGCTGTTTATCTACAACGCGGGTGGTGATCCCTACATCACGCGCTTTCTCGATACGTCGGCCAAGGACTGGGGCGCCTTGCTGCGCCTCAACTGCTCGACCGTCATGCAATGCAGCCACGCCTTCGGAGCCGCCATGCTGGAACGCGGGCAGGGCGGCTTGCTGCTGGTGGGTTCCCAGGCAGCCCTGGGGGGAATTCGCAAACTGGCGATGTACACCGCAACCAAAGGCTTTGCCCTCAACCTCGGCGAGTCGCTATGGGCCGAATGGAAGGACCGCGGTGTGGACGTGCTCAACCTGCTCATTGGCACCGTTGACACGCCGACCATGCGCGATGCCATGGTCAAACTGAAGATTCCCGATGCCTTGACCATGACCCTGCCCAAGGCGCAAGACCTGGCGCTGCTGGCGCTTGAGGAACTGGGCAATGGCCCGACGCTGATTCACCCCGAGGACACCCTTGTGCAGGTCGCGACTGCACCTGGCGCGGCACGCCGTGCGCATGTGCTGAGCAAGAGCGCGGAAGCGGCTGTGTTTATCGGCAACGACTGAGGCAACAGACCATGAAAGGCTTTGATAACGCAGAATTCAAACGCGGCTGGCGGGTACTGATTCTGGCGCTGGTCGGCGTTGCCACCAGTTCCAGTTCATTGCTGCTGTACAGCTTCAGCTCCATGGTGATTCCGATGGAACAGGCCATGGGCTGGGGCAGGGCGGAGTTGCAAGCGGCGATCACCGCGTTGTCGCTGGGCACGATCGTGGCTTCGCAACTGGCCGGCTGGCTCAACGCGCGCTACGGCTTGCGACGGGTGACGTTGCTGTCGCTGTTGGCGTTGTCCACCAGTGTCTTTCTTCTGACCTCAATCAACGGCTCGATCTGGACCTTGTATCTCGGGTTTTTTCTGGTGCCGCTGGCGGGTTTGGGCACGTTGCAGGTGACCTGGTCGCACTTGGTCAACTTGTGGTTCGAAGACAACCGTGGTCTGGCGCTGGCAATCATCCTCAGCGGCTCCGGGCTGGCGGCCATCATGTTGCCGCTGATCACCGCTTGGGCGATCAGTCGCTGGAACTGGCAGGCGGGTTTCCTCGCGCTGGGTGTATTGCCGGTGCTGCTGGCGTTGCCATTGGCATTACGCTGGTTGTTGCCGGCGGCGACCGTCAGCGACCACTCGACGCAACTTCCCACCGCCAGTGAGCAAAGCGGCGGATTGCTGCTGCGTGAGGCCCTGCGCTCGTGGCGGTTCTGGGTATGCAACCTGTCGATGACGCTGGTGGTGGCGTGCGTAGTGGGCATGGTCACCAACATTGTGCCATTGCTGCAGGACCGGGGCCTGAGCGCCCTGCAGGCGAGCCAGATTTTTGCCAGCTTCGGCGTGTCACTGATTCTGGGCCGGCTGCTGGTGGGTTACCTGATCGACCGGTTGTGGGCGCCCGGCGTCGCCTCCGTCGCGCTGCTGATGCCGGCATTTGCCTGCGCAATTTTCGCCTATGGGGATTCCACTATCGCGATGTACACCCTCGCCACCTTGTTGGTAGGCGTGGGTGCCGGCGCCGAATTTGATATCGCTGCATTCCTGATTGCCCGCTATTTCGGCATGCGCGACTACGGCCGTCTGTTCGGCGCGCACCTGGGCTTGATCACCGCCGGAGCGGCGATTTCGCCGTTGTTGTTCGCCGGGCTGTTCAAGCTCACCGGCGGCTATTCGGCGATGCTGCTGTTCAGTTTCATCTGCTTTGTGGTTGGCCCCTTGCTGCTCCTGACACTCGGCGGGTACCCGCGCTATAAGCCCCAGCCACGGGTGGCCACCCAGGGCAGTTGCTGAAGTAGATATGGACAGATAATAGATTAATGTTCAATTATTGCATCAAGTGCAGCCTGACAATAAAACAGACAAGGAGAATGCCATGCGTGCAGCAATCATTTCCGAGCGCAATGCGCCGCCGGTAGTGGGAGAGTTTCGTGATCCGCAACCGCAAGACGGCTCGGTGCTGATCGACGTCGATACCGCGGGCCTTGGCGGCTGGGATGTACTTGGCGCCTACCGACTGGGTGTTGAATATCCCTGTGTCATCCGCGGCGAAGGTGTGGGACGTGCGCCGGATGGCCGTCGGGTGTATTTCGGCGAGCGTTCGGTGCTGCCTTTTGGTGCCTGGGCGGAACGCACTCTAGTGCCGCAAGCCGAAGTGTGGGATGTGCCGGACGACGTGGATGACAAGACTGCGATCAGCATGGGCATCGCCGCGACCGGTGCCATCGTGCCGTTGGAAAAAGCCGCGATTCAGAAGGGTGAGAAAGTATTGATCCTCGGCGCGACCGGCACGCTCGGCCAGATCGCCCTGCAACTGGCGCGTGGTCTGGGTGCGGGGAAAGTGGTCGGGGCTGCCCGGTCTGCTGAGGCCCTCGGGCGATTGAAGTCGCGAGGCCTCGCTGATGAGGTGGTAACCCTGGGGGGCAGCGATGATGTCGCTGCGCTCAAGGATGCGGCCGATGGCGGGTTTGATGTGGTGCTCGACTTGGTGTGCGGTCAACCGATGCTGACGTCTTTGAAAGCGACCAACTGGGGCGCGCGAATCATGACCATTGGCACAGGCGCCGGACGCCAGCTCAATCTGGATATTGCCGATCTGCTGTTTCGCAACTTGTCGTGCATCGGCACGGGCCAGCGCCCACCCGCAGACCGTGAACAGATCTGGCTGCGTCTGCTGAAGATCGCCAAGGAGCAGCAGATTCAGGTGGATTACCTGGATTTCACCCTCGACCAGGCGGCTGAAGCCTGGGCCGCTCAGGTGAATGGGCCGCACGCGAAAATCACCGCGACGATCCGACGTTAAGCCATTGTGGCCAGGGGCAAGCCTGCTTACCACAGGTTCATTAGCCGGCGCTGTGCCGGCGCCTGTCAACGCTGGCGCTGCTGGCGGAATTCTTCGGGCGTGACACCGAGTTCTTTGCGAAAAGCAGCACTGAGCGCGGCGGCGTTGTTGAAGCCAGCCTGATAGGCCACCTGCTTGATCAGCAACCGTGGGTCCGCCAACAGCGCCACGGCTTTGTGCAGGCGACTTTGCGCGGCGTACTGGCGCAAGGTCATGCCGGTGGTGTTTTTGCAACGACTCGACAGCGTGCGCAGCGGCAGGTCGCAGGCCCGCGCCAGGTGGCCCAGGGAGCGGCCTTCTTCGCTGTTGCTGTTGAGTAGTTCGCGCAGGATGTTGAGTTGCCGAGGGTTGAGTTTTTCAGCGCAGGGTGAAGCACAGACAGCCGGCTCGGGCGCGTCGATAAATTCCCGACGCAGGTCCAGGGCAATGCTGGTGAGCAGGCACTCGGTATGCAGTTCACTGGCGAAACCCGGATTGGCCACTTCTTCGGCCAGGCGTTGCAGCGAGGCGTGCAGGTAGCCGCTTTGCAGGTTGAGCATGGCTGCGCTGACGTTGTCCTGCCAGTTCCAGCGATAACTGCCCAGGACACCGAGGGAAGCGGGATCGAACAGACACACCAGGGCTTTTTG
Organism: Pseudomonas fluorescens; assembly: GCF_902497625.1. Classification (GTDB taxonomy): domain Bacteria; phylum Pseudomonadota; class Gammaproteobacteria; order Pseudomonadales; family Pseudomonadaceae; genus Aquipseudomonas; species Aquipseudomonas fluorescens_BQ. The sequence goes on along the minus strand of NZ_CABVGX010000021.1, from coordinate 36,582 downwards.
CTCGCCGGCATCGTGGCGCAAATGGAATTCAGTGCCGCCGGGAATGAACAACAGTTTGCCCAACGGCTGGAACTGATGCGCGCCGTGACTGGAGAAACTGCCGGAGTTGGGCTTGATCTGAGCGCTGGCAGGAAGCATCAGGCGTAACAAGCAACTGTCGCCCGTTTCGATGAGGGCGGTGCCGGTGTTGGACCATTGCGCGTTTTCAACACGAATGTCGAAGCCTTGTTTTGCCAGTGAAGCTTCAGTCAGGAAATTGCCAGACGCTTCACAGTTGTACTCGCTGTAATGGATCGCGTTCATTTTTCAACCTTCAGCCATTTTTATTATTGGCGCTGAAATTCGAAGGATAACGATAGGTTGGGGCAGCTACCCGTTCTGGAGTGTAACCACCCCCTGGATCGAGCTGTTTTATAAATTCAGGCAGCAGGTATCAGAAAATCGAATGACCAAAGGCAAAGATATTTCCATGCGCCAATTGCGCTATTTCGTTGCCGCTGCGGATGCCGGGCAGTTTTCCCAGGCGGCGATGAAGGCTCACGTGTCGCAGTCCGCAATCACCGCAGCGGTGTTGCATCTGGAACAGTCCATGGGCGTCAGCCTTTTTGACCGGCTGCCACATGGGGTGACGCTGACCGCTGAGGGCAACAAGTTTGCCCAGCATGCGCGGCATATTCTGGACACCTTGCAGGATGCCCTCAGTGAACCGCTGTTTCTTGGCCATGCCCTGCAAGGTACTGTGCGCGTAGGCGCCTCCTATACAGTGCTGGGCTACTTTCTGCCGGCGTTGCTGGCACGTTTCAAACGCAGCTATCCGCAGATAGAAATCGAATTGATCGACATGGACCGGCAGAGCATAGAAGACGCTGTGGGTGACGGCGATCTGGACCTGGGCCTGACGATTGTCTCGAACACCCTGAACCTGCAAGGGTTCGCACACCAGGTGTTGATCCGCTCGCGCCGCCAGCTCTGGTTGTCCAGTCAGCATCCGTTGATGTCGGCTACCTCGATCAACCTTGAAGACGTCGCCGCCCATGCTTATATCCTTGCAACGGTGGATGAGGGCGAGACCTCGACCTTGCGCTACTGGAACTCGCGCGGGCTCGCTCCCAAAGTGGCTTTGCGTACCTCATCCATCGAGGCATTGCGCGGACTGGTGGGGCATGGCTTTGGCGTGACTATTCTTTCGGACATGCTCTATCGGGCCTGGTCGCTGGAAGGCAAGAAAATCGAGATCCGGCCATTGGTAGACGTGATTCCACCTATGGAGCTGGGGCTGATCTGGCTGCCGGACAACGCTTTGTCAGCACCGGCGCAGGCATTCCGGCAATTTCTGGTCATGGCCTGCGCCTCGTAATCCGGTTACTGGCGCACGCTTTGGTCGGGCGGCCAGGTGCCGTTGTTCATCAGGCCATCGAACGTCTCCGTCATTTCCCGCGCGGGGTTTGGATAATCATGGCGCACCCACCACAACCACAGCCCGACCAAGGCACCAACGAAACAGCGCACGGCCGCTTCGCCGCGCAGTTGATCGACCTGATAGAGACCCTGTTTTCGGTAATGCTCGCGGACCTGGATGATCAGGATGTTTTCCAGGTGGGCCAGAATCACATTCTGCCCCGGTCCGCTGAAAAATGAGGTCGTCAACGCCGCGTGGCGTTCAGTGGCGCTGAACAGCCAGGCTGAAACATCCAGTAGGACGCGGCGGTCGCCATCGACCTCGGTCACCTTGGTCGAAGGTGTGCCGATGGCTTCGTAGCCGGCGACGATCAGATCTTCCTTGTCGCGAAAATGCGCATAGAAGGTAGAGCGCGCCACCCCCGTGCTGTCGAGTAACTGCTGAACGGTGATGCCTTCATAGCCCTTCTCCAGCGCCAGACGGTACATGTGGTCCAGGAGCAATTCACGGGTACGCCGGGAACGCAAAGCGTGGCGTTGGCTGGCGTGGTTTTTATCGGACAGTGGCACGGATGCTAGGTGAGACATGCTGAACCTCGGCGGTGCTTATTATTGATTTCTTGGCGCCGGGCAGTTGAGCTTTCCGGCGGTGATCGACGAACAGTAACGGCGGGTTTTCATTCCACACAGATTAGTTTTAGAACATTTTTCGTGAAAGTGTTAATGAATCCATCGCATGCCGTACAGTTTTGCAGTTCTGTCCGTTGTGCCTTTGTGCCCTCGGCCTTACCGTTTCTCCAGTCCGACTGAGGCCCTGGAGAACAATAATGAATAACACTCCTGAAACGCCAGTACCTGTTCCCGCCCACATCCCCGAGCATCTGATACGCGATTTCGACCTGTGGTTGGAACTCACCAAACGGGTTGGCGCAACGCAGCGCCAGAGCCTGTCCGGAGCGAGTCATCGAGATGATTGATAGCGGTTACGAACCACGGTGACCGTCGCCCCGTCATCAAGGCTTTAAGCAACCAGCAAAAGAAGAACAACAATGAGCAAATCGTACGACTACATCATCATCGGTGCGGGGTCGGCTGGCTGTGTCCTGGCTAATCGTCTGTCCGCCGACCCGGACGTTTCAGTGTTGCTGATCGAGAGCGGGCCGGACCACACCAGCCCCTTGATTGCGATGCCGCGTGGTATCGGCAAACTGCTCAGTCCCGGCAACCCCCATGTGTGGAGCTACAAGGCCGCACGCGGCGAGGGCATGAGCGACGAACAGTGGCTTAAAGGCAAGACCATTGGTGGTTCCAGTTCGGTCAACGGCATGGTCTATGTGCGGGGCACACCTGCCGACTACGACAATTGGGAAGCGCAAGGCTGTACCGGTTGGGGCTGGGAAGACATGGGCCGCCAGTTTGTAGCCCTGGAAGATCACCAGTTGGGCAAAAGCCAATGGCGCGGGGTGGGTGGCCCGTTGAAGGTCAGCGTGCACCCATCCGGTCACGCCCTCTGTGATGCGGTGATCAGCGCTGCGGGTGAGCTTGGGGCGGCGCGTACCGACGACACCAACCATGTCGATTCGGTCAGTCACGGAGGCTTCGGTTATCAGCCACAAACCACCTGGAAGGGGCAGCGCTTCAGTGCCGCCAAAGCATTTCTCGACCCGGTGCGCACACGCCCGAACCTGACGGTCATGACCGGCACGCTCGTGCAGCGCATCGAATTCAGCCAACGTCGCGCGAGCGCCGTGCAGGTCATGGGAAGTGACGGCAAAGCGCGCTTCGCGGTGGTCCGCGAGGTGCTGTTGTGCGCCGGCGCCATCGAGTCGCCCAAGCTCTTGCAACTGTCCGGCATCGGCCCGGCGGGGTTGCTGGAATCACTGGGTATCGGCGTGCTGCAACACGCCCCTCAAGTGGGGCGCAACCTGCGCGAGCACGTTTACATGGCCATGCAGTACCGGGTCACCAGCGGCAGCTTCAATCACTGCTTCCACGGGATGGGGTTGCTGGGTGCCGTGGCGCAATATTTTCTGCGCAAGAAAGGACCGATGACCCATGCCGCCCACGAGGCGGGTGGCTTTATCAAAACCCGCCCGGAGCTGGATAGTCCGGACGCGCAGATCGGCGTCAGCCTCTATTCCATGGACGGCGACGGCAACAAGGTCGAAATCGACAAGCGGCCCGGCCTGACCATCGGCGGCTACTTTCTGCGCCCGCAAAGCCAGGGCGAGCTGCGCATTCAATCGGCAGATGCCTCGGTGCCGCCGCAGATCAATGCCAATTACTTGAGCGCCGACATTGATCGCAGCTCCGCGATTGCCTTGTTCCGCTGGTTTCGCCGCCTTGCTGCACAACCGGGACTCAAGCCGTTCATTGTCGGCGAACTGACCCCGGGGCCTGAGGTGGAGAGCGATGAGCAGATTCTTGCCGCGTTCCGCCGCTTCGGCCAAACCGCTTACCACGTGTCCGGCACCTGCCGCATGGGGGGCGACAGCGCTTCGGTGCTCGATCCTCAGTTGCGTGTTCGAGGCGTTGAAGGCCTGCGTGTGGTCGACACCTCGATCATGCCGTGTCTGGTGTCCGGCAACACCAACGCCCCGGCCATGGCCATCGCCATGCGCGCCGCAGAGCTTATTACCGGCAAAGTCTCAGGAGATCCAGCACCATGAGTATCCCGTTTACCCAACTGGACAAACTCTACATCGACGGCGCCTGGGTGGCCGCCGATGGCCCGCGCGAAGCGGTGCTCAATCCGGCAACGGAGGCGGTGATCGGTCATGCACCGACCGGTGATTTGCCCAGCGCCGACAGCGCTATCGCCGCCGCGCGCAACGCTTTTGATAACGGCCCCTGGCCCTGGCTGAGTATGGCCGAGCGCGCCACTTATATGCGGCGCATGCACGCTGCGCTTGTGGCTAAACGGGAGCAGATTGCTGCGCTGATCATCGCTGAAGTCGGCTGCTCTCAGGGCGTGACGTATGCCATGCAGGTGGACATGCCGCTGGGTCATGTACTGACCGCAATCGAGCAGTCGTTGCACAGCGACAGTCTGCAAATCCCTGTGCAGGCCAATCCCGATCCGTTCAACCCGACCGGGCCAATGCTGTTGGGCAGCGGCACGGTGGAGCGCGAAGCCATCGGCGTGGTGGCCGGCATCACCGGCTACAACTTTCCGTTTCTGCTGAACCTGGCCAAGGTCTTTCCAGCGTTGTTGGCGGGCAACACCCTGGTGCTCAAGCCTTCGCCGTTTACCCCATTCTCGGCGCTGCTGTTCGGTCAGGTTGCCGAGGAAATCGGCTTGCCCAAAGGAGTACTCAACATTGTCACTGGCGGCGTTGAGGTGGGCAGCCTGTTGAGCAGAGACCCACGGGTAGACATGGTCTCGTTCACCGGCTCGGAGGCAGTTGGTGTAAGCATCATGAGTCAGGCGGCGCCGACCCTGAAACGCGTGCACCTGGAACTGGGTGGCAAGTCGGCGTTGATCGTGCGCGCCGATGCCGACATTAAGGCCACCGCGCTGGGTGCCATCGCCGGGCTGGCGGTCAATGCCGGGCAAGGTTGCGCACTGTTGACGCGTTTCGTAGTGCACCAGTCGGTGCGCGAGCAATTTGTGCAGTGCGCCAAAGCCATCGCCGGGCAGTGGAAAGTCGGCGACCCGGCGGACCCGAGCGTGATGATGGGCCCGCTGATCCGCGAATCGCAGCGCGCCAAGGTCGAACACTTCATTGCCAGTGGCCGCGATGCCGGTGCCACGCTGGTGTGTGGCGGTGGACGACCCGCCCACCTTGAGCGAGGTTTTTTCAGCGACATCACCCTGTTCGATGGCGTGCGCAACGACATGCACATCGCTCAGGAAGAAATCTTCGGGCCAGTGGGGGTGGTGATCGGCTTCGACAGCGATGACGAAGCCATTGCCATCGCTAACGATTCACGCTTCGGCCTCAACGGTGCCGTGGCCTCGGCCGATGCCGCCACCGCCTACGCCATGGCCAGACGCATTCGCGCCGGCAGCGTTTACATCAACGGGGGCAGCGGCAGCCTGCCATACGCACCCATCGGTGGCTTCAAGCGCTCGGGGCTGGGCCGCGAATTCGGGCCGAACTGGCTTAAAGAGTTCACCCAGGAAAAATCCATCATCTATCCCATCGGACGCTAGCCGTAGCGCCCTGTAACCGAGGGCGCATCCGAACGACTGACAATAAAAACAACAGGTGGTTGGCATGAAAAAGATCAGTGAACAGGGCCGCATGCGAGCCCGGCGCGCGGTGGTATTGCTGGCTGTCGGGGAATTGGCGATGGGGTACGATAGTGCGGCCATGGCGGCGCCCATCGAATTGGCCAACCCGGATTTCAACCTGCGCTGGGATAACACGTTGCGCTACAACCTGGGCATGCGCATGGAAGATCAGGTCCGGCGCATCATGAACAACCCCAATTACGATGAATCTGACGGCAAGTTCGACAAAGGTGACATCGTCACCAACCGTATCGACCTGCTGACCGAACTGGATTTCTCCTATCGCAAAGAATGGGGCGCGCGTCTCAGTGCAGCCGGCTGGTATGACCAGGCCTACCACGACAGTGATGTGCGCAGCCGTGTCGCCGGCTTCCAGACCAGCTACGACAACGATCAATACAGCTCGGAAGTGAAACGCTACGTCGAAGGCCCGTCGGGGGAAATTCTCGATGCCTTCGTGTGGAAGAACTTTCGCCTGGGCGATGCGTCGGTGAACGTCAAGATTGGCCGGCATACCAATTACTGGGGCGAAGGGCTGCTGTTCGGTGCGCATGCGATTTCCTACTCGCAGGCGCCACTTGATGGTGCCAAGGCCGTCACCAGTCCTGGTATCGAAACCAAGGAAGTGTTCCTGCCCATCGGGCAGATATCGGCCAAGGCCCAGGCTACCGACAATTTGACCCTGGCTGCGCAGTATTTTTACGAGTGGGATTACACCCGGATCCCTTACGGTGGCACTTACTTTGGCGCTGCAGACCCTTTTTTCGAAGGCCCGGACCGTTTGCCGGTCGCGCCGGGTTTATCCCTCAATCGAGAGAAATCCAAATACGGTCGTGACTACGCCAACTGGGGTGTGATGGCCAAATACGACGTCGACGCCATCCAGTCGACGCTGGGCGCGTACTACCGCCAGTTCGATGACTACCAACCCTGGCTCGCACCTGAAGTGTCCGCTGCCACCGGCAGCTATCGTCTGGTGTATCCGCGCAGCGTCAAACTGATCGGTTTGAGCCTGTCCACTGTGCTCGACACGGTCTCGGTCGGTAGCGAAATTTCCTATCGAAAAGGCGCTGCCTTGAACGCCGTGGGCGTGGACCCCACTGACAACGAAGGGCCGCGCGGTGACACCTTCCACTTCGTTGCCAACGCTGTGTACGGCGTGCCACGCAACTTCATTGCCAATAACGCCACGCTGATAGGCGAATTCGCTTACAGCCATTTGCGCAAAGTGACTGACCACGAAGAGCTTTATCTGGGTGAGAACAGCAGCAATTGCGTAGATCCGCGGGCGGGCACGCCGGGTTCCGGAGGCAAGCGCGACGGTTGTTCGACCCGCGATTACGCCGCCATAGCGGTTAATTACACCCCCCAATACCTGTCGATATTCCCGTCCTGGGACATGACGGTGCCGTTGACCGTCAATTACGGTTTGTCGGGCAACGCCGCCAGCGCCGGCGGTGGTAACGAAGGCGCGTTGACGTGGTCGGCCGGCGTGCAAATGACCTACGCCCAGCGCTACGAATTTGGCTTGCGCTACTCCGACACCGAGGCCCAGTCGAAAAACATTCCCGGCGACACCATCGGTGGTAACGGCGCCGTGGGCGGCACAGACCGTGGCTGGCTGGCCTTCACCTTCAAAACCTCCATCTGACAAAGCTGAAAAGCGGAGTATCTGTTTATGAAAGGACAAATTGCATGGGCACTGGCGCTGTTGACCATCGCCACGGCCAGCCAGGGCGCGGCACCGGCCGATCAGGTGGCGCAAATCGGTAAAACCCTGACGCCGTTCGGCGCGATTATCGCGGGCAATGCCGATGGCAGCATTCCCCCTTACACCGGCGGCCTGACGCAAATCCCGCCAGGCTTCAAGCCCGATAGCGGATTCTGGGTGGACCCTTTCAAGGATGAAAAACCGCTGCTGCGCATCACTTCGAAAAACATGGAGCAGTACGCTGATCGCTTGAGCGGCGGGCAAAAAATGCTCCTGAGTAAATTCCCCGAGTATTACCTTGATATCTACCCGACGCACCGTACCGCCGCGTACCCGCAAGATATTCTGGATGCCTCTGTGCGCAACGCCAGCGCGTGCCGCACGGCCAGGGACAACCTTGCAGTCGACCCGGCGTGCCGGGGCGGGCTGCCTTTTCCATTGCCGCAAAACGGCAACGAAGTGATCTGGAATCAGCAGTTGCGCTACAAGGGCCAGGGTTACACCACCACGAAGTCATCCAACAGTTGGGTGATTGATTCGCAAGGTTCGGTGACCAAGACCGCCGAGTCCGCCACCATGGAAGAGGCGCCGTATTACCAGACCAAACAAACCGATCGGGATCCGCAGTTGTATTACCGCGCCTGGGCCTTGGACAGCTATCCGGCGCGCAGTGCCGGTCAACTGATCATTCTTGCGGACTACCTGGACCCGCAAAGCCAGCCGCGCCGCGCCTGGAGTTACACCCCGGGCATGCGCCGCATCAAATTGGCGCCGGAGTTCGCCTACGACACGCCCGTGCCCAATCAGGGGGGCGTGAACCTGTTTGATGAATTGCAGATGTTTTCCGGCAGCCAGGACCGCTTCGATTACAAGCTGGTCGGCCGCAAGGAAATGTACATTCCCTATAACGCCTACAAGTTCTATTTCAGCTGCGGTCAGGAAGAGCAATTCAAGCCGCGTCACGCCAACCCGGCCTGCGAACGCTGGGAACTGCATCGGGTCTGGGTGGTGGAGGCGACGTTGAAACCGGGCAAACGCCACGTATACAGCAAACGCACGTACTACCTGGACGAAGACACGTTCGGAGCCGGCCTGTATGACGCCTGGGATCAGGGCGGCGTTCTCTACCGTGCGTTGTTCCTGAGCGGTGTACAGCTGTACGACAAGAAATTGCCTTACACCGTGAAAAACGTCAGTTACGACTTCAATAAGGGCATGTGGTCGTTGCTGAACGATGGACTCAAAGGTGGTTATCAGGTGCACGACACGCCGCTGTCTGAGCGTGATATGAAACCCGAGTCGATTGTTTCTCAGGAGACGCAACGCTGACCTGGCGAATGATTGGTTGAGCCTGGCATCCCTCCGCGCAAATTTCATCCAGATATAATATGAACACATATCTATTATGTGTTTATATTATTCCTGGTGCATTCATCGCATCAAACGACCCGGCCGTTCGCCCAAGGGGGTTCGGACCTGCTGGCAAATGACAACAAGGAGAACGCCATGCTGATCGACGTCCACGCCCACTTGCTGACCGAGGGCATGTTCAACCGTCACGAGTTCTGGGGCCCCTTCATGAAGGTGCAAGGGCTGACCGTAGGTCATTTTGCCCTCGGCACCAAACAACCAGCCAAAGCCGCAACAGATGCCGAAGCGCAGGCGAATCTGCTGGCGCGTATGAGCCACGCCAGCCGCCGGGCGCTGATGGCCGAGCGCGGTGTCGACAAACTGGTGATGTCCACACCGTCCCACTGCTTCATGTATTGGGCAGGCGATTTCGCCAATGAATACGCGCGCATCTGCAACGACGAGTTGTCCGCCTTCTGCCGTGCCGATCCCGACCACTTCGATTTCTGGTGTCATGCCAATCTTGCCGACCCGCAAAACGCCGCCAGGGAAATCGAGCGCGCGGTCACGCAGTTAGGCGCCAAAGGCGTATGCGTGGGCGGAGCCAACTTCAATGGTCTGGAGGCGCACGACGAACGCCTGTTTCCTGTCTGGGAAAAACTCACTCAGCTGGATGTGCCAATCATGGTGCATGGCTTCAACCAGTCGATTTACTGGGGTGAAAAACACACCGACGACAAGTTCGAGACCACGTCGATTATCGGCGACTGTGTCGATGAAACGCTGTTTTTCTGGTACCTGATCTGCGGTGGTGCGCTGGATGTTTTCCCTACGTTGAAAACCTACATCACCCACGCAGGTGGCATGGCGGTTTTCCAGTTGGGGCGTTTGAGTGAATTGAATCGCGCCATGGCTCCGGATTCGCGCAACCAGCGCCCGCTTATGGATTACATGCAAAATTTCTACTTCGACCTCGATGTGCATGCGCCCGGCCTGCGCCGTGGAGTCGCCGAGGTGGTTGGGGTCGAGCGTTTGCTGTACGGCACCAACTTCGGCGGCGCCTATGACCATGGGGATTTGACCGATGGGATTGGTTTGTCGACGGTCGACCGTGAGCGGATCCGCAGTGGCAATGCCATCGAACTGCTCAAGCTTGAAGTGCCGGTTGGGTCGGACCGGATTCTGACGCCGTGACGGACAGCTTGCTGGCCATGCCAGCCGGGCGCCCCTATCCGCAGCGTAGCGGACGCCTGCCTCGGCACTTGAGCGAGCTCAGCGCGGCCTGGCTTACGCAATTGATGCAGCCTTGCTACCCGGGCATCGAGGTACTGGCGTTGGAGGCGGTGGAGGTACGAAACGGGCACACCACAAAGTTTCGCGCCAGCCTCGAGTTGAATGAAATCGGTCGGCACGCCGGCATTGCGCAGCAAGTGTGCCTGAAGTCGAATTGGTCCGAGGGATTCGAGAGCGGAGATATTTGCGAGCTGGAAGCGCGTTTTTATCATTTGGCGCGCGGCTGGTCCGATGCGCCATTACCGAGGCTGTATTTCACGGACTGGGACGCGGATGGCGGTGGTCGGGGCGTAGTGATCATGGAAGACCTTGGCCTGGCAGCCGGACAATTTGGTCATAGCAATGATCACCTCGGCGTGGACGGTGTCGCTAGCGGGCTGGAATCTCTCGCGACCTTGCATGCGGCCACCTGGAACAGCCCGCAGTTACAAGCACAAAGCTGGCTGCCGGTGTCGATGGCCAACCCGGTCGACACCGAGGGGCTGCTGCGCATGTACAACTACATAAAGGTCAACTTGCGCAAACCCGACTATCAGAAGCTGTTGCCGAAATGGATGTACGAGACGCCGGAATTGTTCAGCCATGCGTTCGATGAATTGGCTGCGTTCGAACGCGAACAGACGTCACCTAGCTGCCTGATCCATGGTGATTCGCATCAGGGCAACAGTTTTTTACGCAGCGATGGCCAACGAATCTGGCTGGATTGGCAACTGGCGAGGCGTGGCCGGCCATGGCGCGATGTCGCCTATTTCATGCTGGGGGCACTGACCGTCGAGGAACGGCGCACCGATGCGCAACGCCTATTGGGGTTGTACCGCGAAAAACTGATCAGTCTCGGTGCCGAAGGCGTGCTTGACCAGGATGCTGCCTGGGAACAGTTCCGGCGCTGGCCGGTTTGGGGAATGCAGACCTGGATGTCCAACATGGATGAATGGGGACAGGCCGGGTTGCCGATGGTGCAACGCTTCTTCGCCGCTGCGGAAGATTTTGATACTTTGCGCTTGCTGACGCATGGGCGTACGCCTCGCCGCATGCCGGAGTTGGGGCAGGGTGCGCGTCCATTGACGCAGGCCTATCAACATCTATTGGAGGATTGAAGATGGCTGGGCAGGAAGACTTGCTTTTGCAGGGCGCGGACAACTTTCGCAGCCTCAAAGGCATGCCCACCGGTTGTGGTCGTCGTATCGGTAACCATCACCTGTTGCGGGCAGAGCAGCTGCATCGACTGACGGCTGAAGACTGGCAGACTTTGCAGCGGATCGGCCTGAAAACCGTCTGCGATTTACGCAGCGCGGGGGAGCGCGAACGTTACCCCAACTGCGTCCCGGAATCTGCTATTGCACAACTTCACCTGCAAGTCCTGGGTGATGTTCGTGCCGACCCCCGGATTGCCGCCATGTTCGCTGAAAACCCGACGGAGGAGGGCGCGCGGAACATGATGCTGGAGGTTTATCGGCAACTCCCGCAGCTGTTGGCGCCGTTGTTGCCTGCGCTGTTTGAGCTGTTCTCTAACCGGCATGCATCGGTGTTGATTCATTGCGCGGCCGGCAAGGACCGCACCGGGGTTGCGGTGATGCTGCTGTTGCACGCCCTGGGCGTCGCGCCGGAACTTGTCATGGCCGATTATTTGCTGTCGGCACGTCGATTCAGTCAGCTGCAAGTGGAGCGTCAGCAAGCCATGAGCATGACGGTAAGTCACCTGGTGGGCCAAGTGGTCAGCGAGGCGGCACTCGATGCGGTGCTGGATGCCCGTCCCGAGTATCTGAATGCCGCGTATACAGCGATCGACGCCGATTACGGTGGGCTGGATTCATACCTGCAGCGCTTCAGTGGTCTGAGCCAGCAAGGCTTGCAGGCGCTGCGAAACAGTCTGCTGGAGGCCTAGGACTACGGACCGGGACTGACCCCGCACGCGCGGCGGTCAGTGGATGCTTGAATGCGTGCTCGGGTTATTCGCCTGCCGCGTTGCGTGATGCAATGGCCGCCGCGAAATCGCGCTTGAGCGTCGGGAAATAGGCGATCTGCCCACCCATTCCGCCAGCGATGTCGATCGAGGCCGCGCTGATGAAGCTGGCATATTCACTGGCGAGGAAGAGCGCCATGCCGGCAACGTCTTCAGGCTTGCCGTAGCGGCCGAGCGGCACGACCTTCATCACCATGGCGTCGAACTCTTCGCGGCTGACACCTGGTCCCATTTCTTTGTAGTGACGGTCCCACTGGCCGGTATCGATCCAGCCCATATTCAGGCTGTTGACCAGAATATTGTCCTTGGGCAGTGACATGCCCAGCGAGCGGGAGAGGGCGATGCACGAGGCGCGATTGATCACCGAGGGAATGCCGTCTGGCGTCGGGATCGCCCCGGCCAGCGCGTTGATCTCGATGATCCGCCCCCAGCGCTGTGCACGCATGAACGGCACCACGGCCTGAACGAAGCGGAAGTGCCCCATCTGCAAGATATTGGCGTGTTCGAGGATGACTTCGGGTGTGAGGGTATCCAGGTTGCCGCCACGACCTTGACCGGCATTGTTGACCAGCACGTCGACGCCGTCCCAAGTGTGTGCAACTTCCGCCACGAAAGCTTTGACTCCGTCGCTGTCGGTGACATCAACGACGCGGGCGATAACGGCCTGGGCGTGTTCCGCAAGCTGTGCGCCGGCAGCATGGACGTCGTCCTCGTTGCGCGCACAAATGGCAACGCGTGCCCCTTCCGCGGCGAATGCTCGGGCGATCGCCAGACCAATGCCTCGGGAAGCACCCGTGATGATCACGCGTTTGGCACTCAAATCAATGTTCATGGGGGTTCCTGTTGTTTTTTTTTGCCGGTTGACTGCCGTTTCGTTGCGCCGAACCACGATTCTGGTGGTCAACGCAGGGTCATTGAAAGCCTAAAGGAGGAAAGCGTCAAAGATTATTTGAACGTTTATCTGTTATGTGTGCAGTATTAGCCAAGGATTACCTGCAGCTGAATCAATTATGCGCGCAAACGGAAGCGTGATTCTGGATAGAGAACACAAATCTTTATGTGGAATTTTATTTTGCGATCCGTTACGGTGACTTTCAGCTGAGGAGGGAAGTGGTCCTGGATGCCTGCCAGACCTTTTGAGCGGACTGTCCAAGCGCGATTTCAATGACCCTGTGAGGTTTCGCAGGGCGCTTGAAGGATCGTTTGAACGCACATAACGGCTGAAAATAAAAATAAAAGGTAGTGTGTATGAAACATAAGACCAAGCAGAGTCGGCTGGTGCTGGCTCAAGGTGCGTTTACGCTGATGCTGGCTGGCGTTGCTCCAGGCGTAATGGCGCTTTCGTTCGATCTCCCCAACCCCGACTACCGCCTGCGCTGGGATAACACAGTCCGTTACAACCTGGGCGTGCGAACAGACAGTCAAGACAGTCGCATCATGAACACGCCGAACTTCGACGAGTCCGACGGCAAGTTCGACCGGGGCGATATTGTTACAAATCGTCTCGATGTGTTGAGCGAGTTCGATTTTTCCTACCTCAACGAGTGGGGCGCTCGTCTCAGCGCCGCGGGCTGGTTCGACCAGGCCTACAACGACGACAAGGTGGAAAGCAACATTCCCGGCTACGCCACCAGTTATCACAACAACAAGTACAGCAACGAAGTGGACCGCTACATGAACGGGCCGTCGGGTGAGATTCTCGATGCGTTTGTCTGGCGCAACTTCAACGTGGGCGATACTCCGGTCAACCTCAAGGTCGGCCGCCACACCAACTACTGGGGTGAAAGCCTGCTGTTTGGGGGGCACGCGGTGTCCTACTCCCAGGCACCCAGCGATGGCGTGAAAGCATCGACCAGCCCGGGTATCGAAACCAAGGAAGTGTTCTTGCCGGTCGGGCAGATCTCGGCCAAGGCGCAGGTCACTGATCACCTGTCCGTTGCCGGTCAGTACTTCTATGAATGGGAGCCTACGCGCATCCCTTATGGTGGTACCTATTTCGGTGCGGCTGACCCATTGTTCGAAGGGCCGGACCAACTGCCGCTGGCACCTAACGGCGCAGCTTTTCAGCGTCAGGATTCGCGCTTCGGCCGCGATGGTAAGAACTGGGGTGTAATGGCCAAACTCAACGTTGAAGAAGTCGAGTCTACGTTTGGCGCGTACTACCGTCAGTTCGACGACTATCAGCCATGGCTCGCCCCGCAAGTCAAAGCCGCGCAGGGTGCGTATCGGGTTGTTTACCCGCGAGGCGTGAAACTGGCTGGCGTCAGTTTTGCCCGGGTATTCAACACGGTCGCAGTGGGTTCCGAACTGTCCTACCGCATGAACGGTGCCTTGAATGCTACGGGCGTCAGCGCCCTGGACAACGAAGGCCCGCGCGGCGATACCATTCACTTCATTGCCAACGCCGTTTACGGCGTGCCACGTAACTTCATCTCCAACAACGCAACGCTGGTCGGTGAATTCGCCTACAGCCACTTGCAGCGTGTGACCGAGCATGAAGAACTCTATAAAGGGGTCGGCAAAAACGCCTGCACCAATGCCAGAACGCCAGGCATTGCCGGGTCCGGCAGCGAGTCGGATGGCTGCTCTTCGAAGAACTATTACGCTGTCGCGGTCAACTACACTCCGCAATATATTTCGATCTTCCCTTCCTGGGATATGGATGTGCCTCTGACCGTCAACTACGGGCTGCACGGTAACGCGCCGACAGCCGGTGGTGGCAGCGAAGGTGCCCTGGCTTACTCCGTCGGCGTGAAGCTCACTTATGCCCAGTTGTACGAGTTCGGCTTGCGATATGCCGACACAGCGGCCCAACCGAAAAACCTGGCCAACGGTACCGTTGCCGGTAACGGCAATGTCGGCGGTGAAGACCGCGGCTGGCTGGCTTTCACCTTTAAGACCTCCTTCTGATAAATCAAACAAGAATCGGAGAACGTGTTCATGAAACGTCCACTTGCTTTAACTGTCGCCTTGATGAGTTTTGCGGCGTGTAGCCTCCCAGCAGTTGCTGCTGGCGATGCCGCGGACCTGGGCAAAAGCCTCACGCAGTTCGGCGCCATTCAGGCCGGCAACGCAGACGGCACGATCCCCGCTTACGAGGGCGGCCTGACCACCGCACCGGCAGGATTCAAACCCGACAGCGGTTTTTGGGTCGATCCGTTCAAGGATGAGAAACCCCTGTTTCGCATCGACGCCAAGAACCTCGACAAATACGCCGACAAACTCAGCGAGGGTCAGAAGGCCCTGATAAAGAAGTACCCGACTTACTATCTCGACGTGTACCCGAGCCACCGCACTACGGCCTATCCGCAGGCAGTGCTGGACGCGACGGTGCGCAATGCCAGTAGCTGCAAAATCCAGAAGGACGGCCTCGCCGTGGATCCAGCCTGCCGTGGCGGCCTGCCGTTCCCGATCCCGAAGACCGGCAACGAAGTGATGTGGAACCAGCAGGTGCGTTACAAGATCGGCACCGGTTACTCCACCACGACTTCCTCCAACAGCTGGGTAGTGGATGCCAACGGTTCGATCACCAAGACCGCCGAGCAGGCGACGTTCGAAGAAACGCCGTACTACCAGGTCACTCAGCAAGACCGCGACCCGCTGATGTACGCCCGGGTGTTCTCGCGCAACGACTATCCGGCGCGCCGCTCGGGTGAAGTTGTGGTGCTTACCGACTTCCTCGATCCATTGGCCAAGGCTCGTCGTTCGTTCAGTTATTCCCCAGGTCAGCGTCGGGTGAAACTGGCGCCTGAATTCGCCTTCGATACACCGGTAGCAAGCCAGGGTGGCGTGACGCTGTTCGACGAACTGCAAATGTTCTCCGGTAGCCAGGACCGCTTCGATTACAAACTGGTCGGCCGCAAGGAAATGTACATCCCTTACAACGCGTACAAATTCTACTTCGGCGTTGCCAAGCAGGAAGATCAGTTCATGCCGCACCACGCCAACCCGGCGAACGAGCGTTGGGAGCTGCATCGGGTGTGGGTTGTAGAGGCGACACTGAAGCCGGGCATGCGCCACGTTTACAGCAAACGTACTTACTACCTGGATGAAGACACCTTCGGCGTTGGCCTGTATGACGCCTGGGACAAGAGCGGCGCGCTGTATCGCTCGATCTTCCTCAGCGGCGTTCAGTTGTATGACAAGAACATCCCGTACAACGTGAAGAACGTCGTGTATGACTTCAACAAAGGCATGTACGCGCTGCTCAATGATGGTTTGAAGGGCGGCTACAAGTTCATCGACAAACCTTTGTCCGAGCGTGACATGAACCCTGAGGCCATTGTGGCGCGGGTCACCCAGCGCTGATGTGATTCGCCTGTGTTGCCTGCCGGTTTGCGCATCAAGCCTGGCAGGCGTCACGGGCGGGTTTGCCCCGCGGGATGGTTAAGGAATAAAAATAATGACTAGCCCTTGCCCTGCTTCTTTTCTTCTCTGTAAATCGCGCCGGCTGATGGCTGTCGCGTTGATCGTCGGCGCCAGTTCGTTGCTGACCACGCCTGCTTACAGCGCAGTTGCGGCGTCTACCGATTCGCTGGACGTGCCGGCGCAACCGATCGACGCGCAGCTGCCAGCACCCTTGCTGTCGGTCACCACGGTGGGCGATGCAATGATTGGCGTCGGCCTGCACGGGTTGATCCAGCGTTCCACCGATCAGGGCCGGACCTGGCGACAACTCGATAGCCCGGTGTCCAGCGATCTGGTGCAGGTACGTTTTCGCGATGAGCGCAACGGCTGGATCGTCGGTCACGATGCCGTGGTGCTGCACACCAGCAATGGCGGTGACAGCTGGCAGGTGCAACTCGACGGACGCCGTCTGCTGACGTTGCTCAATACTTACTACGGGCCGCGCGCAGAACAAGGCGATGAATCGGCCGCTCTGGTGCTCAGGGAAGTTGCAATGGCCGCCAGCAGTTCGGCGACACCCGACGTATTGGCCGCACCGTTCCTGGATGTGCTGTTCGATGAGCAGGGCAATGGCTTTGCCGTAGGTGCTTTCGGCATGTTGTTGCACAGCACTGACGATGGTCAGACCTGGGAACCCTGGATCGAGCGCAGTGACAACGACCGGCGCATGCACCTGTATGGCCTCGCGGAACATGCCGGCACGTTCTATATCGGTGGTGAACAAGGCGTGGTGTTGCGCCTGGACGCCGCGCAGCAACGTTTCGTGAACGTCGAGACGCCTTACACCGGCACCTACTTCGGCGTCCGTGCCTTCGACGGTCTGCTGCTGGCCTATGGGCTGCGCGGCAATCTGTTCGCCAGTCGGGATGACGGCCAGCAATGGCAGCCCGTGCAAACCAACCTCAACAGCAGCCTGGTCAGCATCGTCGAGCAGGGCGATGCCTTGATCGTGGTAAGCCAGGGTGGGCAACTGGTCAGCGTTGACCGGCAAAGTTTGCAGGTCACGCCGCTGGCAGATGCGCGGGTCGGCGAGGTGTATGCAGCCAGTGCCACGCAACAGGCCGGGAGCCTGGTGGTCACGCGTTTCAGCGGCGCCAAGGTCATCGATATCGCCCAGGCCAACTAAAGCCGTCGGCACGATTCCCCTACGAGAAAGAGAAAATGGTCGAGCAAAAATTCAACAGCGGGATGCCAGTGATTGCCAACCTGGAGGACTTTGACAAGAACTCCGGTGGCTGGTTTGAACGGGTCATTTTCCGTCATCGCATGGTGGTCGTCGTTGCTTGCTTGCTCGCCACCGTGGTGCTGGGCTTCTTTGCTACACGGCTGCAGGTGAATGCCAGCTTCGAGAAAATGATTCCCAGCTCCAGCCCGTACATCAAGAATTATCTGGCCTACAAAAACCAGTTGCCGGGCCTGGGTAACAGCATTCGCGTGGTGGTCGAAAACAAGACCGGTGACATCTACGAGGCCGACTACTTGCTGGCGCTGCAGAAAGTCAACGACACCCTGTACCTGATCCCGGGTATTGACCGCTCCTGGATGAAATCGCTGTGGATGCCGATCGTTCGCTGGAAAGAGGTGACAGAGGAGGGCATCGATGGCGGTGCGGTGATGCCTTCGGATTACGACGGCAGCGAAAAGTCGATCAAGGCCCTGCGGCGCAATATCATGCGCTCCGGCATCATCGGCAACCTGGTGGCCAACGACGGCAAGTCGAGCATGATTGTCGCGCCGCTGCTCGATACCAACCCGCAGACTGGGCTGCCTCTGGATTACGGCGACTTTTCCACGCAACTGGAAGCGCAGATCCGCTCGCTGGAAAGTGACAAGGTGGGCATCCACATAGTCGGCTTCAGCAAACTGGTCGGTGACCTGATCGATGGCCTGTATTCGGTCATGCTGTTCTTCGGCGCATCGGTACTGATCGCCGGGCTGTTCGTCTATTTCTATACCCGCTGCCTGCGCAGTACGTTGTTGCTGGTGAGCGTGGCGGTGGCAGGGGTGGTGTGGCTGCTGGGTCTGATGCAGATCCTTGGCTATGAGCTGGACCCGTATTCGATTCTGGTGCCGTTTCTGATTTTTGCCATCGGGATCTCCCATGGCACGCAGAAGATGAACGGCATCCTCCAGGACATTGGCCGCGGCACCCATAAATATGTGGCGGCGCGGTATACCTTCCGCCGTTTGTTCCTTACGGGTCTGACCGCGCTGCTGACCAATATCGTCGGGTTTGCGGTGCTGGTGATCATCGATATTCCGGTGATCCGCGACCTGGCACTGACCACCAGCATGGGCGTGGCGGTCCTGATTTTCACCAAGCTGCTGTTGATCCCGGTGGCGCTGTCTTACCTGGGCGTGAGTAAGAAAGCCGCACGTATCGCCATCGCCAAGGATCAGGCCGGCGCCGAAAACCGTGGTGTGCTCGGGCGTCTCTGGCACGGTCTGGACCGTTTCACCGAGCGCCCATGGGCGACGGCAGTCATTGCCTTGTCGCTGCTGGTGACCCTGGTGTGCAGTGTGGTGATGATGAACCTCAAGGTGGGCGATCTGGACCCCGGCGCACCGGAGTTGCGTGCCGATTCGCGGTACAACCTCGACAACGCCTACATCACCAGTCACTACGGACTTTCCAGTGACCAGTTCGTAGTCATCATGAAGACCAACGAAGACAGCTGCCGTTTGTATCAGTCGCTGCAAAGCATGGACAAACTGGCCTGGCGCCTGCGCCAGACGCCGGGGGTGCAAACCACACAATCGCTGGCCGAAACCGTGCGGATGATCAGCTCCGGCATGGCTGAAGGCAGCCCGAAGTGGCTGAGCATCAGTCGTGACCAGGCCATCACCAACTCAGCCGTGGATGCGGCGATGATTTCTGCCCCGGGCATCACCAACCAGCAATGCTCGGTGACGCCGTTGATTGCCTATCTGGCAGACCACAAGGCTGACACGTTGACCCGGGTGTTGCAGGTCTCCGAAGCATTCGCCAAGGAAAACAATACCGCCGCCGGTGCTGAACAACCTGTGGAATTCCTTTTGGCCGCAGGCAATGCCGGCATCGAGGCCGCCACTAACATCGAGGTTGAGAAAGGCATCATCACCATGTACCTGGCGGTATACGGCGCGACGGCCTTGCTGTGTCTGCTGACCTTCCGCAGCTGGCGCGCAACCCTGGTGGCCCTGATTCCATTGCTGATGACCACCATCATCTGCAAGGCATTGATGGTGTGGCTGGGCATTGGTCTGAAAGTGGCCACCTTGCCGGTGATTGCAGTGGGCGTGGGGGTTGGCGTGGACTACGCCCTGTATCTGCTGAGTGTGCAACTGGCGGTACAGGAACGCGGTGGCAGTCTGGCGGTGGCCTATCGTCGCTCGCTGGACTTCACCGGCCGCGTCGTCGCACTCGTCGGCCTGACCATGGCAGCCGGGGTAATTACCTGGGCCTGGTCGCCGATCAAGTTCCAGGCCGACATGGGCATTCTGCTGACCTTCATGTTCCTGTGGAACATGCTCGGTGCGCTGGTGCTTATCCCGGCCCTGTCGCATTACCTGCTTAATCCGAAGGGCAATTCCAAGGCCGGGGTGACGCTCGACCTGGAAGATGCCCGCGCGCAGCAGGAGCCGCGTAAACCTTCCGCTGCCTTGACTACGCACTCATTGAATGAGCTCGCCTTCCCCCGGCGTGTCCGCTGACTAATAGCCGGGCACAGACCCGGCTGGCAATTGCAAGGAGAGAACAATGTTCGAGTTATTGATGAGTGCCGACATGATGGTTCCGGACCCGGACGGCATGACGGAAATGTTGGTCGACAAGCTCGGGATCTATAAGCATGAGCGCTGGCGTCAGGCGTTCGACAATCATCCCTACATCGCGCATTTTTTGCGGGTTCACAAATCTTTGGCGGTGTCGCCAACGCGCATCGAACCGCAGTGGCACCTGGATCGGCCGAACCCTGGCGATCCCCTGTTCCATGATTTTCTGGAAAGCCTGAAGGATTTCCAGGGCCACCATCGGCCAATGCTGACCCACTCCATTGTGCTGGCCTTGCACGGGGACAAATTCGACGCGCTGGTGGACAAACTGATGCGTCGTCGCTTGCCGTTCCGCATGGCGCAACGCACCCCGGAAATGCCGTTCGACCGTCTGTGGCTGGGCGCGACTCCGGAACAACCGTATTACCAGCCGACTGTGGACGGCGGCTTGTGCATCGAAATCATGCCAACCGAGCCGTTGCAGATGCCACCGGAAACGTACCAGTTGCCGCCGATGCAGCCGCGTGATCAGAAGCCTGGCGACATGGTGCGCGTGACGGCCCGGGGTTTCCTGGTGCGCGATCTTGACGAGACCCTGCGCAAAGTATCGACCAACCTCGACTGGGAGCCGAGCGGCCCGGTAGAGACCATCGCCAGCGAAGGTTACCGCCGTGCGCGAATGGGTTTCACCGTGCCCAACAGCGCCACCCTCGATGTACTCGAAGCGACCTACTGGAACACCGACGCCGGGCATTACGTCAACAACTGGGGGCCGGGTCCGTATTACATCCGCATCGGCGTCAACGACCTGGCGGCCAAGGCCGAGGATCTGCGGGCACGCGGCACGCGCTTCGAATGGATCGAATCGTCGCAAGCCGTTGGCGGCCGTGCATTGATCAAGATCGACCCGCAAGAACTCAGCGGCCAGGTGTTCGAGTTCGAGGAGTGCCCTGCATGAGCACAGCGCAAAACCAGCAGCCTCCGGTACTGATCAACGAAGCAGTGCGTCTGGAGCGCGATGCAATGGTGGGTTGGGTGATTCTGACCCGACCCCGGCAGATCAATGCCATCAACGACGACATTCGCCAGGGCGTACCGCAAGCGCTGGCGCAGTTGCAGCAAGACCCGCAGATTCGCGTGATCGTGATTCGCGGCGAAGGCGAGCGGGGCTTCTGCGCGGGGGCCGATATCAAGGAACGGCGCGGCCCAGAGTCGAGCCTGCAGGTTCGCCAGCGCATGGAAAAAGTACGCTGGATAGAAGCGCTGGATGGCATCAGCAAACCGGTCATTGCCGCTCTTCATGGCTACTGCATGGGCGGCGGGCTGGAGCTGGCATTGGCCTGTGACATCCGCTTCGCCGCGCCCGATGCAGTATTCGCCCTGCCGGAAACCGGTTTGGGGCTGATCCCCGGTGGTGGCGGTACACAACGGCTTTCCCGCGTGGTGGCGCCAGGTCAGGCACTGGACATGTTGCTCACCGGTGACCGCATGGGCGCCGAGCAAGCGCAGCGTATTGGTCTGGTCAGTCGCCTGGCAAGTGACAACGCCAGCCTGCTGGACGAAGTGCGCGCCTTTGCCCAGCGCATTGCAGTCAAGCCGCCCACCGCTTCGGCCTTCGTCAAGCAGGCGGCCCGGGCTGCTCTGGACATGGACCTCAAGCGCGGCCTCGATCTGGAGCTGGACCTGTTCGCCTTGCTGGCCCCGACCCAGGACGCCCGTGAAGCGGCCCAGGCGTTCAGCGAGCGACGGGAACCGCGTTTTACCGGCGAATGAAACGCTCCAAAACAATAAGGAACAGGACATGAGCACAGGAAAACTGGCAGGACGTGTGGCCATTATTACCGGCTCCGGTGGCGGCCTCGGCGCTGAATGCGCTCGGGTGCTGGCGTCGCACGGGGCAAGCATTGCGGTGGTCGATATCAATTTCGACGGGGCGACAGCGGTCGCCGAATCTTTGCTTGCCGATGGCCACCAGGCCCTGGCGATCGCCACTGACGTCTCTTCGGAAGATGACGTGCGGGACATGGTCGCCCAGGTGAAGAAGCGTTTCGGCCGTATCGACATCCTGCACAACAACGCGGCCATCCTGAATGCCGAGCAACGCCAGATGGACCGCGATTTCGTCAACCTCGACATGCAGGCCTGGGATCGTGCGATCGCAGTGAATCTGCGTGGTGCGGTGCTGTGCACCAAACATGTTATCCCGGTCATGCTGGAGAACGGCAAGGGCTCGATCATCTTCGCAACCTCCGGCCTGGGCATGCAGGGCGATATGTCACTGACCGGCTACGCGACCTCCAAAGCGGGGCTGATGATGCTGCCGCGTATGGTGGCGTCGCAATACGGCAAGCAGGGCATTCGTGGCAATGCCGTGCAGATCGGCCTGGCGCCTTCGGAACACGCGATGCCTGCGCCGTTGCTAGACATTCTGCGCGACAACCATTGCACCGCCGAACTGGGCACGCCTCGGCAGATCGCCGATGTGGTGGCGTTTCTGGCCAGTGATGAATCCTCGTTTGTCACCGGCACCACGCTGGTTGCCGACGGTGGCTTCAGCAGCCATACACCTTCGCTGGTGGCCATGCGTGCGCTGTTCGCGCAAATGGGCCGCACCGGCATGTAACGCTCTCCGGCGCCGCTCTGCCGTGCGCCGCCGCTCATCTTCGCCGCCACAGCCGCTGCGCCGCCGTGGTCGAAAGTCGACATGGAAGCTTTTGATGAACCAGAACCCACCTGCGAGCAACACCGATTTCGATGTGATCATTGTCGGCGGCGGCACCAACGGCCTTTCGGCTGGCTGCTACCTGGGCCTGGAAGGCAAAAAAGTGTTGGTGCTCGAAGCGCTGGACAAGGTCGGCGGCATGGCTTCGTCAGGTTACCTGATACCCGAAGCCCCGCAGCACCTGGTCCACCCTTGTGCGCTGGACATGATGTCGATGCGCGTGCATTCCCACGTGCCGGCCGAACTGGGCCTGGATCAACACGGCTTCAAGTCGATAGAACTAGCGCCGGGTTACGTCTATTTGCACCCGGACGGGCAATCGCTGATTTTCTGGCGTGACCGCGAAAAGACCGCCGCCGAGATTCGCCGCTTCAGCAGCAAAGACGCCGAGGCGTTTCTGCAGTTCATGAACGTCATCGACATGTTCCTGGATATCGCGCTGCCGATGATGCGGGTCGACCCGGCCAAAACCAACCTGGGTGTGAAACTGAGAATACTGGGTACCGCGATCAAGCATAAAGCGCTGAAACCCGAGCTGATGGCGTTGATGACGGGCTCTGCACTGCAGGCCGCGCGTGAGCGTTTCGAGCATCCGGTGACTATCTCGGCGATGTGCGCATTGACCGGGCTGGCAGGCGATATCAGCGCCGATGGCGGTGGCATCTATTACGCCTTGCTCGGGTTCCTCCATCGTTTTGGTGTTGGTCGAGTGCTGGGGGGCATGCAGCAGTTGAGCAATGCCATGCAGGCTCGCCTGGAAGAATTGGGCGGCACCGTGCTGGTGTCCGCGAGCGTCAGTGAAATCGTCGCCAGGGAAGGGCAGATCCAAGGCGTGAAACTGGCCGATGGTCGTCAGTTCACGGCGCGGGCGGTCATCGCCGGCTGCCATCCGAAGCCAGCGCTGGACATGGTGACGCCGGGGCAAATTCCAAAATATTTGCTGACCCGTATCGCCATGGCGCCAGCCAATGGCAAGGGCTCCGGGCCTTTGAAGGTGGATGTGGCCCTGCGTGGGCAGATTTCGCTGCCGCGTTTTGCTGCCCTTCGTGGCGACGGTGTGGACTTGCGGAAAACCGTGATGTTGATCGGCACCGAAGAAGCCGTGCTGGAAAACTTCGCCGCCTGCGCCCGTGGCGAGGTGCCGAAGCTGCCCTATATCACCGTGGCCGCACCGAGTGCCGCCGACCCGTCGCAAGCACCGGCCGGGCAGGACATCTTGTACATCTATCCGCCGGTGATGCCGGTGGCTCCCAATGAGGGTTGGGACAACTTGCGTGAGCGTGTGGCCGATCAGGTGCAGGAACAGCTGTACGACTACATCGAAGGGATCGAGGGGCAGGTGATCGGTCGGCACATCGAGGCGGCTCCAGACTTCACGGCGCGCTTGAACACGGTGAATGGCTGCGTGGTGCATATCGACACCACATCTATGCGCTCGAGCACCATGCGACCTGCACACGGCCTGGGCGGCGACACCTTGCCGGTAGCGGGCTTGTACCTGGGCAGCGCCGGGATTCACCCGGGGGGTGGGGTCAATGGCATGGCCGGGCGGTTGGCGGCGAAGCGGGTGAGCAAGTATCTGGGTAAAAAAGCTCACTAAAGCGAGTGAACCCAGGCCCGACAACGCTCCAATGTGGGAGCGGGCTTGCTCGCGAATACGGACTGTCATTCCCCAACAATGTCGCCTGACAAGACGCCTTCGCGAGCAAGCCCGCTCCCACAGGGGATTTGCTCAGGCCGGAGTGCCCGCTTGATGTCCAGGAAATTGAACGGCGTGATGACTGGCCCTGCACTCACATCCCATCGGCGTTTTTAACGGCCCCCAACGAAATACTTGCCAGCACAAAATCCGCCGAGTACTGCCGCCACGTCGCCATGCCTTGCTCCGAGTCGGTATCCAGCCCGGCCAGTGCCGACATCGAATAGCGATTGGTAAACCAGCCCGTAGTCACCAGCGATGCACTCGCCAGTAACAGGCGCGGGTTGATGTTTGCACGAAAATCACCACTGGTGGCCCCACGCAGGAGAATCGCGTCGAGCTTGGCGATCAGCTTGGGGACCATTTCCAGAAAGTGGTTGCGAGGTGTCTGGTGAGTATCGTGGTAACGGATGCCCTCCAGCGCCAGGCTGCCGAGGAAGGGGTCCAGACGGTATTGGTCGAAAAAATGATTGAGCACCGCGCGCATGGCCACAGGCGGTGAAAGCTCTTCGACACTGAGGTTGACCAGCTCCGACATGATGTTGTCCGAAGACTCGTCCAGTACCGCTATGAACAGGCCTTCCTTGGAGTTGTAGTAGTGGTAGACCAACTGCTTGGTAACGCCGGCATCCCGGGCAATTTCTTCCACGCGGGCGCCTGCCAGGCCTTTTCTGGCGAACTCCACTCGCGCAGCAGCCAGCAGGCGGTTCATTGTATTGCGCTTGCTCTGTGCGCCACCTTCTCCTGCTTTTACTACCACCTCGAACTCCTTGTGCCTGGATCTGCGCAGCTGCTCACACCCTGAAGCATTTTCCTGAAGGGCTTCGTTTGACCCTGAGTCAAACGAAGCGGACTGCCCGCTCGCACACAACCGCTTACGATGAGTTGGCAGCCGGGCAATCTTGGTGTGCAAGCACAATAAAAACAAGACAGGAAATCCTGATGAGCAACGAAAGCGCAGCACTGGATCTGGCCACCGCGTACTCCGCAGTGTCGCAAATGTATCGCGGCACAGACCTGGATATTCACGCGGTGTGCCGCGAACAGCGGCTCAAATCCCCGATCTACGAAGGCGACTTCATCACCCAGTTTGGTGTGCCGACCAACGCCGGCACTCAGCAGGGCACGCGTCCGACCTTCGCCTTGTTCAAATACCAGGACGTGATGACCGTGCTGCGCGACGGCGCGACCTACACCAGCGGATTTATCGCCGAAGGACTGGGGGCGTTTTTCGATGGCTTGATCATTCTGGCCATGGACGGTGACGAGCACCGCAAAGTACGAGCGTTGCTGCAGCCAGCGTTTATGCCGGAGACCGTGAACAAGTGGCGTCCGCAGATCGACCAGGTGATTCGCGAGGAATACCTTCAGCCCATGTTACCGGCGAAAAAAGCCGACTTGATGAAGTTCGGCCTCGAACTGCCGATTCGGGTCATGTACGCCTTGATGGGCTTTCCGTCGGATGAGCCGTCCAAGTACAAGCAATACGCGGCCTGGGCGCTAGCCATTGTTGGCGGCAACCAGATCGACCCGAGCAAGATGGTCGAGGCGCGGCGTCAGGCCGGGATCGCCGTCAAAGGCCTGTACGACGCACTGGCCGAGGTCGTGGTGCAACGGCGCGCCGAGGGCAGTCAGGGCGATGACGTCGTCGGTCGCTTGCTGCGCGCCGAATATGAGGGGCGGACGCTGAATGATCATGAGGTGATCACCTTCACCCGATCCCTGTTACCGGCCGCAGGTGAAACTACCACGCGCATGTTCGGCTCGGTCATGACCTTGCTGCTGACCACGCCCGGTCTGCTGGAACGGGTCAAGGCTGACCGTTCGCTGATCGGAAGACTGATGGACGAAACCACCCGCTTTGAACCGGTGGCGACTTTCAAGGTGCGCGAAACCGCCAAAGAAGTGGAATTCCATGGCGTGAGAATCCCCAAGGGTTCATTCGTGCAATGCATGGTGGTGTCGGCCAACCGCGATGAAGACGCCTTTGAAAACCCCGAAGTGTTCGACATCGATCGCAAGCCGAAACCTTCTTTTGGATTTGGCTTCGGCCCGCACATGTGCATCGGTCAATTCGTAGCCAAGGTGGAAATCAGCTGCGCGGTCAACGCGATCCTCGACCTGTTTCCCAACCTGCGCCTGGACCCGACTCAACCCGTTCCGCAGATCGGCGGTGCGCAACTGCGCGGGGTCTCCACGCTCCCGGTGATCTGGGACTGACTCACCCAGTAAATCCGTTTCCCGGCCTTAACAAAAACAACAGAGGGCATTATGAGAACGTTTAAAACCATTCCAGAACGCGGTGACTTCGGTTTTCAACAACTGGTTGGACCGCACAAGGTCACCGGCGCATCCCTGTCATCCGAACGCGGTTTTTTCGGCTTGCACCTGAGCAAGAGTTCGCCCTTCGGCTCGGTGCGCGATGAGCAAGGCAATATCTACTCGTTCGTCCGCTCACTGATGGCGCCCAACGGCACGCCCAACCCCACCAAGTTTTTTTACCTGAACAACCATGTCGACAACGTCAACCTGCGCATGGACCACGAAAAGATGGCCCGTCAGGCGCTCACTCCACTGCCCGTGCACAGTCTGGAAGGCGATGTTGCGCGGTGGGCCAGTCAGCCGGGTGAGCCCGGTAACGGCTGGGAAATAACCGCGAGCAGCGAACGCCTGACCTGGAAGGAAGAAGGCCTGTTTCACCTTGAAGGCCGACTGCTTGGCCCAGGGCTGCAGTGGTACTTGCCAGGCGTGGAGTGGGGCACTTTTTACGTGTCGCAGTTGTGGGATATCGCCGGTGTCTGTGAAGGGCGGCCGGTCAAGGGCGCCATGGCGCTGGATCAGTTTTACATGGCCGAAGGCGGCGCCATCCACTTCAAGAAAGACCTGGTGGTGAACAACAACAAGCATGTGATCTGGTGGTCGTTTGTCACGGTATACAAAGACGGCACCTGGGACACCGGTTCGTTCATGGTCGGTCATGACCATCTGGGCTACGCCATTTTCAACAACGAAAAAGGCGAAGTGCGGGTCACCACCGATATCGAAGGTCACACCGAGCACAAGGACGGCAGCTACTTCCTCAAGTCCGCAAAAATTGTACTGGAAGGCGATGAAGAGTGGGAGTTCCTGCCGGACGAGAAGGGCGAGATGATCGATTTCGTCGGTGGCTTCCCGATCACGGCGCAGCAGGAAGGGCGCTGGCGGCGGGTCGGCGATACCCGCGAGCCCTCGCACTGGTTAGGTTGGGGCGAGTCGGACCGGCGCAACGGCTCGGCCCGCAACGTTCCGGGCAAAGACCTGTAAACCAACCGCCCCCCTGTAGGAGCTGCCGAAGGCTGCGATCTTTTGATCTTGAAAAACAAAATCAAAAGATCGCAGCCTTCGGCAGCTCCTACAGGGGGCGTATGCGTTGCATCAATAGCCTCGACAAATACAACAATGAGGATTAACGATGAAATTCCACAACAAAGTCGTGCTGATCACCGGCGCCGGTCGAGGCATGGGCCGCGCCATTGCGCTGGCCTATGCCCGGGAAGGCGCCAAGGTGATTGTGTCGGCACGCACCGCTCGATACGGCGACGAAACCATCGCGCAGATCAAGGCGCTGGGCGGTGAAGCCTGCCTCGTGAATGGCGACATAGCCGATCGCGAGGCGATCAAAGCAATGGTGGAGGATGGCGTCGAACATTTCGGCGGCCTGGACATCGTCGTGCACTGCGCCGCCGACACCAGTCACGGATTGATCGCTGACATGGCCGATCACATCTTTGATCACATTGTGCGCAGCAATATTCAATCCTTGTTCTGGCTGGCCAAAGACAGCGCGCCGCACCTGTCAAAAGCGGTCGACAAAGGACGCCTTATCTTCATTTCATCGGGCGAAGCCAACCGCAAATACACCCCACGGCTGATTGCCTACGGCTCCAGCAAAGCCTTCATGAATGCTTTCGCGCGCGGTCTGGCGGTGGAATTTGGCGCCATGAATATTCTGGTCAACGTGGTGGAGCCCGGACTGATCGGCACCGACCACATGCTGGAAACCCTGGGCAAGGAACTGCCACATAAACTGGCCGCGCATTTCCCAATAGGTCGCTTGGGCGAGTCCGCCGACATTGCCAATGCCGTGCTGTTTCTGACCTCCAACGAAGCTTCCTACATCACCGGCACTTCGCTGCTGGTGGATGGCGGCGCCACCATGATCGCGCTGCCCAAAGTCGAAGAAATTCTCAAGGGCGATTGAGGAATCAGTCATGACAACCGAGACACGCAACACCCGCACCACCGCCCACGGCGGCACTGATTTCTCCGAATTCAAGCACGGTTGGCGTGTGGTGATACTGGGTCTGTTCGGGATTTGCACCAGCATCACCGCGGCGTTGCTTTACGCCTTCGGCACCTTGGTGATTCCCCTGGAGCAAGCGTTCGGCTGGAGCCGCGGCGACCTGCAGGCATCCATCACGTTCCTGTTCGCCGGCGTCGCGATATCCACGCAACTGGTTGGCTGGCTCTACCGCCGTTACGGCCTGCGCCGAGTGGCGATTGTGTCGATTGTGCTGCAGATCGTCGGGTACCTTGCCATCACCCGGATCCAGGGGTCGATTGGCTGGCTGTACCTGGCGTTCTTCAGCATGCCGATCGTTTGCGCCGGCACCATTGCGATTACCTGGACGCAACTGATCAACCTGTGGTTCGAGCGCAACCGGGGGCTGGCGCTGGCGGTGATTCTGTGCGGCACCGGGCTGATGGCAATGATTCTGCCGCCGCTGTTGTCGAGGCTGATTGCCGCCTATGGCTGGCAAGCCGGTTTCATTGCCCTGGCGGCGATGCCGTTGCTGTTCACGCTGCCATTGTCGTTGATGTGGCTGCGTGTGCCGGCTCACTTCGCCAGCGCGGAGACCACCACGCAAAAAGTGCTTCCGGAACTGTCCGGCATGTCCTTCAAACAAGCCGTGCGCTCCGGCATGTACTGGGGTTTCAACGTTGCGCTGATATTGTCGGTGTCATTGACCGTCGGCATGGTCACCAACCTGGTGCCGATGCTGCAAAGCAAAGGCTTGAGCGCCCAGCAGGCCAGCCAGATCTTCAGCACCTTCGGCATTTCCATTATCGGCGGACGTTTGCTGGTGGGCTATCTGCTGGACCGTTATTCGCCCTCTGTGGTGTCCGCCGTTAGCCTGGCGCTACCGGCGTTGGGTTGTGCAATTTTTCTGTTTGGCGGGGCGCAGAATATACCGCTGCTGGTACTGGCCACCCTGTGCATTGGCGCGAGTGCCGGTGCTGAATTCGATCTGGCGGCCTTCCTGATGGCACGCTATTTCGGCCTGAAGGACTACGCGCGAATCTTCGGGTTGCACCTGTGCCTGATCACCATCGTTTCCGGTCTGGTGCCCATGCTGTTCGGCTATCTCTACGATGTGTACGGCAGCTATTCCGCGGTGCTGGTGTGCTGTTTCTGCTGCGCCATTATCGGTCCGACCATTTTGCTGTGGTTGCGGATGGAACCGGCCTTTCTGGCGCGTCAACGCAACCTTCAACCGCAGCAGCACGCCTGACCCTACCCGAGGATGAACCCGACATGAGTATGGACAAACAGACGATCGAGCACTTCCTGCACGGTCAGATCGACTGCTGGAACAGGGGTGACAAGGAGGGTTTTTTTGACCACTACCGCAGTGTGTCGCCCAACGGCTTGAGTATCGAATACGTCGGCAAGCCGCCGCACGATGCCTGGCAGGTGCTGGAAGGCATGTGGGCGCAGCAGCAACCGAAGATTCGCGTGGAAGTGCGCCAGTGCATCATCAACGGCAATGAAGCGGCCTGTCATCACCTCAACGCCTTCCGCGAGCAGGAGGGGGGCGTTGAGACGATCGAGTTGTATCGATTCGAGGAAGGGACCTTGTCGGTGCGCTACTTCATCAATCAATAGTCGTTGCGCACAGCCGCTCATCGGCTGTGCGCACCGGCGTCATATGCCGTCGGTGGAGAATGACAGTTGCTGCCAATGCTCGATTTCCGCGAGCATTCTGTTCAGCTTGTTACTGATTTGCTGATAGGCGTCGGAGCCCGCAACATAGCGCAACGGCGGGTTTTCGCTGTTGGCCAGCTGCACCAGCGCGACGCCCAGCTTCGCCGGGTTGCCGGTTTGCTGATGGTTGTAGGCAGCCGACGCGCCTTTGACCTTGGCCGTGAAGGCGGCGTAATCCTCAAGTCCACGTGTGCCAAAAACAGCCGATCTGGGGTCGAGGAAGTCAGTGCGGAAAACGCCGGGCTCCACCAGTGTGACCTTGATGCCAAACTGCGCGACCTCCAGGGCCAGGGACTCGGAAAAACCTTCCACGGCAAATTTCGAGGCGCAATACAAAGCCGCTCCGCCCATCCCCACCACGCCGCCCATTGAAGACAGGTTGAACACCCGGCCGCTGCGTTGTTGGCGCATGACGGGCAATACCGCGCGACAGACGTTGAATACACCCGACACATTGGTCGCAAATTGCTTGTCAGCGTCGCTGGCGAAATTGTCTTCGAAGGGCGCCAGTTGGCCATAACCAGCGTTGTTGACCAGCACATCGATGCGGCCAAAATGCGCAACGGCGCTGTCTACGGCAACCAGCGCCTGGGCTTCGTCAGTCACATCCAGCGCCACAGCCAGAACACGCTCGCCGTACTCGGCAAACACCTTTTCCAACGGTTCGATACGCCGGCCGGTAACGACAACCCGGTCACCGTCGGCCAATGCCGCTTTGGCAATCGCAGCGCCAAGGCCTCGGGCCGCACCGGTTACAAACCAGACTTTGTTCATGGCATCGCTCCCTTCGTCATGCGAAAAAAAGCCGCGTCAGCTCAGAGGCGGGCGCGGCTGTGTGCGTTCCTCGTCCGGGCCCGCTCAGTCGCGATTGGCCGCTTCCCAGGCTTTCAGGTCAAAACCGTCAGCGGCAGCCTCTGCGGCCGTCAGCCTGGGCGCGCGGGTGAGTATCTTGCGCGCGGCCATGTGATCGCCCATGCGATTACAGGACTCCACGGCCACCAGGCGATCATTGCGGAAACACAGCACCGAGGCTTGCCTGTCTTCTACCGAACCGAGCACCACGGTGCTGTCGTAGCCATGGGAGAGCCCGGCAATTTGCAGCTTCAGATTGCCTTGATCGGTCCAGAACCACGGCAGCGCGCTGTATGGCGCCGGTTTGCCCATCAGTCGAGCGGCGACTGCGCGGCCCTGATCGACGGCGTTTTGTACGGACTCAAGCCGGGTGTGCTGCTCATTGTTTTGCAGGCAAGGGAAACTGGCAACGTCACCCAGTGCGGAAATCTGCGGGTCGGATGTCAGCAAACTGGCGTCTACCCTTATGCCGTTCTCGATGTCCAGACCCGCTTCAGTCGCCAGTTGCGCGTTAGGGATGACGCCAATGCCAAACACCACCAGATCAGCTGGCAAGACGCGCCCGTCAGCGGTTTGCACTGCGCACACTTTGCCGTTGTCGCCATCGATGCGGCTCAAGCCCTGGCGGAAGTCGAAGTGCACGCCCCAGGCTTCGTGGGCCTGGCGGAACAGTTCCGACATTTCCCGCGACACCGCCCGCGCCATGGGACGCTCGCCCAGCTCCAGCACGTGCACGTTGGCGCCCAAAGCAGCAGCGACTGCGGCGAACTCAAGGCCGATAAACCCGGCACCGATCACCACCACGTTGCGCGCTTCTTTCGCCAGTGGCGCCAGGGCATCGGCATCAGCCTGGGTTTTGATGCCGAACACTTGCGGCAGATCCGCGCCGGGAACCGGCAATGGTCGGTTGTGCGCGCCAGTGGCCAATACCAGATGGTCGTAGGCGACCGCCGTCCCGGAGGCCAGCACCACCCGTCGATTCAGGCGATCGATCGCTGTTGCCTGGTCATGCAGCAATTCAATGCGCTGGGTGGCGTAAAAATCCGCAGGGCGAAACAGCAGATTGGTCGCCTGAATCTTGCCGAGCAGGTAGGCCTTGGACAACGGCGGGCGCTGGTAGGGCAAGCCAGGCTCATCGCCAATCAGGGTAATACGCCCGTCATAGCCTTCCTGACGCAGGGAAGTAGCGACCTGAAATCCGGCCTGGCCGGCACCGACAATTACCACTGAGGCGAGGGTCATGGGAACTCCTTCATGCGCATTCAGAATTGCGAAGACGGCAGGTGCAGGACCATGCCGTCCATCTCTTGGCTGATGATCAACTGGCAGCTCAAGCGGCTGTTGTCCCGGCGCTCGAAGGCGTATTCGAGCATGTCGTTTTCCATGCCTTCGGCGGCCTGCACTTTGCCCAGCCAGGCTTCGTCGACGTAGGTGTGGCAGGTGGCGCAACTGCAGGCACCGCCGCAATCGGCCGGAATGCCCGGCACCGAGGCAAAGGTCGCGGCTTGCATCACCGATTGGCCGATATCACCTTTGACCTGATGGGCGGTGCCGTTGTGTTCAATAAAGGTCAGTGTGGGCATGGTCTGCTCCGATTCTTGTTGGGGGTTCAGGATTGGCCGGGAAGGGTTTGCGCGTTGAAGCGCGGCACGCGCCCCAGGGTCAGCAGCAGCAACGGACCGATGATGCAGCAAGCGGCGCTGTACACCAGCATCGCGCTATACGAACCGGTTCGCGCCAGCATGTAGGCGAAGAGCAACGGCGCCAGTGCCGACGCCACGGTATTCAAGCCTTGATGGACGCCAAACAGACGACCGTACTCGCGCAAACCGAAGTAGCGCGCAATCAGGAACGCGGCAATATCGAATTCCGCCCCGGCGCCAAAACCGACCAGCACCGCCGCCAGCATCAGGGGGGCGAACTCGGCTGTCGGGCTCAGGTAGATGAAACAACCCACGGCGGGCAATAACAGGCTCAGCGCAGACACTGCCGGCGGCCACAGGCGATCAAGCAAATAGCCGATCAACATGCGACCAAAGATCAGCGAGATACCAAAGCAACTGAAAATAGTGGCGGCGTCCGCAGCCGATAAACCGCGGGCTTGCAGCATGGGTACGGTGCTGGTGACCATGCCGACAATCGAAGAAATCACCAGGCTGAGGGCCAGGTTGCACGTCCAGAATTTCAGCGAGCCCATGCCTTCACGGAACCCCATCCCCGGCAATTGCTCAAGCTCACCGCCGTCACTGCGCTGAGCGGCAGCGACGGGCAGCTTGAACCACAGCAGAATCAACGGCAGCAGCACCAGCAGATTGAGCAGCGCCAGGATCACAAACGCTGCGCGCCAGTCCCACTGTTCGATACCCCAGGCCATCAGGCGGGGAATGGTGGCAGCGGTGACGCCGGTGCCGGACAGACCAATGGCCAGCGCCAGGCCGCGATTGCGATCGAACCACAGACTGATCAGCTGCGTCCACGTCACCGCCAGCGCGCCCATGCCGACGATCGGCAGCAGCGCGAAGGCAATGTACATCGACCAGATCGACTGGGTCAGCTGGGTCGTCGCGAGGTAGCCGAGTGACAGCAGCAGCAGGGAAATAACCGTGACACGCTTCATGCCGTAGCGCAGATTGAACCAACCCACCAGTTGCAGGGAAACCACTGCGCCGCCGAACAGGAAGGTGATGCAGGCCTGCAGTTCACTTTTACTCCAGCCGAACGCATCGCCCAGTGGCACCACCAGGGTACCGAAGCCATACAGCAGGGCAGCGTTGATGCTGATGGCGACACCCGCCACCGACAGGATCAGGATTCTCCAGCTTTGACGAAATTCCTGCGGATCAATGGCCGCTTCGCTTTTGGACGGATGCATGGGACTGGCTTCCTTATAGGTTTTGTTGAGCCAGTCTCAGCATATCCGCGTTAAAAATTAATTGCACATAAAATAAATAAGTGTTCATAATTTGCCATCGCTGAACCTGATAAGGAGAAAAAAATGAGTTCAGAAAAAGCGCAATTCAAAGCCGTGGCCGACCGTAGCCGCTGTTGTGGTTACGGGTTGTGTGCCGCGATCTGCCCAAGCGTCTACAAACTTGACGCCGATGGCCTGGTGTACCTCGACAACGCCGCCGTGCCACCGGAACTTGAAGAGGAGGCCCGCGAAGGTGCCGCCGCTTGCCCGGCGGAGGCGATCTGGCTTGAGCCCATCACTTCAGAAGACGAAGCCGTTTGACAGCGAAAGCATCGACCGCAACGTGTCAATCACTGAAGTGAGGATGTGCTTATGGGACACTTACACAACAAAGTCGCGCTGATCACCGGTACCGGCGGCGGGCAGGGCAGGGCCGCGGCGCTGCGGTTTGCCCGCGAAGGGGCGATTGTCGTTGGCTGCGACTTTGTCGCCGAAGGTCATGAAGAAACGGCCGCGTTGATGCGGGCAGAGGGTTTCACTCTGTACGGCTCGGCCCCGGTGGACCTGGGTGACCACGAGCAGGCCAAGGCGTGGATCGATGCCGCCGTCGTCGAGCACGGGCGCATCGACATTCTCTACAACAACGCATCCGCTGCACGGTTCGGGCTGGTCAGCGAACTGTCGATCGAAGATTGGCAGTACACCATGCGCAACGAAATCGACCTGCTGTTCTATACCACCAAATATGCCTGGCACCACTTGGCCGAACAGCGCGGGGTGATCATCAACGTATCGTCAACCGCCGCGTGGGGCGGTTCGAAAGTGGCCGGAATTTCTGCGCATTCCGCAGCCAAGGGTGCGGTGGTTTCGTTCACCCGCCAACTGGCCGTAGAAGGTGCGCCGTTTGGCATCCGTGCGGTCAGTCTGAGCCCAGGATTTGTCGCGACGCCCGGAACTCGTCCGTTTCTGGAAGACCCGAAAATGCGTGCGATGCTGCTGGATGGCGTATTGATGGACCGCCCCGGCGAACCTGAGGAAGTGGTCGCGATGGCGGTTTTCGTCGCCTCGGACGAAGCTTCGTTCATTACCGGTTCGGACTTTGTAATCGACGGCGGGTTGCTGGCGATCTAGTACGCGCGGCGCCCCTGGCAGGAGCGACCGGCACCTTTCATCATCTCGAACAATAACAAGGTGAATGACGTGGACATTATCGGTATCGGTTACATGGGCTTTGAAACTCCCAACCTCGAAGCCTGGCGTGAATACGGCCCGCAGGTCATGGGCTTTGGTATCGGTAAGAACCCCGATAGTGATCCGGAGTCGCTGTATTTCAAGATTGATGACCGCCGTCATCGTTTCGCGTTTCACCCAGGTAAAGTTGACCGGATTGCCTACATCGGCTGGGAAGCGGTCGGGCGCATGGCGTTCGAAGACGGTATCAGGAAGCTGGCGGCGGCCAATGTCGACTACAGCCGTGGCGATGCAGAGCTCTGTGAACAGCGTGGCGTGCGGGAACTTGTGCGTTTCCGCGATCCGGTCGGTTATCAGCACGAACTTTTCTACGGGCAAAAATGGATGCCGCGTTCCTTCCAGCCTGGGCGTCCCCACAGCGGTTTTCTGGCCGACGAACGAGGGGCGGGGCATGTGGTGCTGATCACCCCGGACTACACGCCGGAGCTGGAAGACTTCCTGATCAACGTCATGGGTTTCAGTTGGTATGGCGCCGGTGCCGGTAAAGGGCGAACCGGTTTTTTCCGTTCGAAACTCAACCATCACACCAGCCATGATATTGCCTACGGCCATGGGCCGGGACGCATGGGCGTGCAGCATGTCGGGCTGTTCGTACGCAATGTCCGCGATGTGGGGGAAACCTACGACATCGTGCGTCAGCGCGAGCTGCCAATGATGATGACCCTTGGCCAACATGCCCAGGACCCGCACCTGTCGTTCTACCATTTCAATCCGTCCGGTTTTGCTTTCGAGACCATTGCTGAGATCGAGCCATGGCAGGGCGATCCCTACGAGCTGAACCCGGAAAAACTCAGCCTGTGGGGCCATGAAATGGTCGGCCCGATTCTCGGCGCCAGCGTGAAGACGCCCGAAGAAGTACTCGACGCCGAGTATCTGCCGATCTACCTGGCCAAGCGCTGACATGCGCCTGGCGCGGGTCGAGGTGGCCGGGCAAACGTTCTGGGCATTGCTTGATGCCCAAACCGATCACCTGCGCAGGATCAGCGCGCCGTTCTGCCACTGGGCCGGGC
>NZ_CABVGX010000020.1 GCF_902497625.1 Pseudomonas fluorescens | reverse complement strand
GATATGGACCGCGCAGGCCGCATTGCGCGGCATTGTGCTGGACGCGTTACTTGGCACCGGTGTGAGTGGTGAGGTTCGCGAACCGTATGCCAGCGTGATCGCAGCAATCAATGCCAGCGGCTTGCCGGTGGCGGCGGTGGACATTCCCTCGGGCCTGTGCGCCGACACGGGGCGCCTGCTCGGTGCAGCGGTTCGGGCTGATTTGACCGTGACCTTCATCGGTTTGAAGGTTGGCCTGTTTACCGGTGATGCGGCTGATGTGGTAGGCGAACTGGTCTTCAATGATCTGCAAGCAGCACCGGAACTGCTGAACGGGATCGACATCAGTGCCCGGCGCCTCAACCCCATTAATTTGCCTCGTCTGCCGGCACGCGCTTCAACTGCTCACAAGGGGCAGTTCGGTCACGTATTGCTGATTGGCGGTGATCGTGGCTTCGGCGGCGCCATCATGCTGAGCGCACAAAGCGCCTTGCGCAGTGGCGCAGGCATGATTTCTGTCGCCACTCGCAGCGAGCATGTGCCCGCCGCGCTGGCCAGAGTTCCAGAAGCCATGGTGCTCGGCACTTCCTCGGCCAATCAGTTGATGGGCTTGCTCGACAAAGTATCGGTTTTAGTCGTCGGCCCGGGTCTGGGCCAGGCGGCCTGGGGGCGCAGTCTGCTGTCGGCCGCGGCCAACTCGCCGCTGCCGCAGGTCTGGGATGCCGATGCGTTGAATCTGTTGTCAGAGCACTGCGTGAATCTGCCCGGGGATTGCGTGATCACCCCGCATCCGGGTGAAGCGGCGCGGTTGCTGGGGATATCGACGGCCGAGGTGCAGGCCGACCGTCCAGCTGCCGCTCATGCGTTGAGCAAAAAACTTACAGCGGTGGTGGTCCTGAAAGGCGCCGGTAGCCTGATTGCCAGTCCCGACGGGCGTCTGGCAGTCTGTCACCAGGGGCATCCCGCGATGGCCACCGCCGGCCTGGGCGATGTTCTCGCCGGGCTGATCGGCGCGCTGCGAGCCCAGGGCCTGGCGGCATTCGAGGCCGCGTGTCTAGGCGTCTGGCTGCATGCCAATGCCGGCGCGCAGGAAGGTAAATCGGGCCGTGGGCTGGCGGCCAGTGATTTGATTCCAGCCATTCGTCAGTTGTTGGAGGAGCAAGCACCGTGTCTGAAGTAACCCTGTACCTGGCTGATGAAGAAGCGATGACCGCGTTTGGCGCACGCATCGCAAAAACCACCGAGGGGCATGGTCTGATTTTTCTGGAAGGGGATCTGGGTGCGGGCAAAACCACGTTGTCCCGGGGAATCATTCGGGGGTTGGGGCATGCGGGGGCGGTAAAAAGTCCGACGTTCACGCTGGTCGAACCCTACGAGATCGGCGACATCCGCGCCTTCCATTTCGACCTTTATCGGCTGGTCGATCCTGAAGAACTCGAGTACCTCGGTATCCGCGACTACTTCGAAGATGACGCTCTATGCTTGATCGAATGGCCCCAGAAGGGTGCAGGCTTTTTGCCAAAGCCCGACCTGACCATTACCATTAGCCCGCAAGACAGCGGTCGCTCGCTGAAAATGTTGTCCCAAGGCTCGCGTGGCGAGTCCTGGTGTGCCGCTTTGGCATTGGAATCCAATTAAATGATGGGGTCAGGTATGCGCTTTCGCGCGATGGTAGCTGCCGTAGGTTTGTTGTTTTTGGCGGTGACCGTCGATGCTGTAGCCGAGTCAAAGGTCAACAGTGTTCGCCTGTGGCGGGCGCCGGATAACACACGACTGGTGTTTGACCTGACGGGGCCGGTGCAGCACAGCGTCTTCACCCTGACATCCCCGGATCGACTGGTCATCGACATCAATGGCGCCAGCCTCGGCGCGCCGCTGAACGTCAATGCCTCGAACACGCCGATTACCGCCATGCGCTCGGCTCAACGCACGCCGACTGACCTGCGGGTGGTCATCGACCTGAAAAAAGCCGTGACGCCAAAAAGCTTCAGCCTGGCGCCGAATGCTCAGTACGGCAATCGTCTGGTGGTCGACCTGTTCGATAACGCGGCCGATGCTGCGCCAATCCCGGTGCCGACCAATGTCGCGAAAGTCGCCCCGGTGCCGGTCACACCGATCGATCCGCCGGTCAAACTGCCGCCCGCGCCGGCCGGCAAGCGCGACATTGTTGTCGTTATCGATGCCGGCCACGGCGGTGAAGACCCCGGCGCGTCGGGCTCGCGCGGTCAGCGCGAAAAAGATGTGGTGCTGGCCATCGCTCGCGAACTGCAGCGCCAGGTCAACGGCATGAAAGGCTTCCGCGCCGAACTGACCCGCACCGGTGACTACTTCATTCCTTTGCGTGGACGCACGGAAATCGCCCGTAAGAAGGGCGCCGACCTGTTCGTTTCGATTCACGCCGATGCGGCGCCTTCCAAGGCCGCCTTTGGCGCATCAGTGTTCGCCTTGTCTGATCGCGGCGCCACCTCGGAAACTGCCCGCTGGCTCGCCGACAGCGAAAACCGTTCCGACCTGATCGGCGGAGCAGGCAACGTCAGTCTTGACGACAAGGACCGCATGCTCGCGGGCGTGTTGCTCGACCTGTCGATGACCGCTTCCCTGACCTCCAGCCTCAACGTCGGGCAGAAAGTCCTGACCAACATCGGCCGGGTCACGCCGCTGCACAAGCAACGAGTGGAACAAGCGGGCTTCATGGTCCTCAAGTCTCCGGACATTCCGTCGATCCTGGTCGAAACCGGGTTCATCTCCAATGCCAACGAAGCGTCGAAACTGGCGGCCGCGAGCCATCAGCAAGCGCTGGCCCGCTCCATCAGCAGCGGCGTGCGCCAGTTTTTCCAGCAGAATCCACCACCGGGCACCTACATTTCCTGGCTGCGTGATTCCGGCGGCATCGCCCAAGGCCCACGCGACCACCGGGTGAATCCGGGCGAAACGCTGGCGATGATTGCCGTGCGCTATCAGGTCTCCCCAGCGTCACTGCGCAGCGCCAATAATCTGAAAAGCGACGACTTGAAGGCTGGTCAGCACCTGACCATTCCCGGCACCGAGCTGGCGGCCAAGGAATGAATCAGGTGGTAATCAACGGCGCTCGCATCGAGTTGCTCAGCCCGCGACTGGCGAACCAGATTGCGGCGGGCGAAGTGGTTGAGCGTCCGGCGTCGGTGATCAAGGAACTGCTGGAAAACAGCCTCGATTCGGGCGCCAGGCGTATCGACGTCGATGTCGAGCAGGGTGGCGTGAAGCTGCTGCGGGTGCGCGATGATGGCAGCGGCATTTCCGCCGATGATCTACCACTGGCCCTGGCCCGTCACGCCACCAGCAAGATTCGCAATCTGGAAGACCTCGAACAGGTCATGAGCCTGGGTTTTCGCGG
Source organism: Pseudomonas fluorescens (assembly GCF_902497625.1). Classification (GTDB taxonomy): domain Bacteria; phylum Pseudomonadota; class Gammaproteobacteria; order Pseudomonadales; family Pseudomonadaceae; genus Aquipseudomonas; species Aquipseudomonas fluorescens_BQ. Next base: position 100,090 of record NZ_CABVGX010000020.1, on the reverse strand, counting down.
TGAGGCGCTGGCGTCGATCAGCTCCGTGGCTCGTTTGACCTTGACCTCACGAACCCGTGAAGCGGAACAGGCCTGGCAGGTAGAAACCGAAGGCCGCGACATGGCGCCGCGCGTGCAGCCTGCCGCGCACCCGGTCGGCACCTCGGTGGAAGTGCGTGACCTGTTCTTCAATACCCCGGCGCGACGCAAGTTTCTCAAAACCGAAAAAACTGAATTCGATCACCTGCAAGAAGTGATCAAGCGGCTGGCGCTGGCGCGCTTCGATGTGGCGTTTCACTTGCGCCACAACGGCAAGACCATCCTCAGTCTGCACGAAGCTCATGACGACGCGGCCCGCGCCCGGCGCGTCGCGGCGATTTGCGGTTCGGGTTTTCTCGAGCAGGCATTGCCGATCGAGATCGAACGCAATGGCCTGCATTTGTGGGGCTGGGTCGGTTTGCCGACGTTCAATCGCAGCCAGGCCGACCTGCAATATTTCTTCGTGAATGGCCGTGCGGTGCGCGACAAGCTGGTCGCCCATGCGGTACGTCAAGCGTATCGCGATGTGCTGTTCAATGGTCGCCATCCGACGTTCGTGCTGTTTTTTGAAGTCGATCCGGCCGGTGTCGACGTCAACGTGCACCCGACCAAACACGAAGTGCGCTTCCGTGACGGGCGCATGGTTCACGATTTTCTTTACGGGACATTGCACCGCGCCTTGGGCGATGTGCGCCCGGACGATCATCTGGCCGCGCCGATCGCGACGGCCATCGTTCGCCCAACCGGCGCTGAGGCGGGTGAATTCGGTCCGCAGGGCGAGATGCGCCTGGCTGCCAATGCGCTGCTTGAGCAGCCTCAGGCCCAGCCGTCGTTCAGCGCTGCAGCGGGCTCTGGTGCTGGGGCTGGTTACCAATATCAGTACAGGCCACAGGCGCAATCCGGTGTTCCCGTCGCGGAAGCACAAGCGGCTTACCGGGAGTTTTTCGCTCCGCTGCCAGAGGCCAACGCCGTCGCGTTGCCGGCCGGGCAGGACGATATTCCGCCGCTGGGCTATGCGCTGGCGCAGCTCAAGGGCATTTATATTTTGTCTGAGAATGCTCAGGGCCTGGTACTGGTAGATATGCACGCCGCCCACGAGCGGATCATGTACGAGCGCTTGAAAGTTGCCATGGCCAGCGAAGGCTTGAGCGGGCAGCCGCTGCTGGTCCCGGAATCCCTCGCCGTCAGTCAGCGCGAAGCCGACTGCGCCGAAGAAAACATCGCCTGGTTTCAACGTCTGGGCTTTGAGTTGCAACGCCTCGGCCCGGAGACGCTGGCGATCCGGCAAATCCCCGCACTGCTCAAACAGGCCGAAGCCAATCGGCTGGTCAGCGACGTGCTGGCGGATTTGATGGAGTACGGCACCAGCGACCGCATCCAGGCTCATCTGAACGAGCTGCTCGGCACCATGGCCTGTCACGGCGCAATTCGAGCGAATCGACGACTGGCCCTGCCGGAAATGAACGGCCTGCTGCGCGACATGGAAAATACCGAGCGCAGCGGTCAATGCAACCACGGCCGACCGACCTGGACCCAACTGGGCCTGGACGATCTGGACAAACTGTTCCTGCGCGGTCGTTGATGAACCGTCTCCCTCCTGCGATTTTCCTGATGGGCCCGACCGCAGCGGGCAAGACCGATCTGGCCATCGAATTGACGAAAGTCCTGCCATGCGAATTGATCAGTGTCGACTCGGCGCTAGTGTATCGCGGCATGGACATCGGCACCGCCAAGCCGTCGAAAGAACTTCTGGCCGAATTTCCGCATCGCCTGATCGACATTCTCGATCCGGCAGAGAGTTATTCGGCGGCCGATTTTCGCCGAGATGCGCTTGAAGCGATGGCCGAGGTCACCGCGCGCGGCAAGATTCCGCTGCTGGTGGGCGGCACAATGCTTTATTACAAAGCGTTGCTCGAGGGTCTGGCGGACATGCCCGCCGCCGATGCCCAAGTGCGCGCACAGATTGAAGAAGAAGCCGCGAGCCTTGGCTGGCAGGTCCTGCATGAGCAGTTGGCGGCGATCGACCCGGTCTCGGCGGCACGAATTCATCCAAACGATCCACAACGTCTCAGTCGGGCCCTGGAAGTTTATCGCGTGAGCGGTCAGAGCATGACCGAGCTGCGGCTCAGACAAAGTGCGCAAAGTACTGAAGCAGCCGCTTCGGGACTGCAACAATTGCCCTATACTGTCGCGAACCTGGCCATTGCTCCGGCAGATCGTCAGGTATTGCACTCGCGAATTAAACAAAGATTCACTTTAATGTTGGAACAGGGATTCATTGACGAGGTCGTAGCCCTGCGTGAGCGAAGTGACCTGCACTCAGGGTTGCCGTCTATACGTGCGGTAGGCTATCGACAAGTCTGGGACTACCTGGATGGCAAGCTGACGCAAGCCGAGATGCAGGAGCGTGGAATCATTGCCACGCGCCAATTGGCGAAGCGCCAGTTCACCTGGCTGCGCAGTTGGGCTGACTTGCATTGGCTGGACAGCCTGGATTGCGACAATCTGCCGCGCGCCTTGAAATACCTGGGGACCATCTCCATATTGAGCTGAGTCCTTGCAATTGCCGTCTATCCTTGGGGGTGTGACGGCCACAAGCCATCTGTTTACCTATTTTTTATATTGAATCCTTAAAGGAGTGCGGCACATGTCAAAAGGGCATTCGCTACAAGACCCTTACTTGAATACTTTACGTAAAGAGAAAGTGGGGGTTTCCATCTACCTGGTCAACGGGATCAAACTGCAAGGTACGATCGAGTCCTTCGACCAGTTCGTTATCCTGCTGAAAAACACCGTCAGCCAGATGGTCTACAAACACGCTATCTCTACAGTGGTGCCGGTTCGTCCAATTCGTCTGCCTAGCGCAACCGAATCCGAAGCAGGTGACGCTGAGCCAGGTAACGCCTGATAGGAGTCTCCTTTGTTCTTTGAGCGCCACGGTGGTGGTGAACGAGTAATCCTCGTTCACTTGGATGGACAGGACCCTGAGGCGCGCGAAGATCCGCAGGAGTTTCAGGAATTGGCTAATTCGGCCGGCGCCGAGACCGTTGCGTTTGTTAACGTGCCGCGTCATCGGCCAACCGCCAAATTTCTGGTCGGCAGCGGCAAGGTCGAGGAACTGCGCGATCTGGTGCATGCCGAAAAAGCGGACCTGGTGATCTTCAATCACGTGCTCACGCCCAGTCAGGAACGTAACCTCGAACGTGTCTTCGAGTGTCGCGTGATCGACCGTACCGGTTTGATTCTCGATATTTTTGCCCAGCGCGCCCGTACTCATGAAGGCAAGCTCCAGGTCGAACTGGCCCAGCTTGACCACATGAGCACTCGCCTGGTTCGTGGCTGGACCCACCTTGAGCGTCAGGGTGGCGGTATCGGCATGCGCGGCCCGGGTGAAACCCAGCTCGAAACCGACCGTCGTCTGCTGCGGGTTCGCCTGCGCCAGATCAAGGGCCGCCTGGAAAAAGTGCGCAGCCAGCGCGAACAGTCGCGACGTGGCCGTACGCGTGCGGATATTCCTACCGTGTCGCTGGTGGGGTATACCAACGCCGGTAAATCAACGCTTTTCAACAACGTGACGAAATCCGACGTGTATGCGGCGGACCAGTTGTTTGCCACGCTGGACCCGACCTTGCGCCGTCTCGAACTGGATGACCTGGGGCCGATTGTCCTGGCTGACACCGTGGGTTTCATTCGGCACTTGCCGCACAAGCTGGTTGAGGCATTTCGATCTACTCTCGAAGAGTCGAGCAACTCCGACCTGCTGCTGCACGTGATCGATGCAGCCGAACCGGATCGCATGTTGCAGATCGAGCAGGTGATGGTGGTGCTGGGCGAGATTGGTGCTCAGGACTTGCCGATCCTCGAGGTCTATAACAAACTCGATTTGCTTGAAGGCGTTGAGCCACAAATCCAGCGCGACGAAAATGGCAAGCCCCAAAGGGTCTGGCTGTCGGCGCGTGATGGCAGCGGTCTGGAATTGCTTGAACAAGCCATTGCCGAGTTGCTGGGCAGTGAGATGTTCATTGGTACCTTGCGCTTGCCGCAACGTTTTGCTCGACTGCGTGCGCAGTTTTTCGAGTTGGGTGCGGTACAGAAAGAAGAACACGACGAAGAAGGCATCAGCCTGCTGGCCGTTCGTTTGCCACGCATCGAGTTGAATCGACTGGTGAGCCGCGAGGGATTGCAGCCGATGGAATTCATCGAGCAACACACTTTGCAATAAAAGCCTGAGAAAGCGGTTGTGCCGTGGTGACAGGCATTCTGTAGCATTGGTCGGCGCGCCGTGGGTGCGTCTTTGCTTTATCAGATGGAGAGCGCTATGGCTTGGAATGAGCCGGGTGGCAACTCGAATAATCAGGATCCTTGGGGTGGCAAGCGCCGCAATAACGGCGACCGCAAGGGACCACCGGATCTCGACGAGGCCTTCCGAAAGCTGCAGGAAAGCCTGAACGGGTTGTTCGGTGGTGGTAAGAAACGTGGTGACGATGGCGGCGGTTCGGGCAGGAGTGGCGGCTTCGGCGGCATTCTGGGCATCGTGCTCGTCGTGCTGGCGGCCGTTTGGCTGTACAGCGCGGTCTACGTCGTCGACGAGCAGGAGCAAGCCGTAGTGCTGCGCTTCGGCAAGTATTACGAAACGGTTGGCCCGGGTCTGAATATCTATTTCCCGCCGATTGATCGCAAGTACATGGAGAACGTCACGCGTGAGCGGGCTTATACCAAGCAAGGTCAAATGCTGACTGAAGACGAGAACATCGTCGAAGTGCCGCTGACCGTGCAGTACAAGATCAGCAACCTGCAGGACTTCGTGCTGAGCGTCGATCAGCCGGAAATCAGCCTGCAACACGCGACAGAAAGTGCGTTGCGCCACGTGGTGGGTTCCACCGCGATGGATCAGGTGCTGACCGAAGGTCGTGAGTTGATGGCCAGCGAGATCAAGGAGCGGCTGCAACGCTTCATGGATACCTATCGCACCGGTATCACCGTCACTCAGGTCAACGTACAGAGCGCAGCGGCACCGCGTGAAGTGCAGGAAGCTTTCGATGACGTGATCCGCGCCCGGGAAGACGAGCAGCGTTCGCGTAACCAGGCGGAAACCTATGCCAATGGCGTTGTGCCGGAAGCCCGTGGTCAGGCCCAGCGCATCCTTGAGGATGCCAATGGTTATCGCGACGAAACCGTCTCGCGTGCCAAGGGTGAAGCCGATCGCTTTACCAAACTGGTCAGCGAGTATCGCAAGGCCCCTGAAGTCACCCGCGAGCGTCTGTATCTGGACACCATGCAGGAAGTCTTCAGCAACACCAGCAAGGTTCTCGTGACCGGCAACAAGAATGGCCAGAGCAATCTGCTGTACTTGCCGCTGGACAAGATGGTCGAAAGTGGTCGCAACACCAGTGCTCCCGTGAGCGGTGCGGCAGCCACCAGCAATGAAGCGAATGCACGTGCCGCAGCTGATCTGCAACAACAGCCGGCACGTACCAGGGAGAGTCGCTGATGAGCAATAAATCGCTGATCACTCTAATTGTTGTCGTCGTTCTGGCGATCGCAGCCTGGAACTGCTTCTACATCGTGGCTCAGACCGAGCGTGCGGTACTGCTGCAATTTGGTCGTGTGGTTCAGGCCGATGTTCAGCCGGGTCTGCATGTGAAAGTGCCTTACGTTAACCAGGTGCGCAAATTCGACGCACGCCTGATGACGCTGGATGCACCGACGCAACGCTTCCTGACGCTGGAAAAGAAAGCGGTCATGGTTGATGCCTACGCCAAATGGCGCGTGAAGGACGCAGAGCGTTACTACACCGCGACATCCGGCCTCAAGCAGATCGCTGATGAACGCTTGTCGCGTCGTCTCGAATCGGGTCTGCGTGACCAGTTTGGTAAGCGCACGCTGCACGAAGTGGTATCCGGTGAACGTGATGCACTGATGACCGATATCACGGCTTCGCTGAACAAGATGGCGGAAAAAGAGCTGGGCATCGAAGTGGTTGATGTTCGGGTCAAGGCCATCGATTTGCCGAAGGAAGTGAACCGTAGCGTGTTCGAGCGCATGAGCTCCGAGCGTGAGCGTGAAGCTCGTGAACACCGCGCCAAGGGTAACGAGCTGGCAGAAGGCATTCGTGCTGACGCCGATCGTCAACGCCGTGTGCTGCTGGCTGAAGCCTATCGTGAATCTGAAGAGGTTCGCGGTGACGGTGATGCCCAGGCTGCTGCGATCTACTCCAAGGCCTACGGTCAGGATCAGGAGTTCTATGGTTTCTACCGTAGCCTGCGTGCCTACCGTGAAAGCTTCGCGAACAAATCCGACGTCATGGTCCTGGACCCAAGCAGCGACTTCTTCCGTTACCTGGAAAAAGCCAAACCTTGATAACTCGGTGACCTGAATCATTCCCGCCTGGCGGCTAAAACCTCGGGCGGGGTGATCCTTTGGAAAAACGAGTGTATGATGCGGCAGCCGGGAAATTCCCGGCTTTTTTGCGTCTGCACGTTTGATTGCTGTTCAGCAGGCGACTGAGTCGAATGACTCGACATGTTTTTCGAGGAAAGTGGTTGGCGAGGCCGATTCAGGCTTTTCGCCACGTTGTTCATGCGCGTGGTTTGCGCATGGACCGATCATTTTCTGCTTCACTCAAGGCTCGCCCAAGGGCTTGCTGCCCGGATTATAGGGGAATGGCGTAATGGCAACGGTAGACCGCTGGCTGCTGCCAGATGGCATCGAAGAAGTACTGCCACCGGAAGCGGCGCGCATTGAAGTAGCGCGCCGTCAGGTGTTGGATCTGTTCCAGAGCTGGGGTTACGAGTTTGTCGTGACTCCCCATATCGAGTACCTCGAATCCCTGCTGACCGGCGCGGGCTCCGATCTCGATTTGCGTACCTTCAAGGTTATCGACCCGCAATCCGGCCGGCAGATGGGCTTTCGTGCAGACATCACCCCGCAGGTTGCTCGCATCGATGCGCATACCCTGCGTCGTGAAGGCCCGAGCCGTCTGTGCTACGCCGGCAGTGTGCTGCACGCTCAGCCGCGTGCCTTGTCGTCCTCGCGCAGCCCGATTCAACTGGGCGCCGAGTTGTATGGCGACGCGAGCCCCAGCAGCGACGTGGAAGTCATCAGCCTGATGCTGGCGATGCTGCAGCTGGCCGATGTGCCGGATGTGCACATGGATCTCGGGCATGTCGGCATCTATCGCGGCCTCGCCCGCGCTGCCGGCTTGTCCGGTGAAGTCGAGCAGCAGCTGTTCGACGCCTTGCAACGCAAGGCCATCGACGAGGTGATTACCCTTACAGAAGGCTTGCCTGCCGATTTGTCGACCATGCTGCGGGGCCTGGTCGATTTGTGTGGTGGCCGTGAAGTGCTGGCCGCAGCGCGGGATCGCCTGGCGAATGCGCCGGTGCCGGTATTGGCGGCGCTGGATGATCTGCTGGCGATTGCCGAGCGTTTGTCCGTGCGTTTCCCGCAGTTGCCGCTGTACTTCGATCTGGGCGAGCTGCGTGGCTATCACTACCACACCGGTGTGGTATTTGCCGTGTTCGTCCCAGGTGTTGGCCAGTCCATTGCCCAGGGCGGTCGTTACGACGACATCGGCGCTGACTTTGGTCGTGCCCGCCCGGCGACCGGTTTCTCTACCGATTTGAAAACCCTGGTGACCCTGGGGCGTGCTGATATCGAGTTACCGTCTGGCGGTATCTGGATGCCCGACAGTACGGATGCAGCACTCTGGCAGCAGGTTTGCCAGTTGCGCAGTGAGGGTCAGCGTGTTGTTCAGGCGTTGCCCGGGCAGCCATTGGCCGCCGCCCGTGAAGCGGACTGCGACCGGCAATTGATTCAGCAGAACGGGCTGTGGCAAGTATCGCCACTGGCTTCTTGAGTTTCCCTGCCGGCCCGTGGCCGGCACCAAGTTTGCGCGAATGAGGACAAGTGTTATGGGTAAGAATGTCGTAGTCCTGGGCACCCAATGGGGTGATGAGGGCAAAGGCAAGATCGTTGATCTGCTGACCGAACATGCTGCCGCCGTAGTGCGCTACCAAGGTGGCCACAACGCCGGTCACACGCTGGTGATCGACGGCGAAAAAACCGTCCTGCACCTGATCCCTTCGGGCGTGCTGCGCGAAGGCGTGCAGTGCCTGATCGGTAACGGCGTAGTGGTTGCGCCCGACGCCCTGCTGCGGGAAATCATCAAGCTGGAAGAAAAGGGCGTACCGGTGCGCGAGCGCCTGCGCATCAGCCCGTCCTGCCCGCTGATCCTGTCCTTCCACGTGGCGCTGGACCAGGCTCGTGAAAAGGCCCGTGGCGAACTGAAGATCGGTACCACCGGTCGCGGCATCGGCCCGGCCTACGAAGACAAGGTTGCGCGCCGTGGCCTGCGTGTGGGCGACCTGCTCAACATGCCTCGCTTTGAAGACAAGCTGCGTGAGCTGGTGGACTACCACAACTTCATGTTGGTGGGTTATTACAAAGAGCCAGCCATCGAATTCGACAAGACTCTGGCCGAATGCAAAGAATATGCTGAGCTGCTCAAGCCGCTGATGCTGGACGTGACGGCCGAGCTGCACGACCTGCGTCGCGCAGGCAAAGACATCATGTTCGAAGGCGCCCAGGGTTCGTTGCTGGACATCGACCACGGCACCTACCCGTACGTGACCAGCTCCAACACCACTGCTGGCGGCGTTGCTACCGGTTCAGGTGTTGGCCCGATGTTCCTGGACTACATCCTGGGCATCACCAAGGCTTACACCACGCGTGTAGGTTCGGGTCCATTCCCGACTGAACTGTTCGACGAAGTCGGTGCGCACCTGGCCAAACAAGGTCACGAGTTCGGCGCGACGACCGGCCGTGCCCGTCGCTGTGGCTGGTTCGACGCGGTCATCCTGCGTCGCGCTATCGATGTAAACAGCATCTCGGGCATCTGCCTGACCAAGCTGGACGTGCTCGACGGCCTGGAAACCATCAACATCTGCGTCGGTTACAAGGATGCGCAAGGGAATGTCGTTGCCCCGACTGACGCCGACAGCTATGTGGGTCTGCAACCTGTGTACGAAGAAGTGCCGGGCTGGACCGAGTCGACCGTGGGTGCGAAAACCCTGGAAGAGCTGCCAGCCAACGCACGTGCCTACATCAAGCGAGTCGAAGAGCTGATCGGTGCGCCGATTGACATTATTTCGACGGGCCCGGACCGCAACGAAACCATCGTTCTGCGTCATCCGTTCGCTTAATAAGCTATTGATGTAAAACACAAAGGGCCCTTGATTGGGCCCTTTGTGGTATCTGCCCTCGGGACGGCATGACCTTTGCTGTGATGTTGAATAAAAGCATCGCTACCAGCGTGCCATCAATTTAATGGCGCCAAAGCCGAGGGATTCCACGTGTCAGCCGTTCTCTCATTGTTACAAAGCCGTTTGTTGCGGCCCGTGTTCGTTACGCTTGGTATCGCTCTTTTGGTGCAGGTGTTGGTGGCGGTCGCTCTGACCCGGAGCACGGTTACCGCGCTCGAGGCTGATTTGGCTGTGCGCCTCGGCGCCGACAGTCAAAAGCTCTCTGGAGAGCTAGAGCAGGCGGGGCGCGAAGTGACCTCGAGCCTGGATACGCTCTCGACCAATACCCGGCAGCGGTTGACCGTCGGGTTGTCCGCGCGCTTGAAGGACGAGCAGACGCAGTTGCGTGCAACGCTGGAAAAAAGCCTGAAGGATTCCGCCAATGATATGGCGCAGTTGCTGGCCTCGGTCGCGCCCCGCGCCATGTGGGACAGCGATGTACCCACCCTGTCCGAATTCGCCCGCCGGGCGCAGCGCAATCCCAACGTGTTGTTCGTAGTCTATGACGACGCTACCGGCCAGCATTTGACCCGTTACCTGAACCGGGAGAACCCGATCAACAAGGCGCTTCTGGAGAAGGGCCAAGGCGAACGAGCGTTGGACAAGGTCCTCGATGCGGCGAAAAACGATCCCTCGGTTTATTACCTCGAAGCGTCGATCAATCCTAACGGCGTGGAAATCGGCAAGGTGCTGATGGGCGTTTCAACCGCCTCCGTGGACGCCGATCTGGCGGCTCTGGACAAGCGTTTCTCGGCGTTGATCGCCAGCAGCGATCAGCTGGTCGGCGATAGCCTCAAAGGGGCTGCCGCTGACAGCGCCACTGCAATGCGTGCGCGCCTGACCTCGGCGCAGGCCACTGCCTCGGAAATGCAGGCGAATACCAACGACACCGTTCAGGAAGCGGCAATGACCTTGCGCTGGCGCATCGGCATGGGCCTGGCGCTGGTCGGCCTGGGCGTGCTGCTGTTGCTGGCCATCGTGCTCGGCCGTCGCGTAGTCAATCGCCTGAAAATGCTGATCGCGGCGATGGATGATCTGGCTGCCGGCGAAGGCGACCTGACCAAGCGTGTACAGATCAACAGCAAGGATGAAATCGGCGACATGGCCTCGGCGGTCAATCGCTTTGTGGATAAGTTGCAGCCGATCGTGCGCGAGGCGGGCGATGTGGCTCAGCGTACCGGCGTTGAAATCGGTGCCATGACTTTGCGCAACGCCGGTGCCGACGCTGCTGCCGGCATGCAGCGCGACGAGGTGGCGGAAAGTCTGCGCGCCCTGTCGCAGATGGCAGACGAGGCGCAGTCCGAAAGTCACGCCATGCAGGCGGCCTTACAGCAGGTTGTCGACATTCGCTCGGCCACTGATGAAAACACCCGGACGTCGGCGAAGGTCGGTAGCCTGATCGAAGCGTTGGCCGGGCAGGTCGATACCGGCGCGCAAGTGATCGAGCGACTGGCGCAGCAGAGTGAACAGATTGAAGTGGTGTTGACGGTGATTCACGGCATCGCCGAGCAGACCAACCTGCTGGCCCTGAACGCCGCCATCGAAGCTGCACGCGCCGGCGAGACGGGTCGTGGATTTGCTGTGGTGGCGGATGAAGTGCGGGCGTTGGCAAGCAAGACGCAAAGCTCCACCGGTGACATCCAGGCGCACATTGTCGCCTTGCAACAAGGCGCACGTGAGGCGGTGGCGGCGATTGGTCAGGCCGGGCGTCAGGCGAATGAAGGATTGCTGGTCTTGCGTGACAGTGCTCGACTGCAGCAATCGGTGCAGGCGTCGGTCGAGCAGGTGCATGCTGCGATTGGTCTGGCCACGCAGGCAGCGGCGCATCAGGCGCAGGGTGCTCATGCTGTGCGCAGTCGGGTCGAAACCATTCATGCGCAGGCCGAGAAAGCAGCGCAAGCGGTGGTGGAAACCACGGCTAGCGGCAAGGTGCTGGACGGATTGGCGGCGCAGCTGAAGGCGAGTCTGGGGCAGTTCAGGGCTTAAGATCAAAAGATCGCAGCCTGCGGTAGCTCCTACGCATATTTCGTGTAGGAGCTGCCGCAGGCTGCGATCTTTGCTTCATCAGCGGCTCAGATACATCCGCGTCGTCAGCAGATAAACCGGCAATCCCGACACCAGAATCAACAACGCCGCATAAGGCGCCGCTGCGGCAAACTCAACATTCGCGGTATGCGCCCACACCTCTGTCGCCAGTGTATTCAGCCCGGTCGGACTCAGCAGCAGCGTCGCCGTCAGCTCCTTCATCGCATCCAGAAACACCAGCGCAAACGCCGCCCCCAGCGCCGGAAAAATAATCGGCAACGTCACTCGACAAAACGCAGTGAAAGACGAGGCGCCCAGCGTTCGAGCCGCTTCTTCAAGCTGCGGCGCTGCCTTGTTCAGTGCTGTGCGAATCGGCGCCTGAGCCAGCGGCAAAAACAACAGCGCATAGGCGATCAGCAACAAAGCCGAGGTCTGGTACAGCACTGGAACGTAGTGCAGGGCGAAATACACCAGCGTCAGCGCAATGACCAGCCCAGGCAGCGCATGCAGCAAGTATGGCAAGCGCTCGGCCCAGATCGCCAGTTGTCCCTTGTAGCGCACCACCAGTAACCCAACCGGGACAGCGAGCACCAGACACAGCGCCGCGCCACCCAGCGACAGCGCCAGAGACGACAGCAGCGCTTCGCTGATCGTCGCCACCGGGAACGCTGCGGAGGAGCCCACCGCCAGCCAGTACGCCAGCATCCCCAAGGGAACGCCGCTGCCGATGATTGCCAGCAACAGGCAATAAAACTGTCCGGCGGCTGTCCATGGCCCGAGCTGCACCTGCGCCGCACGCCGTGCCGCGCCTTGACCGGTGCGCACATGCCGACCTTTGCCTCTAACTCGCAGCTCACACCACAGCAGCATCAGGCACAGCGCGAGCAGCACCGCCGAGAGCATCGCCGCATTGGCGTTGCTGAATTCCAGTTCGAACTGCTGATAAATTGCCGTCGTGAACGTCTGCAGGCCAATGATCGACAGCGCACCGAATTCCACCAGCATGTGCAGCTCAATCAGGAGTGCGCCTGCCAGCAGTGACGGCCAGAGGAGCGGCAAGGTGACGCGGAAGAACACGCCCCAACGATTCTGTCCCAGGGTGCGTGCCGATTCTTCCAGCGAGGGATCAAGATTGCGCAGAGTCGCCGCGACCGGCAGAAAGATCAACGGGTACTTGGACAGGGTCATCACCAGAATCGCCCCGCCCAGGCCCTCGAAGTTCGCGCTCAGGGATACCCATGTAAAACTGCTGACAAAGGCTGGCACCGCAAACGGCAAGCAAAGAATCACGCCCCAGACGCGCCGGCCCGGTAAGTTACTGCGCTCCAGCAACCAGGCCAGCGACAGGCCGATCACGCCACAGGCGACCGTCACGCCGACCATCAGCGCGAGGGTGTTGCGCAATAAACCGAATACATACGGTCGCCATAGTAAATGCACGGCTTCGGCCCAGCCTGCTTGCCAGGTTTTCAAGCCAACGTAAGCGAGCGGCAACAGGCTCAGAACAACCAGAAGCAAAACCGGCATCAGCAGCCAGATCGAAGGCCGCTTGCGCCGCGGCACGTATCGCCCACGCGAAGCGGGGGCGGATAACGACGCGCTCATCAGTTCAGGCCAACGTCACGTTCCAGGTCGAGGGCTTCTTCGGCATTGCCGAGGTCCGCCGGTGTGACTTTCGGCGCTTCGAGTTCACTGAACGGCTTGAGTCCACGATCCGATTCCATGCCTTTGTGCAGCGGGTATTCGGCAGTGGTCTGAGTGATCACCCGTTGACCTTCTTCGCTGGCCATGTAGGCGAGCAATTGCTGTGCTTCTTTGGGATGCTTGCTGGATTTCAACACGGCCGCGCTGGAGACAGTGATCATTCCGCCAACGTCACCGCCGGTGAAGTAATGCAGTTTCGAATCGAGCTGGCCCTTTTCACGTTGCAGCGCAAACCAGTAGTAGTTGTTCACCAGCACGGTCGCCACTTCACCGTTCTCCACGGCTTTCAGGGCGACCATGTTGTTGCTGTAGGTTTTGCCGAACGCGCGCAGGCCGGTCAGCCATTCTTCGGCTGCGTCCCTGCCGTGCACTTTGATGATTGCCACGGCCTGTTCCTGAAATGCGCCGCTGGTAGGCACGAAGCCGACCTTGCCTTGCCATTTCGGATCGGAGAATTCCATCACCGATTTCGGCAGGTCTTTCTCGTCGATCAGCTTGGGGTTGTAGGCGACTACACGAACCCGGGCAGTGATGCCGATCCAGGTGCCGTCTGCGGCGACATAGTCCTTGGGCAGCACGGCCAGGGTGGCCGCGTCGGCAGGCGCGAGCACGCCCTGTTGACCGAGTTTGTTCAGCGGAGGCGATTCTTCGGTATAGATCACGTCGGCAGGGGAGCGCTCGCCCTCTTCGACAACCTGGCTGGCCAGCTGGTTGCTGCTGCCCTTGCGCACGTTGACGTGGATGCCGGTCTTGGCTTCGAAAGCCTTGGCAACTGCGTCGCCGACTTCTTTGTGTTGACCGTTGTAGAGCGTCAGGGAAACCGGATCAGCCGCATGGGCGAGGGAGGTGGCAATGGCCAGGCCGAACAGGGTAATGGTCAGGCCGCGGCGCAGGGTATTTCGAAACATCATTCGCTGGGTTCCTCGCTATCGCATTGTAAAACTTTGAAACAATGATAAACGATATTGTTTCTCAAGTGCGCCTGGCGCTGCTTCGGACCATTCGCACGGGCCACGTAGCAGCTGGCGGAGCCTGCGTTCGGCTGCGAAGCAGTCGCGAAATCCGGCGACGCGGTGTGCCAGCAAGGACTTGCCTTCAGGGATTGCGACTGCTTCGCAGCCGAACGCAGGCTCCGCCAGCTGCTACAAAGCCGAACGCAGGCTCCGCCAGCTGCTACAAGTAGTGAGCGTGCAGGGAGTTCCCGAACTTTTTCTGGGAGCCAGAAACGCAAAAACCCGCTTTCGCGGGTTCCTGTGAAACTCAAGATCGAGACCTTGGGTTTGAATTGGTGCCCAGAAGAAGACTCGAACTTCCACGACCTTGCGGTCACCAGCACCTGAAGCTGGCGTGTCTACCAATTTCACCATCTGGGCATGATCTTCAGCGTTGCCGCTGTTGATGTGGCGCACTATACGGAGCACTTTTTAATCTGTAAACCCCTGATTTGGTTTTAATAAATCAGCACTCCGGAAAGCAAAAAACCCGCTTTCGCGGGTTTTTGTGTGAGTCTTGAAATTGATCTAATCTCAAGCTCGAATTGGTGCCCAGAAGAAGACTCGAACTTCCACGACCTTGCGGTCACCAGCACCTGAAGCTGGCGTGTCTACCAATTTCACCATCTGGGCATGATCTTCAGCGTTGCCGCTGTTGATGTGGCGCACTATACGGAGCACTTTTTAATCTGTAAACCCCTGATTTGGTTTTAATAAATCAGCACTCCGGAAAGCAAAAAACCCGCTTTCGCGGGTTTTTGTGTGAGTCTTGAAATTGATCTAATCTCAAGCTCGAATTGGTGCCCAGAAGAAGACTCGAACTTCCACGACCTTGCGGTCACCAGCACCTGAAGCTGGCGTGTCTACCAATTTCACCATCTGGGCATGATCTTCAGCGTTGCCGCTGTTGATGTGGCGCACTATACGGAGCACTTTTTAATCTGTAAACCCCTGATTTGGTTTTAATAAATCAGCACTCCGGAAAGCAAAAAACCCGCTTTCGCGGGTTTTTGTGTGAGTCTTGAAATTGATCTAATCTCAAGCTCGAATTGGTGCCCAGAAGAAGACTCGAACTTCCACGACCTTGCGGTCACCAGCACCTGAAGCTGGCGTGTCTACCAATTTCACCATCTGGGCAGTATCAACAGCGTCTCCGTCGTTGATGGCGCGCACTATACGGAGCGTGTTTTTAACTGTAAACCCCTGGCACTCAAAAAATCTTGAAAATTTTACCAGCGGTCTCTAAATCAGCTTTGCGATGTCGATAAGGGCCTTTAGACGGGCCCTTGCAGCCTGAAATTTCCCGTTTCATTACGCCTATGCCAAACTAACCCGTATATAGACAAGGTGAAAACTCTCTAATGGCCGATTGGCAGTCCCTCGATCCCGAGGCCGCTCGTGAAGCGGAAAAATATGAAAACCCTATTCCTAGCCGCGAATTGATCCTTCAGCATCTTGCTGATCGGGGTTCGCCTGCTAACCGCGAGCAACTGGTCGAAGAATTCGGTCTGACCACTGAAGACCAGATCGAAGCCTTGCGCCGCCGCCTGCGCGCCATGGAGCGCGACGCTCAACTCATCTACACCCGTCGTGGTACGTATGCGCCGGTGGACAAGCTCGACCTGATCCTCGGCCGCATCAGCGGTCACCGGGACGGTTTCGGCTTTCTGGTGCCGGATGACGGCAGTGACGATCTGTTCATGAGCCCGGCGCAGATGCGTCTGGTGTTCGATGGCGACCGCGCCCTGGCGCGCGTTTCCGGTCTGGACCGTCGCGGTCGCCGTGAAGGCATGATCGTCGAAGTGGTTTCCCGTGCTCACGAAACCATCGTCGGTCGCTATTTCGAAGAAGGCGGTATCGGCTTCGTGGTGGCGGACAATCCGAAGATCCAGCAGGAGGTGCTGGTCACGCCGGGCCGCAACGCCAATGCGAAGATTGGTCAGTTCGTCGAAGTGAAGATCACTCACTGGCCGACTCCGCGCTTCCAGCCGCAAGGTGACGTGGTTGAAGTCGTGGGCAACTACATGGCGCCGGGCATGGAAATCGACGTCGCTCTTCGCGCGTACGATATCCCGCACGTCTGGCCTGAAGCGGTGTTGAAAGAAGCTGCCAAGCTCAAGCCTGAAGTCGAAGAGAAAGACAAAGAGAAGCGCATCGACCTGCGCCATCTGCCGTTCGTCACCATCGATGGTGAAGACGCGCGCGACTTCGATGATGCCGTTTACTGTGAAGCCAGACCGGGCAAGCTGCGCCTGTTCTCCGGCGGCTGGAAGCTGTACGTAGCGATTGCCGACGTCTCCAGCTACGTGAAAATCGGCTCGGCCCTGGATAACGAATCCCAGGTTCGCGGCAACTCGGTTTACTTCCCCGAGCGCGTGATCCCGATGCTGCCGGAACAACTGTCCAACGGTTTGTGCTCGCTGAATCCGCACGTCGATCGCCTGGCCATGGTCTGTGAGATGACCATCTCGAAAACCGGCGAGATGACCGACTACTGCTTCTACGAAGCGGTCATCCATTCCCATGCGCGCCTGACCTACAACAAGGTCAGCGCAATGCTGGAGACGCCGAAACTCACCGAAGCGCGTCAGCTTCGCGGCGAGTACAACGACGTTCTGCCGCACCTCAAACAGCTTTATGCACTTTACAAAGTGTTGCTGGGCGCACGTCACGTGCGTGGCGCGATCGATTTCGAAACCCAGGAAACCCGGATCATCTTCGGCACCGAGCGCAAGATCGCCGAAATCCGTCCGACTGTTCGTAACGATGCGCACAAACTGATTGAGGAATGCATGCTGGCGGCCAACGTGGCCACTGCTGAATTCCTGAAGAAGCACGAAATCCCTGCGTTGTATCGCGTTCACAACGGTCCGCCGCCGGAGCGCCTGGAAAAACTGCGCGCTTTCCTTGGTGAACTCGGCCTGTCACTGCACAAAGGCAAGGACGGTCCTTCGCCGAAGGACTACCAGGCACTGCTGGCCAGCATCAAGGATCGTCCGGATTTCCATCTGATCCAGACCGTCATGCTGCGCTCGTTGAGTCAGGCAGTGTACAGCGCTGATAACCAGGGCCATTTCGGCCTGAATTACGAAGCCTATACCCACTTCACTTCGCCGATCCGTCGCTATCCGGACTTGCTCACGCACCGAGCGATCCGCAGCGTGATCCATTCGAAACAGGATACGCCGCACGTTCGCCGTGCCGGTGCGATGACCATTCCGAAGGCGCGTATCTATCCGTACGACGAAGCGGCGCTGGAGCAACTCGGCGAGCAATGCTCGATGAGCGAGCGTCGTGCTGACGAAGCGACCCGTGACGTGGTGAACTGGCTCAAGTGCGAGTTCATGAAAGATCGCGTGGGCGAGTCATTCCCGGGTGTGATCACTGCGGTGACCGGTTTTGGCCTGTTCGTCGAGTTGACCGACATTTACGTCGAGGGTCTGGTGCACGTCACTGCGCTGCCGGGTGATTACTACCACTTCGACCCAGTGCATCACCGCCTTGCCGGTGAACGTACCGGTCGTAGCTTCCGCCTTGGCGACACCGTTGAAGTGCGCGTGATGCGCGTTGACCTCGACGAGCGCAAGATCGACTTCGAGATGGCGGAAAAAACCATCAGTGCGCCGATTGGCCGTAAGAAGCGCGGCACTGAAAAAACCGAGCCTGCCGGCAAATCCGCCAGCAAGACTGCAGCAGAACCGGCCCCGGCAAAAACCGGTCGTCGGCCAGCAAAGGAAAAGGCGGTAGAGGCCTATCGCCCGAGCGATGCGGCAGCCAAAAACGCCGAGCTGCGCAAGAGCCGCGAATTGAAACAGGCTTTATTGTCTGAAGCGAAAAGCGGTGGTAAAGCGGCGTCTGAGGGAAAGACCGGACGGTCGGCGCCTGACAAGGCTTCCGGCAGCAAGCCAGGCAAACACCGTAAAGGCCCGCCAAAAGCGGGTTCGGCTCCAGCCAAAAGCGGCGGGGCGCGTAAACCTAAGGCCAAATCATGAGTCTGGAAAAAATCTACGGCGTGCATGCGGTAGAAGCGTTGCTGCGTCACCACCCGAAACGCGTCAAGCAGATCTGGCTGGCCGAAGGGCGCAGTGATCCGCGCGTTCAGACATTGATCGAGCTGGCAAGCCAGAACCGTGTAGCCGTCGGCAATGCCGAACGTCGTGAGCTGGACGCTTGGGTTGAGGGCGTGCACCAGGGCGTGGTCGCGGACGTGAGTCCGAGCCAGGTCTGGGGTGAGGCGATGCTCGACGAGCTGCTTGATCGCACCGAAGGCGCACCGCTGCTGCTGGTGCTCGACGGCGTGACCGACCCGCACAATCTGGGCGCTTGCCTGCGCTCGGCCGATGCCGCCGGTGCGTTGGCGGTGATCGTGCCCAAGGACAAGTCAGCCACGCTGACCCCGACGGTACGGAAAGTCGCCTGCGGCGCTGCAGAAGTGATTCCGTTGGTTGCGGTTACCAACCTGGCGCGCACCCTGGAAAAGCTCAAGCAGCGCGGTTTGTGGGTTGTCGGTACCGCAGGCGAGGCCGAGCAGAGCCTCTATCAGCAAGACATGACCGGCCCGACCATCCTGATCATGGGGGCGGAAGGCAGTGGCATGCGCCGTTTGACTCGCGATCTTTGCGACTATCTGGTGCATCTGCCGATGACGGGCAGCGTCAGCAGTCTCAACGTTTCCGTGGCCACCGGCGTGTGCCTGTTCGAAGCCCAGCGCCAGCGCAGCGTCAAAGCTGCCGGAACCGGCAAAAAGTCTTGAGTCGGTTGTAATTTTTGTGGGAGCGAGCCTGCTCGCGATAGCGGTGTAACATTCAGCATGAATATTGAATGTTATGCCCCCATCGCGAGCAGGCTCGCTCCCACAGTGGTTTGTGTCAGGGCAAATAATGCGCTGTGAATCAACTGTTCAAATAATCACCAATTGCCTTGCGCCTCTCCCGCCCCTTCTCTACAATTGCGCCCCTTGCTCTGACGGCAGGCACGCATGTGTCTATCGCAAGCAAGTCCATTAGTGTCATTCACTCCTTGTCTGACCGCTATTGAGCGGCAGGCTACAACCCGTAAGGAGCATTCATGCGTCATTACGAAATCATCTTTTTGGTCCACCCGGATCAAAGCGAGCAAGTCGGCGGCATGGTTGAGCGTTACACCAAGCTGATCGAAGAAGACGGGGGCAAAATCCACCGTCTGGAAGATTGGGGCCGTCGTCAACTGGCCTACGCAATCAACAATGTTCACAAGGCTCACTACGTGATGCTGAACGTTGAATGCACTGGCAAGGCCCTGGCCGAGCTGGAAGACAACTTCCGCTACAACGATGCAGTGATCCGTAACCTGGTCATCCGTCGCGAAGAAGCCGTCACCGGCCAATCCGAGATGCTCAAGGCTGAAGAAAACCGCAGTGAGCGCCGTGAGCGTCGCGACCGTCCTGAGCACGAAGGCGCCGAAAGCGCTGATAGTGATGACAGCGACAACAGCGATAACGCTGACGAGTAATCCACGGACCTTTTGAGGAGCCTATTACATGGCACGTTTCTTCCGTCGTCGTAAATTCTGCCGCTTCACCGCTGAAGACGTGAAGGAGATCGATTACAAAGATCTCAACACTCTGAAAGCTTATGTATCCGAGACCGGCAAAATCGTTCCAAGCCGCATCACCGGTACCAAAGCTCGTTATCAGCGTCAGCTGGCCACCGCTATCAAGCGCGCCCGCTTCCTGGCCCTGCTGGCCTACACCGACAGCCACGGCCGCTGAGACCGGGCAGTCGACACGTAGCAAAGGATTGAATGCATGCGAGCCATAGCTGAGTTCATCATGCGCGGCCGCATGCAGGCCACTCTCGTAGTGGCTGGATGCGCGGCATTGCCGTTGTTGTATTGGTTGGGTGCTGCTGCGGGATGCTTCGTGCTCCTGCGGCGCGGATTGAAGGACGCATCAAGCGTTCTTGCTCTGGGATTGCTGCCGGCCTTGGTCTGGTGGCTTTACGCCGACGACCCACGCTCACTTCTGGTGATGCTGGGGTCTTGGAGCCTTGCGTTGGTTTTGCGCGCAAGTGAGTCCTGGAACCGCGTGCTGCTGGTCAGCATAGCGATGGGAGTGGTGTATTCGGTGGTGCTGGGGACGGTTTTTGCTCCCCAAATCGAGATGCTTGCGCAGGCTTTGATAAAAGCCATGCCGTCGCTACTCGGTGATGTCTACCAGAAGTTGTCGGTAGATGAGCAAGCGCATTTTGCGTCCCTGATTGCACCAGTCCTGACCGGCCTGATTGCGGCCTTGTTGCAAATCGTCAGTGTGCTGAGCCTGATTGTCGGGCGCTACTGGCAGGCGTTGTTGTACAACCCGGGCGGTTTTGGTCGCGAATTTCGCGCCATCCGCTTCCCGCTCCTACCAGCGATGTTGCTGCTGGCGTGCATGCTTCTGGGGCCGAACATCGGTCCTCAGATGGCCATGTTGACGCCGTTGTGCAGCGTACCGCTGGTGATCGCCGGGCTGGCCCTGATTCATGGGCTGGTGGCGCAGAAGCGATTGGCCAGGTTCTGGCTGGTGGGGTTGTACGTCACGCTGTTGCTGTTCATGCAGCTGATCTATCCGTTGCTGGTGGTCTTGGCCATCGTCGACAGCCTGATTGATTTTCGCGGTCGTTCGGCACCGAAAGATGCCGATAGCGCGAACGGTGAAGGTTAAAAGTTAAGAGGATTTTCACATGCAACTGATCCTTCTGGAAAAAGTCACCAACCTGGGCAACCTGGGTGACAAAGTAAACGTTAAGGCCGGTTACGGTCGTAACTACCTGCTGCCTTATGGCAAAGCTACCGCTGCGACCGCTGCCAACCTGGCTGCGTTCGAAGAGCGTCGCGCTGAGCTGGAAAAAGCCGCAGCAGATCGCAAGACCTCGGCTGAAAGCCGTGCCGCCCAACTGGCTGAGCTGGAAGTGACTATCACTGCCACCGCTGGCGACGAAGGCAAGCTGTTCGGTTCGATCGGTACTCACGACATCGCTGATGCACTGACCGCCTCCGGCGTCGAAGTGCAGAAGAGTGAAGTTCGTCTGCCGAACGGCACCATCCGCAACGTAGGCGAATTCGACGTAGCCGTGCACCTGCACGCCGAAGTTGAAGCCACCGTACGCGTTGTCGTGGTAGCAGCTTAAGCAGTACTTGTCGGCTGGCACCCTCGGGTGCTTGCCGGTAACATCGGGCACGATCCTGTTTACAGGTCGTGCCCTTTGTCTTTCTGCAGTTCCTGATTTCTCAACTATTCAAGTGGCCATGAACGATATCTCCGCTCCCGAGCAATACGATCTGCAAACCGCTGCCCTGAAGGTGCCGCCGCATTCCATCGAGGCCGAACAAGCCGTGCTCGGTGGTCTGATGCTGGACAACAACGCCTGGGAACGCGTGCTGGATCAAGTCTCCGACGGTGATTTCTATCGACATGACCACCGTCTGATTTTCCGGGCGATTGCCAAGCTCGCCGACCTGAACTCACCCATCGATGTGGTGACGCTGGCCGAGCAGCTCGACAAGGAAGGCCAGACCTCGCAAGTCGGCGGCCTCGGTTACCTGGGTGAGCTGGCGAAGAACACGCCGTCGGTGGCCAACATCAAGGCTTACGCCCAGATCGTTCGCGCCCGGGCAACGCTGCGCCAGTTGATCGGCATCGCCACCGAAATCGCCGACAGCGCCTTCAATCCGGAAGGCCGCACCGCTGAAGAAATCCTCGACGAAGCCGAGCGACAGATATTCCAGATCGCCGAGGCCCGGCCTAAAACCGGCGGCCCGGTGAGCGTCAACGACCTGTTGACCAAAGCCATCGACCGCATCGACACCTTGTTCAACACCGACAACGCCATCACCGGACTGTCCACCGGTTACACCGACCTTGACGGGATGACCAGCGGTCTGCAGCCGGCCGACCTGATCATCGTCGCCGGCCGTCCGTCGATGGGTAAAACCACCTTTGCGATGAACCTGGTGGAAAACGCCGTGTTGCGCAGTGACAAGTGTGTGCTGGTTTACTCGCTGGAGATGCCAGGTGAATCGCTGATCATGCGTATGTTGTCCTCCCTTGGGCGTATCGACCAGACCAAGGTCCGTGCCGGACGTCTGGAGGACGACGATTGGCCACGCCTGACCTCGGCGGTCAACCTGCTCAACGATCGCAAGCTCTTCATCGATGATACGGCCGGTATAAGCCCGTCGGAAATGCGCGCGCGGACTCGACGCCTGGTGCGTGAGCATGGGGATGTCGGCCTTATCATGATCGACTACCTGCAATTGATGCAGATCCCGGGCTCTGGTGGCGATAACCGCACCAACGAAATTTCTGAGATTTCCCGTTCCCTGAAAGCCTTGGCCAAGGAGTTCAATTGCCCGGTGGTGGCGCTGTCCCAGCTCAACCGCTCATTGGAGCAACGGCCGAATAAACGTCCGATCAACTCCGACCTTCGAGAATCGGGAGCGATCGAGCAGGATGCTGACGTGATCATGTTTGTGTATCGGGACGAGGTCTATCACCCGGAAACCGAACACAAAGGCATCGCCGAGATCATCATCGGCAAGCAGCGGAACGGACCGATCGGTACGGCCCGACTGGCGTTCATCGGTAAATACACCCGCTTCGAAAACCTCGCGCCGGGCAGCTACAACTTCGACGACGAGTAACCCTGTCGGATCCTGTGGCGAGGGGGCCTTTGTGGCGAGGGGGCTTGCCCCCGTCGGGCTGCGCAGCAGCCCCAAAACCTGTGACCGCATTTTTCCAGGCGGTTCAAATTCGCTGATTATTACGACTGCTTCGCAGCCGAACGGGGGCAAGCCCCCTCGCCACACGGGTAATGTCTTGTCTCTGGGCTTGTGAGCAAACAGCCGCCGTTATTTCCGACCATAGCCGTCGGAATTGGTTATTTTTTGTGCTATATTCCGCGCCCGCGATTTTTCATCTCAACACCGGTCATCGTCATGCAAACAGCCAAGCCGTTATTTGACTATCCCAAGTACTGGGCCGAATGTTTCGGCCCGGCGCCATTCCTGCCGATGAGCAGGGAGGAGATGGATCAGCTTGGCTGGGATTCCTGCGACATCATCATCGTCACCGGTGATGCGTACGTTGACCATCCGTCGTTCGGCATGGCAATCATTGGCCGGCTGCTGGAGTCCCAGGGCTTCCGCGTCGGGATCATCGCCCAGCCCAACTGGCAGTCCAAAGACGACTTCATGAAGCTCGGCGAGCCGAACCTGTTTTTCGGCGTCGCGGCCGGCAACATGGATTCGATGATCAACCGCTACACTGCCGACAAGAAAATCCGCTCCGACGACGCCTACACCCCCGGTGGCATGGCGGGCAAACGTCCGGACCGCGCGAGTCTGGTGTACAGCCAGCGTTGCAAGGAGGCCTACAAAAACGTGCCGATCGTCCTCGGCGGCATCGAAGCCTCTTTGCGTCGCATCGCTCACTACGATTACTGGCAGGACCGGGTGCGCAACTCGATCCTCATCGACGCCTGCGCCGACATCCTGCTGTACGGCAACGCCGAGCGAGCGATTGTCGAAGTCGCCCAGCGTCTGTCCTACGGACACAAGATCGAAGACATCACCGACGTGCGCGGCACCGCGTTCATTCGTCGTGATACGCCCAAAGACTGGTACGAAGTCGACTCCACGCGTATCGACCGTCCGGGCAAGGTCGACAAGATCATCAACCCGTACGTGAATACTCAAGACACCCAGGCCTGCGCGATCGAGCAGGAAAAGGGGCCGGTCGAAGACCCGACTGAAGCCAAAGTCGTGCAGATTCTGGCCAGTCCGAAAATGACCCGCGACAAGACTGTGATTCGTCTGCCGTCGGTTGAGAAAGTCCGTGGCGACGCCGTTCTTTACGCTCACGCCAACCGCGTGCTTCACCTGGAAACCAACCCGGGCAACGCCCGCGCGCTTGTGCAGAAGCATGGCGAAGTCGACGTCTGGTTCAACCCGCCGCCGATTCCGATGACCACTGAAGAAATGGACTACGTGTTCGGCATGCCCTACGCCCGTGTTCCGCATCCTGCGTACGGCAAGGAAAAGATTCCGGCCTACGACATGATCCGTTTCTCGGTGAACATCATGCGTGGCTGCTTTGGCGGCTGTACCTTCTGCTCGATCACCGAGCACGAAGGCCGGATCATCCAGAACCGTTCCGAAGAGTCGATCATTCGCGAAATCGAAGAGATCCGCGACAAGGTCCCAGGCTTCACCGGCGTCATTTCCGACCTTGGCGGCCCGACCGCGAACATGTACCGCATTGCCTGCAAAAGCCCGGAAATCGAATCCGCGTGCCGCAAGCCGTCCTGTGTGTTTCCGGGCATCTGCCCGAACTTGAATACCGATCATTCTTCACTGATCCAGCTCTATCGCAGCGCTCGTGCGTTGCCGGGCGTGAAGAAGATCCTGATCGCGTCCGGCCTGCGTTATGACCTCGCGGTCGAGTCGCCGGAATACGTCAAGGAGCTGGTGACCCACCACGTCGGTGGTTACCTGAAGATCGCCCCGGAACACACCGAGGAAGGTCCGCTCAACCAGATGATGAAGCCGGGCATTGGCAGCTATGACAAGTTCAAGCGCATGTTCGAGAAGTACACCAAGGAAGCCGGGAAAGAGCAGTACCTGATTCCGTACTTCATCGCCGCGCACCCGGGCACCACCGACGAAGACATGATGAACCTGGCCCTGTGGCTCAAGGGCAACGGCTTCCGCGCCGATCAGGTGCAGGCGTTCTACCCGTCGCCGATGGCCACGGCCACCGCGATGTACCACTCGGGCAAGAACCCGCTGCGCAAGGTCACTTACAAGAGTGACGCCGTGACCATCGTCAAGAGCGAAGAGCAGCGTCGTCTGCACAAGGCGTTCTTGCGTTATCACGATCCGAAAGGCTGGCCAATGCTGCGTGAAGCGCTGACCCGCATGGGCTGCGCCGACCTGATCGGCCCGGGCAAGAACCAGCTGATCCCGCTGCATCAACCGGCGACCGACAGCTACCAGAGCGCCCGTCGCAAGAACTCGACCCCAGCCGGAAGCCACAAAGTAGCCGGTGAGAAGACCACGAAAATTCTCACGCAGCACACCGGGCTGCCGCCACGCGCCAGTGATGGAGGTAATTCGTGGGACAAGCGCGAACAGGCCAAGGCGGCGGCATTTGCCCGCAACCAGCAGGCCGCCAAGGATCGTAAGGATGCGGCCAAAGGCAAGGGTCCCAAGCCTGCGCGCAAGCCGGTCGTACCGCGTTAAACGCCGACCGCTGATAACAGAACGCCAACCTTCGGGTTGGCGTTCTGCGTTTGCACGCTACCTACGCTCCAACACGATCAATCGAGCGCTGAGCGCTTCAGGGGACCGGAATCGGCCTGAGCGCATCCTCAAGGCGCTTCGCCGCTCGCGGAGGTCTCCTGCTAACGTACGGCGTCATCAGACGCTCTGTGGCGCTTGGTGAGGTTCTGCGATGGGAAGTAGCTTGCCTGGCTATTGTCTTTGCGAGCAGGCTCGTCCACGCGGGAGGGCAGGGAATCAGAAGCAGGATATTTCAAGATGGACCGCGAGGGTCAGCAATACCTCTGCTGACCCTGTACACAGATCCGGTGGGCCTGATCAGATCATCCGGCCCTGAGGGTCTCAGGCGTTGGGTGCCTGATCTTTCGGTGCTTCAACATCGTTCTGTGTAGCCACTTCGCCTTCTGTATCCGGGTTCAGTGCTGCTGCTTCTTCTTCAGCTGTAGCTTTCTTGCGCTGAAGCTTTTCCTCTTTCTTCTGCTCCTTGGCCAAGTCTCTCTGACGTTTGGCGAAGGAATAATTAGGTTTAGCCATGGGCGATCCTCTGGGGTCGAAGGTGAGGTTGAGCGGCGCATATTCTGCCCTGTATCGGTGCCGAGCCGTTAGCCGGGTTTTTGCCCTGTCCATTTTGGCACCACTGTCGGTTGCCACGCGTCCAGGGCCTCGAGCAGTGTTTGCGGTGTTTCGCTCACTTGCAGCATGTCACGGTGCGCGCCGCGAACGAAGCCTTCGCCGACGATATGATCAAGAAAACCGGTCAATTTGCTGTAGAAACCGTTCACTTCCAGCAGGCCAAGCGGTTTGCCGTGGTAGCCCAGTTGGCCCCAGGTCCAGACTTCGAACAGTTCTTCCAGGGTCCCAAGGCCGCCAGGCAGGGCGATGAATGCATCGCTGAGCTCGGCCATCCGCGCTTTGCGCGCATGCATGCCGTCGACCACTTCCAGGCGAGTCAGGCCGCTGTGGCCGATTTCCTTGTCCTTGAGACTTTGCGGAATGATCCCAATGACTTTGCCACCTGCGGCCAGTGCAGCATCGGCAACGACGCCCATCAGGCCGACGGCGCCGCCGCCGTAAACCAGCGTCAACTTGCGCTCGGCCAAGGCCTGGCCGAGGGCAACCGCGGCTTCGCGATAGGCGGGACTGGAGCCGGTGCTGGCACCGCAAAATACGCAAACGGATGTTAGAGACATGCTTTCCTCCGTGGTCAGAATGGCCCAGAGTAAAGTTTCAGGCTCAACACTCCAAGCGCTAGGCGTCTCGTTTGGGAGTTTCGTAAGTACCGCTGGCGCCGCAGGCGTAGGCGGCGAGCAAGCTGCATAAAAGGCTGTTGATGAACATGTCAGACACTCCGTTTGGGGATGATGGCCCGATGATAGAGCCGGCCCAGAGGTCTGGCTGGTAGATTGTCTCGATTGGCGTCATAGCTGCAAAGTTGTATACAATTTTGATTCAAGTCATAGGAACTTGCGAAGTTTTCAGGCAGTCTTCTGTCCATTCGCACGTTACCAACCCTGCCTTGGAGATTCACCATGTTTGCCAAACTCGTTGCGGTATCCCTGTTGACACTGGCCAGCAGCCAACTGATGGCTGCCGAGTGCAAGACCACCGTTGACTCCACCGACCAGATGACCTTCAACACCAAAGCCATCGAAATCGACAAAAGCTGCAAGACATTCACCGTCGAGCTCACTCACTCCGGCAACTTGCCGAAAAACGTCATGGGTCATAACTGGGTGCTGAGCAAGGAAGCCGACATGCAACCCATCGCTACCGATGGCCTGGCTGCCGGTATCGACAAGAACTACCTTAAAGACGGCGACGCGCGCATCATCGCCCACACCAAGATCATCGGCGCCAAGGAAACCGACTCGGTGACTTTTGATGTATCGAAGTTGGCTGCTGGTGAGAAATATGGCTTCTTCTGCTCGTTCCCGGGCCACATCTCGATGATGAAAGGTACGGTTACGCTGAAGTAAGCGAATCGTGCACAAAAAAGCGTCCTGATCAGGACGCTTTTTTTTCCTCGAAGCCTATGTACGACCCTGTAGGAGCTGTCGAGTGAAACGAGGCTGCGATCTTTTAACAGTGCTACACGATCAAATTGTAAAGATCGCAGCCTCGTTTCACTCGACAGCTCCTACAGGCTCCTACAGGCTCCTACAGGCTCCTACAGGCTCCTGCGAATGCCTACACGCCGCTAACTGACAGGTTCAGGGCGCAAACGGCATCACGCGCTTGTGATGTGTCTTGCGGTATGTTTCGCAAATGATCCTGAACGCTTCCTCGCGCACCGGCTCGCCATGCAGGAACGCGTCGATTTCGGCATAGGTCACGCCATGCGCCGCTTCATCCGGTTTGCCGGGCGACAGGTCTTCGAGGTCGGCAGTCGGGATTTTTTCCACCAGTGACTCCGGGGCGCCGAAGCTGCGCGCAATGGCTCGCACCTGGTTTTTCACCAGCCCGCTCAATGGGGCCAGGTCACAAGCGCCGTCACCGAACTTGGTGTAGAAACCCATCACCGCTTCTGCGGCGTGGTCGGTACCGATCACCAGGCCCTGACATGCACCGGCGATGGTGTATTGAGCAATCATGCGCATCCGCGCCTTCATGTTGCCGACGACGAAATCCACTGTGGCTTCGGATTTACCCTCGAATGCCGTCACTTCCTTGGCCAAACCTTTGACAGCCGGGCCGATATTGATGGTTTGACGATCATCCGGCTGGATGAAATCCAGGGAAGCTTGAGCATCGTGCTCATCGAACTGGACGCCGTAAGGCAGTCGAACGGCGATGAACTTGTAGCTGTCGTCGCCGCTGCGCT
Organism: Pseudomonas fluorescens; assembly: GCF_902497625.1. GTDB lineage: Bacteria > Pseudomonadota > Gammaproteobacteria > Pseudomonadales > Pseudomonadaceae > Aquipseudomonas > Aquipseudomonas fluorescens_BQ. The sequence goes on along the minus strand of NZ_CABVGX010000020.1, from coordinate 71,933 downwards.
CACGCAATTCACGCACGGCCTTCTGAGCCAACAGGCCGGCCGTGAGCGAATCGACGCCACCGCTAATGCCGAGCACCAGGGCTTTGAGCCCGGAATTGACCAGGCATTCCTGAATGAACTTGATGCGCCGGGCGACTTCAGCCTCAAGGGCCGCCTTGTCGGCAAACGGCGGTTGAACATTGAGCTGCTCGGCAATCTCACGCTGTACGGCTTGCATGAATTCACTCCTTGCTGGTTGGGCTTGAAAGGGCGGCAGGAACTTTGAAAACGTGGCGCAAATAGGCGACAAAATTGGGGTCTTTGCAGTGCGTCTTGCCCGGCTCGTCCGAAATCTTGGCGACCGGCTGGCCATTGCAGGCGGCCATTTTAAGCACGATGCTCATCGGTTCAACACCCGGGATATCGCACGTCAGGTTCGTGCCGATACCAAAACTGACATTGATCCGGCCACGCAGTGCCCGAAAGATCTCCAGCGACCTGGGCAGTGTCAGGCTGTCGGAAAACACCAGGGTCTTGCTCATCGGATCGATGCCGAGCCGGTGATAGTGGGCGATGGCCTTTTCTGCCCAGAGTATCGGATCACCGGAATCATGGCGCAAACCGTCGAAAAGCTTGGCGAAATACAGGTCGAAATCACTGAGGAATGCATCGGTGGTGATGCAGTCGGTCAGGGCTATCCCGAGCAGACCCCGGTATTCCCGCACCCAGCAATCAAGCGCGGCAATTTGGCTGTCGATCAGGCGCGGGCCGAGTTGCTGGTGCGCCATGATCCACTCGTGGGCCATGGTGCCCAAGGGTTTCATGTCCAGCTCGCGGGACAGGTGCACGTTGCTGGTACCGACGAAACGTCCGGGGAAATCGTGCTTGAGCACGTTCACCACTTCCTCCTGCACGCGGAAAGAAAAACGACGACGCGTGCCGAAATCGGCTACCTGCAATTCGGATAATTCATCACTGCTGGCATTGGCGCTCAGCCAGTCGAACTTGCGATAAAGCTGCTCGCGAGCCTGTTCCAGAACAATTTCCCGGTAGCGATAACGATTGCGTACTTCGCTGACGATGGACAGCAGCGGCACTTCGAACAGAATCACGTGCAGCCACGGCCCGCGCAGACGGATGAACAGTTCGCCGTTTTCGATGCCAGTGTGCACGTAACGCAGATTGAAGCGGAACAGCCCGAGAAAGCGCAGAAAATCCGGTTTCATGAAGCTGATGCGCTCCATGAAACTCAGTTGGTCCGGGCTCAGACTCAACTCCGCAAGGCGCTCGATCTGAAAACGGATTTCTGCCAGATAAGGGCGCAGGTCCTCACTGTTACGGCAACGGAACTCCCATTCGACTTCCACGTTCGGGTAGTTGTGCAGCACCGCCTGCATCATCGTCAGCTTGTAGAAGTCGGTGTCGAGCAGGTTCTGCACGATACGATCGGCAAACACACTCTCGCTCATAACGGGGGTTCTCCGGGCTGGCCGCGGCCCTGATGGCGCGGCATTGCAGCTGTCTGATAAATGGGCATAGTGCCTGTAAGCCGCCAGTTTCGCCGGCGACGGATAACCCTGTAGCAGCTGCCGAAGGCTGCGTCCGAGGGCGAAGCACTCGCAAGTATGCATCTTGTCATTTCAGACGCGTCGCATGGCCTTTTTTTGCGAGCGCTTCGCCCTCGGACGCAGCCTTCGGCAGTTGCTACAAAGTGTCCGTTTCTTTAAAGGTCCGGGCTGTCAATCTGCTCCAGCATCCACTTCACGAAATCACGAACCTTGGGGACTTCCGCCGAATGCTCGGGATAGGCCAGGTAATAAGCGTCGGAACTTGGCATCGCGTGTTGCCAAGGTATGACCAGTTTGCCATCGGCCAATTCCTCTTCCACCAGAAATCGCGGCAACAGTGCCACGCCGCAACCAACCTGCGCGGCGCGGATGCACATATAGAAAGTTTCGAAACGTGGCCCGTGGTAGCTGTGCTCGGTGTGGTAACCCTGACTGTCGAACCAGTCGTGCCACGCCTGGGGGCGCGAAGCATTTTGCAGCAGAACCAGATCAGCGAGTTGCGTCGGGTCGGTGAAAGGCGTTGCTGGCAGGCTGCCGGGCGCGCAGACCGGCACCAGCTCTTCGCTGAACAATTTCAGGCATTCGGTGCGAGGGCGTGCACCTTGGCCGAAATAAAACGCCAGGTCACTGCGACCCTGCAACAGGTCATCGGCTTCCTGCTCACTGCACAGGTCCAGGTGGATCGATGGGTGACGCAAACGCCAGCCCTTCAGCCTTGGGACCAGCCACCGCGCGCCAAAGGTCGGGGGCGTCGAGACACGCAGGACTTCAGTTTCGCCGCCGTAGGAACGCAGGTAATGCGTCGACATCTCGACCTGTGTGAGGATTTTTCGGACTTCCACCAGGTACAAATCCCCGGCCGGGGTCATTTGCAGGCGTCGGCGCACCCGGCGGAACAGCAGGTGCTGCAGCAATTCTTCGAGTTGCGCGACCTGTTTGCTCACGGCGCTCTGGGTCAGGTTCAGCTCTTCAGCGGCGCGGGTGAAGCTCAAATGCCGGGTCACGGCCTCAAAACACTGGAGGGCGGTGATCGACGGCAGGTAGCGTTTATTCAGCATGGGCAATCCTTTTTTCTTGTTTCTTTTTCGCCAACTATTCGAAGCATGAATAAACGGAATGATATCTCTCTTAAAGGTCGTTTGTTGGGTAACCTGCGGAGCGCTAAAACTATAAGCCTGATCGGCCGAATCCATCCGGCTGCACGTTTGCTGTTTTCGCTTGAGGAGTAACCCATGGTTGCCGCATTGCTTGATCGTCTGGGTGTGAACCCGGCCCTGTACCAGAACGGCAAAGTGCCGGTGCATTCGCCGATTGATGGTAGCCGCATTGCCGCTGTGAACTGGGAAGGCGCCGCTGAAGTCGAGCAGCACATCAGTCGCGCAGATCATGCTTTCGAATTGTGGCGCAAGGTTCCGGCCCCGCGTCGTGGCGAACTGGTGCGTCAACTGGGTGACATTCTGCGCGAATACAAGGCCGACCTCGGCGAGCTGGTCTCCTGGGAAGCCGGCAAGATCACTCAGGAAGGCTTGGGTGAAGTGCAGGAAATGATCGACATTTGCGACTTTGCCGTGGGCCTTTCCCGGCAGTTGTACGGTTTGACCATCGCCTCCGAGCGCCCCGGCCACCACATGCGCGAAACCTGGCACCCGCTGGGCGTCGTTGGCGTGATCAGCGCATTCAACTTCCCGGTTGCGGTCTGGGCCTGGAACACCACGCTGGCATTGGTTTGCGGCAATCCGGTGATCTGGAAGCCGTCCGAAAAAACTCCGCTGACTGCACTGGCGTGTCAGGCGCTGTTTGATCGCGTCCTGAAGAATTTCAGCGATGCACCGCCACACCTGAGCCAGGTGATCATCGGCGGCCGCGATGCCGGTGAAGCGCTGGTCGATGACCCGCGTGTCGCGCTGATCAGCGCTACCGGCAGTACCCGTATGGGTCGCGAAGTGGCACCGAAAATCGCCGCACGTTTCGCCCGCAGCATTCTCGAGCTGGGCGGTAACAACGCAATGATCCTCGGCCCAAGCGCCGACCTCGATATGGCTGTGCGCGCGATTCTGTTCAGCGCCGTCGGTACCGCCGGCCAGCGTTGCACTACGCTGCGTCGCCTGATCGCACACGAATCGGTGAAGGAAGAAATCGTCACCCGCCTGAAAGCCGCATACTCGAAGGTTCGCATCGGCAACCCGCTGGAAGGCAATCTGATCGGCCCGCTGATCGACAAGCACAGCTTTGAAAACATGCAGGACGCACTCGAGCAGGCACTGAGCGAGGGTGGTCGCGTGTTTGGTGGCAAACGTCAGCTGGAAGACCAGTTCCCGAACGCGTATTACGTGTCGCCGGCGATTGTTGAAATGCCCGAGCAGAGTGATGTGGTTCGCGGTGAAACGTTCGCGCCGATCCTGTACGTGATCGGTTACAAGGATTTTGACGAAGCACTGCGCCTTAACAACGAAGTGCCACAAGGCCTGTCGTCGTGCATATTCACCACTGATGTGCGCGAAGCCGAGCAGTTCATGTCGGCGGTGGGCAGTGACTGCGGCATTGCCAACGTCAACATCGGCCCGAGCGGCGCGGAAATCGGCGGCGCGTTTGGCGGCGAGAAGGAAACCGGTGGCGGTCGTGAATCCGGTTCCGATGCATGGCGCGGCTACATGCGCCGCCAGACCAACACTGTGAACTATTCGCTGGAGTTGCCATTGGCGCAGGGGATTACGTTCGATTAAGCAGCTCCAGGTTGCAAGCTTCAAGCCGCAAGCCAGTTTGCTTGAAGCTTGTCGCTTGAAGCTCGCAGCTGCTCCGACAGGAGCAGGCAATGCCGTTACGCGAAGAGTGTTTGTGGGAAAAGTTGACGCCGCAACGACCTGATAACGCAGCGCTGCGCGGCGAAATCAAGGTAGATGTATGCGTGATCGGCGCCGGTTTTACCGGGTTGTCTGCGGCGGTGCACTTGCTCGAACAGGGCAAGACCGTTTGCGTGGTGGAAGCGCATCGAGTCGGTCACGGCGGGTCCGGACGCAATGTCGGGCTGGTGAACGCCGGCATGTGGATTCCTCCAGACGAGATCGAAGCCGGTTTCGGCGAAGCAGTGGGCAGTCAGCTCAATCGCATGCTGGGTGCGGCGCCGTCCCTGGTTTTCAGTCTTGTGGACAAGTACAACATTGATTGCCAATTGCGTCGCGAAGGCACGTTGCACATGGCGCATAACGCCCGTGGCGAAGCGGACCTGCGCAGTCGGGAACAGCAGTGGAAACGTCGCGGCGCGCCGGTCGAATTACTGACCGGGCAAGCTTGCGAGCAGGCCACTGGCACGAAAAAAATCGCTGCTGCGCTGCTTGATCGTCGTGCCGGCACGATCAACCCGATGGCTTACACGACGGGGCTGGCGCAAGCGGCGATGGGTCTGGGCGGCCAGCTTTTTGATCATTCGCCGGTGACTCGACTTGAGCGGCAGGGCCAGCGCTGGTCGGTTCAAACGCCACAAGGTTCAGTGCTGGCCGAGCAGGTGGTGATCGCATCGAACGCTTATACCGAGGGCGACTGGACCGAGCTTCGGCGCAATTTCTTCCCCGGGTATTATTATCAGGTTGCTTCGGTGCCGTTGACCGATCCGGCTGCCGAGCAAATCCTGCCAGGCGGCCAGGGTTCGTGGGACACCCGCCAGGTGCTCAGCAGCATCCGTCGCGACAAGGCCGGACGTCTTTTGCTGGGCAGTCTCGGCAACGGCAATCAAAAGCCGGCCTGGTTTCTCAAAGCCTGGGCAGATCGCGTCCAGCAGCACTATTTTCCCTACCTCAAACCCGTGGAATGGGAATGTACCTGGACCGGTTGCATCGCTTTTACTCCCGATCACTTGATGCGCCTGTTTGAACCCGCGCCCGGTCTGGTGGCAGTCACCGGCTACAACGGGCGCGGCGTGACCACGGGTACCGTAGTCGGCAAGGCGTTTGCCGATTATCTGTGCAGGGGCGATGCGCAGGCCTTGCCGATTCCGTTCGCTCCCATGCAGCCTCTGGCGGGGGCGGGCCTGCGCAGCTGTTTATACGAGGCCGGATTCTCGCTGTATCACGCAGGCCAGTGCTTGCGCATAGTGATTTGATTGTTGAAATTTGTTGCTGAAAGCAGCGCTTTTTGACTTAGCGACTAGCCTGTAGTGGTGCGCGTTGTAGCAGTTCGCGCACCAGCAGTGTGCACTTCGGTGACGTGTGTTGTTACAGGTTGGTTGCACGTGGTTTCGGACTGCGGTTGCAATGATGGCGCGCGCAGGTTGCGCCATAAATATATATCGGTTTCACCTTCAGCGGTTTAGACGGTTGCACGCTCAATGAAAATGGGCTCGAAACAGTCGAAATAACAATAATGCAGCGACTTTTTTCAGAATAAAAAACCGATGGCACGGCACTTGCTCTGAGCATTCAGAGAAGTCGCAGTGCCAACTAAAAAAAACCTTGGAGCACCACCTCATGTCCCAGACGTTTTACAAGAAAGGCTTTCTGGCCCTCGCAGTGGCTACTGCTTTGGGTGTTTCCGCGTTTGCGCAGGCTGATGTAAAAATTGGTGTGGCAGGTCCGATGACAGGTGCCAACGCGGCATTTGGCGAGCAGTACATGAAGGGTGCACAGGCTGCGGCCGATGCGGTCAATGCGGCAGGCGGCGTCAACGGGGAAAAAATCGTACTGGTGCGTGGCGATGACGCCTGCGAACCGAAACAGGCTGTGACGGTCGCCAAGGACCTGACCAACCAGAAAGTTGCCGGCGTGGTCGGTCATTTCTGCTCCTCTTCCACCATCCCTGCCTCCGAAATTTATGATGAAGCGGGCATCATTGCTATTACGCCGGGCTCGACCAACCCGGCGGTCACCGAGCGCGGCCTCAGCGCCATGTTCCGTATGTGCGGGCGTGACGATCAGCAAGGCATCGTTGCCGGCGACTACATTGTCGACGTGCTCAAAGGCAAGAAGGTCGTGGTCCTGCACGACAAGGACACCTACGGCCAAGGCCTGGCGGACGCCACCAAGGCACAGCTGGAAAAACGCGGCGTGAAGCCTGTCTTGTATGAAGGTCTGACCCGTGGCGAGAAAGATTTCAGCACCATCGTGACGAAGATCCGTGGCGCCGGTGCCGACGTAGTCTACTTCGGTGGTCTGCACCCCGAAGCCGGTCCTCTGGTCCGTCAACTGCGTGAACAAGGCCTCAAAGACGTCAAGTTCATGTCCGATGACGGTATCGTCACCGACGAGCTGGTCACTACTGCTGGCGGCCCGCAGTTCGTCGACGGCGTGCTGATGACCTTCGGCGCCGACCCGCGCCTGCTGCCAGACAGCAAGACCGTGGTGGACGAGTTCCGCAAAGCCGGCACCGAGCCCGAAGGCTACACCCTGTATGCCTACGCTTCGGTTCAAACCCTGGCTGCCGCTTTCAACGGTGCTAAATCCAACAATGGCGAGAAAGCCGCCGAGTGGCTGAAGAAAAACCCTGTTAAAACCGTGATGGGCGAGAAGACATGGGATGCCAAGGGCGACCTGAAAGTCTCCGACTACGTGGTTTACCAATGGGACAAGGACGGCAAATACCACCAGCTGGAAAAACAGAAGTAAGGGCTGACTCGATCAGCTGACCTGACGCCTTCCTTGTAGGAGTGAGCCTGCTCGCGATGACGTACTGACAGTCGACAACCGTGTTGAATGTTATGACGCCATCGCGAGCAGGCTCGCTCCTACAGGATCCGGGTCTGGTCGGCGGGATCGTGGCTGACATTGCTCCGACGTAAATCTGTATTTTTCCTAGAAGAGCCGCACACCCAAGGTATGCAGGTTCTCACTGCGTGAGATTGCGTTATGGATGGTATTTTCCTGCAGCAACTGGTCAACGGCCTGACCCTCGGGTCGGTCTATGGCCTGATCGCCATCGGCTACACAATGGTCTATGGCATCATTGGCATGATCAACTTCGCCCACGGCGAGGTTTACATGATTTCCGCTTACCTCGCGGCAATCAGTCTGGCTCTGCTGGCATACTTCGGTATTGAATCCTTCCCGCTCCTGATGCTTGGCACGCTGATCTTTACCATCGTGGTAACGGCGGTTTATGGCTGGGTCATCGAGCGCGTCGCCTACAAACCACTGCGCAACTCCACCCGTCTGGCACCGCTGATCAGTGCCATTGGTATCTCGCTGATCCTGCAGAACTACGCACAAATTGCTCAAGGTGCGAAACAACAAGGTGTTCCTACCTTGCTGACCGGCGCCTGGCGCGTCGATATCGGCACCGGTTTCGTGCAGTTGACCTACACCAAAGTATTTATCCTGATCGCGGCGTTCGCCGGCATGGCACTGCTGACCTACATCATCAAGTACACCAAGCTCGGCCGCATGTGCCGTGCGACTCAGCAAGACCGCAAGATGGCCTCGATTTTGGGGATCAACACCGACCGGGTGATTTCCTACGTTTTCATCATCGGTGCTGCGATGGCGGCGCTGGCCGGTGTGCTGATCACCATGAATTACGGCACGTTCGATTTCTATGCCGGCTTCATCATCGGGATCAAGGCGTTTACTGCCGCGGTGCTTGGCGGGATCGGCTCACTGCCTGGGGCGATGCTCGGCGGGATCATCCTCGGTATTTCCGAATCGCTGTTCTCAGGCCTGGTCAATTCCGACTACAAAGACGTGTTCAGTTTCTCGCTGCTCGTTCTCGTTCTGGTCTTTCGGCCCCAAGGCCTGCTCGGCCGTCCTCTTGTGTCGAAGGTGTAAGCGATGTCTTCAACCACTCATAAAACCATTGATCTCAAAAGAAGCCTGGTTGACGCCATACTCGCCGGCCTTGTTGCCCTGATCGTATTTGGGCCGATTGTCGGCGTGGTCCTTGATGGCTACGGCTTTAACATGGAAACGACGCGGGTAGCCTGGATTGTCGCCATCGTCATGGCGGGCCGCTTTGCCTTGAGCCTGTTCCTGCAGACGCCTAAAGGCCTGCGTATCCTCGAAGGGTTTGAAAGCACTGGCTCCGGGGTGCATGTACTGCCGCCCGATTACAAATCCCGGTTGCGCTGGATCATCCCGATAATGATCGTCATTGCGGTGATTTTCCCGTTCTTCTCCAACTCCTACCTGCTGGGCGTGGTCATCCTCGGGCTGATCTACGTGCTGCTGGGTCTGGGGCTTAACATCGTGGTCGGCCTGGCCGGGTTGCTCGATCTGGGCTATGTGGCGTTCTATGCAATCGGCGCGTACGGCCTGGCGCTCGGCTATCAATACCTGGGGCTGGGTTTCTGGACGGTGCTGCCACTGGCGGCAATCATGGCCGGTCTCGCCGGATGCATCCTCGGTTTCCCGGTGTTGCGTCTGCACGGCGATTACCTGGCGATCGTGACCCTGGGGTTCGGGGAAATCATTCGTCTGGTGCTCAACAACTGGCTATCGCTGACCGGCGGCCCGAACGGGATGGCAGCACCACTGCCAACCTTCTTCGGTCTGGAGTTCGGCAAACGGGCGAAGGAGGGCGGTGTTCCCTTTCATGAGTACTTCGGCATCGCCTACAACCCCGACGTGAAGTATTACTTCATCTATGCCGTGTTGTTCCTGGTGGTACTGGCCGTGCTGTACGTCAAACATCGCCTGACCCGCATGCCAGTTGGCCGCGCCTGGGAAGCATTGCGCGAAGATGAAATCGCTTGCCGCTCCATGGGTCTCAACCACGTGCTGGTGAAACTCTCGGCGTTCACCATCGGCGCCTCGACAGCCGGCCTGGCCGGGGTGTTCTTTGCCACTTATCAAGGTTTCGTCAATCCTACTTCGTTTACCTTCTTCGAATCGGCGCTGATCCTTGCCATCGTGGTGCTGGGTGGCATGGGCTCGACGATCGGCGTGGTCATCGCGGCATTCGTGCTGACCGTCGCACCGGAACTGCTGCGTGGTTTTGCTGAATACCGCGTGCTGCTGTTCGGCGTGTTGATGGTGTTGATGATGATCTGGCGCCCGCGCGGCCTGATTCGGATCAGCCGTACCGGTGTGACGCCTCGCAAAGGAGTAGCGCCATGAGCGAAGTCGTCCTTTCCGTAGAGAAGCTGATGATGCACTTCGGCGGCATCAAGGCGCTGAGCGATGTCAGTCTGAAGGTTCATCGCAACTCGATTTTCGCCCTGATCGGCCCAAACGGTGCCGGCAAGACCACGGTGTTCAACTGCCTCACCGGTTTCTACAAGGCCTCCGGCGGCAAGATCGAGCTCAATGTTCGTGGCGAGCAAACCAACGTCATTCAGTTGTTGGGTGAGTCGTTCAAACCCACCGATTTCGTCTCGCCGAAATCCTTCCTCAGCCGGATGTACTACAAGATGTTCGGCGGCACTCACCTGGTCAACCGGGCGGGACTGGCACGCACCTTCCAGAATATTCGCCTGTTCAAGGAAATGTCGGTACTGGAAAACCTGCTGGTGGCCCAGCACATGTGGGTCAACCGCAACCTGCTGGCCGGCATTCTTAACACCAAGGGTTACCGCAAAGCAGAAAGCGACGCGCTGGACCACGCCTTCTACTGGCTGGAAGTGGTGGACCTGGTCGATTGCGCCAACCGCCTGGCCGGTGAATTGTCCTATGGTCAGCAACGCCGTCTGGAGATCGCCCGGGCCATGTGCACCCGGCCTCAGATCATCTGCCTCGACGAGCCGGCCGCCGGCCTCAACCCTCAGGAAACCGAAGCACTGAGCGCGATGATCCGGCTGCTGCGTGACGAGCATGATCTGACTGTAGTACTGATCGAACATGACATGGGCATGGTTATGAGCATTTCCGACCACATTGTGGTGCTGGACCACGGCATCGTTATTGCCGAAGGCGGACCCGACGCCATTCGCAATGACCCGAAAGTGATTGCGGCCTACCTGGGCGCTGATGAAGAGGAAGTGGTGCTATGAGCCAACCCATCCTCGAACTCAAGGATCTGGATGTGTTTTACGGACCCATCCAGGCCCTGAAAAAAGTCTCGCTGCAGATCAATGAAGGGGAAACCGTCAGCCTGATCGGCTCCAATGGCGCCGGCAAGTCGACCTTGCTGATGTCGATTTTCGGCCAGCCACGGGCAGCGAGCGGGCAAATTATCTATCAAGGCGTGGACATTACCCACAAGTCGTCTCACTACATCGCGTCGCACGGTATTGCGCAATCGCCGGAAGGCCGACGGGTATTCCCTGACATGACCGTCGAGGAAAACCTGCTGATGGGCACCATTCCGATTGGCGATAAATACGCCAAGGAAGATATGCAGCGGATGTTCGAGCTGTTTCCAAGGCTCGAAGAGCGGCGCACGCAACGCGCCATGACCATGTCGGGTGGCGAGCAGCAGATGCTCGCGATTGCCCGTGCGTTGATGAGCCGGCCGAAGCTTTTGCTGCTCGATGAACCAAGCCTTGGGCTGGCGCCGATCGTGGTGAAACAGATCTTCGCTACTTTGCGGGAGCTGGCAAAGACTGGCATGACGATCTTCCTCGTCGAACAGAACGCCAACCACGCGCTCAGGCTCTCGGACCGTGCTTACGTCATGGTCAACGGCGAAATTCGTTTGACGGGCAGCGGCAAGGAGCTGCTGGTGAATGAAGAGGTGCGTAACGCTTATCTCGGCGGGCATTAACTTCTGTTGAAACACCTAAGCCCCGGTGAGCAATCATCGGGGCTTTTTTACGTTCTGAATCCAAAGGAGCAAAGCGTGCTCGCGATGGCTGGTAGCATCAAAAAGTAGCGGAATTTGACCCACCGCTACTGCCAGCAAGCATTGCTCCCACGAGGCTAATTGCAGACTTCGGCAAATTGTGGAAAACAAATTCGCCAAGCTCTTTAACCGCGACATAAAGACGCCGCAAATGGCTGTTTTATCAAGGTTTTGAGTTGTCCCCGTTTGCTGTGGAGCTGACTGTGAATAACGTGGTGGTACATGGCTGCAGACCTTTGCAAACGTGGCTTGCAGCGATATGGTTGTTTTTTGATCAGGGAGTTTCTCGGCGCTCAATGGCGTCTTTGTCAACCTTTTTATCACCGGTGGGATCAACCCGATGATGCAGGTGAAAGCCTGTGGATAAGTCTGTGGTTAAACTCTGGAAAGAGTTCGCTGAGGGCCGTAGTTACTGGCTTCGCGCCATCGCCCATTCCATAGCCCAGTCGTGCAAAATGCCTTGGGCTACACTGCGGGCATGCGAGGGTCAAGCAAAAAAGTTTTCCAAGTGCTCGCAAAGCCTTGTGCCCAGCGGCTTGCAGCCGTTTTACTTGCCCCCGAAAACTGTGGACCGGCCTGTGGATAAGGTGCGTGTACATGGCTGTAAGCCCCGCACTGTATAGCGCTTGGACGGTTGGTTGTTATTTGAGCAATTGCACAGTGGTTGCCGCTGTGTGCAAGGCCGGGCATGCTGCCGGCTGATTTCTATTCCAATGGCTGCGAGTCGGCCGAAGCAAGGAGAACACGATGTCCAACACCCTGTTTATTACCGGAGCTACTTCTGGTTTTGGTGAAGCCTGCGCCCGTCGTTTCGCCGATGCTGGCTGGAAGCTGGTGCTGACAGGCCGTCGTGAAGAACGCCTCAATGCCCTGTGCACCGAATTGTCGAAGCAGACGGAAGTGCATGGCATCGTGCTTGACGTACGTGATCGCAAGGCCATGGAAGAGGCCATTGCCAGTCTCCCGCCGTCTTTCGCGAAACTGCGCGGATTGATCAACAACGCCGGCCTGGCGCTTGGCGTCGACCCTGCGCCGAAGTGCGATCTGGATGATTGGGACACTATGGTCGACACCAACATCAAGGGTCTGATGTACAGCACGCGTCTGTTGTTGCCGCGACTGATCGCCCACGGCCGTGGTGCCGGTATCATCAACCTCGGCTCGGTCGCCGGCAGTTACCCTTACCCGGGCAGCCACGTGTACGGAGCGAGCAAGGCGTTCGTGAAACAGTTTTCGCTGAGCCTGCGCTGCGACTTGCAGGGGACGGGCGTGCGGGTCAGCAACATCGAGCCGGGTATGTCCGAGAGCGAATTTTCGCTGGTGCGCTTTGCAGGTGATCAGAAGCGTTATGACGCAACTTACGCCGGCGTAGAACCGATCCAGCCGCAAGACATCGCCGACACGATTTTCTGGGTACTGAACGCGCCGGCGCACATCAATATCAACAGTCTCGAGTTGATGCCGTTGAGCCAGTCGTGGAGTGGGTTTGCGATTGATCGCAGTGGTGGCAAGGCCTGAGAACGTATAACGGCTATCGCGAGCGAGCTCGGCTCCCACAGGTTTTGTGTCGTTCGTTAAATGGCGAATCAACACAAACCCCTGCAGGCGCCGAGCTTGCTCGCGATGACTGTCTCTCAGTCAGCGAGGTAATCAGCCAACCCGCGATAACAAGTCGCCAGATGATAAGGCGTGGTCGACGGCATATCGCGGCGACTCACTTCACCCTTCTCATCGCGGCATTCATACCAGCCGTGCGCATGTAAAGAATGCTGCAGCAATGCCTGCAACTGGCGCATGACTGCAGCCTCGCTGTCCGGTCGCAGCGTCAGCGCCCGCAAGTATTCAGCCTGAGCCCATATACGCTGGGTGGCATCTTTCGATTGCCCATCCAGCGTCAACATCGCCCGCACCGCGCCACTTGATTCATCGACGCCTCGCTGCTCAGTGAACGCAAACGCGCGGTCGAGCGAGGCGTGCAGCGGCGAACCGCGCAACAACGGCGATGATTCCAGCAGGAAGTACCACTCGAATTGATGGCCTGGTTCAAACCAGTTATCCACAGCGCCCAGGGGTTTTTCCATCAGCACATCATGTTCTGGATCGATAAATCGCCGATGCATTGCGCTGCATAACTGCTCAAGGGCACGCTGCACAGGCGCGTCTGCACGAACTGCCAGCGTCGCAAGAAATGCTTCAGCCAGGTGCATCAACGGATTCTGCAGCGGCCCGGTATTCAGGGAAGACCACTCCTGGTCGAGGCATGCTTCGTAGAGGCCGTCGTTCGTCGTGAAACGCTGCGCGATCACTTCAAGTGTGGCGTTGAGCACTGACTCCACCAACGGCTCGCGAACCTTGTCCCAATAGTGAGCGCAGGCAAACAGGATAAAAGCGTGGGTGTAGAGATCCTTGCTTCGATCGAGTGGGGTGCCTTGCGAGTCGATGCTGTAGAACCAGCCGCCGTGTTCAGCGTCGTGAAAATGCTGCTGCAAGGAACGAAACAACGCAGCCGCACGTTCCTCGGCACCCGCCAGCTGACCGATCAGGCCGGAAAACACATACAACTGCCGCGCGCAGGCCATGGCCCGGTAGCGTTGAGGTGGCAGCGGATGGTGAGCCGCATCCAGCGCTTCATAGGGCAGTGCCATGTCGGCATTCCAGCCCGGACCTTGCCAGAGCGGCACAATCACGTCCCGGAAATGCTGTTGCACCGAGGCGAACAGCGCGTTCAGTTCAAGCTGGGAAGTGGAGCGGGGCTGATGCGGCATGGGCTGGCGTCGTCACGGCAGGATTAATTGCGCGCCATGTTAGCAGAGAGGCCGGTCGGAGAGAGGCGGTGTCTGTCAGACCGCTATCGCGAGCAAGTTCGGCACCCACAGAGTATCCATTTCACAGTGGGAGCCGAGCTGCTCGCGATGAGGCCATCACAGGCGATGCAGAAATCAGCCGGCCAATAACCACACCCCGGTCGCCGCCGAAGCTGCTCCGGCCAAGCGCACCAACGGCGCTGCCGCCCGAGGCATAACCCGCACCACCGCAAAACCTGCGGAATGCAATGCGGCCGTTGCCACCACAAATCCTGCCGCATACGCCCAAGGGCTGGACATGTCGGGTAATTCCAGGCCATGCGCGACGCCGTGGAACAGCGCAAACAATGCTGTGGCCGCAACGGCCAGGCTTAACGGTGGACGCACGGCCAGCGCAACCGCCAGCCCCAGCGCCAGCACTGATGCAGCGATGCCGCTTTCCAGCGCCGGCAAATGCAGCCCTGCAAAACCCATTACCCCGCCGATCAGCATCGTGCCGACAAACGTACAGGGCAGCGCCCAGCGTGCGGCGCCTTGTTGCTGCGCCGCCCACAAGCCGACGGCCAGCATTGCCAGCAAGTGATCGAGACCGCCGACAGGATGACTGATGCCGGCGATCAACCCGTTGTCGCCATGGCCCGGGTGGGCGAGGGCGATGGCTGGCGTCACCAAAAGGGCCAGAGTGGCCAGAATGCGTTTCAATATCATGGTTGAGCTTCCTTGTTGAGATCCTGATCAGGCTGCGGTCAGCAAGCCTTGGCGTTCGATGAAGGCGATGATCTCTTCCAGCCCCAGACCTGTTTTCTGGTTGCTGAAGACAAATGGCTTGCCGTTGCGCATGCGGCGGGTGTCGCTGTCCATCATCTCCAGCGATGCGCCCACCAGCGGCGCGAGGTCGATCTTGTTGATCACCAGCAGATCGGATTTGCAGATGCCCGGGCCACCCTTGCGCGGCAGTTTGTCGCCGGCCGAGACGTCGATCACATAGATAGTCAGGTCGGACAGCTCCGGACTGAACGTTGCCGACAGATTGTCCCCGCCGGATTCCACCAGAATCAGATCAAGCCCCGGAAAGCGGCGGTTCAGTTGGTCCACCGCCTCCAGGTTGATCGAGGCGTCTTCGCGAATCGCCGTGTGCGGGCAGCCGCCGGTCTCCACGCCAATAATCCGCTCAGGGGCGAGCGCTTCGTTACGCACCAGAAAATCGGCGTCTTCGCGGGTGTAAATATCGTTCGTGACGACGGCGAGGTTGTAGCGATCGCGCAGTGCCAGACACAGCGCCAGCGTCAGGGCCGTCTTGCCGGAGCCGACCGGGCCGCCGATGCCGACGCGCAGGGGTTGAGCGTTCATGTGATTCTCCAGAATTAACGTCCCTAGGAACGAAACAGGCGGCTGTACTGGCGCTCATGGGCCATGCTTGCCAGAGACAGGCCGAAAGCGGCGCTGCCGTAATATTCGGGTTTGAGGTGGCTGGCGTGCTGTTGTGCTTCTTGCAGCAGCGGCAGCAATTGGCTGGTCAGGCGCTGGGCGGCTTGCTGGCCCAGCGGCAGGGTCTTCATTAATACCGCCAGTTGGTTTTCCAGCCAGCTCCAGAGCCATGCCGCGAGCGCATCCTGCGGCTTGATCTGCCAGGCACGCGCCGCCAGCGCCCAACCGAGGGCAAGGTGCGGCTCGGCACGTTGCTCGAGAAACGCACGGGCCGCAGCGTCCAGTTCCGGCAGACCGTTGAGCAGTTGCTGAAGTGAATAGCCCATCTGCCGGCTTTCCTGATGCAACTCCCGAGTCTCGCGACTGGCGCGATGTTCTTCGCAATGCTGTAACAGATCAGCCCAGTTTTCCTCGGCCGCTGCGGTGCAATGGGCAAGCAGCAACGGTGCTTCGAAGCGCGCCAGGTTCAGCAACAACTGATCGCTGATCCAGCGTCGCGCGCTCTCGGAATCACTCACGCGACCGTTATCCACAGCCATTTCCAATCCCTGTGAATAGCTGTACCCACCAATCGGCAACTGCGGACTGGCCAGACGCAATAGCGCCCAGGCTGGACTCATAAACGTACGCCGAACTGGTGCAGTTTCGGCGCGTAGTTGAAGGCTTCCTCGCCATGCCGGGAATGGTGATGGCCGCCGCCGTAAGCCCCGTGCTCGGGCTGAAATGGCGCTTCAATGGCGTCTACGCGGGCATTCAACTGCTCAAGCATGGCCTTGAGCACGTAATCGTCGAGCAAGCGTAGCCAGCCATCGCCCACTTGCAGAGCAACGTGGCGATTGCCGAGGTGATAAGCAGCGCGGGTCAGCTCGAAGGCATTGGCGCAGGTGACATGCAGCAGTTGCTCGGGACGCGCGCAGACGCGGACAATCCTGCCGTCTTCAGCCTCAAGGCATTCGCCATCGTGCAGCGGTGGTTGACCACGGTTCAGAAACAGCCCGACGTCTTCTCCGTCGGCGCTGAAACAGCGCAAACGGCTCTTGCTGCGCGCTTCGAAGGTGAGGTGCAACTCGGCGGCCCAGACGGCTTGGGGGTCGATTCTGCGATGAATCACCAGCATCGGAAAGCTTCCAGCAATGAACATAAGTCAGGCTAGAGCAAGGGGCTTGCCAATCGGGATGATTTGTAGGAAATGCCTGACAGGATTGTAGGATGATCAGGGGAAATCAACGCTTGATGCGTTGAAATGGTGCGCCTCATTCATGCTCGGCACCAGTTTGTGGCGAGGGATTGATTCATGCAGGAGCTGAATTGCTCCGGCAAAGGCCATTTATTCCACGCTGCCCAATCCCTGCCAGTGCTTGAGCCCGATAAAGATGAATCGAAGCTGCTGAGTGATCTTGGCTTGCGGCGTTAAATGCCCGGGAAGGTCTTGCGCCGGGGGATCAATAATATCCGGCAGAGTAGCGAACACGCTTTTCACCACAAGGTCGGCCATTACGCTCAAACCGGCGATGTCCAGATGCTGCAATTTGGGCATGAGCGACAAGTCGGTGGCCAGGTCAGAGCTGATATCTTCGCGCAATCTACCAATCGCCAGACGTACCGGCAGCGATCCGCCGTATTGCTCGCGAGCCAGAAAGAGGAACTGTGAGCGGTTGGCGGACACCACATCAAGGAAGATGCGCACGGAGGCATCAATAATGCCGCCCATCTCAAACTCGTTGTGGCGCACCAGGCGAATGGTTTCACGGAAGGTTTGCCCGACTTCGCTGACCAACACCAGGCCCAACTCGTCCATGTCTGCGAAGTGTCGGTAAAAACCGGTCGGAACGATGCCCGCCGTTTTCGCCACCTCGCGCAGGCTCAGGCTGCCGAATCCGCGGCCACACTCCATCAGATGGCGGGCAGCATCCATCAAGGCATTGCGGGTTTGTTGCTTCTGTTCGGCGCGGGGCAGCATCGCAAGGTTTTTCTGAACGGGACAGCGGCGCACTCTAGCAAATCGGCTTTGCCGGCGTCGAACGACTATCGGAAGATTTGCGTGGGGAAGGGCGACTTACTGAAGGGGATAGAAGTCAAAAGCCCAATCTGTGGATTGGGCTTTTTTTCCGGGCCGTCATGGGCTCAGCTCAAGCTGCTGTTGCGTTCGATCACGCGGTCACCACCACCTTCGGCAACTGTCTGACCTTGTGGGGTGCGGTCGTAGCCATCTTCGGCGACGGTCTGGCCTTGTGGCGTACGGTCGTAGCCATCTTCGGCAACGGTCTGGCCTTGTGGCGTACGGTCGAAACCGTCTTCAGCCAGCGTCTGGCCAGGTGTACGGTCGGAGCCATCGGCAGCCAGTGTTTGCCCAGGTGTACGGTCGGAGCCATCAGCAGCCAGCGTTTGGCCTGGAGTGCGATCGGAACCGTCCTGAGTGATCAGGCCTTTTTCTTTCAAGCGATCGTTACCGCCTTCGGCCAGGGTTTGACCTGGGGTGCGATCGGAGCCGTCAGCCGCAACTGTCTGGCTGAAAACTGAAGCGGATTTCACCTGCGGAGTTGCCTGTTCAGCAGCTGGCAGAGCGAATGCAGTGCTGGCCAGCATTGAGAGGGTGAGACTTAGCAGCAATTGACGTTTCATGATTAGGTGCTCCTTGTGAGGGCAATAAAGTGGGTACGAGGGCAATGCTACTCTCGATAAGTCGATATAAAAGTTCATAAACGCAATGGTAATAATCAACAGAATTGATTGTTCTGCCGGGAGGCTCTAGAACGGGTGTTTCCGGTGATCGTTTTTGCACTACAGTGGGTATTTCTGACCCACTCTCGCCACGCGATCGTGCGCAGGCGGTAACGCTTGAATACGCCGGCAGGATGTCGTCAGCCGATTATTTGAGCGTTAAGCGGCATTTCAGTTAAACCTGCGGGCAGTTTCCCAGTCCTAGGTTTCATAACAGGCCGTTCCGGCCTAACGTTTCACACGTGCGTCGCAGTTCGGGCGCTCAGTCGTATCAGGAGCCCTGTGCAATGACGCGCACCCCGAAAATTTTTGCCTGGATATTCGCCAGCCTTGTTCTTTTGCTGGCCGTACTGGTGCTGATCATCGTGTTCTTCGATTGGAACCGGATCAAACCGACCATCAATGAGAAAGTCTCTGAAGAACTGCACCGACCGTTCGCGATCAATGGCAATCTCGCTGTTGTGTGGCGTCGTGAACTGGACGAGGGCGGATGGCGCGCCTGGGTGCCATGGCCGCATGTGGTGGCTGAAGACCTCAGCCTCGGCAATCCGGATTGGTCTAAGCAACCTCAGATGGTCACGCTCAAACGGGTTGAGCTGCGCATTTCACCCCTGGCCTTGTTGGCGCAGCGGGTCACGATCCCGCGCATCGATCTGACTGAGCCCAATGCTGATCTGCAGCGCCTTGCCGACGGTCGAGCCAACTGGACGTTCAAATTTGATCCTAAGGATCCCGACGCCGAGCCTTCAGACTGGGTGGTCGATATCGGCGCGATCGGTTTCGACAAGGGCCACGTCACCCTTGACGACCAGACGCTGAAAACCCGGCTCGATCTGATCATTGATCCGCTGGGCAAGCCGATCCCGTTCAGCGACATTGTCGGAGACAAAGCGGCGAAAACCGCGCAGGAGAAGGGCTCGACGCCGCAGGATTACGCGTTCGGTTTGAAGGTCAAAGGTCAATACCATCAGCAGAATCTGGTCGGGGAAGGCAAGATCGGCGGTCTGTTGGCGCTACAGGACTCGGCGCGACCGTTCCCGCTGCAGGCTCAGGTAAAAATTGCTGACACCAGCGTCGAACTGGCCGGCACCCTGACTGATCCGCTCAACCTTGGCGCTCTGGACCTGCGCCTCAAACTGGCCGGCAGCAGCCTAGGCAATCTCTACCCGCTGACGGGTGTGACGCTGCCGGATACCCCTCCCTACGCCACTGATGGTCACTTGATCGCCAAGCTGCATGAGCCCGGTGGTGCGGTGTTCCGCTACGAAAACTTCAACGGCAAGATCGGCGACAGCGATATTCATGGCAGCCTCGCCTATGTCGGTAGCCAGCCGCGGCCCAAGCTCAGCGGCTCGCTGGTCTCCAATCAATTGCTGTTCGCCGACCTGGCGCCATTGATTGGCGCCGACTCCAATGCCAAGCAAAAGGCTCGCGGCGGTGAAAGCAAGCAGCCGACCGATAAGGTGCTGCCGGTCGAAGAGTTCAAGACCGAGCGTTGGCGCGACATGGATGCTGATGTCGAATTCACTGGCAAACGGATCGTCCACAGCGAGCAACTGCCGTTCACGGATCTTTACACGCACTTGATCCTGAACGACGGCGTGCTGAGTCTCGAGCCACTGCGTTTTGGTGTCGCCGGCGGCAAGCTGGATGCGCAAATCCGTCTGAACGGGCATACCGAACCGCTGGAGGGCACGGCGAAACTGACGGCGCGGGGTTTCAAGCTCAAGCAACTGTTCCCGACCTTTGAGCCCATGAAAACCAGTTTCGGCGAGCTCAATGGCGATGCCGACATCAGTGGCCGCGGCAACTCTGTGGGCAAGTTGCTGGGTACGGCCAATGGCAGCCTGAAAATGTTGATCAACGATGGCGCCATCAGCCGCGAGTTAATGGAGCTGGCCGGGTTGAACGTCGGTAACTATGTGGTTGGCAAGATCTTTGGCGACAAGGAAGTGAAGATCAATTGCGCGGCTGCCGACTTCGACATCAAAACGGGCCTGGCGACGACGCGACTGTTTGTCTTCGATACCGAGAACGCCATCATCTATATCGATGGAACCGCGAACATGGCGACGGAGCAACTGGACCTCACGGTCACCCCGGAATCCAAGGGCTGGCGGTTGATTTCGCTGCGCTCGCCGCTGTATGTACGTGGCAAGTTCATCAAGCCGGATGCGGGCGTGAAAGCGGTACCGTTGCTGTTGCGCGGGGCCGGCATGGTGGCGTTGGGAGTGATCGCGGCACCAGCGGCTGGTTTGCTGGCACTGGTGGCGCCGAGCGGAGGCGAACCGAACCAGTGTGCGCCGCTGCTTGAGCAGATGAAGGCGGGGAAGGCGCCGAAGACTGTCAAGGCTACCAGGTAAAAAGGTCGCGTCTTTAAGGCTGCGTTAGCGGGCCAGCCTCGCTCCTACAGATTTTCGCGGATTCTGCAGGAGCGATGGTGGTTAGGCAGGCGTCAAAGGTCGTTCAGGATGTCTGCCATATCATCCGCATGCTCTTCTTCCTGAGCCAGGATATCTTCGAAGATACGTCGGGTGGTCGGGTCTTTCTCGCCAATGTATTGAATGATCTCGCGGTAGCTGTCGATGGCAATACGTTCGGCTACCAGGTCCTCGTACACCATCTCTTTCAGCGAGTTACCGGCGACGTACTGCGCATGGGAGTTTTTCGACAGCAGGTCCGGGTTGAACTCCGGCTCGCCGCCCAACTGCACGATGCGTTCGGCCAAACGATCAGCATGTTGCGCTTCCTGCCTGGCGTGTTCGGCGAATTCTTCAGCGGCAACGTGTGCTTTCAGGCCGTTGGCCATGAAATAGTGGCGCTTGTAACGCAACACGCAGACCAGTTCTGTGGCGAGCGATTCATTGAGCAGGCGCAGCACCTCATCAATGTCGGCGCTGTAGCTTTCAGTCACCGCGCCGTTCTCGACGTTCTGGCGGGCACGAGCGCGCAGGGTGGCCACGTCGGATAATTGCATGTCATTCATTTCGTTCTCCTGGAGGCTAATCCGGTTTGCGTCACCTTCTGAGGAAGTGATCGCTACGTAAGGTGTGAGTCGCCTGAAACACGAAAGTTTGATGCGGTTTTCCTGAAAATATCCGGATGCGCGGGGGAGCAGGAGCGGCGAGTACGACATAGACTGATCGTCGAGTTGTCACGATGCATGGCGCTGCCTGGTTCACGTCCTGCCTGGTTCCCTGCGTCTTCTCGCCCAATACAAGGAAGTCCTTCCATGTCGCAAGCTGGCGCCACGCGTTATCCCATCGTGCTGATCCCGGGCATGCTCGGGTTTATCCGACTGGTGCTCTACCCGTATTGGTTCGGCATCATCTCGGCATTGCGCCGCAGTGGTGCGACGGTGGTTGCGGTACAAGTCTCGCCACTCAATTCGAGTGAGGTGCGCGGCGAGCAACTGCTGGCGCGGATCGACGAAATAATGCGAGACACGGGCGCCGCCAAAGTTAACCTGATCGGTCATAGCCAGGGCTCGCTGACGGCGCGCTATGTCGCAGCGAAACGGCCAGACCTTGTGGCGTCGGTCACGTCGGTGGCCGGGCCGAACCACGGCTCGGAACTGGCGGATTATCTGCACCTGCATTACCCGTCAAACAGCGCCAAAGGTCGATTGCTCGCGGTGATGTTGCGCGTGATTGGCGCGCTGATGGGCCTGCTGGACACCGGTTACCGTGGGCCGAAACTACCGGTCGACATTCAGGCCTCGCACGAATCCCTGACGACGGCCGGAGTCGCAGTATTCAATCAGCGTTATCCACAAGGCCTGCCCGACACCTGGGGCGGGCAGGGTCCCGAAGAGGTTAACGGCGTGCGCTATTACTCGTGGTCCGGCACCTTGCAGCCGGGCAGGACTGATCGCGGGCGCAATATGTTCGACGGCACCAACCGCAGCTGCCGGCTGTTCGCGAAGACCTTTGTCCGCGAGGCCGGGCACTGCGACGGGATGGTTGGTCGCTACAGCTCGCACCTGGGCACGGTCATTGGCGATGAGTTCGCGCTGGACCACTTCGACATCGTCAATCAGTCGCTGGGATTGGTCGGCAAAGGTGCCAAGCCGGTGCAGTTATTTGTCGAGCACGCGGCGCGGTTGAAGGCGGCTGGCGTCTAACGCGGCCATCACGGTAGTCGCCACAGGTCCCGACCGCGTTTGCGTTCACCGCGAGCGAGCCCGCTCGCGATAACTACCGTTCAGGCGGCATGGACCTTAGGGCCAACACCGTCGTCCAGCGCTCCGAAAGAATCACCCCGCCCAGCGTCAAAAGCCCGCCCGCCAGGTGATACCAGGCCAGCCGTTCGTTGAGCACCACCGCCGCAATCAACGCCGTGATCAAAGGCAGCAGATTGAAAAACAGTGTGGTGCGGCTTGGTCCCAGGCGCACCACCGCTTGCATCCATGCCAGCGGCGCGACCATAGACGCCAGCAAACAGGCATACAGAACCAGCGGGATGTTCTGCGCGGTCAGGCCGGTCTTTGCCGACAGGGCGAACAGCGGAAACAACACCACCACCGCCATCCACACCTGTAGATACAACAACACCAGCGGGGGCAGGCGCAGCTGCCATTTTTTCAACAGCGTGCTGTAAATCGCATAGGCCAAGGTCGCGATCAGCATCATTGCGTCGCCCAGATTCACCCCGTGTTCGAGCAACACGCCGAGGCTGCCTGATGACACCACCACCAGCACACCCGTCAGCGACAGCAGTGCTCCGGCCAATGCGCCTGTCGTCAGGCGTTGGCCAAGAGTGACGATGGCCATTGCCAAGGACATCAACGGCATCAACGACAAAATGATGCCCATGTTGGTGGCCGACGTCAGCGATGCAGCGAAGTACGCCAGGCTTTGATAAACCGCCATGCCCAAGACGCCGAGGATAAAAATCCTGCCCAGGTTCGGGCGAATGGCCGGCCAATGAGCGATCACCGGTTTGAGCATGAAAGGGGTGAACAGCAATCCTGCCAGCAGCCAGCGGTAAAAGCCGATCTCGGCGGGGAAGATCGCCCCGGCAGACATTTTGGTGATCACGGTGTTTCCGGCCCATATGAAAATGGCCAGTAGGGGAAAAGCGTATTGCATCAGATATAACCACGGCGTTAATGAGGAGCGATTATCCACTGTCCTGGCCGCTGATGGTGTAACAAGCGTTGTCTACACTGCACAAGGAGGCCGCGCTGCCCGGTGCGGTTACCAGGAGAAAACGCCATGAAAATATTGCGTGCCCCTTTGTTGATGATCGGTTTACTGATGTGTGCCCAGGGTTTTGCCGCCACGGCCCAGCAGAACAAGATGACCACCTGCAACGCTGACGCCACTGCCAAATCCCTCAAGGGCGATGAGCGCAAAACCTTCATGAGCACCTGCCTCAAGGCGGCGCCGGCGGCCAACGATGACGGCAAGGTGCTGACCCCGCAGCAGCAGAAAATGAAAACCTGCAACGCCGATGCGGCGACCAAGGCGCTGAAGGGCGATGAGCGCAAGGTGTTCATGAGTGATTGTCTGAAGAAGAAATGAGCCTCAGGTGGGAATCGCCGGGGACCGTAAGGGCCTTAACGTTGGCGCGCTCGCTCGATGCTGTGTTGAAGGTCGAGCAGAATGCCCTGGGCACCTGAGAAACCCGCGATGAGGTCTTGAGGCGCCGCAAAAATCCCGACTCACGCTGACCCATACAATCCTAGTGCTCCTCCCGGAACGCTGGCAGACTGCCAATCCTTTTCGCCGTCCGTTTTGAGGCTGTATGCCAACGTTCTCTCAACGCCAGGTTTTGCTGGTGATCAGTTGGGTCATCATCTTTGGTGGCTTGCTGCTGGTGCTTCCGCTTCGATTATTACCCAGTCTGCTGGCCGGTTTGCTGGTGTTCGAACTGGTCAACATGCTCACCCCGCAGTTGCAGCGCCTGATCGAAGGTCGGCGTGCGCGTTGGCTGGCAGTCGCGTTGCTGGGGACGTTAGTGGTCAGTGCCCTGGCGCTGCTCTTTGCCGGCGCTATCAGCTTTCTACTGCACGAAGTAGAGAATCCCGGGGCGTCGCTCGATAAGTTCATGGTTGTGGTCGATCGGGCGCGCGGGCAACTGCCGCCGTTCATCGATGCCTATCTGCCGGCCAGTGCGGCTGAGTTTCGCGTGGCCATTGGCGAATGGATGAGCAAGCACCTCAGCGATTTGCAATTGGTCGGCAAAGACGCCGCGCACATGTTTGTGACGCTGCTGATCGGCATGGTGCTGGGCGCGATCATCGCCCTGCAACGCGTACCGGACCTGACCAAGCGCAAACCGCTGGCAGCCGCACTGTTCGATCGCCTGCACCTGTTGGTCCAGGCCTTTCGCAACATCGTGTTTGCGCAGATCAAGATTTCGCTGCTCAACACCTTCTTTACCGGAATTTTCCTGGCGGTGGTGTTGCCGATGTTTGGCATCAAGTTGCCGCTGACCAAAACGCTTATCGTGCTGACCTTCCTGCTCGGTCTG
Source organism: Pseudomonas fluorescens (assembly GCF_902497625.1). Taxonomy (GTDB): domain Bacteria; phylum Pseudomonadota; class Gammaproteobacteria; order Pseudomonadales; family Pseudomonadaceae; genus Aquipseudomonas; species Aquipseudomonas fluorescens_BQ. The sequence goes on along the minus strand of NZ_CABVGX010000020.1, from coordinate 47,257 downwards.
CTGCCGGTGATCGGCAACCTGATCTCGAACACACTGATCACCATTGTCGGGTTGTCACTGTCGATCTGGGTCGCGGTAGCGGCGCTGGGGTATCTGATTGTTATCCACAAGCTCGAATACTTCCTCAACGCGCGCATTGTCGGCGGGCAGATCAGTGCCAAGTCGTGGGAGTTGCTTTTGGCAATGCTGGTGTTCGAGGCCGCATTCGGCCTGCCGGGGGTAGTGGCGGGGCCGATTTATTATGCGTACCTGAAGAGCGAGTTGAAGCAAGTGGGGATGGTTTGATCCGCTGTGAGCAGTTGAGCAGTTGAGCAGTTGAGCAGTTGTGCAGTTGTGCAGTTGTGCAGTTGTGTAGTTGTGTAGTTGAGCAGTTGAGCAGTTGAGCAGTTGTGCAGATGAGCAGTGAGCAGTTGAGCAGTTGAGCAGTTGAGCAGTTGATCTACTGTGGTGAGGGGGCTTGCCCCCGTTGGACTGCGCAGCAGTCCCCTGCATTTCTTCAGACTTATCGAGTTGAATAGTTTCAGGGCTGCTTCGCAGCCCAACGGGGGCAAGCCCCCTCGCCACAAGGGATCCCCTCACTACAGGGCGTCGGTGTCACTCCATCGGGCCGTAACGTTTTGAGGCTTCAATCGCCAGACCGCTGCCGATGCTGCCAAAGATGTTGCCTTCCACATGCCGCGCGTTAGGCAACATTGCCGAAACACTGTTGCGCAGTGCCGGGATACCACTTGATCCTCCGGTGAAGAACACCGTGTCGACCTGGTCCACGCGCACATTGGCGTCGGTCAGCAGCCGGGTCACGCTGTTGCGCACGCGCTCCAGCAGATTGTCGATGGCCGACTCGAACAGCGCCCGGCTCAGCTCCACGCTCAACCCCGGCTCGATGCGGTCCAGCGGCACATGGCGGCTGTCGGCATGGGTCAGCTGGATCTTGGTCTCTTCCACTTCCATGGCCAGCCAGTGCCCGGCGCGTTGCTCGATCAACTTGAACAGACGGTCGATGCCGCCGGTGTCTTCGATGTCGTAGCGCATGCTGCCCAGGGCCAGGGTCGATTTCTGCGAGTACACCGAGTTGATCGTGTGCCAGGTCGCCAGGTTCATGTGGTGGCTGGTCGGCATGTAGGCGCCGCTCTTCATCCGGCTGCCATAGCCGAACAGAGGCATCAGCCCGTGCAGGCTCAGCTGCTTGTCGAAATCGGTACCGCCGATGTGCACACCACCGGTGGCGAGGATGTCGTCATGTCGATTGTCGTAGTGGCGACGTTCGGGTGACAGGCGCACCAGGGAAAAGTCGGAGGTACCGCCGCCAATGTCGACGATCAGCACCAGCTCTTCTTTTTCAATGGTCGACTCGTAGTCGAAGGCCGCTGCAATCGGCTCGTACTGGAATGACACATCCTTGAAACCGATGGCACGGGCCACATCGACCAAGGTGTTCTCTGCTTCCTGGTCGGCCATCTCATCGTCATCGACGAAAAACACCGGACGGCCTAATACCACTTCCTCGAACTCGCGACCGGCCGCGGTTTCGGCACGCAGCTTCAATTGGCCGATAAACAACCCGAGCAGGTCCTTGAACGGCATGGCTGTGCCGAGGACACTGGTATCGTGCTTGATCAGCTTGGAACCCAGCAAACTCTTGAGCGAGCGCATCAGGCGGCCTTCGTAGCCCTCCAGGTATTCGTGCAGCGCCAGGCGGCCGTACACCGGGCGGCGTTCTTCCATGTTGAAGAAGACCACCGATGGCAGAGTGATCTTGTCGTCCTCCAGCGCGATCAGCGTTTCCATGCCGGGGCGCAGCCAGCCGACGGTGGAGTTGGATGTGCCGAAGTCGATACCGCAGGCACGGGCTGGAGATGCGTTCTTCATGTCTTTCGGGTTCCGGTTAAAAAACGGCCGCGCAGTGTATGTCAGTGCGGCACAGATTCGAAGGCCGACTATCCGCTAAATCACTGATCGGCGCCTTGATAAGATGGCCGGATGCCCCAAACTTGTCTGCATTGGCTCTGGTAGACAGTGGGCGGTCGCAAGAACCACCCGCCGCTGCCGATAAACTTCTGATGCGCCGCCCGGTCACACCCTTGAGATCGGTCAATCCAGACACCCCCAAACAAGAGCATGCTGTACCTGGCTGCGCGATTTCGATAATGGATGGTGATTCCCACGATGGACTTCAAAGACTATTACAAGATTCTCGGTGTGGAACCGACCGCGGACGATAAGACCATCAAGGCCGCTTATCGCAAACTTGCGCGCAAATACCACCCCGATGTCAGCAAGGAAAAAGACGCCGAGTCCAAGTTCAAGGACGCGTCGGAAGCTTATGAAGCGCTGAAAAGTGCCGACAAACGCGCCGAATATGACGACCTGCGCAAGTACGGTCAGCATGGCCAGCCGTTCCAGGGCCCGCCCGGGTGGCAGGGGCGTGGTGCAGGTGGCTTCGGTGGTGGTCAGGACACAGGCGATTTTTCGGACTTCTTCAGTTCGATCTTCGGCAACCGTGGGCCGGGCTTCAATGGTGGTGGAGAATCGCGTCGCAGCACCGGACGTCGAGGGCAAGACGTGGAAATGGAATTGGCGGTTTTTCTCGAAGAGACCCTGGCGAACGAATCGAAAAAGGTGACGTTCCAGGTGCCGCAGTACAACGCTGCCGGCCAGCATGTGAGCAACACCACCAAAAGCCTCAACGTGAAGATTCCTGCGGGCGTAACCGATGGCGAGCGCATCCGCCTCAAAGGCCAGGGCGCGCCCGGCATTGGTGGCGGGGCCAACGGCGATTTGTACCTGATTATCCGTTTCGCACCGCATCCCAAGTTCGACGTCGAAGGCGAAAACCTGATCATCACCTTGCCGCTGGCGCCGTGGGAACTGGCCCTGGGTGCTGAAGTGGCGGTGCCGACGCTGACCGGCAAGATCAACCTCAAGGTCCCGGCCGGCAGTCAGAATGGCCAGCGTATGCGCGCCAAAGGACACGGCCTGCAGAACAAGGCGGGCGAGCGCGGCTACCTGTTCGTGCAGCTCAAGGCCGTCATGCCAAAAACTGCAAACGATGAGGTCAAGACGTTGTGGCAGGAACTGGCTCGCAAAGCCGCGTTCAACCCGCGTGAAAATTTCTGATCGAAGACACGGAGTAGCCCGTCATGAGCAACCCCCTGATCGTTCATCTGGACATGGCAGAGTTCTGCGAGGCGTCGCAGCTATCGGACGTCTACGTAATCGAAATCGTCGAACACGGGATTCTTGAGCCGCAGGGCACACAACCCCGTGACTGGCGATTCACCGATTTCGAATTGGCACTGGCCAAACGTGCCGCCAAGTTGCGGCACGATTTGGAGCTGGAGTGGGAAGGAGTTGCGCTCGCGCTTGATCTGCTCGAAGAGGTTCAACAGCTGAGGGCGGAGAACAGCATGCTCAAGCAGCGGTTGGGGCGGTTGGTGGGGGAGTAACCGCTTCGCGAGACGATACCTGAGGTGTATGGAACAGGCACGCTTAGTCTATTTTTTTTCGTTTCTGACCAGGCCCGCTATTTGGTCCAAAGACATTTTCAGCACACTGTCTTGGGTGGGGTTGCCGTGCGTGTCGAATGTCACAGAATACTGGCGCGAGGCGCCACTCGGTAGCACTCTCGTCGGAGGCACAGGGGCATATTTTGAGCTATTGGAAGAAATATCGGGCAAGAGCGTCGATGGTTTAGAGCTGGTACTGGGCAGCGGTTCAACCGAGTTATAAGCCGTACGATGCGACTCGTCAGCGTTAGCGACGTTAGGCTTTGAATGAACGGGTATGACATTTTTCTTTGGTGGACGAGGCGGTGCAGCGTTGATAGGCATGGACGTTCGTGGAGATGTGCTGTTTTGATGTGAGAAAGGGAGTCGACGTTCCGTCTGTATTTCTGGCAACTGCCCCAACTGGATATTTGAAGGCCGAGCTGCAGACGATGAGGTCGCTGGAATTGCTACATAATCGTTAGCAATAGCTGCCATTTGAGGACGTTGGAGCAATGTTGCGCGCGGGCGCGTGCGACGAAAAATTCGTGGGAGCTTTACATGCCCAGTCGGATCCCTGAAATTCACCGGATCCCCCACGCAATACATATACGCATTTAGCCCACCCTCCCCAAACGGGCTCAAACTGTCCGGGCTGTGAAAGTGCATCAAGGTGGGGTTGTAAGCGCGATAGCCATTACCCAGCAGATACCATCCCGACATCCTCTCGCTTAACTCACCGCTAAACCCTAACCGCGTGGCTATCGGCCGAGACGCCGACTGATGGCCGTATGCGGAATAAGCGACGGGATTGAGCTGGCCTTCCACCTGCTCGGCGAATATTGAATTCTGTTGGTCGGCAGCCAGCAATATCGTGCAGAACTGGCGGTTGTTACTAGCGACTGAGTTGAGCATGCCGGTGCCTATCTTGTGAGAGATTCGACTTGGATCGATGCCCTCAGTCTGACTGCCCCACCGTTTTTGGTGAACTGGCAGAACTGATAGTCAGGTCTGGCTGCGAACGGCTTGCCTCGGGCGGGGGATCCGCAGGTGTAAGAACACATTCCCCTGTAGGAGCTGTCGAGTGAGACGAGGCTGCGATCTGTTGCACTTGGTTGTTTATGAACGTTAAAAGATCGCAGCCTCGTTTCACTCGACAGCTCCTACGGGCTGCTACGGGCTGCTACGGGCTGCTGCAGGTGGGTTCCGTGTTTCAGATTCTGCGCGGCAGTCTCACTGTGAACAGCGTGCCATCGGTCTCGTTCGAGGTTACTTCAATCGAGCCTTTATGCGCGTTGACCACTTCCTTGACGATAAACAGACCCAGACCCAGGCTTGTGGACGGCTGCCCCGGCTCTTCCTCGGAACTGCGCACCAGCGGATCGAAAATGGTGCCGATGGCTTCTTCGGGGATTGGCGTGCCGAAGTTGTGCACTTCAAGACGAACCGCGTCGCTCTCCCCGGTCAGGGTCAGTGTGACCTCGCGTTTGCTCGCACCGTGCTGCAAGGCATTGCCGATCAGGTTCTGCAGCATCTGGCTGAGCCGTCCGGCATCCCAGACACCATGGGTGTCGCCGTGCACGGTCAGCGCCGGGTCACACTCGGGATTGCCGGCGCAGGCTTCGGCAATCGCCGCATGGGCGGTGTCGGCGAAGTCCATCGGTGATGGCTGGATGGGCAAACTCTTGCCCAGACGACTACGCACCAGCTCCAGCAAATCACTCACCATCACCGCCATGTGCCGCGCACCGCGTTTGATGTTGATCGCGCAGGCCAGCGCATCGCCTTGGAGCGTGGTTTTGCGCATGAGCAATTCGGTGGACATGCTCACTGCTTGCAGGGGGGCACGCAAATCATGACCCAGGATGGCCAGAAAAATGTCCCGCGAGCGGTTGACCTGTTCGGCATAAGCCGCCGTGGACTCCGCCAATGCTTCATCGATGGCCTCATTGAACCGGATCATGTCCTGAAAGTAGGCGAGGTCCGGTGATTGCAGACTGTCCACCCACAGGCGAATCACACAGGCGCGCAAGTGGCGAAACTCGCTGGTCATCTGCACCAGATCGAAGCCAACGGTATGCCGCAGCTCACCATGGCTGGCGCCTGCTTCGTCCAGGCTCGGGGTTTTCTCGGGCCCTTCACCCTTGGCCTTGGCCACCTGTTCGCTGGCGGTTTGCGCGGTGGTCATGTCGCGGGCCGCGGCCAACAAAATTTCCGCAGCGTGATCACGCAGAGCCGTTCGGTCCATGTGTTCTGCCGCCGGCGTAACCGTCCTGGCGAAGGCTTCCCATTCATCGACGATGCGCTCCACATGTTGCCTGATGAAATCGGGTAGTCGCATGGCCTGTTACCTGTGCGGGCTGAATGTGACGCATGGTAGCGCCTTTGGGCTGGAAATAAACCTGCTCAAGGAAGACAGCACGCCTGGCACTATCGGCGGTGGTATAAATATATGTCGATGCTTTTGTTTCTCGAAAGATAAACGCCTTTTTTCTTTAGCTGATGAACAGTTATTCAGGCTTTTTTTTTGCCGGTGTTTGCATAGTCTGTTGACTTCACTATTTATAAGAAGGTTGAAGTCATGTCTGATTTGCAAGGAAGCAATCCGGCGAATGTTTCGTCTGCCACGGAAGTTGCCGAAGTTGGCGAAAGTGTTCACCAGCACCGGATCAACAAGGTCATTCCCGAGGCAATAAAAAAAGCATCTCCCGCGACCCTGAAGTCAATGCTGACTCTGAATGCAAAGACGCCGGACTGGTATTCCAGCGCGGTGGCAGAGGAGCGTCAGCAATTGAAAGCGTTGATTGATGAACATTGGCGTTTGCAGGCCGAACTCGACGGCGCGCTGGTGGATTTGCAGAGCGATATCGAAACCTTCGCCAAGCCGTTGCTGGCCACTGCGATGCAAGCTCAGTTCGGTGCCGCGCACGATCCGCAAGCGCTGTCCCTGCATCTTTACGTGCCGGACACGATCATCTTTGGCCTCGACACCGGCGCCAGTCGTATCCGCCAGAGTTCGCTGCTAGCGGCGGCACTGCATAACTTCGAAGACGCCGAAACCCGTGCGGGCGCGTTCCGGGAGGGTTCGGGCATCTTGCGCAAGGACCTTCAGGGGCGCCCTCAACGCATCGATACCCTTACTCCTGAGAAGTTTGCGAGCCTGTGTCGGACGTTGGACATTGGCGGGCAATATCAGAACCATATCAAGGCGCTGTTGCAGCCAAAGGATGCGACGGCAGCGTTGGCCTTGAAGGCGCGATCGATAGCCAGCGAGAAATCCGCTTTCAGGCTGGCAGCGCTCACTGCACGATTGAAGGGGGACGTTAGCGCCGCCGCTTATGATCGCCTGACCAGAGTCGTGGAGGGTCAGCAAGCCACCCTCGACGGTCGCCCGCTGCTCAATCATCGGCTGTCTTTGATGGGTTTTAAAATGACCGGCATTGTCCTGTTCAGTGCGGTAAGCGAACCATCTGAAATAAAGAAGGCAGTCGACGCACTGACGCCGGCTAGCTTGAAGTTCTGGCTCGATTGGTCTCGGCGAATACCGGCGTTATCGGGAAACGCATATGAACACTATAAATTGATTCAGAATTTTTTCGCGAATGGTCCACAGGGCGTTGTTGATGAAGCCTTACGCAAAGAGGATATTTATAACCAGAGCCGTTTGAACGGCCCGTTGATTGCCTATATTCCGGACGACCCGCAACATCCGCTAAAAGAATATGCCTCGCTGAGCGATTTTATGTCGACCTTGCTCACGCAGCTTCGCACGCCGCAGTATCAGGAGTTTTTCAGCCGCTTCGTGGACCAGCAGGACAAGGGCAAATTTTTTGCCCGGGCCAACGAACGCCTGACTGCCATCACTTGGCACCCGCGTGAGCCCTTGGACATGGGACCATGGTGGCGCGAGACCGCAATCGAAAACCCCAACGCAGAACCGGTCACCAACGTCATCAAAGACGAACTCTGGGATGTACTGTTCCGACAGCGCCGTGACAAGGCCATCGCCGATGCCCGCAAAATCGCCGTGCCCACCGGCGACGAAGATGCCATCACCCGCTGGAGACGCCTGACCAGTGTGCTGGACATCGCCTGGAACGTTTTCAATTTCGGCGCGATGCTGGTGCCTGGCCTCGGCGAAGCGGTTCTGGGCGTGATGGTCGGGCAAATGCTCGCCGAGTTGGCCGAGGGCATCGAGGACTGGAGCAAAGGCGACAAAGAGCAAGCGTCGGCGCATCTCACCGGCGTGCTGATCAACTTTGCGCAGTTGGCCTTGATGAGTGCCGGCCATCTGTTGCCAGCCCAAGTCATGCCTGTGAAAACCTCGCCCTTCCTCGAGCAACTGAAACCGGTCCTGGTGAACGGTGAAGAGCGCCTCTGGAACCCGGATCTGAGCGCCTATGAACATCCGGCGACCCTGCCTCAGAAAGCCCGTACCAGTGAGTGGGGACTCTACCAGCATGAAGGTCAGGATTTTCTGCCACTGGATGGCAAGAACTTCGCCGTCAGCCGGGACGCCGACACCGGGCTGCATCGCTTGCAACATCCGACCCGCCCCGAGGCCTATCGACCTGTCGCCGAACATAATGGCGCCGGGGTGTGGCGCACTGAACTTGACCAACCGCTGATCTGGGACAAACCGCGGTTGCTGAGCCGATTCGGTATATCCGCTCAAGGCTTGCCTGCGCAACAGCTTGAGCACGTGTTGACGGTAGCCGGGATTTCGGAAGATGCGTTGCGCCGGTTGCATGTCGAACTTGACCCGCATCCGGTCATGCTGACCGATACGCTCAAGCGTTTCGGGTTGTATGCCGAAGCGGGGCTCGCCGCTGAGCAAATTTTGCTGGATCAGGTCAGCGAAGCATTGGTCGAGGACATCGCAGGCTTGATGACCGAGTTGCCGCACTGGCCGGAACTGAGATCGGTGGAGATTTATGAGGGCACGCAGTTGACCGGGCCTTCGGTGCTCATAGGCAACAGTGATGCAGCGCTCGCGAACCGGATCCGCCTGACTCGCGCAGAATTGCGGGACGGGCAACTGCCGCAGCAAACAATCGCAACGCTCTCCGAGCAGGAAATCCATGAGTTGCTGGGTCACGCGATATCCAGTCAAAAAGATGTGCGTGTTCAGGCGTTGAAGGAAACCCTCGCCAACGCGGCGACGAAAAAACGCAAACAACTGTTCGAGTCGTTGTACAAGCAACACGAGGTCGCCGGCGGGAGCAATGTGCAGTTGCTTTCCGACGCTTATCCAGACCTGCCCAACAGCGTCGCTGAGCGTTTACTGCAGCAGGCTCGCCCCGAAGACTTGAGGCACCTCGCCGAGAAGCAGTCCGTGCCGTTGCGCTTGCGCGAACAGGCGCGCACAGCGCAACAGCGCGTACGCCTGAGCCGCGCCTATGAAGGTCTCTATCTCGACGAACTGGCGAATAACGATACGCGCAGACTGGAGCTTGCGTCGTTGGCCAACCTGGCTGGGTGGTCAGACGATATCCGCATAGAAATTCGAGAGTATTCCTACGACGGCAAACTGAATGCCAGCGTCGGCCCGCAAGATGCGTCTTTGCGCAAGGTATTGATTCTCGAAGAGGAGGGCACGTACTTGGCACGCGATGAAGACAACCAGCACCTGCACGGTTCCGACGATTTCTTCGCATCGCTGTTGCGCGCGCTGCCGGACCAGGAACGCAGGGCCTTGGGCTATGACATTTTTGAAGGGGCGCGGCTCAGAAGTGACCTGCAACGAACGCCGCTCGACCACGAACAATTCGCATCAATCCTCCATGAACACCCCAATCGCAAGCCGGCTTATGACCCTGAAACGATGCGGCTTCTGGGCGGCATGCAGGGCTATCGTCGACTGGCTGACCGGCCGACCTTGCAGCGACGTCTGCGTTCGCTGTACCCGGAGTTTTCCAATGAACAGATCGCTACCGTGTATCGTGGCCTGGGCGATGCGGCGCCGCTGCGCATCAGCGAGCTGGAAGCCGAGTTCAACCAGATGAACACCACGCTGCAGCGCTGGATGAATTCGCCGACCGTAGCCCAGCGCTTCAGTCCTGCCGGCGTCGCCGAGTGGACATCGCGAGACAGACTCTACAAGGCGCTCAGGCAATGCTGGCAGCGCACAGGCCCGTTGGGTCCGTCGGTACCAGGCGTCATTCGCCTGCAGCTGCTGGATTTGAGCGGTTTCCCGATGAGCCGGCATCTTGCAAATTTCCCCACGCTGACCGCGAATTTCGATCACGTCACCAGTCTGAGCATGCGTAACGCCAACGTGCTCAGCAGCCAGGGTCAGTTTGTCGAATTGTTTCGCGGGCTGCGCTCGCTTGACTTGGGGGAAAACGTATTGACCCGCTTGCCTCCGGTGATTGGCAATTTGCGCCAGCTGGAGCAACTGCTGCTGGACAATAACCAGATTGCGCTGACGCCGCAGGCGGTGGCGCGCCTGCGCAGCCTGACCAGGCTCGAGGCGTTGAGCCTGCAGGGCAATCCGCTGGGGCTGGTGCCGGATATCAGTCAAATGCCCAACCTGGAACTGATCAACCTCGAGTCGACCGGAATTGACCGCTGGCCCACCGGCCTGTTCGCAACCCCTCGCCCTCGGCACATTCATCTGAATCTGCGACGCAACCCTCTGGTCATCATTCCCGAGGTCGCTCCCGGCTCGTTTCGCGCAGAATTACTGGCGCGTACCATCGTCAGTCGAGAACCTGAGTGGATGCCCGCCGACGTTCTGGAGCGACTCAAGCAGTACACGGAATCCGTTGGCCTTGATCCGGAGCGTCCTTATCCTTCGCTGGGAATACAGGACAGCATCAACTGGAGCCAGGGCATGTCAGAGTCAGTGTTCATGGACAGGCTGATCATTTGGGATGAAGTGGAAGACGAATTCGGTTCCGAACCGTTTTTCAATGAAATACGCAGGCTCACCCAGTCGGCTGACTTCTCAAATCCGGAGCTGACTTACCGCACCGAACTGACCGAGAAGGTCTGGAGAATGCTTGAGGCCATGCATGAAGATACCGCGTTGCGCGAGCTCATCTTCAATCAGGCAGCTTTACCCACCGCTTGCTCGGATGGAGGCACTGAGCTGTTCAATGCGCTGGGCGTGCAGGTGCTGGTCCATGAGGCTTACGCGTTGGAAAATCCTGCTCTTGTCGAGGCCGAGATGGTGGAGCTGGCGAGGGGCAAGTCTCGGCTGAATGAAATCGGTGCGATAGCCCGCGGTCATGTTGCCGAACGCTTGCGCAACGGCGAGCGATTCCGGGTTGTGGGCCCCGCCGGCAGCGTCACCGGAACAATCGACGAGGTCGAGGACCACCTGGCGTTCATGACGGAACTGGCCGAGCCGCTGGACTTGCCTTGGCAATCGCGCGGGATGCTGTTCAGGGCGTTCGCTGATCGCAAGATAAACGCGACGGTCATCGAAGCCGCGCGCGTCAGGGTGCTGGAGCTGGAGAAAGGCAACTTGCTGGTCGAGCGGATTCTCGAACAGCCTTTTTGGCAAAACTACCTGGAAAAGACCTATGCCGATGAAATCCAGAACCTCAAAGATATGATGCAGGATGAGGACGAGCTCGCACAGTTCAACGCGATCGAGAATCTCAAGAGAGTGGTGACGGAGCAGGCCATCGAGCGTGCCAAGTTACGCAGGACGGAACCCCCCTTGAACCTGCAGCCCGCCCGCTGAGAGGTCGCTGACGAGCCCCGAATGCAACGTTGCATTCGGGGTTTGTGTTGAAGTGCCGCACTCAGAACAGGAAATATCGCTGGGCCATGGGTAAGGTTTCAGCGGGTTCGCACCACAACAGAACCCCATCGGCCTTCACTTGATAGGTTTGTGGATCGACGTCGATGTTCGGTAAATAATCGTTGTGAATCAGGTCGGTTTTCTGGACGTCGCGACACCCCTTGACCACGGCGATTTTCTTCTTCAGGCCCAACGTTTCCGGCAAGCCCGCGTCGTGCGCCGCCTGACTGATAAACGTCAGGCTGGTGGCATGCAGCGAACCGCCGTAACTGGCGAACATCGGGCGGTAATGTACCGGTTGCGGGGTGGGGATCGAGGCATTGGCGTCGCCCATCAAGCTGGCGGCAATGGCGCCGCCTTTGAGAATCAGCGTCGGTTTGACCCCGAAAAACGCTGGGCGCCAGAGCACCAGATCGGCCCATTTGCCCACTTCCACGGAGCCGACTTCATGGCTGATGCCGTGGGTGATGGCCGGGTTGATCGTGTACTTGGCGATGTAGCGTTTGGCGCGGAAATTGTCGTTGCCTTCACCGTCTGCAGGCAAAGGACCACGCTGCTTTTTCATCTTGTCGGCGGTCTGCCAGGTGCGCGTGATGACTTCGCCGACGCGGCCCATGGCCTGGCTGTCGGAGCTGATCATGGAGAACGCGCCGAGGTCGTGCAGGATGTCCTCGGCGGCGATCGTTTCGCGGCGGATGCGGCTTTCGGCGAAGGCGACGTCTTCGGCAATGCTCGGGTCGAGGTGGTGGCAGACCATCAGCATGTCGAGGTGTTCGTCGATGGTGTTACGGGTGAACGGTCGCGTCGGATTGGTCGAACTTGGCAGCACATTGGGCAAACCGCAGGCCTTGATGATGTCCGGGGCATGACCACCGCCCGCGCCCTCAGTGTGATAGGTGTGGATGGTGCGGACCTTGAAGGCGGCGAGGGTGGTTTCGACGAAACCGGATTCGTTCAGGGTGTCGGTGTGGATCGCCACCTGCACATCGTACTGATCGGCGACACTCAGGCAGTTATCAATACTGGCCGGGGTGGTGCCCCAGTCTTCATGGAGCTTGAGGCCAATGGCGCCGGCCTTGACCTGTTCGATCAATGGTTCCGGCAGGCTGGCGTTGCCCTTGCCGGTGAGACCGATGTTCATCGGGAATGCATCGGCGGCCTGCAGCATGCGCGCCAGGTGCCACGGGCCCGAGGTGCACGTGGTCGCGTTGGTGCCGGTAGCCGGGCCGGTGCCGCCGCCGATCATGGTGGTGACGCCGCTCATCAGCGCTTCTTCGATCTGCTGCGGGCAGATGAAGTGAATGTGCGTGTCGATGCCGCCGGCGGTAAGGATCATGCCTTCACCAGCGATGACTTCGGTACTGGCGCCGATGGCGATGGTGACGTTTGGCTGCACGTCCGGGTTGCCGGCCTTGCCGATCCCCGCAACGCGGCCGTCCTTGAGGCCGACATCGGCTTTGACGATGCCCCAGTGGTCGATGATCAGCGCGTTGGTGATCACCGTGTCGACCACTTCTGCGGCCAATAATTGGCTTTGGCCCTGGCCGTCACGGATGACTTTGCCGCCGCCGAATTTCACTTCTTCGCCGTAGGTGGTGAAGTCTTTTTCGACTTCGATCCACAGCTCGGTGTCGGCCAGGCGGACCTTGTCACCGACGGTGGGGCCGAACATATCGGCGTAGGCTTGACGGGAAATCTTCATTCGTTCGCCTTGAGATTCAATTGAATTTGAAATCGTTCGCTGCGCTCACTATCGCGAGCAGGCTCGCTCCCACAGTTGATCGCATTCCCCTGTGGGAGCGAGCCTGCTCGCGATGGGCCAGAACAGACACCGTGTTGCTTAGAGGTCGCCCATGATCCTGCCGGCAAACCCGAACACCCGGCGCAATCCCGCCAGGTCGACAAGCTCGACTTCCCGACTCTGCCCCGGCTCGAAACGCACCGCGGTGCCGGCGGGGATGTTGAGGCGCATGCCGCGGCTGGCTGCGCGGTCGAAGGTCAAGGCGTCGTTGGTTTCGAAAAAATGATAATGCGAGCCGACCTGGATCGGCCGGTCGCCACTGTTGGCCACTTTCAGGCTTATCGTTCGGCGACCCGTGTTGAGTTCAATGTCGCCGGGCTGGATGCGGTATTCGCCGGGAATCATCAATGGGCTCCTTGCAGGACTTTGTAATAAAGCGCGGTCGGCTTGTACTGGCCGCTCGGGTCGCACGCGTAATCGGGTATTTCACCGGCGCGGGTGTAGCCCAGGGCCTTGTAGAAATCTTCGGCGGGTGAGCCGGCTTCGGTATCAAGAAAAAGCATGCCGCGTTTTTGCTGCAACGCTGCTGTCTCAAGCGCCGTCATCAACTGCTGGCCCAATCCGCGCCGACGCGCCTGTTCACGGACCAGCAGCTTTTGCACTTCGGCGCGGTTCAACCCGTTGGCTTTGTGACACAGGCCCAGTTGCACACTGGCCTGCACCTGTTCGTCCCTGACCACCACCCACAGCAGCACGTTGCCCTTGTTCAGGTTGTCCTGGACGTCATCGAAATAGGCGCGGGCCTGGCTCGCGTCAAGATTGGCCATGAAGCCGACATTCGCACCATTACCGACGGCGTCGAGCAGCAGATCGATCAGGCCTCGACGATAGTGGGCAAAGCTTTCAGCATTGACGCGGCGCAGTTGGGCGTCGTTCATCGCACGTTACTCCTTGCTGGCGGGCGGGGATTCGGCGCCAGGATCGAGGGTCAGCTGCATGAAAGTCAGGTCCAGCCAGCGACCGAACTTGGTGCCCACCTGAGGCATCTGCCCCGTGATGACAAAACCGGCGCGTTGATGCAAACGAATGGAGGCGGCATTGCCGCTTTCGATGGCCGCGACCATCACATGTTTGTCGCAGCTTTTGGCACGCTCGATCAGCGCGCTCATCAGCAATGGACCGAGGCCATTGCCGCGCTGATCGCTGCGCACGTATATCGAGTGTTCGACGGTGTGACGGAAGCCCTCGAAGGGCCGCCAGTCACCGAATGAAGCGTAGCCCAACACGCTGTGATCACCGTCGGTGATCACCAGAATCGGATAACCTTGCGCCTGCCTTGCACCGAACCAGGCCTGACGGTTGCCCAGGTCCACCGCCTGTTCGTTCCAGATGGCCGTGGTGTTGAGCACGGCGTCGTTGTAGATGTCGCGGATCGCCGGCAGGTCGGCGGGCAGCGCATCGCGAATGGAGTGAGTCATGGCGCGGCCTCAGGCGATCGGTTGGTGAACGGTGACCAGCTTGGTGCCGTCGGGGAAAGTCGCCTCGACCTGAATCTCCGGGATCATTTCCGCAATGCCTTGCATCACTTGCTCGCGGCTAAGCAGGGTAGTGCCCAAGTGCATCAGTTGGGCGACGGTCTGCCCGTCGCGAGCGCCTTCAAGCAGCGCTGCGGAGATGTACGCCATCGCTTCCGGATAATTGAGTTTCACGCCGCGGGCCAAACGCCGCTCGGCAACGAGGCCGGCGGTGAAGATCAGCAGCTTGTCTTTTTCGCGTGGGGTCAGGTCCATCGTTGGAATCCATATTCGGCAGTTAAAAAAGGTATTCAGATCTGAAATACGTCACCCCTGTGGGAGTGAGCCTGCTCGCGATGGCGGTCAATCAGGCGACTTCAATATGGTGTGTGCCGATGCCATCGCGAGCAGGCTCACTCCTACAGGGGGGTATGTGCTCAGGTGCTCCATATTCTTGGGAGTACGGCCTCCCGGCCGAGTAACGCAGGCCGGAGCAAACGCCACACATCAATCAGCCAGCCGCGCGCCAACAGCGCTTCACTGGCCAGGCAACGGGCGACGAGCAAGCCTGGCAACTGGGTCAGATCGCCGCGCACATCATGGGTCAGCGAGCGGCATTGCTCCAGTAATCCGGCGTCAACCTCCCCCGTGACCAGCAACGTCGCAAACACCGGTTGACCATCCAGTCCGATTGGCGAATCGAGCAGGCCGTCAGCCCCGACAATGCGCTGACGTTCGTGCCAGAGCAACTGGCCATCGCGGCGGATCTGCAGTTGCGCCTGGAAATGCCCGCGATCGAACCGCTCACCACTGGCCGGACGACCCAGTGCCACCACGTCCCAGTAGAACAGACGAGCGTCGCCTTCAAGCTCGATGTTCGTGGTCAGTTCAGCCTGTGCGGCGCTAAAAATAATGGTTTCCTGTGGCAGCCATTCCAGGGTCGCACCTGCGGCAACCTTGAGGACGAGTTGCTGATAAGCAGGCCCGGCCGCGCGATACCACTTGGCCGCGCCGGGGCTGGTAATTTGTGCCCAGGCATCGGCGCCGACGTGCGCTGAGATGTCCAGCCGATCGCCGCCGGCAATGCCGCCAGGCGGGTGGACGATGATGTGCTGGCAGACTTGCGGTCCTTCGGCATACAGATGTTTCTGCACGCGCAACGGGCCTTGATGCCGACGCAGGACCGGGCGCGTGCTGTCACCAAAGCGGGCGTAGCCGAGCTCCAGTTCGGCGTGCCAGCTGGGTGTGAACAGGGCAGGTGAGACGGGTAAGTTCATGATTTCCGTGCTGCTGAATTAGATCGTGACCAGGCCGCGCACACCTTCGGCTTCCATGTTTTCACCGCGACCCTGCTGAACGATTTCACCTCGGGACATCACCAGGTATTGATCGGCCAGTTCGGCGGCAAAATCGTAGAACTGTTCTACCAGCAAAATGGCCATATCGCCGCGCGCTGCGAGTTTTTTGATCACCGCGCCGATTTCCTTGATCACTGACGGCTGAATGCCTTCGGTGGGCTCGTCGAGAATCAGCAGGCGTGGCCGACTGGCCAGTGCCCGTCCGATCGCCAGTTGCTGCTGCTGGCCACCGGACAAATCACCTCCGCGTCGCTGCTTCATTTGCAGCAACACCGGGAACAGCTCGTAGATGAATGCCGGCACTTCCTTGGCTTCGGATCCGGGAAACCGCGACAGGCCCATCAGCAGATTCTCCTCGACGGTCAGACGCCCGAAGATCTCCCGGCCCTGAGGCACATAGGCAATGCCCGCGTGTACCCGCTGATGCGGCTTGAACATGGTGATCGGCTTGCCTTCCCAATTCACCGCGCCTTCTTTGGCGGGCAGCAAACCCATCAGGCATTTGAGCAGGGTGGTTTTGCCCACGCCGTTGCGCCCGAGCAGGCACGTGACTTCGCCGACCTTCGCTTCAAACGTCAGGCCGCGCAGGATGTGGCTACCGCCGTAGTACTGGTGCAGTTTGTCAACTTGCAGCATGTTCAAGTTCCTTCTGTTCCAAATCGCCTGCTTGACCTCCCCCAATCTCTTGTAGGAGCTGTCGAGTGAAACGAGGCTGCGATCTTTTGATCTTTCAGAATGTGCCTGGCGAAGATCAAAAGATCGCAGCCTCGTTTCACTCGACAGCTCCTACAGGGAAGAGCAGGGATCACAATTATTCGGCTAACGACCGAGATAAACCTCGATCACCCGCTCGTTCTCCTGCACTTGCTCCAGCGATCCTTCGGCCAGCACGCTGCCCTGGTGCAACACGGTGACGTGGTCGGCGATCGAGCCGACGAAGCCCATGTCATGTTCCACCACCATCAACGAGTGTTTCCCGGCCAGACGTTTGAACAGCTCGGCGGTGAATTCGGTTTCCGCATCGGTCATGCCTGCCACCGGCTCATCGAGCAGCAGCAATTGCGGGTCTTGCATCAGCAGCATGCCGATCTCCAGAAACTGCTTTTGACCATGCGATAACAAGCCTGCCGGACGATTGACCGAAGTGCTCAGGCGAATCGTATCCAGCACCTCGGCGATTCGATCTTTCTGTTCGCCACTCAACCGCGCACGCAGGCTGGCCCACACTGATTTGTCGGTCTTTTGCGCGAGCTCCAGATTTTCAAACACGCTGAGCGCCTCGAACACGGTCGGCTTCTGAAACTTGCGCCCGATACCGGCCTGGGCGATCTGCACTTCGCTCATCTGCGTCAGGTCGAGGGTTTCGCCGAACCAGGCTTTGCCATGGCTGGGACGGGTCTTGCCGGTGATCACGTCCATCAGCGTGGTCTTGCCTGCGCCGTTGGGGCCGATGATGCAGCGCAGCTCGCCGACACCGATGTACAGGTTCAGATTGTTCAGCGCACGAAAACCGTCGAAGCTGACACTGATGTCTTCCAGCGTCAGGATCGTACCGTGGCGGGTATCCAGACCCTTGCCAGCGCGCTGGCCGAGTCCGATAGCATCGCGGCTGCTGCCGGCATCCTTGTTGGGCTCGAGTACTGGTTCGAGCATGAACTCGGCGGTTGGCGTCACTCTCATTGTTCGCCCCTTTTCTTCAGCAGTCCGATCACGCCTTTGGGCAGGTACAAGGTCACAATGATGAACAGCGCGCCTAGGAAAAACAGCCAGTATTCAGGAAACGCCACGGTGAACCAGCTCTTCATGCCATTTACCACGCCTGCGCCCAGCAGCGGTCCGATCAGCGTGCCGCGTCCACCCAGCGCGACCCACACGGCGGCCTCGATGGAGTTGGTCGGCGACATTTCGCTTGGGTTGATGATGCCGACTTGCGGCACGTACAACGCACCGGCCAGACCGCACAACACGGCGCTCAGGACCCACACGAACAACTTGAAACCGCGCGGGTCGTAACCGCAGAACATCAGGCGATTCTCTGCGTCGCGCAATGCCGTCAGCACCCGGCCGAATTTGCTCTGCGCCAGCCGCCATCCGATGAACAGGCTAGTCACCAGCAACACCACCGTGGCAAAAAAAAGCACGGCGCGCGTGCCGGGTTCGGTGATGCCGAAACCGAGAATCGTGCGGAAATTGGTAAAACCGTTATTGCCGCCAAACCCGGTTTCGTTGCGGAAGAACAACAGCATCCCGGCGAACGTCAGCGCCTGGGTCATGATCGAGAAATACACGCCCTTGATCCGCGAGCGGAAGGCGAAAAAACCGAACACCAGCGCGAGCAATCCGGGCGCGAGCACCACCAGGCACATCGCCCAGAGGAAACTGCTGGTGCCGGTCCAGTACCACGGCAATTCAGTCCACGACAAAAACGTCATGAACGCCGGCAAGTCGTCACCCGAGGCCTGGCGCATCAGGTACATGCCCATCGCATAGCCGCCCAAGGCGAAAAACAGACCGTGGCCCAGCGACAGCAAACCGGCATAACCCCACACCAGGTCCAGTGCCAGGGCGACGATGGCGTAACACAGAATCTTGCCCACCAGCGTCAGCGTATAAGCCGAGACATGCAACGTGCTGTCGGCCGGTAACAGTGACAGCAGGGGCAACGTCAACAGCAGGACGAGGATCACAGCACCGACAGCGATCGTGACTTTCGGGCCGGCCTTTTGCGTGGCCGTAAGCATCAGGGGCTGGTTCATCAGTCGATCACCCGTCCTTTCAGTGCAAAGAGGCCTTGCGGACGTTTCTGGATGAACAGAATGATCAGCGCAAGGATCAGGATTTTGCCCAGCACCGCACCGATCTGCGGTTCGAGAATCTTGTTGGCGATGCCCAGGCCGAAGGCTGCCAGCACACTGCCGGCCAGTTGCCCGACACCGCCGAGCACCACTACCAGGAACGAGTCAATGATGTAACTTTGGCCCAGGTCCGGGCCTACGTTGCCGATCTGGCTGAGGGCGACGCCGCCGAGGCCTGCAATGCCCGAGCCGAGGCCGAAGGCGAGCATGTCGACCCGGCCGGTAGGCACGCCGCAGCACGCGGCCATGTTGCGATTCTGCGTGACCGCGCGCACGTTCAGACCCAGGCGCGTCCTGTTCAGCAGTAGCCAGGTCAGCACCACCACGAACAGCGCGAAGGCGATGATGACGATGCGGTTGTACGGCAGCACCAGATTCGGCAGCACTTGAATGCCTCCCGACAGCCACGCCGGGTTCGCCACCTCAACGTTCTGCGCGCCGAACATCAGGCGCACCAGCTGAATCAGCATCAGGCTGATGCCCCAGGTGGCGAGCAATGTTTCCAGCGGGCGTCCGTAGAGGTGGCGGATGACCGTGCGCTCCAGCGCCATGCCGATGGCGGCCGTGACAAAAAAGGCCACCGGCAGGGCGATCAGCGGGTAGAACTCGATAGCCTGCGGCGCGTAGCGCTGGAACATCAACTGCACGACATATGTCGAGTAGGCGCCGAGCATCAGCATCTCGCCGTGGGCCATGTTGATCACGCCGAGCAGGCCGAACGTGATCGCCAGGCCGAGGGCGGCGAGCAGCAGGATCGAGCCCAGCGACATGCCGCTGAAGGCCTGGCCGAGCATTTCGCCAATCAGCAGTTTGCGTTTGACTTGCGCGAGGCTGGTTTCGGCGGCAGTGCGCACCGTGGCGTCGGTTTCGACGCCCGGATCAAGCAAGCTTTCCAGGCGCGTGCGTGCCAGTGGGTCGCCGGTTTCGCCGAGTAGTCGTACAGCGGCGAGGCGCACGCTCGGGTCGCTGTCGACCAGTTGCAGGTTGGCCAGCGCCAGGCTCAGGGCTGAGTGAACCGACTCGTCTTTTTCGTTGGCGAGCTGCAGGTCGAGGAATTTCAGCTGCGCCGGTTTGGCGCTTTTTTGCAGTTGCTGCGCAGCGCCGAGACGGACTTTCGCGTCGGCGGCGAGCAATTGATGACTGGCCAATGCGGTGTCGATCAAACCTCGCAGGCGGTTATTCAGGCGCAGGGTTTTTGGCTGACCCTCGACCGTCAGTACGCCTTGTTGCAGGGCGTTGATCAGCTCGATGCGCGCCGGATCGGGCTGCGCGGCCCAGGCTTCGAGGAGTTTGGCCTGCTGCACGGGATTGGCGGCGACGAAGTCTTCGGCATCGCCGGCGTGTGCGGCCAATGGCAATAAAAGTGCTATTGCGAAGATGAAGCGGTAAAGGGCGGTGGGCATATTGTCAGCCTTGCGCGGACTAATGGTAGGAGTGAGCCTGCTCGCGAAAGCGTTGTGTCAGACACATGAAGGTTGAATATGCCGACGCCTTCGCGAGCAGGCTCACTCCTACAGGGGATTTGTGTCGGGCCCCGGCACGGGTGCCGGAGCCCGACGTCCTGTGGCTTAGTTGCTCTTCACCGCATAATCCGGCTTCTTGTCGTTACCCGAAATAAACGGGCTCCATGGCTGGGCGCGGATCGGTCCTTCGGTCTGCCAGACCACGTTGAACTGACCGTCAGCCTGGATCTCGCCGATCATCACCGGCTTGTGCAGGTGGTGGTTGGTCTTGTCCATGGTCAAGGTGTAGCCGGACGGAGCCGCGAAGGTTTGGCCGGCAAGCGCTTCGCGGACTTTATCAACGTCGGTGGACTTGGCTTTTTCCGCCGCTTGCGCCCACATGTGAATGCCGACGTAGGTGGCTTCCATAGGGTCGTTGGTCACGGCCTTATCAGCGCCTGGCAGGTTGTGTTTCTTCGCGTAGGCTTTCCAGTCGGCGACGAATTTTTTGTTCGCCGGGTTTTCCACCGATTCAAAGTAATTCCACGCCGCGAGATTACCCACCAACGGCTTGGTGTCGATGCCGCGCAGTTCTTCTTCGCCGACCGAGAACGCCACGACCGGAACGTCGGTTGCCTTCAGACCCTGGTTGGCCAGCTCTTTGTAGAACGGCACATTGGAGTCGCCGTTGACGGTTGAGATGACTGCGGTCTTGCCACCGGCGGAGAATTTTTTGATGTTGGCCACGATGGTCTGGTAATCGCTGTGACCGAACGGCGTGTAGACCTCTTCGATGTCCTTGTCCGCCACGCCTTTGGAGTGCAGGAACGAGCGCAGAATCTTGTTGGTGGTGCGCGGGTAGACGTAGTCGGTGCCGAGCAGGAAGTAGCGCTTGGCGCTGCCGCCTTCCTCGCTCATCAGGTATTCCACCGCCGGGATCGCCTGCTGGTTCGGCGCGGCGCCGGTATAGAACACGTTTGGCGACATTTCTTCGCCTTCGTATTGCACCGGGTAGAACAGCAGACCGTTGAGCTCTTCGAACACCGGCAGTACCGATTTACGCGACACCGAAGTCCAGCAGCCGAATACCACGGCCACCTTGTCCTGAGTCAGCAACTGCCGGCCCTTTTCTGCGAACAGCGGCCAGTTCGACGCAGGGTCAACCACCACCGGTTCAAGCATCTTGCCATTCACGCCGCCCTTGGCGTTAATCTCGTCGATAGTCATCAACGCCATATCTTTGAGCGACGTTTCGGAGATCGCCATGGTCCCGGACAACGAATGCAGAATACCGACCTTGATGGTCTCGGCGGCCTGTACCGTCCAGGCCATGCCCATCGCGGCAATGCTTGCCGATAGTGTGAAAGCCTTGATCAAGCTGCGACGCTTCATGTGCGATCTCCGTGAACGGTGGACGTTTTTATGGGGTGGCAGATGCGGACTGTTGAAGGGTCTTTAGCAAGGGCTGTGCCTGTTCGGCACAAGGCGGGAAAATCTCGATTCAGAGCGGTTGCGCCCATTGCGGGCGCACCATCGGGGGTCGTGTACGGTGCATTGGTGCGAAGCGGTGCGCCAGATCAGGGCGCAGCGACGCATCCCTGCAGGGGACCTGGGCCCCTGCAGGATTAGCGTTCAGCACTCAGACAGCCGAGCCGGTTTCCGGCTGCCGGTTGAAGCGTGACAACAGCAGTCGATCCAGCACCCAAACCACGACGAGGGACGCGCCCACCAGCGGGAATGCCACCGCCAGTGCAAACATGATCACCATCGCGGTTTTCCATTTTGGCAGGTCGTGACGCAGTGGCGGCACCCCGAGCTTGCCTTGCGGGCGGCGCTTCCACCACATCACCACACCACTGACAGCGCTGAGCAGAATCATCAGGCAGATCAGCAACACGACAATCTGATTGACCACCCCGAACATCTTGCCTTCGTGCAGCATCACGCCCATTTCGGTGGCGCGGGCGACGTTGCCGTAATGTTCCCAACGAACGTCAGCGAGCACCTTGCCGGTGTATTGATCGATGTGCAGCGTGGCGTCGTTGCGCGGGTCGTCGGCGAATACGGCGATGGTGAACACGCCCGTGGCGGTGGTCGGCAGCGTGATGCTGTAACCGGGCTCGACCTTGCGCTCCCTGGCGATGTCCTGCACCGCTTGCAGGCTGACCGTCGGCGCGGCCGGACCGACCGGTGCGGCATCGTGAGCCATGTGTTCGGCATGGTCGCCGGACATCGGCATCGGCGTATTTTCCATGGCCCAGGGCACCGTCTGGCGCGTGGCAGTATTGAGACTGCGCGCCTCGACGTCGGACTTGGGCATGTCGTTCCACATCGCGTCCGGGAACACGTTCCACACAGCGGCGTATTGCTTGCCCCAGAATCCGGTCCAGGTCATGCCGCTGAGCAGCATCACCAGCAGAAAGGTGGCACCCCAGAAACCGGTGACCGCGTGCAGATCCCGCCACAGCACGCGACCGCGGCTGTTCAACCGTGGCCAGAGAATCCCTGCAGCCTGACCGCGTGGCCACCACAGGAAAACGCCCGACACCACCAGCACGATGCCCCAGCCAGCGGCGAGTTCGACCAGCCGGTCACCGACAGTGCCGATCATCAGCTCGCCGTGAATGGCTCGCGCGATGGCCTGCAGGTTCTTCTTCGCGTCTTGGTCGCCAAGGATGTCGCCGTGGTAGGGATCGACAAATACGTTCAGCTCCTGACCGGCGTTGTTCACTACGAATTGCGCGCTGCGTTCGGCGTTGACCGGCGGCAGGTATTGCGTGACCTGCCCCTGCGGATAAACCGTTTGCACGCGTTTGAGCAACTCATCGGCGGGGACGTTGTGATGCCCGGCCGGGACGTTCAGCAGGCTGCCGTACATCAGCGGATCGAGTTGCGGTTTGAACAGGTAAAGGGTACCGGTCAGTGCCAGCATCACCATGAAAGGCGCGACGAAAAGGCCGGCATAAAAATGCCAACGCCAGGCCAGGTTGTAGAAATTCACTTTGGGCTGTTTCATCGGTCGTGCTCCGCTTGGCGAATCGTTGTTCGGTGAAAGATCGCAGCTTCGTTGCACTCGACAGCGCCTACAGGACCCTGCGATCTTTCACTGTTGTTGTCAGAAACTCATATCAACCTTGGTCCAGAGCGTGCGCCCCGGTTCGTTGATGGCGCGTGGGTCGTTGCCCGGGTAGCCAAAACCGGCGTTGCCGGCCAGGTTCAAATGCTCGGCGTAGGCTTTGCCGAACAGGTTGTCGACGCCGCTACTGACCTTCCAATGCGGGCTGATCCGGTAGGCTGCGTTGAGCGAAAACACGCCGAAGCCGGAACTCTTGTCGAAGTCCTTGCCGACCACGTTGCCCTTGTTGCGGTCGATCCGACTCTGCGCCGCGACCACGCGCCACAGAGCGCCGGCGCTCCAGTTGTCTTCGTTGTAGGTCAGGCCGATTCGGGCATCCAGCGGCGGCATCTGCGGCAAAGCAGAACCATCGCTGCTGTTTTTGCCCCAGGCGTAGGCGAGGGTGGCGTCGGTTTTCCAGCGTTCAGTCAGCTGATAGGCCGCACCCACTTCACCGCCCATGATTCGCGCGTCGATGTTCTCGGCTTGGGAGGTCATGCCCATCATCCCGGGGGTGTAATCGAACAGGATGTAATCGCGTACCTGCCCGACGTAGGCCGAAGCCCAGGCCTCGAGGTCGGCGGTTTTGTATTGCAGGCCAACGTCGAGCTGGGTAGTTTTTTCCGGCTTGATCGAATCGAAGGCATTCAAGGAACCGCCAGGCCCCGAGTTGGGCGAAAACAATTCCCAGTAATCCGGGAACCGCTGGGTGTGACCGAGACCGGCATACAGTGTGGTCGGGCTGTCGGCGAGGTCATGCTCATAACGGACAAAGCCGCTCGGCAAGGTGTCGGCCCGGGTGGAGTCGGCAGTGGGATTGGGGCGGGCCGTCATCCCGGAGCCTGTGACCTGGCGAAAATCTTTGGCCGAGGCGCGATCCAGGCGAGCGCCGCTGATCACGCGGTCCTGGTCGGCGACGTACCAGCTGAGTTCGCTGAACGCACCATAGTTATGGAAGTTGGCATCCTTGCTGCGCGGCAGGTTCTTGTAGGTGTCGATACCCCCGGCGCTGCGCTGGCGGTGTTCGTTGGTCTGTGCATCGATGCCGCTGATC
The DNA here is from genome assembly GCF_902497625.1 of Pseudomonas fluorescens. Taxonomy (GTDB): domain Bacteria; phylum Pseudomonadota; class Gammaproteobacteria; order Pseudomonadales; family Pseudomonadaceae; genus Aquipseudomonas; species Aquipseudomonas fluorescens_BQ. The sequence continues at coordinate 22,940 of NZ_CABVGX010000020.1, read as the reverse complement.
AGTTGCCAATCAGTCCAGCGCCAGGTGGCTTTGATGCGTCCGCCAAGGGTGCGGCGGTCCACGCTCGAAGCCATCGGTCCGGCCATCATGCCGCTGCCGGACGGCGTGCGCAGGCTGTAGTTGTCCATCACATGGTCGGCGTAGTTGTAATAGAGCTGCGCTTCAAACTTGTCCAGCACCTCGCCGATGTTCGACTGCTCGAAGCGCAGACCGACGCTCTCGCGCTTGAACTGTGAACCGTCCATACCGCGACCGGCATAGCGCGCTTCACCATCGCCCTGGCCCGCAGTCAGCTCCAGCAGCGTGTCAGCGTCAGGCGTCCAGCCCAGCGCGACGTCACCGTTCCATTTGTCGTAGCGCGAAGGCACCGCGGCGTTGTTGCCGTCGCGGTAATCATCGGCGTGCGCGGTATTGCCAATCACCCGCACATAACCCGACGGGCCACCGGCAGCGGCGTCGAGCACTTTGTCGAAGCGCCCGTTGGAACCCGCCAGCACGCTCGCATTCACCCGCGTGCCGAGTTCGCCGAAGCTTTCCGGCTCGCGGTCAAAAAGGATGGTGCCGGCCGATGCTCCCGGTCCCCAAAGCACGGTTTGCGGACCTTTGATCACAGTGAGCTTGTCGTAGGTTTCCGGCGAGATGTAAGACGTCGGTGCGTCCATGCGACCGGGACACGCGCCCAGCAGCATGCCGCCGTTGGTGAGAATGTTCAGGCGAGAACCGAACATGCCTCGCAGCACCGGATCACCGTTTGTGCCGCCGTTGCGTACGAGGGCGAAGCCAGGGATGGTCTTCAGATAATCACCACCGTCGCTGGCGGGCACCGGTTGGCGCGGGTCCTTGGGGTTGGTGACAATGGTCAGTGGCGAACTCGGCGCGATGGCGGTGATCACCGTCGGGCTCAGCTCTTCACGGTGGCCAGTGTGATCATCGGCCAATGCCATCGGCGTCAGCAGGGCGCCGCAAAATACCGCGGACGCTTGCCTGAAACCAACCCGGGACTGGTTCAGGACGGAGGAAGCCCGAGCAGCGCTCAAGCGTGGAACAGCAGAAAACCTGGACATGACAATTTCCATCGAACAGTCGTAAACGACACGATCAGCAGCCGACGCACTCGTGATGATGCGGGCTGTCTTGTGAACCGTGTGAGATCGGGGAGATGTTTACGCCAAGATGGGCGGAGCGCGAGTACGGGCGCCGGGGAAAAACGTTTGCCGTGCATGGCCGAGGCGGGTGGCCGGTGCAGTAAACGTGGTGACCGGCGCTATGCCGGCGGTGAAGAAGGACGGGCTGCCGGTGAGGGCAGGGCAATTGAATAGCAGGTTGCAATACCCGCACTTTTCCCAGAGTGCATGGTGATCCGCTTTGGGGGCGCAGTCTTCGACATCAGGTTGCGCGTGGTGCCCGCCGTGCCCCATCGCCGGCATGTCCATCGACACGCTCATGGCAGCGTTCATCGGCGCGGACGCACGCTGATCCATCGGCATCGACTGGGATATCAGCGGACCGATGAAAATCATCAACATGGCGAACAGGCTGATGCAACTGCCGCGAGTCAGGCTGACTGACGGAGAACGTTGCATGGATGACCTGACGCTGGGCGGGCGCATGATTTTGAGCTCTGCCGCTTACTGCGCGTGAGCGTGCGATTGCACGGCGGCAGGCGGTGTTTTCTGTACCGCTACCTCGACCGTCACTTTGCCGGACTTCTCGAAATTCAAGGTCAGCGGGAAGCGCTTGCCGTCGCTCAACAGGCTGCGATCCTTCAGTTCCAGTAGCATCACGTGATACGCCATCGGGGCAAACGTGACATTGGCGCCTGGCGGTATTTCCACGCTCGGCACCTGCTGCATTTTCATCAGGTCGTCCTGCTTCACGTGCTCGTGCAATTGCGCGATGCCCGCGATCGGCGAGTCGACGCTGAGCAAACGATCAGCCGATGTGCCGCTGTTATGGATGACGAAATAAGCGGCGACAGTCGGTGCGTTAGGCGGCAGCTCTTGCGACCAGGGCTGCGTAATCTGCAGTTGTCCGACTTGGCCGGACTGAGCATTGGCAAAGCAGGCAGGTAACAGCAGCGCGGCGAGGACGATAAGCTTGTTCAACATGGCAGTTCTCCGGAGCGATTCAAAACGCAGTTCGATTGCGATGAGGAATCACACCAGAGGCGAGGCGCGGGGATTGAGGCTTGGCCATTGTTGACGCGGTGTCGGCGTATCGAGCACAGCAGCAGGCGGGCTCGGCACGGCATTGAAGACTGCAAAATACAGCGGCGGCACATGCCCGGGCAAAGCGCTCAACTGGCCTGAGCCGGAACAGCACCAGCAATGCTGCATAGTGGAATGGTCGTCGTTCTGTGGGGATTTCTGCTCGATATCGCCCAAGGAAATGGCAACCATCTTCGTCCCGCCGGACGAACAAAAACTGCCCCACAACAGCAGCTCTACGGGTGATTTTGCCGTCTGTGCCATCGCTCCGGTCATCGGCATGGCGAGCATGTTGAACAGCACTGCAAAGCAGGCGATCCAGGCAATTGCGAGCCGTTGTCGGGGCATGGGACAGATCCGGTCAGAGTGAGCGATCAGGCGCGGCTATTTAGCCTGATCAATGCCGATAAGTAAAAAGACCGCGTGCGGCGTGGTGTCGCAGAACAGTCAGACGAGTCCCGTAATCGCAGACCCAAGGCTTGCTTAACTTTCATGATAGCCGCGAATTTCGGGTTGCAGTGCTGCTCGGCGACTTATACAGACTTTCACCAGCCAATCGCTCATCACGTGCACCGGGGAGTGTGCGATCCGGACTTTAGACTTCCAATCGTGGGCGACACAATCGGCGCAGTCCCGGAGTGTCGTGGGAAAAATCGCAGAATCTTAAAACTTACGGAAAAATCCTACTCTTACAGGGCCGAGAGCAAATCACTCACTGATCCGAACTCTCGGGTTACTTCGGCCAATACCGGCCGCCTCAATACAATGACCGGCAGGCCGCGCTCCCTTGCCACTTCCAGTTTCGGCTCGGTGGCGGTACTGCCGCTGTTTTTGCTGATCAGCACATCAATCTGCTTGCGTTCAAACAGCTCGCGTTCGTCGTTGATCAGAAACGGCCCGCGTGCGCCGATGACTTCGCAGCGCTCGTTACCGGGGTGCACGTCGAGTGCGCGCAGGGTCCAGAACTGCTCTGGCGGAATTTCCAGCAAATGTTGCAATGGCTCGCGGCCGAGGGTGAACAGCGGGCGGCGGAAGGGTTGCAGTGCCTCGATCAATTCGTCCCAGCCGGCCACTTCGCGCCAGTCATCGCCGGGTTGCGCCTGCCAGGCCGGGCGGCGCAGCGCCCAGCAGGGAATGCTGGTCAGGTGCGCAGCGATGGCCGCGTTCTGGCTGATTTGTGCGGCGTAAGGGTGAGTGGCGTCCAGCAGCAGGGTGACCCCTTCGTCGCGAATAAACTGCACCAAGCCATCGACGCCGCCGTATCCACCGACGCGTACCTGACACGCCAGGTCCGTGGGCACCCGACCCACACCCGCCAGGCTGTAGATATGGTGCGGCCCTAACGTGCGGGCGATAGTCAACGCTTCCGTCACGCCACCGAGCAATAAAATGCGTTTCACTGAAAATGCCCCGAGTGGCCGACGATTTCGCCCAGGCGGTCAATGGCAAACACTTCTAACTGAACCTGTGCCGGCACCACGCTGCGGGCAAATGCCAGTGCATGGGCACACACCGCGTCACCCAGTGCAATGCCCGCCGCACTGGCCATCGCTAAAGCCTGTTGACTGGTATTGGCTTGGCGAATGGCCTGTTGCAAGGTCTGGTCGGCGCCAATGGCTGCAGCCCAGTCTGCAAGTTGCGGCAGATCAATGCTGGAATGTCGACTGTGCAGGTCCATGTGCCCGGCCGCCAGTTTACTGATCTTCCCGAAACCGCCACACAGGCTGAGTCTGTCCACTGGCACTTTGCGTACATGCTTGAGTACGGCGCCAACGAAGTCACCCATTTCTATCAGGGCGATTTCCGGCAAGTCATAGACCCGGCGCATGGTGTCTTCGCTGGCGTTGCCGGTGCACGCGGCGATGTGCATATAGCCATTGGTTTTTGCCACGTCGATGCCCTGATGAATCGAGGCGATATAAGCGGCACAGGAAAACGGCCGGACGATACCGCTGGTGCCGAGAATCGACAATCCCCCGAGAATGCCCAGTCGCGGATTCATGGTTTTCAGGGCCAGCGCCGCGCCGCCTTCGACGTTCACCGTAACCTCGAAGCCGCCCCGGTAATCGAGTTCGGCGGCCAGCAGGTTCAAGTGATCAGTAATCATCTTGCGCGGCACCGGGTTGATCGCCGGTTCGCCGACGGCGAGCACCAGCCCGGGACGGGTTACCGTGCCGACGCCGTGACCGGCATTGAAGCGCACGCCAGGCTCGTGGCTCAGACGTACGTGGGAATACAGCAGCGCCCCGTGTGTCACGTCGGGATCGTCGCCGGCATCCTTGATCGTACCTGCCTCGGCGCCGTCGCCAGCCAGGCGACAAAATTCCAGACGCATTTGCACCTGCCTGCCTTTGGGCAGAACGATTTCCACCGCGTCGCAGACCGCCCCGCCCAGCAATAACCGGGCAGCCGCAAGGCTGGTGGCCGTGGCGCAACTGCCTGTGGTCAAACCGCTGCGCAGCGGTGCGGGTTGTTCGGCGGTCTCATCACGCATCGACTGGTTTGACCGCGTCCAGCAGGGTGACCGGCAGCGCCTGGCGCCAGGTATCGAAGTCGCCCAGCGGTTGTGCTTGAGCGACATGAATACGCGTGAGCTTGCCGCCGAATTGTTCGCGCCAGGTTATTAAAGTCATTTCGCTTTGCAGCGTGACGGCGTTGGCTATCAATCGGCCGCCGGGTTTCAGCGCAGCCCAGCAAGCATCGAGCACGCCTTCGCGAGTCACTCCCCCGCCAATGAAAATCGCATCGGGGCGCTCAAGTCCGTTCAGCGCTTGCGGCGCACTGCCGCGAATCAGTTGCAGGCCGGGAACGCCGAGGGCGTCGCGATTGAGCTCGATCAACGCCTGCCGTCCATCATCCGCTTCAATGGCCAGCGCCCGGCAGGTCGGGTGAGCGCGCATCCATTCGATGCCAATCGATCCACTGCCGGCGCCGACGTCCCACAACAGTTCACCGGGGATCGGCGCAAGACGGGCGAGAGTGATGGCGCGTACATCGCGTTTGGTCAGTTGACCGTCATGCATGAAGGCCGAGTCAGGCAGACCGGCAAGACGTGACAGGCTTGCCGTACCAGGCGAGGCGATGCATTCGATGGCAATCACATTCAAATCGGCAATGTCTGCGTTGTGCCAGTCATTGGCAGTGCCATCGATACGCCGTTCCGTCTCGCCGCCCAGATGTTCCAGAACGCTCAGGCGGCTGGGGCCGAAACCGCGTTCACGCAGCAACGCGGCGATGGCGGCAGGACTTTGGCCGTCATTGCTCAGCACCAATAAGCGGACACCGCTGAACAACTGCGCATTCAACGCTGCGATCGGCCGAGCCACCATCGACAGCGTCACCACCTCCTGCAACGGCCAGCCCATGCGCGCGGCGGCGAGTGAGCAGGAGGAGGGCGCCGGCAGAATCAGCATTTCATCAGCGGGCAATTGTCGGGCGAGGCTGGCGCCAACGCCGAAGAACATCGGATCGCCGCTGGCGAGCACGCAAACAGGCTCGCCACGCAGCGCCACCACGGCATCCAGGGAAAATGGCGACGGCCAGAGCACACGCTCGCCGCCGATGCACGGCGGCAGCAGGTCCAGTTGCCGCTGGCTGCCGAAAATTTTCGGTGCTGCCAATAACGCGTGCCGGGCTGTTTTGCCCAGGCCTTTGAAGCCGTCTTCACCGATTCCGACGATGGTCAGCCAAGGGGTCATGCTGTTCCTCTTTATTCAGCCATTACGGATGCGTCCAACCCGCCACTGAGCCGCGCGGTTGCGCATCATAGCGCGGACGTGATCGCATCGGCTGCCGCGAGTGGGTGGATACTGCGTCGCTGGGTATTTCATACTTCGCGAAAGGCGCGGTTATCTCCACCCGTCAACGCTTCCAAAGATCGAACCTTTTCATTTTTATCTTGAGCATCTTTTCATTGAGGCGCGATCTATTGGAGTCGAGTACTTTTTTGTCAAGTGTCAGTCTGGCGCGTTGCCTGACGATCCTGGAAGTGTTCGCTTGCCAATTGAAGAAGAGAAAGCCGGTTTCATTTGTGGAAGCTTTTAATTCCAGATGGAGAACCGAAACTTCGAGTTTGCCTTCAGCGTTGTAACGAGCAGGAATGACCTGGAAGCGCTCGCCGTGGAGCGTTTCCTTGTCCAGGGAAACCAGTGCCGGCTTGTCGGTCTTCAGCGCGTCGAGCGTGCCAATCAAGGCATTCCGTTGCGCAGCGAGTGGTATGGCTTTAACGTCATTAACAAGAAATTGCGCCACGCTGCTATGAACGCCATGTTGGGTGCGGGTGAAAATGGAGCCCTGATCAGCCATCCAACCGAAAAATTTCATCACCGACATGTACTCATCCAGCCACGCCGTTGAATTGGTAATTCGGCTGGATACCTTGTCTGCGTAATGCGTAGAGATCCGAACACAGTTGGTCAAATCGTCGTAATCTTGTAGAGAGAGTTCTTCAGTGCAGGAAATCAAGTTTAATCCGGTTGTTATTCCTGCGGGTTTTTCATTGCTCATTTGACACTCCTTGAATATATGAATTAACTTTTGCTCTGGTTAAAAAAAGTACAGGGCAGAAGCTTTCAGAGAAATAGAAGTGTTGTGTAAAATTGATTCCTGGAGTGGTATTGAATTAAATGGGTTTGAATATACGGCTCACAGACCAATCTCAAGCCAACTAGCGCCCCGCCTGAACAGCGCTTTTCGTCGTCAATCCACTCGAGCTTTTCATCCGGCGCGGCAAAGCAGGCATAATGCGGCCCTTCATTTCGTAAACGGTCATCCCGTGAAGTCACTTCATCCCTCCAGCGCCTTGCGCCCCTCGGCTTGTCCCGGGTTGTTGCGTGTCGTCCAGGCACTGGACGGGGGTATCTGCCGGATCAAGCTCGACGGCGGTTCGCTGAGTGCGGATCAGGCGATTGCCGTGGCGGATGCTGCCGAGCGCTATGCCGGCGGCGTGATTGAGGCGACCAACCGCGGCAATTTGCAGATTCGCGGCATCGGTGAAGAATCAGCGGCGCTGATCAAGAGCTTGCTCACCGCCGGTCTGGGGCCGGTCACCGCGGCGGGTGACGACGTGCGCAACCTGATGCTCAGCCCCGGCGCGGGAATTGATCGGCAGATGCGGATCGACACCTGGCCACTGGCCCGACAAATTCTGTACAGCCTGCAAACCGATCCACGCTTTCATCAGTTGTCGGCGAAGTTTGCCGTGCAGCTCGATGGCGGCGAAGCCCTTGCCATGCTCGAACACCGGCACGACCTTTGGCTGAGTGCGACCGAACAGGACGGCGAGCCGTTGCTGGCGTTCGGCCTGGCCGGCTGCCCCAGCGACGCGCCCGCGGCAGCTGTATTGCTGCAGGACGGGCATGCGCTGGTGGTGGCGGTGCTCGAGCTGTTTCTGGATTTGGCGCGAGCGGATCAGACGCGGATGCGACACCTGCTGAGCGAGCATCCGCTGTCGTCATTGGTGCAACAGTTAGCCGAGCGCGTACCGTTGCGGTCGCTGGCACACTGGCAGCGTGGGCCGTCGGTGGGGGCGTTGCACCTGGGTGTTCACCCGCAGCGTCAGGAAGGGTTTGCCTATGTTGGCGCCATGCCGCCGTTGGGGCGACTGTCACCGGCAATGCTCAGCGGGGCGGCGCGTCTGGCCGAATCATTCGGTAACGCCAGCCTGCGCCTGACCCCGTGGCAAAGCCTGTTGCTGCCCAACATTCGGCACGAAGAAGCGGCGGTGGTCCTCGGGCAATTGCATGCTCTGGGTCTGCTGACCGACACCGGCGATCCGCTGACCCGGATCGTCGCGTGTACTGGCTCGGCCGGATGCGCGAAAGGCATGGCCGACACCAAGAGCGATGCCCGGCAATTAGCCGCGTTCCTGCATGATTCGCCCCGACAGGAACAGATTCATCTGTCGGGCTGCTCGCGCTCCTGTGCCTGCGCGCACGCAGCACCTGTGACGTTGCTGGCGACGATGAACGGCCACTACGATCTCTATTTTCGCGAAGCGGGGCAGCCGGGTTTTGGCGCCCTGCGCGCACGCAACCTTACTATTGAAGCGGTCGCAGCCTTACTCGACGCCCGCTCACGGAGCCCCTTTGATGCTTGATTACATTCGCGACGGTCAGGAGATCTATCGCAACTCCTTCGCGATCATTCGCTCGGAGGCCAATCTCAAGTGCATTCCGGCCGATCTGGAAAAACTCGCAGTCCGGGTGATTCACGCCTGCGGCATGGTTGACGCGATTGATGGCCTGCAGTTTTCCGAAGGTGCTGGCAAGGCCGGGCGCGATGCGCTCGCCGCCGGCGCGCCGATTCTGTGTGATGCTCGAATGGTATCGGAAGGTGTGACACGCACGCGTTTACCGGCTAACAACCAGGTCATCTGTACCTTGCGCGATGAAGGCGTCCCTGAACTTGCACGCGAGCTGGGCAATACCCGTTCCGCTGCAGCCCTGGAGCTGTGGCGCCCGCACCTGGAAGGCAGCGTAGTGGTGATCGGCAACGCGCCGACCGCGCTGTTTTATTTGTTGGAAATGCTCGATGCAGGCGCGCCGAAACCGGCATTGATCCTCGGTTTTCCGGTCGGATTTGTGGGCGCGGCCGAGTCCAAGGCCGCGTTGGCGGCGGACAGTCGCGGCGTGCCGTTCGTCATCATGCAAGGCCGCCTGGGGGGCAGCGCCATGGCCGCTGCCGCCGTCAATGCGCTCGCCACGGAGATCGAATAATGCAGCGACCTGGACGTTTGATCGGTCTCGGCGTTGGCCCCGGCGATCCGGAACTGATCACCGTAAAAGCTCTGCGCCTGCTACGCGAATCCCCAGTGATCGCCTACTTCGTCGCCAAAGGTAAAAAAGGCAACGCTTTCGGCATCATCGAAGCCCACTTGCAGGAGGCTCAGGCGCTCTTGCCGCTGGTGTATCCGGTGACGACCGAGGCATTGCCCGCGCCACTCTCGTACGAACAGGTCATCAGTGATTTCTACGATGCTGCGGGTGAGCAGCTGGCTGCGCATCTGGATGCCGGGCGCGACGTGGCGGTGATCTGCGAAGGTGACCCGTTCTTTTACGGTTCTTACATGTATCTGCATGATCGCCTCGCCGAACGCTATGAAGCTGAAGTCGTGCCGGGGGTGTGCTCTATGCTGGGCGGCGCTTCGGTGCTCGGAGCTCCGCTGGTGTATCGCAATCAGAGTTTGTCGGTGTTATCGGGCGTTTTGCCCCATGAAGATCTCAAGCGCCGGTTGGCCGACGCTGATGCGGCGGTGATCATGAAGCTGGGACGCAACTTTCCCAAGGTCCGTCAGGTGCTGGCAGAACTCGGTTTGGCGGAGCGCGCTTTGTATGTCGAGCGGGCGACCATGGCCAATCAGAAAATCGTGCCGCTGGATCAGGTCGAGCCGATGTCCTCGCCGTATTTCTCGCTGATCATTGTTCCCGGTGAAAGGTGGCAAGGCTGATGAGTCGAGCAGTTCCGGCGATTGTCATTCTAGGCAGTGGCAGCCTTGCGATAGCCCGCAAGATTCAACAGGCTTACCCCGGCGCCCTGATCCACGGCCTGGCCGGGCGGGTCGAGGAAGCGGATCACGTCTATCAGGAGTTTGGCACTACCCTGCGCGGGTTATATCAACAAGGCACGCCGATCATCGCGCTCTGTGCCGCTGGCATCGTCATCCGCACGCTGGCGCCGTTGCTGCTTGAAAAGGGTGCCGAGCCACCCGTGCTCGCCGTTGCCGAAGATGGCAGCGCCGTCGTCCCGCTGCTGGGCGGTCTGGGGGGTGTGAACGTCATGGCGCGGGAGATCGCCGTGGCGCTGAACGTCGCGGCCGCGATCACGACCAGTGGTGAGCTGCGCTTTGGCACCTGCCTGCTCAATCCGCCCGACGGTTACACCTTGGGTGATCTGGAGCTGGGCAAACGCTTTGTCTCTGATCTATTAGCGGGTGAGGCCGTGCGCATCGAGGGGGCCGCGCCTTGGCTGGCAAGCGCGGAGCTGCCTGAGCATCAGCAAGCCAGACTGGCAATCCATGTGGGTCATGCCGAACGCCCGGCCAGCGCCGACGAGCTATTGATCTATCCGCGCAATGTGGTGGTGGCGGTGACGCCGGGTTCGTCCGATCTGGTTGGCGATATCCGTGGTGCGCTGCATCGCGCCGGCATTGCATCGCCGTCGCTCGCCTGCCTGCTGGCAGATGAGCGCGATATGGCTGATGCGACGTTGCAGGACGCTGCGTTGCAACTTGCCGTACCGCTTCGATTCAGCGTTCGCACTGGTAGCTTGTCTGAACAGGCGCAGAGCGCGATGTCGTTGCTGCCTGACTTGATTGAGGTGCGCGACGGACTGGTGATTGCCATCGCCGATGCGCCCGTCGATCTCCAGCTGATCGGCCGTCCGCGTGGCCGTTTGGCGGTAATCGGACTCGGTCCTGGCGCGGCTGAATTGATGGTGCCGGCAGTCAAGAGCGAGCTGTCTCGCGCCAGTGACGTCCTGGGCTATGAAACTTATGTGCGAATGGCGGGGCCGTTCAGACCCGATCAAGTCATGCATTGCACCGACAACCGTGAAGAAATGCAGCGTGCCCGCCACGCCTTCGAACTCGCAGCGCAAGGTCGTTCGGTAGTCGTTGTGTCCTCCGGTGACCCGGGCGTGTTCGCCATGGCAGCTGCAGTGCTTGAAGCGCTGCACGAGTCCAGCGACGCCTCGTGGCACAACGTCGATCTGGAAATCTTGCCGGGTGTGTCTGCATCCTTGGCGACGGCGGCGCAGGCGGGCGCGCCTCTGGGGCACGACTTCTGCGTGTTGTCCCTGTCGGACAACCTCAAGCCCTGGGCCATTATCGAGAAGCGGCTGGATCTTGCGGCGCAGGCCGACCTGGCGATGGCCTTCTACAACCCCATTTCGCGTTCCCGGCCGTGGCAACTGGGGCGTGCGCTGGAAATTGTCGGCCAGCATCGTGCCCCCGGGACCCCTGTGGTGCTGGGGCGAGATGTCGGGCGTCCGGGACAAACGCTGCGAGTTACTACTCTGGGTGAGTTGACGCCTGATCAGGTGGATATGCGAACCATGGTGCTCATCGGCTCATCGACCACTCGGGTATTCGCCCGGGTAAACGGTTTGCCTTGGGTATATACCCCGCGAAGCTATGGCGACAAGTTGGTTGATATAGGTTAATTAAACTTGGTTTGTAGAGTATGGAGTGTCAGATTGTTCGAGCTATTCGGCTCGAATAATCTGCAGCTCTGCTGTTCTTACATATATCGAAATTAAAACAGGTTTGTTTCATGCGCGTCAGTAGGTTTAAGTTGAGTTGTGGCCAGGAAGGCCATTAACTAAAACTTGAAAGGACTGTAATGTATGCATGATTTAGAGAATGCTGTCGCCTTGAGAAAATGCTCCGACGCTGGGATGGCGCGTCTTGCCAAGTATAACGTGCAGGTGGCGGACGTGGCTGGCATACAACCACGCACGACATTTACTTCTTTTCGTTCGGCCAGAGCAGATGAAGCGCCCAACCCGACCAAGGAACTGGACGCCCTGGTCCTCGGTAATACGCTCATCGGCTATGCCGATAACATTTCGCTCACTAACATGACGATTATTGAAAACATAATCAAATTTTCGAAGATGGAAGCTGATCGCGAGTCCAAAGACCAGGCGAATCCTGCTGCCTGGCATCGAGCTTTTCTCCAGTGCATGGAAGATATGGGCTGTTATATTCCGATCAGCGCAAGCGTTGAGTACCGGAAAAGGTCTGCCACAGGCACGATGAAAAATGTCGCCACTGCGATCGTCAAGGCGGGGGTTGAAGCAGCCAAGGCAGCCATTCCGGGTGCTACAGTTCTCAGCGCCGTCGCTGACTCGACATTGTCCGCGTTGGAAAAAGAAACTGCAGCTATCCAGGTATTCAATTACGAAGCGACAAAAGCCAAGGGCGTGAAGCTTGCCATCCTGCCATGTGCACAAGCGCAAAATGGACTGATCATCGTTTCTTGCTCGTCCGTCGATCACGTCAGTGGCAAGGTCGGTGGAGGCGTGCTGTTTCTGGATCTGCTGGTTTCCAATGTGGATATTTATCAGGGCTCCAATTTCCTAACCTTCAATCCCGCTGCCTATGATGAAATCAAGGACGAGGTGGAAGCTGTACTCACCAAACATCGAAGAGAAGTGCTGGCCAAACGGTTTTCCAAACGCGGCCGTTGAGCAGGAATTGAGTTGGGTGGAACGTCAGGTGGCCAAAGTCACTCAAGGCACCAGATATCCCTTGATCCCGGTAAAGATAATCTGCGCTGCCAGTGCACACACAAAAAGCCCCATCAACCGGCTGACGATCTGCAAACCCTGATCGCCAAGAATCCGTTCGATGCGGTTCGACAGATAAAGCACCACGCCGACGGTGAAACTGGCCAAAGCAATGCCAAGAATGGCCGTGAGTTTGTCGTCCCAGTGCGGCTGGCTCACGCCCATTACCAGCAGGGCACCGATGGTGCCGGGGCCGACGGTCAGGGGAATGGTCAGCGGAACGATGGTCACGTCCTGTTGCACGTTGTCAGTCTGCACCGCTGACTTGCCCTGAGCCATGCCCAGCGCCGAGATGAACAGCACGCTGCCCGCACCAATGCGGAACGCATCCACGGTGATGCCGAAGACGCTGAAAATCACTCGCCCGAACAAGTACAGCAAGACGCTGGAAACCAATGTGGCGATCGCCACTTTCCAGGCCAGTCGACGCTGTTCCTTGCGCGAATAGCCGCGAGTCAGGCTGATGAAACAAGACAGGACGAAGAACGGGCTGTAGAGCACCAGCATCTTCAGATAAACGCTGAACAACACGTGCAGCATGGGGCAGGCTCACTGGCGGATGAAGTCGAAGAGGAGTCTATCAGGCGTCGCCATGTCTGTCGGTCAGGAGGTTTGCACTGTCGGGCGATTCTGCTGATCGCGCTGGGCGACCCAATGTTCGATCAGTTCGCGCAACTGCGAGAGCTCGACCGGCTTCGCCATATGACCGTCCATACCGGCCTGCCGCGCGCGTTCCTTGTGCTCGGTAAGGATGTGGGCGGTCAGCGCTACCACCGGGGTGCGAACCCGCTGATTGCCAACTTCCCAGGCACGCAGCTGCTGGGTGGCCGAGAAGCCATCGAGGATCGGCATTTCACAATCCATCAGTACCAGGTCGTAACGTTGGGCTTTCATCGCCTGCAAAGCTTCTTCGCCGTTACTTGCAGTGTCGGGTTGCAGGTTGAGCTTGCCGAGCATGCCGCGAATCACTTTCGTCGAAATGCTGTTGTCTTCGGCCACCAGAATGCGGAAATCGCCGGGGACCTTGACCGGCGAGGGTACACCACCCGGCGGCGCTGGCACCACGGCCAAGCCTTTGTTGCGCTGCGTCAATTCATCCGCCAGGGTCGTCTTGAGTGTATAGCCAGCCACCGGTTTGGCGAGAATGCGCTTGATCCCGGAATTGCGCGCGATGATCTTGCTGGGCGCGTTACTGATGCCGGTCAGCATGATCAACAATATGTCGTGATTGAGGCTTGGGTCTTCCTTGATCTTCGCCGCCAGTTGCATACCGGTCATGCCAGGCATGTTCTGGTCCAGCAGCACGATGTCGAAATAATCTCGCAGGTGAGCCTTGGTGCGCAGCAGGGCCAGGGCTTCCTTGCCGGACGCGACGGCACTGACGTTCAGGCCCCAGGCGGTGCATTGCTGCACCAACACTTTGCGACAGGTGTCGTTGTCATCCACGACCAGCACTCGCGCGCCTTGTAATGGCCCATCGAGGTCGGATGTCGGGTGTTCGAGCCGATCGGGGTCCAGCGGCAACGTCAGCCACAAGGTACTGCCTTGATTGGCGCCACTCTTGATCCCGAATTCCCCATGCATCAGGCGAATCAGCTGGCGCGCGATGACCAGTCCCAGATTCCCACCCAGGCGGGTAGCCGACAGGAAGTTCTTGCTGTGCAGTTCGGCGTGCATCAATGCGTCGCGCTCATCGGCCTCCATCGGTTCGCCGCTGTCCTGAACGGCAATGCGCAGGCGTGGTTTTGCGCTGCGCTCGTCCAGCGCTACGACGATCAGGATCTCGCCTTCGTCGGTTTTCTTCAGGGCATTTTCCAGCAAACTCAATAAGGTCTGGCGCAAGCGGGTCGGATCCCCGCTGATGACCCGCGGTACCTGCGGCTGGATGAAGCTGATGAGCTCGACGTTCTGTTGCTCGGCCTTGGCGCGGAAGATACTCAGGCAGTCTTCGATCAGCGCGTTGAGATCGAACTGCACATCGTCCAGCTCGATCTGCCCGGATTCGAGTTTGGAGATATCGAGGATCTCGTTGATCAGGGTCAGCAGTTCGTTACCGGCACTGTGAATGGTTTGCACGTAATCACGTTGCTTGACCGAGAGCGGCGTACCCAGCAGTAACTCGGTCATGCCCAGGACACCATTCATGGGCGTGCGGATCTCGTGACTGATTTTCGCCAGGAATTCCGCTTTGGCGTTGATTTCGGCATTGCTGGCCGCAAGGTCGCGGCTGACGCTGAATCGGTCTTCGGTAATGCTGCGCTGGCGTTCGCTCAGAGCAACGCTCATCAACAGGCCACTGACGCAGATGAACACCAGCAGCGCGGCGATCAAACCCTGCGGCTCGACGAGTGTCAGCCCGAGCAGGGCCGGGAGTATGACCAGCGTGCCGAGGTTGAACACCATCATGGCCGCGACGAAAAACCGCGCCGGGCGGTAGCCTTTTTGCCAGTGCCAGGCGCTGACGAAGAACATCGTCAAGCCCGCCAGTGCGACCAATGCGTAAGTGATGACGTTCAGCGGTAGGGTATTGACGAACAACAGCAGCAAGCCGCAGGCAACGATAAACAGGATGTCGCCCAGCAGTAGTCGGTTCAGCGGGTGTGGACCAAGTGGGGCGAAGAAGCGGTAAGCGAACATCAGGCCGCACGGCGCGGTGAGCAGCAAGGCAATATAGGCGCCTGGTGTTTGCTGTGCATGCCAGTTGGGTAGCCATGGCCCGAGTATGTTGAGCAGCAGCATCATGCTGATCAGCAGCAGAGTCTCGCAACCTGACAGCCAGAGGCTGCTGCGCGAACGCGTGTAGGCGTACCGGATGAGATTGTGCAGGATCAGCATGCTCAGACAACCAAACAACAGGCCGAAGATCAGCGCCTGGGTTTGATTGGCAGCGGTGGTGATTGCCGATTGCAACGTAATGTAAGGCCGCATCTGGTGCTGAGATACCAGGCGCAAGTAGATATCAAGAGGTTTGTCAGCCTGCGGCAACGGTAGCAGGTAATCGCTGCTGGGCAGTGGTCGTTCGGCCTGAGGTTGGTCGACGCCTGAATTGATTTGCTCTATGAGTCTGTCGCCGTCCAGCACAAACAGGTTGAGATGCGCCAGATCTGGAGCGAAGATCTTCAACACCTGCTCATGTTTGCCAGGGGCGAGGCGGAATCGCAGCCACAACGCACCGTCGGGCTCGGCGGCGGCAAGGCGGTCAAGTTCGACGGGGCTGAATTGATTGATGAAGCGGGCGGAGCGGATATCGCTCAGTTGCAGGTCGCCCTGTTCGTCGAGCAATACCGCCCAGCCACTGCCCTGCTCGGCCTGTGCTGAAAGCGTGCAGAGCATTGTCAGCAGCGTAACAGTGAAACCTATGGCAATCCTGAGCCAGCGCACGGCGAAATCCCTTCGTAGGTTGATGCCAGAATATAACTATGCGCGGCGCTGGAATAGTCCGGCAAGGGCTGAACGTCCTTGCCCGACCGAATGGATCGATTATTCTCGATTTTCGCCACGCTCGCGGGCAATGGCGCGGTAGCCAATGTCCTTGCGATAGAAACAGCCTTGCCAGTCGATTTGCGCCGCCAGCCGGTACGCTTGCTGTTGCGCAGCATCGACGCTAGCACCCATCGCAGTGGCGCACAAAACCCGACCGCCGGCCGTCACCACTTCGCCATCCTTGAGCGTCGTACCGGCGTGGAAGACTTTACCTTCCAGTGCCGCCGCTGCATCCAGGCCGTTGATTGCGCTGCCCTTGGCGTAATCGCCAGGATAACCGCCGGCGGCCAGCACAATGCCGACGCTGGGGCGCGGATCCCATTGTGCTTCGATCTTGTCCAGTGCTTGAGCCAAAGCAGCTTCGATCAGCAATACCAGGCTCGACTGCAGGCGCAGCATAACCGGTTGTGTCTCGGGGTCGCCGAAGCGGCAGTTGAATTCGATGACTTTTGGGTTACCAGCTTTGTCGATCATCAAGCCGGCATAAAGGAAGCCGGTGTAGACATTGCCTTCGTCGGCCATGCCGCGCACGGTCGGCCAAATGACCAGATCCATGACCCGCTGGTGTACTTCACTGGTCACCACTGGCGCCGGGGAGTAAGCGCCCATGCCCCCGGTATTGGGGCCGGTGTCACCATCGCCGACGCGTTTGTGATCCTGGCTGGTGGCCATCGGCAACACGTTCTTGCCGTCGACCATGACGATGAAGCTGGCTTCCTCGCCGTCGAGGAATTCCTCAATGACAACGCGCGAGCCGGCATCGCCAAACGCGTTGCCCGCGAGCATGTCGCGCACCGCGTCTTCTGCTTCGCCCAGGGTCATGGCGACAATCACGCCTTTGCCAGCGGCCAGGCCGTCAGCCTTGATCACTATCGGTGCGCCTTTTTCACGCAGATAAGCCAAGGCTGGCTCGATCTCGGTGAAGTTCTGGTAATCGGCAGTCGGGATCTTGTGGCGCGCAAGGAAGTCCTTGGTGAACGCTTTCGAGCCTTCCAGCTGAGCGGCGCCAGCGGTCGGACCGAAGCAGTCGAGCCCGCGAGAGCGGAACAGATCGACCACGCCGGCCACCAGTGGCACTTCCGGACCGACAATGGTCAGGGCGACGTTCTTTTCGGCGAAGTCAGCCAGTTGATCGAGGGCCAGTACGTCGATGGCAACGTTTTCGCACTTGGCTTCGATGGCCGTGCCGGCGTTGCCAGGGGCCACGAAAACCTTCTGCACACGCGGATCCTGAGCCACTTTCCAGGCCAGGGCGTGTTCACGGCCACCGCTGCCAATGATCAAAATGTTCAAAAAGAAGACTCCTTCGGAGAAGCTGCAAGCTACAAGTAAGAGCGGGTTTGCATGCTCTCAATTACAGCTTATGGCTCTGAATTAATAAGGCTGCAACAGCAAGTCAGAGCGACGCATGTCTGCTCTTTCTTGAAGCTTGCAGCTTGAGACTTGTCGCTGCACTCAGTGCCGGAAATGGCGCATGCCGGTGAAGACCATGGCGATGCCGGCTTCATCTGCTGCTGCAATCACTTCGTTGTCACGCATCGAGCCGCCTGGCTGGATCACTGCAGTGATGCCGACCTTGGCCGCATTGTCCAGGCCGTCACGGAACGGGAAGAACGCATCGGAAGCCATCACCGAACCAGCGACCTGCAAGCCGGCGTGTTCAGCCTTGATCGCAGCAATGCGCGCCGAGTTGACGCGGCTCATCTGGCCCGCGCCGACACCGATGGTCTGGCGGTTCCTGGCGTAGACGATTGCGTTGGATTTAACGTACTTGGCCACTTTCCAGGCGAAGATCAGGTCGTTGATCTCCTGCTCGGTCGGGGCGCGCTTGGTCACGACTTTGAGGTCATCAGCGCTGATCATGCCGATGTCGCGGCTCTGCACCAGCAGACCGCCGTTGACGCGTTTATAGTCCCAGGCAGCGGCACGGTCAGCCGACCATTCGCCGCAGGCCAGCAGGCGCACGTTGGCCTTGGCAGCAACAATCGCGCGGGCTTCTTCGCTGACGCTTGGGGCAATGATCACTTCGACGAACTGACGCTCGACGATGGCCTTGGCCGTTTCAGCATCCAGTTCGCGGTTGAAGGCAATGATGCCGCCGAACGCAGACTCGGTATCAGTGGCATAGGCCAGCTCGTAGGCCTGGCGGATACCGCCTTCGGCGTCGGGGCTTACGGCCACGCCGCACGGATTGGCATGTTTGACGATCACGCAGGCTGGTTTGACGAAGCTTTTCACACATTCCAGTGCGGCGTCGGTATCGGCCACGTTGTTGTAAGACAGCTCTTTGCCTTGCAGTTGAGTCGCGGTGGCGATGCCGACTTCGGCTGGTTTGGCTTCAACGTAGAACGCCGCGCTCTGGTGCGGGTTCTCGCCGTAGCGCATTTCCTGGGCCTTGACGAACTGGCTGTTGAAGGTGCGCGGGAATTCGCTGCGGCCTTCGGTGCTGAGCGTTTCAGCGGTCTGGTTCACGCTGCCCATGTAGTTGGCGATCATACCGTCGTAGGCGGCGGTGTGCTCGAAAGCCTTGAGCATCAGGTCGAAACGCTGCGCGTATGTCAGGCCGCCAGCCCTCAGGCCGTCGAGTACGCTGGCGTAATCGCTGGCATTCACCACGATGGCCACGTCTTTATGGTTTTTTGCTGCCGAACGAACCATGGTCGGGCCGCCAATATCGATATTCTCGATCGCGGTCGGCAAGTCGCAGCCGGGCTTGTTGATGGTGGCTTCGAACGGGTACAGGTTGACTGCAACCAAGTCGATCGGCTTGATGCCGTGCTCGTTCATGATTGCGTCGTCGATACCGCGACGACCGAGAATGCCGCCGTGGATTTTCGGGTGCAGGGTCTTCACCCGACCGTCCATCATTTCTGCAAAACCTGTGTAGTCCGCGACTTCCACTGCGGCAACGCCGTTGTCGCGCAGCAGCTTGAACGTTCCGCCGGTGGAGAGGATCTCGACGCCCAGCGCTTCAAGCGCTTGAGCGAATTCGAGGATCCCGGTCTTGTCGGAAACGCTGATCAAGGCGCGGCGGATCGGCAGGCGGGTAGTCTGGTCAGTCATTTCAATTTCCATCAAAAGCAAAGGAGTCAGCAAAAAAGGCGACCGGTTTTACGCGGGCGCCTTTCTGGTTTGATTGAATGCTTACAGCAAATCGTACTGCTTGAGTTTCTTGCGCAGCGTGCCCCGGTTGAGTCCTAGCAGCTCGCTGGCCTTGGTCTGGTTGCCCTTGACGTAGTTCATCACGCACTCGAGCAGAGGTGCCTCGACTTCGGAGAGCACCAGGTTGTACACATCCGTGACGGCAGCGCCCTCAAGGTGGGCGAAATAATTGTGCAGCGCCTTCTCGACACTCCCGCGAAGGGTCTGACCCTCTTCGCTCGGGGTGTTGAGGTGCTGTTTCAAATTCACGTTGTCGCTCACGGGTGTTGTTCCACTCACTAAAGTCTCGGTCATCATCGTCATGCGGCCACCCCTTCTCCGTCCCCTGTCAGGCTCTTGTAACGTTCGGCGAAGAAGCCCTGAACGTTGGCGCATTGTGCTTCCGTATCTTCCAAACGATTGAAGTGGGCGCGAAACTCCCTGGCGCCCGGCAAGGTTGCGAGATACCAGCCCACATGCTTGCGAGCAATACGAACGCCCATCACGTCTCCATAGAAGACGTGCAGGGCGGCCAGATGCTCTAGCAGAATGCGTTCCACCTCGATCAATTCCAGCTCCGGAAGTTTTTCACCGGTGCGCAGGAAATGCTCGATCTCACGAAATATCCACGGACGCCCTTGGGCAGCCCGGCCTATCAACAGCCCGTCGGCGCCGGTCGCGTCGAGCACGTACCGGGCTTTCTCGGGTGAATCGATATCGCCGTTGGCAAACACCGGCATCGACACCGCCCGCTTGATCGTGGCAATGGTGTCGTACTCGGCTTCGCCGGTGTACAGGTCGGCACGGGTGCGGCCATGAACCGCCAGCGCCGCGATACCGGCTTGCTCGGCGATCTTGGCCACCGTCAGGCCGTTCTTGTTGTCCCGGTCCCAGCCTGTGCGAATCTTCAGAGTGACCGGGACATCGACTGCGGCCACCACGGCCTGCAGGATCTCGGTGACCAGTGCTTCATCTTTCAACAGCGCAGAGCCGGCAGCCTTGTTGCAGACCTTTTTTGCCGGGCAGCCCATGTTGATATCAATAATCTGTGCGCCCAGCTCGACGTTGGCCCGTGCCGCATCCGCCAGCATCTGCGCATCTCCGCCAGCGAT
Organism: Pseudomonas fluorescens; assembly: GCF_902497625.1. Lineage (GTDB taxonomy): Bacteria > Pseudomonadota > Gammaproteobacteria > Pseudomonadales > Pseudomonadaceae > Aquipseudomonas > Aquipseudomonas fluorescens_BQ. Next base: position 2,710 of record NZ_CABVGX010000020.1, on the reverse strand, counting down.
CTGTACCGAGCGGGGCTCGGGATCACCATCGTGGATCATGCGCATCCGCGACTTGCGGGTGTTCCACAAACTCATGTCGCTGGTGACCATTTCCGAAACTACCAGCCCCGCGCCCAGTCGCTTGCACAGCTGACGGAAGGGTTGGTCGGTGACGCCCGCCATAGGGGCGAGAATCAAGCCGTTGTGCAATGTGTATGGACCGATGCGTACCGCCGACATAGGACTTCCCTGTTGTGGGGCCGGATCATTAGAGTTCGAAAAAGGGTGGGCATGATACCCGCTCTCGATGACTGGATAAAGGCTGAATTGAACAAAATCTGAACAGTTATTTTGTTATCGCCAGCGGTTTGGTACGAGCGGTCGCAGTCAGAAATATGCCGCCAATGCCGTAACGCTGAAGCGCTTCACTCGGGCGAATGAAAGCTCAGGCTGTAATTCACCGCTTTGGCACCTGGATCAAGAATGTCCAGCGCGATGTGGATGGGCGTTTGCGGCGGCATTTCCGCCATGCCTGCGAGGTCGCCGCCAAGATACTCGCCGGGCTTGAAGCGGCGGCTGGCGATCAGATGACCGTTGAGGTCGGCGAAGCGCAGTTCCAGTAGCGGGAATGGCTGGGAAAAGGGCGCACGGTTGTAGATGATCGCGTCCACCACCAGTGCACCGTTGAACTCGGGATGGCTGCGCACCACCAGGTTGCTGCTTTTGACTTTGGCAATGTCGACCTTGGATGGAACGGTGCAGCCGATAAGAGGGCACGCTTGCTGGAACCACGGACGGTACTGGTCCTGGCGAGCCATTTCATCGAAATGGTAGGCAACGTACTGGCCGACGAGCGCGCCTGCACCCAGCAGGATCAACAGCAACCAGAACAACCGGCGACCCCAGGGCGAGCGGCGCGTTTGCCAGCCGAGTTGCAACGGATCGTCGGTCAGGTCTTGCAGGGCCTCGACGCGTTCGGTCGATTCGTTTCGCTCATGACGCTTGCGCAGGGGCGCGACTGAAGACAGGTCGTCGTCGAAATCGTCTCTGGCAGAGGTCGCCGACAAGCGTTCATGATGGGGTGGGGCATCGAGAGGATCGTCCAGGCGCAGTTGCGGCGGCTGCGGCTCGTCGTCCAGTTCGACCGGCACAAGCGACAGGGACGGCTCGGTGCGCGAAAGAACTCCAGTCTCGATCAGCGGCGGCGCCGTCTCGCCGACGTCAGCGACTTCCGCGCGATCGGCAGCCGATTCGCTGAACAGGCTGTCGGACCATGGCTCTTCTTCGTGCTCGTTGTTACTCCGGCGCGCGCTCAGGCTATCGTCCCGCTGACGGACAAACCCGGTGGTCGGCCGGCTTTCCCGCTGTTCGAGTCGCGCGAGTTCTTCGTCCAGATCCAGCGCATCGAGATCAAGTTCGGTCGCCGACCATTGTTTCTGGCTGATGGCACGGGGTTCCGTTGCTTCGACGTTGCCCGGAGCAACCGGCGTGCTCACCTCTTTGCCGGCTTGCTCGAGCAATTGCTTCGCGGCATTGAATACCTGCAGGCACGAGCCGCAACGAACTACTCCGCGGGCCACGCTCAATTGAGCATGGTTAACGCGGAAGCTGGTTTGGCAATGCGGGCACTGAGTGACGAAGCTGTCGGTCATGCGGCGATCCGGTGTGTGCAGAGGTTCATTCTAGCGCCGACGGCCGGTGATGCGCACCCAGCCATCGCGATTGGCGATCGGGTCCAGGTCAAAGTCTTGCGCATAAGCGGCGGCCACTTCGTCGCCCTGTTCGGCGAGGATGCCTGAAAGCGCCAGACGGCCGCCGGGCTTGACCAGGCTGGACAGTTGGGGCGCTAGCGCTACCAGCGGACCGGCAAGAATATTGGCCACCAGCACGTCAGCCTGAACCTGTGGCAGGTCTTCAGGCAAGTACAGCGGGAACAGCGCTTCGGCGATGTTGTTGCGCCCGGCGTTGTCGCGCGACGCTTCCAGCGCCTGCACGTCGATGTCGGTGCCGACAGCCTGTTCAGCGCCCAACAACAGGGCGGCAATCGCCAGAATCCCCGAGCCACAACCGAAGTCCAGTACCTTGCAGCCCTTCAGGTCCTGCCCGTCGAGCCACTCCAGGCACAGGGCGGTGGTCGGGTGCGTGCCGGTGCCGAACGCAAGACCTGGATCGAGCAGCAGATTCACGGCGTCCGGTTCCGGCGCGGCGTGCCAGCTCGGTACGATCCACAGGCGCTGACCGAAGCGCATCGGCTGGAAGCCGTCCATCCAGCTACGCTCCCAGTCCTGATCCTCGATGATTTCGCTGTGGTGTTCGGGCAGCGGACTACCGGTCAGCAACTCCAGATGGGCGAGGACACTGGTGGCCTCGGTGCCACCTTCGAACAGGGCCAGCAAGTGGGTGTGCGACCACAGCGGGGTGGTGTTGAGTTCCGGCTCGAAAATCGGCTGATCTTCAGCATCCATGAAGGTCACCGACACAGCGCCTACTTCGAGGAAAGCGTCTTCGTAGGTTTCGGCTTGTTCTGGGCTGATGGCGAGACGGACTTGCAGCCAAGGCATGGCGGGCACCTTTGAAAAATATTGATTGCAGCCTGGCGGCTGCGAGAAGCGCGCAAGTTTACGCGAGCTCGCGGCAGAAGACGACCGGGCGCGCAGGACTCAGCCTTGAACAACGCCGCCAATGTTGGGGCTTGAACAAATTGCCTGTGGCGAGGGGGCTTGCCCCCGTT